>NZ_LT896716.1:0-639166 GCF_900187405.1 Geobacter sp. DSM 9736
AACCTTAACCTTAACCTTAACCTTAACCTTAACCTTAACCTTAACCTTAACCTTAACCTTAACCTTAACCTTAACCTTAACCTTAACCTTAACCTGTGCGACTGAAAGGAGCACTTTGTGGACAAGGACAAGCAGCAACAGGAAATTTCCGTCATCGGCAGGCTTTTTTCGATCCAGGTCCTGCTGATTCTCATGGGTCTCTTCTCTCTGGGGTCCGGCATCTACACGGGCCAGGCGGTGCAGATTTTCTGGGGGGTCATGATCACCGGCGGCGCCATTCTCCTCCATTTTGTACGGAAGAAGGACTGGAAGAAGCATTGGGAGGAGCAGGAGCGCATGGCCGAGCTTTACCGGCGGCGGGAGCAGGAAAGGAAAGAGCGGGATGCCGAAAAGCGAAAGTAGCATCGTCCTCGCGTCCGCATCTCCGCGGCGCTCGGAACTTCTTGAGTCTGCCGGGATCAACTTCATTGTCGTGCCCGGAGATATAGACGAGGCACCGCTTCCCGGCGAACTTCCGGCAGACCACGTTCAGCGGCTCTCACGGGAGAAGGCGTGCGAGGTGGCCGGCCGAAGTCCCGGGCGATTCTTCATCGGCGCAGACACCGTCGTCGTATGCGAAGGCGAGATCATGGGGAAGCCGAAGGATGAGGCGGACGCCTTCCGGATGCTCCGAAAACTGTCGGGCATTTCCCACGAGGTGATCACCGGGTATACCGTCTTCGACAGTGAGAAGAACACCTGCGTCACCGATTCAGTATCTACCAGAGTCTATTTCAAGCAACTGAGCGAAACGGAGATAGGGGCATACATAGCTACCGGGTGCCCTTTCGACAAGGCGGGAGCCTACGCCATCCAGGGGGGCGCGGCCTACATGGTCCGGAAGATCGACGGCTCGTACAGCAATGTGGTGGGGCTGCCGCTTTGCGAGGTGGTGGAGACGCTGCAACGTGTTGGGGCAACCGGCTGAGAACCTCTCCTGCTGCTGTTCCGCAGCCCGAACCGCCTATATCGTTTCAAAAAGATGTAATTCGGCGACCCCACGGTCGCCGTTTTTTATCTCGTTTATCCAATATTTCCTTGCTGTAGAAATATATATCCGATAATATTTCTGCAGCAAGAAGGAGGGAGCTATGCCTCAGGCCCGCCGCAAACCAGGAGCCGAAGCTCTCGGCAAGGCTGCCGTACTGTCGAAAGCACTCGTCAGGGCCGCAGCGCAACTGGATCTTCCCCAGGCAAAACTCGCACGCATTCTCGGAGTGAGCGCCGCCACCATGTCCCGCATCTATTCCGGCTCCTACTCTCTTTCGCCGGAGAAGAAGGAATGGGAATTCGCGGTCTTGCTGGTCCGGTTGTTCCGGTCCCTCGATGCGATAGTCGGTGGGATGACGGAGGATGCACGTCTTTGGTTGACGAGCGAGAACCGGGCGCTGGCGGATCAGAAGCCGCTGGACCTGATCACCACCACGGAGGGGCTGGTTCGTGTCGTCAACTACCTGGACGCCAGACGCGCTGTCGTCTAACAGCCGTCGTCTCACGGACATCGTGTGGCGGATGGTGGAGGCGCAGCACGTTGCATCTACGATGAAGCTTGTCGATACACTTGCGGAGCAGGATCTACTGGAGGAAATCCTCGAGGAGAGCAAGCCGCCGGTGCCGGCGGAGGTCCGTGACCTCGACTACCTGCTGGCCGCTCCTTTCCGTTACGTGCCGGTCCCTCCCGGGTCACGGTTCCGGGCTACATCCGATCCCGGAGTGTTTTATGCGGCGGAATCCGTAAGAACTGCTTCGGCAGAGGTTGCCTTCTGGCGCTGGAGGTTCCTTCAGGAAACAGCGGGGCTGGAGCGCCTCGGACCGGCACAGCATACCGCTTTCAGTGTCAGGCTCGACGGTAAGGGCATTGACTTGAGGGCGTCCCCTTTCGACGCTGATTCGGCTAGGTGGACAGACCCTCACGATTATACCGCGACCCAGCAATTCGCACGTACCGCAAGGGATGCGGGGGTAGAGGCAATAAAGTACGAATCGGTGAGAGATCCTTCTCCCTCCTGGTGCATTGCCGTGCTTACACCGAACGCCTTCGCCGCAAAGCGCCCCGAACCGGATACCCAGACATGGCAGCTGGTGGTAACGCGCGATGAAGCGATCTGGAGGAGGGGGGCGACCCAAACGTGTTCTTTTCCGACTTCACGCTGGTCCTCCTTTGGTGGTCATGAGAAAACTGGACCAGCGTGAACCCGGCTCAGCGGCTTCCTCCGGGCCTCCTGCCTCCGGAGGCGCCGGGCGCAGAGGGATCGCGTGTTTTCGTCACTCTGCGCCTTTATATGATGATATGCCTCGTGACCAGTTCCTACACCCGGGCAGAGAGCCGCTGACCGCATAGCAGGTCCAGCGCCGTCACACCGGCGACAGCTGCGGCAGCGACCACGGGTGCTTTCGAGCCGCTTTTGGCGGCGGAGGTCCCCAGGGTCGCCAGGTCGAGCAGGTCTCCCCCAACCCGCGCCCACAGCCACGGTGCCTGTCTCTGCTGGGTGAGAATCCCTATTCCCGTCGCTATCTCCCGCAGACCGTACGTCCGCAGAAGCCCCTCACGTTTCTCCATTCGTAATGCCTTGCCTATCTTCCCCGATGCCATGATTTCCGCAACCCCGAGGCCGATGCTGAACCACCCGAGGGCGGTGGCGATTTTTCTGTAGTTCATACATCTCTCCTTTCTCGTTGCATGGACTACTACAAGTATAGCAAAGGGGAGAGAGCAGCCTCTGCTGCACCGGGCAAAAACTTGAGACTTCCGGGGGGAGATATTTACGGGGCTCCAACGTGCTGAGCTGGAAAATCAGGGGAGGGTGGTATGAAGGCCATGCACCCATGGTGATGGAAAGAACTTCAGTGCGGAAGGAGGAGGGGAGAGCTTCCTGCCTGCAGCGGGATGCTAGGCCGGACGCGATGGCAGGAGCACCTTCTGTTCCAGCAGGGTCGCCAGCATTTCCACCCGGGGCATCTCTATTCCGCGCTCACGTCCATACGCGAGGGGGGTTCGCAGAATCGAGGCTATCTCCAACTGTCGCCCCTCCTCCACGTCGATCTGCATGGAGGGTTTGTACTCCCCCATCCTGTCGGTGAATTCAAGCATGCTCTCCGCATATCCGGCAGAGATCGGCCTGGTAAGCCCCTGTGCATTGGCGCCTGTTATCACCTCCAGCATGATATCCCGCACGAGGCTCCGGCATGCATCCTGAGCGAGAAGCATGTCGACCGTCTGCTGCAGGAGGGCGCAGAGCCCGTTGAAGGGGATGTTCCAGACGAGTTTCTCCCAGCGGCTCCGCTTCAGGTCATCCGTCGCCCGGCAGTCTACCCCAGCCTTCACGAACATCGCTACCAGCCGATTCACCCGTTCCCGGTCCATGTTCAGGTACTCCCCCAGGACAATCCTTCCTGCTCCCAGGTGATGCACCTCTCCCGGCTCCCCACGGTTGGAGCAGAGAAACGCCACGCCGCCGACGATCCGTTCCCTGCCGAACAGCTCCGCCAGCGCCTCTTCGTTTCCGAGCCCGTTCTGCAGGGTCAGTATGAGGGTCGACTCGCCGACCAGGGGCGGTATCAGCTCGGCATACCTGTCGTTGGCAAAGGTCTTGAGCCCTACGAGCACAAGGTCGACGGGGCCTATCTCCTGGGGCTTCCGGTATCCCTGCACGTGGGGCAGGGCGAAGTCGCCGTCGATCGAGAAGACTTTCAGACCCTGCCGGGTGATGGCGTCGTAATCCCGCCGCAGCAGAAAATGGACATCCTCGCCGCTTTTTTGCAACAGCGCCCCGTAATAGAGCCCCAAGGCACCGGCTCCGACTACCGCTATACGCATGTATCACCTTCTTGACGGGTGTTGAAAGACAGTCATCTCGTTTATTGCCTTGCGCTCTGGCGATGTCTCTAAACTATAGACGTTAGTAAACTTCGTTGAAAAACTGAGGTTGTTCAAAAACAGCCAGATCGTCGCACCCGCAGAAAGCCCCACGGAGGCGTAGCTGCGCTACGCCGCACACGGCGGCTTTTGAGGACGGCGGCGAGATGGCTGTTTTTCAACAACCTTCTAAAGGCCCTTAACGCAGATGGCGTACTTGAGGTACCGCCCCTCGGGGAATGTGACCGGGTAGGGGAAGTCCGCCGGCTGCCCATGGAGGGCGATGACCCGCAGGTGGCTTCCTGCCTGCAGTGCTCCGCGCCGTATCTCCTTCAGGTAGTCCGCGACATCTACCTTCTGGTGGTTGGAGGAGGCGATAATCAACCCGCCGTCCTCCAGGAGCGGCAGGGCTGCGGCCACCACTTCCGAGGTTCCCCCCTTGGTGGTGAAGCGGCTTTTGCCTGTTGTGGAAAAGGATGGGGGGTCGAGCAGGATGATGTCGTAACGTTTCCCCTGGCGGCCCATTTCCACCAGTGCAGCCAGGCAGTCCCCGACGATGAACTCATGTCGTTTCGGATTCAGCCGGTTCGCGCTGAAGTTAGCTCTCGCCCTGTCGGTGTAGGCCGGGGATGCGTCGACGCTTGTCACGAGAGTCGCGCCGCCGGCTGCTGCGGCCACCGAAAAGGCGCCGGTGTAGGCAAAGAGGTTGAGGACCCGCTTTCCCGCTACCCTCTGCATCAGGTCTCGACGGTTGGCGCGCTGGTCGAGGAACAGCCCCGTGTTGAGCCCTTGCTCCAGGCTGACGAGAAAATCGAGACCGTTTTCCCTGACCGTCAGCCGGTCGGGTGCGGCAATGCCGGCCAGCAGCTTGCCGTAGCGCTTGCTCTCGCTTACGGCCTCCAGCTCGCGTGTCTTCTGTGGCCGGGATTTTTCGTAGATGCCGAAAGGCTGCAGCATCTCCTGCAGCACCTGAGTCACCAGCGGCAGGTGAGGGCGCCACGCCGCGGTGTAGAGCTGGACCATGAGATACTCCCCATAGCGGTCCACGGTGAGGCCGGGGAGGCCGTCACCCTCCGCGTTCACCAGGCGGTAGGCAGTGGTCTCTCCGAGGATGGCATGCTCATCGCGCAGCCGGAACGCCGACGCCAGCCGCTGCTGCACCAGGCGCCGGTCGAGACGAAGCCGCTCGCGCCCCAGCACCCGCGCCACGATCCGCTCTCCCGGGTCGAGAAGGGCTGTGGCAAGGAAGCGGCCCTGGTTGTCCGTGAGCTCTATAAGCTGTCCGGGGCGGCCGGAGGGCCATTTTTTCGTATGGCTGTCGGCTATGATCCAGGGATGCCCCAACTCCAGCATTTGTACGGTTTCAGGGCCGACGGGCCATCCAGCATTAGACATCTGTGCGCCTTCTCGGGAAGTTCCTCGGGGGGAGTTGTGAAAGGTTTAGCGGGCCGCAACGAAGCGGGCGCGGCTGCACGCAAGGCCTGACGCCTGCGGTGCGTTCATCATTGGCTAGTCGTCGAACATCGAGTACTCGATATCCATGACTTGCCAGGTTTCATCCTGATATTTCAGTGTCCAGATCGTGTCAGCCCCCCCGCGGGACCCTTCGATTATCCCCGCGTCGTAAAGAGCATACACCTCCATGGTCAGCGTGTTGTCGGCGGACAACGGAGAGACTGCGAAGGTAATCGTATAGGGGGGCCAGTCTTTCTGGTCGTCACTGCCGGTGGCTCGCTCATACTCGCTCCAGGGCACTTCCGAAAGGCCGTCATCCTGGTAGCGCCAGGCACGGCCGTTGTTTGCGAGTATTGAACCCGGCTCCGAGCTCGCAAAACCATCCCTCCGGATGATGATAAGGGCAAGTTCTTCAGGTGCAGGCGGAATGGGTTTCGCAACGGTCACTGATCTCTCCCCTCATCATCTGCCGATGAAAGAATACCGCGAACCTCGGCATCTTCCGGGTTCTGCTCGAGTGCGATCCTGAGGTGTTCAAGCCCTTCCTCCCGCCGCCCCATCTGCAGGCAGGCAAGTCCGAAATCCTTGCGAAGGTCCCTGAGGCTGCCGTTCAACTCGACTGCCGCCGCAAAGTAGGAGAACGCCTCCGGGTTGCCGTCACGAGCGAGAAGTTTTCCCATGGCGTGATGAAAATCGGGAAATTCCGGGTTGAGTTCGATGGCCTTCAGGAAAGACTCCCGGGCTCGCTGTGTATCGCCTCCCGACAGTTCCGCCGACCCGAGCCCGAAGTGGGCCAGGGCGAGAGAGCCGTCCAGCGAGGTTGCTTCCCGGAAACAGCGCCGGGCCTCCTGGTGGTTCCCCATGAGCAGATTGATGTTGCCGAGGTTGATCTTCGCAAGCGGGAAGCCGGGGTCCAGTTCCGCCGCAACGGTGCATTGGGCGAGGGCGTCCTCGAGCCTTCCCGCCATCATGAGCGCTGCGCCGTAGTTGTTCCGGCACTTCACATGGTCCGGATTGAGCCTGACTGCTTTCTCGTAGTGCGTGATAGCCTCATCGAAGCGTCCCAGGTCCTGGAGCAGCACGGCGTAGGTGTACAGCGAGTCCCAGTGGTTCGGCGCGTGCCTGAGGGCCTCCTGAAGCACGGCTTCGGCGTATTCGTAAATGCGCAGGTCGTGAAGGGTATCCCCGAGCTTGTGGAGAACGCTGGCATGGTCCGGAAGAATGCCTGCGGCTATCTCGAAACAGACCGCGCTTTCCTGAAGAAGCCCCTGGGCCTTGAGACGGTCGCCGAAGGAGATGACGATCTCCGCTACATCGGGTTCCTTGATCAAAGGTTCTTCTTCCAGCAGGGCGACCAGGTCCTGTGCAACGGCGCGGGAAATGGTGGCTCCATCTGAGGAGACACGCCGGCTGAGGGAGCGCAGATCTTCGGTGGCCTCGGCGAGATTTCCCTTGGCGGCCTTCAGCGCCGAGGCAAAAAAGGGTGCCAGGTTGTCATGGGGCGAGTCTTCGGCAAAGCTTTCATAGGCAGCGAGGGCGGGGTCCAGCTCGCCGCGCAGGTGCATCTGCAGGGCCGTTACAAAGTCGGCGCCGGAAACTTCAGCGGCGCTGTCGTCGGTTTCTCCGTTCCTTCCGAACATCTTGTTGAAAAATCCCATGACCTGTCCTTTTTATCTAGATTACTCAGCGCCTGAATCCACGTTCTCGCCCTGAAGTTCCGCAAACGCCTGCTGCAAAGCCGGATCGGGGGTTTTGCCCTCGGCTGCGCAGAGGTAGTAGCGGCATCGGACGGATGAAGGATTCTTCTTCACCGCCTTCCTGAGCGCCGCCACGGCATCCTGGTTCCTGCCCATTTTCAGGAAGCACATCCCGATATCGAAGTTGATATCGGGGAAAGCCGGGTTAAGGATGACGACATTCTTGAAGGCAAGTATCGCATCTTCGTTCTTGCCGTCCCTGGCAAGGACTTTCCCGATCAGGTAGTGCAACTGCGGGATGTTCGGATTGATGCTCAACGCCCGGTTCACATGCTCCACCATCTCTTCGACCTTGTCCGCGGTTTTCGCCAGAATGGTGGCGATGCCGAAATGAGCGGGCATCAGATTGTCATCGAGGGAGAGGGCTCCTCTGAACTGTTCCAGCGCCTTCTCGAAGTCCCCTTGAAGCTTGTATACGTTGCCCAGGTTGATCTTTATGTATGGGGATGAAGGGTCGAGTTCCGCCGCCTTGACCAGGTACGGCTCGGCCTCGGAGGCTTTGCCCGTTTCGGCGAAAACCGTCCCCAGGAGATAGTTGGCGTCCAGGTTCTCCGGGTCGATTTCGAGGGCTTCCCTGTAAAATTTCGCGGCTGCTTCGTACTTCTTCTGGCGGTGCTTCTCGTGGGCCTTCTTCAATAGAACGTCGATCGACATCTTTCTCTCCAACCCATATGGAATTTGTCTCCGGGTGCGATTATTACCACACATCCGGAGCCGGATAAAGCCGTTTTCGGGGAAGGAGATCAGATCGGGCTATCTTCGCTTCGGGATATGGGGGAGCATTCCTGCAGGGAGATTTACCGGATCAGGCCGGCCAGCAAAGGCAGCAACAGAGCTGTGAAGAGCCCGTTCAGCGCCATCGCCAGCGCAGCAAAAGCACCGGCGGACCGGCTCCTCTGAATGGCATGAGCGGTTCCGACGCCGTGCGAGGCGACGCCGAGAGCCATGCCGCGGGCCTTATCGTCTTTGACTCTCAGGCGGTTCAGGATGAAATCTCCCCCTACGGCACCGGTTATGCCGGTGAGAACGACCACCACAGCCGTCAATGAAGGCAGCCCGCCGATCTGCTCTGAGATCCCCATGGCGATGGGGGTGGTGACCGACTTCGGAGCGACGGTAAGAAGTATCAGGTTTTCGCCCCCCAGCGCCCAGGCGATACCCACCGCGCTGATGACGGCAGCTGCGGAGCCCACTGCCAGCGAAGCGATGATCGGTACGAAAGACTTCCTGATTATCGTGATCTCCCGGTAGAGGGGGATTGCCAGGGAAACCGTTGCAGGGCCCAGCAGAAAGTGAATGAACTGCGCTCCCTTGAAATAGGTCTGGTAATCGATGCCGCTTACCTTCAGCAGAACGACCAGCGCAACGATCGCTGTCAGTACCGGATTCAGCAACGGGTGACAGTCGAACCTGCGGAATATCCAGGTGCCGATCTGGTAAGCGATCAGGGTCAGGGTCAGCCACAACAGGGGGGTTGACGACAGGTAAAGCCAGGCATCCTGTACTTCCCCGGTCATTCTCCGCTCCCTTCCCGCTCGGAGGGCAACCGGCGATTGAGAAACTGCATGACCAGCGCCGTTACCGCAATGGTCGCCAGCGTCCCGATGATGATCACGCCGGAAATCGGCGCCCATGATTTCATAAGAAGGTCGAGGTGCGTAATGACCCCTACCCCGGCGGGGACGAAGAGCAGAGCCAGGTAACGGAGCAGGAAGCCGCCGACCTTTTCGACCTCATCCGGCATTCTCCGGGGGCAGAAGGCCAGGCCGCAGAAGAGCAGCACCATGCCGATTACCGGGCCTGGAACGGGGAGTTTTGCAAGCCTCGTGATGACTTCTCCGACAAGCTGGCAGACGAGGATAAGGGTAAGAGAGCCGAGCATGGAAGTTCCTTTCCTCTAAGGGGAGGGGCGGGAAAGCGGGGCCTGCCCCTCCGCGCTTGCCTGTCCCATCAGTAGCATTTTCAGGAGATCTGTAGGGTCGATAAGGTTGGCAGGTCTCTCGCCGTACCATTTCGACCAGTCTTTCGTGCCTCGGGTGTACATTTCGAAATGAAGCTGCTTCGTCCCGCTCACCCTGCCGAGCACCTCTCCCTGCCGGACAGGTGCCGAGGCCTTGATGTCCGGCTTTAGAAGCTCGGCATAGTTGGCTACAAAATCATGATGATCAACAAGAACAGCGTAGGTGACCTCTCCGTTTGCCCGTGTATAGAAGGGGGCAATCTTGATGATGGTCCCATCGGCCACGGCCCTGACCGGTGAACCGGCACCCCCCACCGGGTAAAGGTCGACTCCCGCGTGACGGCGACGGTTCCGGTCCCTCGGAGCCCCGAAATAGGGGTAATCCTGGGAGCCCTTTCGCCACCTGCCGCAGCGGATGGATTCGTCCTTCGTGAATGGATACTTCAGCGCCCCTTCAACGGGCGCCACGAGTTTTGCCCCCATTGTTTCGGGTTGCTCGCCGGAAGCGCCAATGGGGCTGATGGAGAAGGATAAGAAAAAAACCGCAAGAAGCAGTCCCTTTGCAAGATGTTTTGTCATGTAGGCTGCTCTTGATGTAACGCCGGGAGATTTGGTCCATTCAAGGTCTCCCGGTCAGGTCGTTCCCGCTACGGCGCCTCTGGGGATTTCCGGACCGCCAGTTCCCGGATGCAGTCGCCCAGCGCCGTATCCCGGATGTCCGTGATCTCGCTCCTGAAAGGCTGCCGTGATGAGAGCTCCTCTTTTCCCGTAAGCGCCTTGCCTGCCGTCGTGGCGCTGAAAGTCTCCAGCGCCCTGCGTATCTGCGGCGGATACTCCGGCTCTTCGCCGGCAATCGTTTCTCCCTTCGCCGCTGACG
Organism: Geobacter sp. DSM 9736; assembly: GCF_900187405.1. Classification (NCBI taxonomy): domain Bacteria; kingdom Pseudomonadati; phylum Thermodesulfobacteriota; class Desulfuromonadia; order Geobacterales; family Geobacteraceae; genus Geobacter; species Geobacter sp. DSM 9736. Next base: position 9,945 of record NZ_LT896716.1, read on the forward strand.
TGTAGATCTTCTCCTCGTGCTGAAGGCCGGTTTCTACCGCAGCACTGCCCTCCTTGCTCTCGAAGAAGGTAACCGCATCACGCAGCGAAGCCTCATCGAGGTGGTCGGAATAAAGGCGGGCGAAATAATCTTTCAATGCCGGAGTGGCCTTTGCCACCGTACACCCTGAGACACCTTCCGGCAGCGGGATCGGCGACACCTGCACCATGAAACGGATGGCCAGCGCCTCTCGTTGGTGGGGCTTGACGAGGTCGACCAGGCGCATCGCGTTCTGCCCGGCAGGCTCCGCAGCTGCAGACTGCGCCGCGGTTGAGGCGGTGAATGCTGCTAAAAGAAGGAGCTTTGTGAATGTTCGCAGTAGAGCCATGGCATCGCTTTCTGATTGCAGGTATGAGCTGAATGGGCCGGGGAGATCGCAGGGGTTTTGTCTATCTGTCAGTGGTCCCCTGCTGATGTTTCTTTGAAAAGATGAGCCAGGCCGGCCCATATCGCGCCGGTGTTTACACGTATCAGATCCTCAAGGCCGGTCGACAGGTTGTCGGAATCTAAATCCCGCTGAAGCTTGTAGGCCATCTGTTCGAAGGGACTATTTTCATAACCGAACTGGATAAGGCCCGCCGCATATGCCAGCAGAAAGTTATTTACTCCAAGCTGATCCCACTGGACAACATGCACCAATTCATGGAAATGAATGCTTTCAGAATGCATCATGTCTTCCCTGACAAAGAAGGTGTCTTTGAAAGTAATGCCTGAAAAAGGTGTGGTTTCCATCTGTTGCAATTCAGGCAGGCCCATGCTGCTGACAGGGGGGTAAGGTATTTTCTCTGTTACCGCTATCACCTTGGCTCTCTTCAATAGGTCGGAAGAAAATACCTTTTCCAGTCTTGAAAAGCCCAGGGTGATGACCGGTACACCATTATGCTTATGATCCTCCAGGGTTTTCTCGATCCAGGAGCGGACAGCAGGCAACGCGAAATTTAATCTTTGAATGATGTCTTGATCCATATTTGATTCGGTTGTCACTTCCAATGAGATCCTAGATCTTATTTTTTTGCTGCTACCGGCGTATCGTTCGGGAATTGCACGGCGCGCTTACCGCTCGGGTGCAGGTCCTTCAGTGTGCGAATGCGCGTCACTCGCGCCGGATATCGATGCGGTTGTCGTAGAAGGTGCTGCCGTTGCCCCGGTCGGTCAGGCGCTGGGAGGTGAGGGCGTTTACCGAGCGGCTTCCGGGGGCGAATTCGAGCCACCAGACCCCTTCCGCCACTGCCGTCCCCGGCGGCACCGCTTCCGTCGTTTCCAGGATGAATGTCACTTCTCCCTGGCAGTTGAAGGCGATGACGCGGTCGCCGTGTGCCAGCCCGCGGCGGTCGGCTTCCTCCGGGTTTACCTTTAGCTGCATGACTCCCTGTTTTCTGCGCAGGTCGTCCCGCTCGTAGAAGGAGGCATTGAGGGCAAACGGGTTCGGCGCGGTCATAAGCCGCAGCGGATATTTACCGTTCTCTTCGTGGGGAGCGATGTAACGCGGCAGCGGCTCCTTCTCCGATTCGTTCAGTATCTCGATCTTGCCGGAAGGTGTGACGAAGCGGGCCGGCGGCCACGGCGGCACATTGAGCAGAACTCCTTTTCCCTCTTCAAGGCCCGTCGTGTCTATCCCCTCCCGCAGCGGCGATGCCCTCTGAAGGAGGCGGTCGATCAGTTCCTCGGCGCTCCGGCGGAAGAAGGGCTCATGGAACTCCAGTTCTTCTGCCAGGGCGGCGAACACCTCCCAGTTGGAACGGCTCTCCCCCACCGGCGGGATCGCCCCTTTCGCCCGCTGAATGCAGTACGTCCCGTAGGCGCGGTAGATGTCCGGGTGCTCCAGCGACGAGGTGGCGGGAAGGAGCACGTCGGCCCAGCGGGCGGTGTCGGTCATGAACCGCTCGTGGACAACGGTGAACAGGTCCTCGCGGGCGAGGCCGCGCAGCACCGCGTTCTGGTCGGGAGTGATCGCCGCGGGATTGGAATGGTAGACGTAGAGGCTCATCACCGGCGGATCGGACAGGTCGTTCAGCGCGTGCCCCAGGCGGTTCATGTTGACCACCCGCGTAGGCTGCTTCATGAAGTCCTCCCGCAGCACTTCGTTCATGGCGAAGGCGCCGGCGGTGGAGGTGCTCCCAAGGAGGCCGGCGTGGCGCTTGCCGTAAGCGCCGACGAATGCAGGGAGGGCGGCTATGGTTCGCACGGTCATGGACCCGTTCCCGTAGCGGGAGAGGCCGCTTCCAAGCCGGATGAAAGGGGCTTTTGCCGCGGCATACTCATGGGCAAGCCGCACGACGGTTTCCGCCGGAAGCCCAGTCAGTTCAGCCGTCCACTGAGGGGTGCAGGCCGTGAGCACCTCCCGTGAAAACCTTTCGCATCCCTGCGTCCTCTCCCGAAGGAATTGAAGATCCGCAAGCCCATCCCGTTCCAGAACGTGCATCAGGCCTAGTGCCAGGGCTCCGTCGCTTCCGGGTCTGATGAGGAAAACTTCGTCCGCGGCAGGGGCCGTGTGGGTGGCGTAGGTGTCGATCAGCCATACGCGGGCGCCTTTTTTCCTGGCGCGGTTGGAGCGGTGGAGGAAGTGAATGCTCGTGGCGGCGGCGTTGATGCCCCACAGAATGATCAGGTCGCTTCCGAGCACTTCGTCGGGATCGGGCGCGGGCGTATCACCAAGCACGGCTTTCAGTCCGGCGTCTTTTGCCGGCGCGCAGATGGTCCGGTCGAGGCGCGAGGCCCCCAGGTAATGGAAGAAGGGATGGCCGGCATTGCGCTGAATGAGGCCCATGGTGCCTGCGTAGGAGTAGGGGAGGATCGCCTCTGCGCCGTGGGTGGCTATGATTTTCCGCCAACGGAGGGCGATCAGCTTCAGGGCCTCATCCCACGTCGCCTCCCGGAATGTGCCGGATCCCTTCTCGCCGCTCCGGATGAGCGGCTTCAGGAGCCGCCGGGGGGAGTGCACCGTCTGCTCGTAGTCGTTCATTTTCGGGCAAAGAGTCCCCTGGGCATAAGGGTGATCGGGATCTCCTGTCACCCGGACGGCCCGGTCCTTTTCAACGTGGACCAGCAGCCCGCAGGTGTCGGGGCAGTCGTAGGGACAGACGGAACGTATGATTGTCGTCATGATGATATCTCTGAGAGGGGGCTGCATAACGCATAAAAGTCTTAAGCCGGTTACGGCGTGCCCCCCTTCACCCGTCTGCCCAGTTTTTCGACGGGTCGGGGTCCATGGAGCTTGATCAGTTCCCATAATATGCTGCTCAAGCATCGTGCCGGGTTACGGTCGGGGGGCGGTGGCGTCTGGAATACTTGCCTGATGCGCGCCCTTTTATAGCACACTCGCCCGCTGAAATAAAATCTGATTAAGATTAAGAGGAGGGCTATCCTGAGTTGTCAAATTTGAAGCCATGCTCCGTGCATAGCCCTGCAACGGCAGCGTTCCGCAGCATAAACTGAAAAGCCGCCCGCGGCTAACGCCGGTGCGGCTTTTCTACGTGAAGGAGCTGATTGCATTCACTGCTTGAAAAACGACAGCAGTGATTCGAAGCTCATTTCGGGGGGCGTTGCATGCTGCTGCATTAGGAGCGAGTCGCACAGGGAGAATAAGTACGCTTCCCTATTTCCCAATCCGCTTTATTTAATGGGGGGATGCGTTCCTTTTAATTCAGGATAGTAGCGACTACTTCTTATTCAGCGCTTGGACTATCTGATCGGCAAGTTGGTTGACTGCATAATCAAACCCGCTTTCAGATGAAAGTGGGTGATTAGCAGAACTGCCATCTGCTTTGAAATCAGTCAACACTTTGCTTGTTGAGTCCTTTAGCAACACATTAGCCTCAATGCCACTGGCACCTGCCATTATGCCCAACATTATTCTGGCAGTGCTCGATACAAGTCGTACGCCGGTTACATCTATTTCCAAGCTGTAGTCACCTTTGTTGGGATGAAATACTGTGGAATTAAACAAACCTTCAGAAACGAGACGGGAATATAATTTCTCCTTCAATGAACGGCAAGCCGTTGCCGCGTCTTCTTTTTCTCCTTCAGGTACTTTATCCGACTTTACCACGATAGACACTGACTTCTGGTTGTTTATAGGCTCAACCAGCTGTTGCTTCACTGTAAAGGTGCCAGAAGAAGTGCATGCCGAAACAAACGCCAGCAACACAAGTAATACTGCGATTTTTGCAATTTTTAACAACATAGTTAATTTCTCCCTTTTGTTTTATTTGGCAAGGTGTTTTATCCCGCCCAACTCATATTGAATAATTAAGTTCTGGATCTATGCGTATGTGTATGCATATCCATACAAGTAATGCTTGTGCATGCTACCAGTTATCTTCATTTAGATGCTTTTGATGTAATTCGTCACTTTGCAATTAATCTACAATAAATTTCTCAAGCGCGGTGATCGGGCACGAAATCGTTGGGAAAAGGAGACGACCTGTCACCTTGCATCTCAGTCTCCACCGCCGCAGTCGCCGCCACAGCCGCTGTCACTGTCCCCCCCGCTGCATCCGTCGTTGCTGGCCGCAGGGAAGGCATCGAAGAAGGGGCCGTAGAGTAGCGTTGCGGCCATGACGGTGGTTCCGAAGGTTGCGTATGCGTAGACAGGGCCGATGCCGCTCGCTTCATTTCTCCGTTCGGCTTCCACCTGAGAACCGTAGTGCATCCTCAGATCTACGAGGTACCGTCTGCCGAGCGGGGTGGCCGGGGAGGTGGGTTTCAGGAAAAAGGAGATCGCCAGAAGCGAGAGGGGAAGCATCGTGAAGAGCCGTGCAGAAGGGCGATCGAGGGCGATTCCTGCCACGAACTGGAGGGTGCCGATCCCCAGGACTACAGCGCAGACGGCTGCAAAGACGATCCAGGTCCGTCTCCGCTCCTCGTCGCTCTTTGTCAGCCCCCACTGCTCCAACTCGGCGCGCGCCTGCCGTAGTGACGCTTCGGCGTGGGTGCTGAGCCTGCTGCTGAAGAAGTCCTCGGGGGAGCGGGGTTTCTCGAGAAACTGCCACACCGCCATCTCCAGCCCCTCCGCCGGCGGGAGTGCCCCTTCAGCCCGCCGCAGTTCCGAGGTCCTGTTGCGGAACCGGCTTTCCCGTTCCTCCTGCAGGATTTCGATGATTCCTTGCCGCCAGAGCCTGAAAAGGGCCGTCTTTAGAACCAGTTGCCAATCCCCCCGCAGAGCTGCGACGGTTTCCGGCGGGAACGCCTCTGGGGCGGGAAGAGGGCGTTCCCGTTTCAGAATCCGTCTGCCTGCGATGATCCCGCAGGCTGTCAGCAGGGGGAAGATCACCAGGGACTGCGGCCCGGAAATGATGTGGAGAAATTCGTTCATGGAACGCTTTCGGTAAAACGGAGATGGTTGACTCCCGCCACGGTCAAATGGCAATGCCTGCTAGATATGTATCGGTAACATGACGGTAATCTTGCATCGACCCAACAGTGGTGAAGGCTAACCTGTTGTGACGGGACGAAAAAAAGCCGCCCGCGGCATATGCCGGGGCGGCTCTTGATATGTCTCATGGTGAAGTGCCGGCTGTGGTTACGCGGCGTCCAGGACTTCTCCCTCTCTACGGGCTATCTTCTGAAAAAGCGGGTCCGAAATTTAAACGACCGTGCAGGCCTATGCGCTTGTTATCGAAGCTGCTTAAGCCGCTTTCAGATTAAATCCGGGTGCACAGCGTCAAAGGGAAAGACGAACAGGCCTTTGTCGGTTTAACGGCTTGCGCGGTTGACCCGCGCCGGGGCACTTCTCAGCCCCGGTCGGTGTCCAAGGGCCTGTTGAGATCTTCTTTTTCGGGCTGCAGCCTCTTCTTGCTTGCAGGAGAACACTCTGATATATTTCCTGAAAAAGGAGCGCCCCATGAATGAAGTATTCTTTCTTGTAGAGGACGCGCCGGAGGGCGGATTTACGGCTAAGGCCCTCGGGGAGTCAATTTTCACAGAGGCCGAAAGTCTTGAGGAACTTCATTTGAATGTGAGGGACGCTGTCAGGTGTCACTTTGATGAAGACAATGTCCCCAAAATGATCCGTCTCCATTTTGTTCATGAAGAAGTTCTCGCTGTATGAAATTGCCGCGCGACGTCACTGGCAACGACCTTGCCAAGGCCCTTCGCGAACTTGGTTATAAAGTTACCCGTCAGACGGGCAGTCATATTCGCCTTTCGACATCCCAAAACGGCGAACATCACATCACCGTTCCTGCCCACAATCCTTTAAAGATTGGGACTCTCGCTGCAATTCTCTCTGACATAGAAGCTCACCACAAACTGACCCGCGACCAGCTTCTGGATCTACTCTTTTCTTAGATTCGTTCTCTTTTATGTCTCTCAACGTCTCAAGGCGCACCGGCGGAGCGAAGCGTAGACCGCGTGCCGCCGCAAGTTGGCCCCCGCTACTTTTGCGAGCGAAGGTTAAGTGTCACCGATGCGTACACGAAGAATTCAGGTAAATTACTAACAATCTGACCTTCTTTGAAATGGTGGTGTGCAATTGAGGGGAAGAGTTCTTCTGGGACTGGATGAATTGCATTTGGGTTATGGTACATCGAAACGCCCTCTCCCCAAGTCTCCTCTGATTTTTCATCGACAATGTATTTAAACATTTTTGGAAGGGACGCGTCAGGGTTATGATCGTGATGCGTTCCTTGTCTGATCATGATGATATCTTTATCCCCAAAACCAGCTTGTTTCCCTAACCTGTTGAACTTGGATATTGTTCCACTCGCTGAGGTTACTATTGCACTAACATGCTCGGAATCCGGCTGGAAGAAGAACCCCGACGGGATTTCCTTCTCTCCTACCCTATGCGTGGCAATGGGCGTTGGTGTAATGACTAATTTTTTATTCTCATCATAGTGATAGTCATGTTTGACTCCGTACAAATAATTAATCAGTGCAGTGGAGCTCCACAGCATCGACTGGTCGTCATGAAAGTCGGCAATAGCAAAAACAAGGGGGCGTCCTTTCACATGTTCCAATTCCCAGTACTTTTTCTTAACTTTTGAGTACAGCGGACTGCCAAACCGGATCGGCATGGCATTTTTGTGCTCTTCCTCAATATCTCGGAGAAGTTGATCATACATATTCTTTTTTGTGTGCAGGTACTTTGGCGGGTTATTTTCTTTTCTGCCAACTGTGACAGCTTCTATGGCTACTTCCTTCCCATACTTGGTCACGATGAAGTCTGGAGCATAGTGGGTGCGGTCGATGAATAATTCTTCTTCCTTCAGATAGCAAAATAAATAAAGTTCCCAAAGCCTTGCATCAAAACCAGTCGACTGAAACTGCTCAACAAAGTTGCCGTCTATGTCAGAAAGGTGTCGCATGTACTCATTAATCATCGCCTTGGCGGGCGTAAATGATCTGTCACTATTAAGCTTTGTGAAATATGGATGTTGTTTTTGTATTGGGACTACTGGTGCAAAGAGATCAATACCTTCTTTTTTGTCACCTTGAGGAAACATTGCGCCTGCTGATGTATGCCACTTCATGGCTCTGTGCAGCCAATCTGTTGCCTCTGCCTCGGTTGATATCGAGCATTGCAAATCTATCGCACGGAATCGTCCGCCTTCATCGCGACCTAGAACGACCCCGACGTAATCATCATCTACGGTGTCAACAAGGACTGCGCCAAGGACTGTCTCCTCTTCATTCGCGTACCAACCGATCTCATAGCTAACATAGGCGGCTGCTGGGCTTCGTGTAGCCCCTACAAAAGCGTTGAAACGTTTTTGATCAAGAGGTTGGATTTTTATCTCTTGCATTTCATTCTCCATGGGTCAACGTCACAAGGCGCACCGGCGGAGCGAAGCGAAGTCCGCGTGCCGCCGCGAGTTGGGCATTATGGGGTATTCCGTCTTAAACCCTCAGTCACTCACTTTTTGCCATTTGCAATTGGGGTTACCCGTCAGGACCAAATTGAAGTCATCGAAATTTATGATAAAAGTGCTGGCACCGTTTGGATAAGTCATGGCCATATTGCCTTCACCAGGCCCATTCGTTGAGGTCATGATATACGAGCCATTACTCCGTGAATACGTTACACCATCAATTACCAAAGTTTCATCGTAGGAAGCGTCCCCTAATACCAGTGTTCCTGTTATGGAATTAGCTCCTTCAAGTGAAATTATTCCATCTTGATAAGTGTATGTGCCACTTGCCGAAACAAGCTTATATGTTCCTTTCAATTGTTGGGAAGGTGGTGTGATTGAAGGGGCTGTGGTGTTGTTTTCACCACAACCAAATAGGGAAATTGATACAACCAACATAAAACCCAACCAATTCTTCATAATCAAAATCCTCCTCAAATTTCAAATCTGCCCAACGGGGTGCCCGGTTCACCTGGCGGTTTTTCGGGCAGGTGCAACCGGCTGGTTATGCGCTGGTCTTTAGTTCTTTGTATGAACAAAGTAGCCATCTTTTTGATAGAACACTTTACCGTCTGACTGACGAGTAAAGGTGTCTTCTCCAGGGGCGCAATGTGCAATACGGTGTCCATCACCTATGCCGTGTTGATGACGAGAACCGCAGAACGGGCAAAAGTCAGTTTCAGATTCTACTGTTTCGCGCCAAAGCACTATGTAATCTTTACCATTATGCTCTTCGGATTTTGGATTTAAGTATTTTGCCAGATAAGCAAAAACTTCATCTGCGCGACGGAACCACTCTTTGGTATGTTCAACTTTGTAAGCTTTTAGGTCTTTATGGATTTTATTTTCAAGTTCGTGGCCACCCTCGAACGTCATCATGATTTTCAATTTATTCGGATTGCCGCTTTGTAAGCTTGATTTTCTTTTTTCTGGTCTGAATGCAGTACCGATTTTTATGGGTTCGCTGGGGATTGTTTCAAGAACGTAGATCATTTGAAAGTCCTCGTGAATTATTCATTGATTCGCATAACTAGTTATTAGTAGGTTTCCCTATATAGTCCACAAATTACCTATATGAGGAAATTATGCCCAATATAAGGAATTGATGAAGTTCCTTATATCAGGAACATTTCCGAACACTTTTATTCCCTTACAACCCTTTCCACCAACTCCCTGTCCCCCCGTATCAACCCCCATTGCACTCGCCAGAGCTTCTGCACCGGGTCCCACTTCGCGCCAGCCCCTTTCAGCCGGTCTCGCAGTGCTTTCATTGTGAATGGCACCTGTACCAGGACGGTGTCCGTTTCCCTGATTCGCGGGACTCCTTTTCCTGGCCTTTCGTCTACGATGATCTCAGCCGTCTTGATTCGGATGTCCCTGATGGCGTCGTACCGGTAGCGAACGCACAGAAGGGTGTCTCCGAACTTCTCGACCAACCGCAGCGTTCCGTTTTCACCGGGCTTAAGGTGCTTGTGCGCCTTCATGTACTTCAGCATTCGAGGCCTCCGGGAACAGGATCAAGGCACTGTGTGGCAATCGTAATCACGTATATGCCGGATTATCCATTCCACGAGCTTATAGCACACTTTCTGATGAATAAGAATTTGCAAATTGTATGGAGCTTATATTGGGTGTACTTTAAGGGCATCTCGTGTCTGCTGTTTACTGCTGCAAATAAAAAAAGCCGCCCACGGCACATGCCGGGGCGGCTTTGGCTTTATACAAGCAACTGTCCCTTATGCGGCCTCCAGGACTTTCCCTTCTTTTCGGGCTATCTCGATGATCGCGCTGGAGTCATCGTCACGCCACTGCCGCGAGCCGCACGGTATCGGTTCAATTCTGCTGTCGACACGAGCTGCAATCCTCCACAGACGGTTGATCTCGCTCCTGTCTTTCATGTCATCAAACTGGGGCGATACTACCAGAAGATCTATATCGCTCCACTCGTCGGCCTGCCCTCGTGCCTGAGACCCGAAAATAACCGCCCGTTCAACCACAATACCCTGTGCAGAGAGCGCAGCCAGATACTTCCTTACTGATGTCAGAACTGATTGTTCAACCATTGCAGCACCTCGGCGATCTTTGCCATGTAATCGTCAGCTTCGGCAGGACTCGGAGGGGGCAGAAGCATTTCAGGATACCTGCCCTCGATGTTGAACTCGTTGACGTCGGCCAGCAGGTCGATCTGCTGGTCCGAGAGTTTCAGGCTGGCTATTTCGGAGAGCCGCACAAGGTTGTGAATTCGTGGCGCCAACTGCCCCGTGCTCCTGCAAACGTGCGCCTTCAGTGCCTTCTCCAGCGCCAGGTGTGCAATGAACAGGGCATGCCTGCTCTTCCCGTGGCCTATTAATTCCTGGGCCACGGCCCAGTCCTCGTCGGCTCCGTTTCGCCAGTAGCTGATCTGTTTGCCGATATCGATCATGGTGAAGCTTTTATCACAAAAGTACCAATGATGCAGCAAATACGTTTACTTCTTCAGTCACAGAAAAGCCGCCCACGGCAATGCCGGGGCGGCTTTTATTACACTATGAAACAGTTCCGGGTCAGCCCAGCTGCGCCTTCCCGTCCGCAACCATCAGCTCCGCTACAAGCCGGGTGAATTTGAGCGGGTCCTTGATGGGCGAGCCTTCGGTGAGGAGCGCCTGATCGTAGAGGAGCTCGCAGTAGTCATTGAGGCGCGGGTTCTTGCTGTCCTTCTCGTAGAGTCCGGTCAACACCTGCATGAGCGGGTGATCGGGGTTGAGCTCCAGGATGCGCTTCGACTCGGGGACCTCCTGGTTCATCGACTTCAGGAGCCGCTCCATGTTGGCGTTGAGCCCGTACTCGTCGGCCACGAGGCAGCAGGCGCTGTCGGTGAGGCGGCTTGAGAGGCGTACCTCCTTCACCTTCTCCTTCAGCTGGTCCTGGATCAGGTCCAGGACCCCTTTGTACTCCTTGGCCGCCTTCTCCCGCTTCTCCTCTTTCTCCTTCTTCTCCTCCTCGCTGTCGATCTCCAGATCGCCACGGTCTACCGCCTTCAGCTTCTTGCCGTCATACTCGCGCAGGCTCTGGGTGACCCATTCGTCGACGGGGTCGGTGAGGAAGAGGACCTCGAAGCCCTTCTTGCGGAAGACTTCCAGGTGGGGGGAATTTTCCACCGTCGCGCGGCTTGCACCGGTGATGAAGTAGATCTCTTTCTGCGCTTCGGGCATCCGCTCCACATATTCCTTGAGGCTCACGAACTTCCCCGCTTCCGTGGCGGTGCTCTCGAAGAGGATCAGCTCCTGGAGCTTCTCCTTGTTGGCGAAGTCGAAGTGGAGCCCCTCCTTCAGCACCGGGCCGAACTCCTGGTAGAACTTGAGGTATTGCTCGTTCTCCTTCTCCTTCATTTCCGCCAGGGTGCCGAGTACCTTGCCTACCAGGCTCTTCTCGATCCGCTTGATCTGGACATCTTCCTGGAGGATTTCGCGGGAAACGTTGAGGGGAAGGTCACTGGAGTCGACGACCCCCTTGATGAAGCGAAGATACTCGGGGATCAAGTGTTCGCAGCTGTCGGTGATAAAGACACGACGCACATAGAGCTGCACCCCTTTCTTACGGTCGGGGTAGAACATGTCGAAGGGGCGGTGTGCGGGGATGTAGAGGAGCGCCTTGAACTCGCTCACCCCTTCCGCAGAGTAGTGGATGGTCTTCAGCGGCTTGTCGTAGTCGTGGGAGATGTGCTTGTAGAACTCCTCGTACTCCTCTTCGGTGATCTCGCTCTTGGGGCGCGCCCAGATCGCCTTCATCGAGTTCAGGGTCTCCTCGACGGTCTTCTCGATGTCGCCGCCACCCTCGATGACTTTGCCGTCGACCCCCGTGGCCGGCTCCTTGCGGGTGATGTCCATGACGATCGGGTACTGGACGTAGTCAGAGTACTTCTTGACGATGGAGCGGATTCTCCACTCATCCAGGTACTCCTTCATCTCTTCTTTCAGGTGAAGGATCACGTCGGTGCCGCGGGTCTCCTTCTCGGCGTCCTCAATGCTGTAGCTCCCGTCGCCGGTGGATTCCCAGCGGCAGCCTGCCCCCTTGTCACCGGCCTTGCGGGTGATCATGGTAACCTTGTCGGCCACCATGAAGGAGGCGTAGAAGCCCACCCCGAACTGGCCTATAAGCTCCGGATTCTCCGCCAGGTTCTTCGCCTTGGCCGCCTCCATGAAGGCGCGGGTGCCGGAGCGGGCGATGGTGCCGATGTTCTCCACGACTTCGTCGATGTTCATCCCTATGCCGTTGTCGCGGATGGTGAGGGTGCCGGCTTCCTTATCTGGGATGAGCTTGATCTTCCAGTCGCTGTTCCCCTCCAGGAGCGCCTCGTTGGAGTGGGACTCGAACTTCACCTTGTCGATGGCGTCCGAGGCGTTTGATATCAGCTCGCGCAGGAAGATGTCCTTGTTGGAGTAGAGGGAATGGATCACGAGGTCGAGGAGCTGCTGTACCTCGGTCTCGAAGCGTTTGGTGCTTTTCGTCATTGCTGCGTTCTCTCCTTGTCAGGTTAATTGGCACATTCGATCACTGTAACCTAATCACTGCCGGCCCGTTTTGCAAGAGGGGAGGGGAATTTAATTCAGCATCGCGCCCGAATCACCGCTTTTTGTGGTTGAGAAGCCGGGAAAAGCTGATTTTCCCCATTTCTTGACACTCACTACCCCCTGTGCTATGTACATGCAGGCCATTGTGCCTGTAACAGCAGTAAACAAGCGGAGTTGCGATGCATACCCCCGACCTGAACCTCTTCCGTTCCCTCTGCGCGAAGGGAAACCTGATTCCCGTATACCGGGAGATCATGGCAGATATGGATACGCCGGTCAGCGCTTTCCGCAAGATCGACGACGGCCGCTACTCGTTCCTCCTGGAGAGCATCGAGGGGGGGGAGAAATGGGCCCGCTACTCGTTTCTCGGTGCGTCACCTTCCGTGGTCATCCGCTCCAAAGGGGAAAATATCGAAATCATCGAGGACGGTGTGGTGCGGCGTGTGGAAGGTGTGCGGGACCCCCTCGGTTTCGTCCGCGATTTCCTCTCCCGATTCCGGCCGGTGGAGCTTCCCGGCATCCCCCGTTTCTTTGGCGGCGCCGTCGGCTACGTCGGCTACGACATGGTCCGCCACTTCGAGGACCTGCCGGCGTCGACGCCGGCGGTGATCGGTGCCTACGACAGCTATTTCGTCATCACCGACACGATCCTCATCTTCGACAACGTCAGCCAGAAGATAAAGGTGGTCTCCAACGCTCACATGGAGGAGGGGAGTTCCCCGGAAGAGGCGTACGAAGAGGCCTGCAAGAAGGTGGACGCCATCATCGCCCGGCTGAAGACCCCGCTTCCCGCCCAGCAGGCGGTGCCGGCAACGGGGCATGTCTCATTCGCGCCGAACATGACGCGGGAAGCCTATGAGGGAGCGGTGGAGAAGGCGAAGGAGTACATCCGCGCCGGCGACATCTTCCAGATCGTCCTCTCCCAGCGTTTCACCGGCGACCTCACAGTGGAGCCCCTGGACATCTACCGGGTCCTGCGCACTCTCAATCCCTCCCCCTACATGTTCTTCCTGCGGCTGGACGACACCGTCGTCCTCGGCGCCTCCCCCGAAGTGATGGTCCGCCGGGAGGGGGGGCGTGTCGAGCTTCGCCCGATTGCGGGGACTCGGCCACGCGGCGCCACCCCAGAAGAGGATGCGGCATTCGAGCAGGAGATGCTGGAGGACCCGAAGGAGCGGGCCGAGCACGTCATGCTGGTGGACCTGGGCCGAAATGACCTGGGGCGGGTCTGCCGCACCGGGACCGTGCGCGTTTCGGAGCTGATGGTGGTGGAGCGGTACTCCCACGTCATGCACATCGTCTCCAACGTGCAGGGGGAGCTTGAGGAGGGGATGGACGCTTTCGACGTCGTGCGTGCCACCTTTCCTGCGGGGACCCTGTCGGGAGCACCCAAAGTGCGCGCGATGGAGATCATCGACGAACTGGAACCGGAGCGTCGGGAGATCTACGGCGGCGCAGTAGGTTACTTCTCCTTCTCCGGCAACATGGACCTTGCTATCGCCATCCGGACCCTTGTCATCAAGGACGGAAAGGTGCACCTCCAGGCAGGGGCCGGCATAGTGGCGGATTCTGTGCCCGCTGCGGAGTACCAGGAGACGGTGAACAAGGCGATGGCGGTCATGAAAGCCATCGAGACCGCAGAACGGGGATTGGTGTAGGGCTGCGGCTTTCACGCCGTCTTGCCGCCGTCCTCGTCGCTCCCTTGTGCGGCGTAGCGCTGCTACGCCTCCGTGGTCGCTTCTGCGGGTGCGACAATTCGGCGCAAAATCCGCAGCCCCGGCATTATCTGCTATATGGTTGCTGAAAACGAAGTTTCAGCGCAGCTAAAAGCAGCCATCTCCCCGCCGTCCTCGCAAGCTCCTGTGTGCGGCGTAGCGCTGTTTATGCCCCAGAGGGTACTACGCCTCCGTGGGGCTTGCTGCGGGTGCGAGGATCTGACTGCTTTTGAGCAACCAGATGTATCAGAGATCCCGCTAGGGCACTGGGATTAGGCTGAAATTTTTAACCGAACGGCTTCGAGATTTGCGACAGATCGTTGCACCCGGAGTCGGGCTTGCGGAGGCGTGGCAGCGCCACGCCGCACAAGGAGCCCGACGAGGACGGCGGCGAGATGACGCGAAGATCGGAGCCGCTACAGGACAATCCATGCTTTTGATGATCGATAACTATGACTCCTTCACCTACAACCTCGTTCAGTATTTCGGCGAACTTGGGGAAGAGGTGGCGGTGTATCGAAACGACAGGATAACCCTTTCGGAGATAGAGCAGCTATCCCCGCAGCGGATCGTGGTCTCCCCCGGCCCCTGCTCACCCAACGAAGCGGGGATATCTCTTCCCCTCATTCGCCACTTCGCGGGAAAGATCCCCATTCTCGGCGTCTGCCTCGGCCATCAGTCCATCGGGGCAGCCTTCGGCGGGCGGGTCGTGCGCAGCGATTTTCTCATGCACGGGAAGACCTCCCTTATCCATCACGATGGAAGCGGGCTCTTCGAGGGTCTTCCGAACCCCTTCGAAGCAACACGTTACCATTCCCTTGTCGTGGAAAAGACCCGCCTTCCTGAATGCCTTAAGATGACGGCCTGGGTTGAGGAGGGGGAGATCATGGGGCTCGAGCATCGGGAATTCCCCGTGTGGGGGGTACAGTTTCACCCCGAATCCATTCTGACGGTCCAGGGGAAGG
This sequence comes from Geobacter sp. DSM 9736, assembly GCF_900187405.1. Taxonomy (NCBI): domain Bacteria; kingdom Pseudomonadati; phylum Thermodesulfobacteriota; class Desulfuromonadia; order Geobacterales; family Geobacteraceae; genus Geobacter; species Geobacter sp. DSM 9736. The sequence goes on from NZ_LT896716.1 coordinate 25,064, forward strand.
ATATTCTTGCCAATTTTCTCCGCATGAGTGCCAGGTAACTTAGGCCGCTGAATGATGGAAGGGGATAAGCCATGATCAAGCAGGCAATAGCAAAGGTAGTCGAGAGGATCGATCTTCCCGAAACCGAAATGATCGAAGTGATGGATCAGGTCATGTCGGGTGAGGCGACTCCGGCGCAGGTGGCTTCCTTCATAACCGCTCTGCGGATGAAGGGGGAGACGGTGGAGGAGATCGCCGGGGCGGCGCGGGTGATGCGCGACCGGGTGACCCGCATCAGGGTCGGCAGGGACGTCCTCGACCTTGACCGGGACGACATCAACCTCGACCGGGAGACGATCCTGGATACCTGCGGCACCGGAGGGAGCGGCACCAATTCCTTCAATATCTCGACCACCGTCGCTTTCGTCGTCTCCGCATGCGGCGTAAAGGTGGCTAAGCACGGCAACCGCTCCGTATCTTCCGCGTGCGGCAGTGCCGACGTGCTGGAATCCCTCGGCGTAAATCTCGACATTACCCCGGAAGCCGTGGAGAGCTGCATCAACCGGATCGGCATCGGATTCCTCTTCGCTCCCGCCCTTCATGGAGCGATGAAGCATGCCATCGGCCCCCGCAAGGAGATCGGCATCCGGACCATCTTCAACATCCTCGGCCCACTCACCAATCCCGCCGGCGCCGACTGCCAGGTGCTTGGGGTCTACCGGGAGGACCTGGCGGAAAAGCTTGCTCATGTGCTGCGAAAGCTCGGATGCAAGCGGGGGTTCATCGTTCACGGCCTTGACGGCATGGACGAAATCACCCTCACCACCGAGACCAGGATTGCCGAAGTATCTCCTGCCGGTGTGACCGTGGGTATCGTGAAGCCGGAGGATTTCGGAATGCGGCGCTGTTCGATGATGGAACTGCGGGGCGGCAATGCGGCCGACAACGCCGTGATCGTACGTGAGATACTGTCGGGTGGGAAGGGGCCGAAGCGGGACATCGTGCTCCTCAACGCCGCCTATGCCCTCACGGCAGCCGGGAAGGTGCTGACACCGGGGGAAGGCCTGCAAGTGGCAATGGACTCCATAGACTCCGGACGCGCCCTGCTGCAGCTGGAAAAACTTGTGGAGATGACAAACCTATAGAAAGAGGTCGAGGCTGAGGTTAAGGTTAAGGAACTCTGTGTTTCTCAGCCTTAACCTTAACCTCAACCTGCCTTGAACCTATGACCTCTACCCCCGACATTCTGCAAAAAATCATCGAGCACAAGCGGGGCGAAGTTGCCGCTGCCAAGGCCGCGACCCCCCTTTCGGAACTGCAGTCTCGTATAGCCGATCTGGAAGATCAGCCCCGCGGATTCGAGCGGGCGCTTCGCGATGCTGCAGATTCCGGCTGGACGGCTGTCATAGCCGAGGTGAAAAAGGGTTCTCCGAGCAAGGGGGTCATCCGGCCCGATTTCGATCCGCTGGAGATTGCGGAGACGTACGAAACGAACGGAGCAACCTGTCTTTCGGTTCTCACCGACGAACACTTCTTTCTCGGCAGCCTCCGATACCTCCCCCTCATTCGTGAGTCGATACGCCTGCCTCTTCTGCGCAAGGACTTCATCTACGATCCGTACCAGATCTTCGAAGCGAGGGCGTTCGGCGCCGATGCGATCCTTCTGATCGCCGCCATGCTAGATCTCGATCAGTTGCGGGATTTTGCGGCACAGGCGGAGGAACTGGGGCTCGACGTGCTTCTCGAAGTACACGACGAGCGGGAGATGGAGGCGGCACTGGCCACCTCCTGCCAACTGATCGGCGTCAACAACCGGAACCTGCGCACCTTCGTCACCGATCTGGAAACGACGGCGCGGCTTGCGAAGATGCTGCCCGCCGGCAGGCTGCTGGTGGCGGAGAGCGGGATAAATGCCAGAGCCGATATCGTCAGGCTTCAGCAGGCGGGAGCACAGGCGTTTCTGGTTGGCGAGTCTCTTATGCGTGAAGCCGATATAGGCGCAAAGCTGCGTGAGCTGATCGGCTGAGATGAAGATTTTCCCGGAAAAAGCTATTCCTGCCCGGGTGGAAGTTGCGGCTCTCCTCGTCATAATGGCGCTTGCCGTGGCGATGCGGCTGACATTCCTTCACGAGCCGTTCGAGCGGGACGAGGGATTCTTTGCCTATCAGGCGCAGGAGCTGCTGCGAGGCGCCATTCCCTACAAGGAAATCATCGACAACAAGCCTCCGGGCATAATGTACCTGTATGCCCTGGTGATAGGGCTCTTCTCCATCGATAACTCGGAAGGCATCAGGATATTCACCGCTTTCTATGCCGTGGGAACGCTTCTCGCCGTTTACTGGCTTGCCCGCCGCCTCGCCGGATATGGGGCCGGGTTGCTCGCGGGCCTGTTTTACGCACTCTTTTCCAGCGGTCCACTGATACAGGGGAGCAGCAGCAATGGCGAGACCTTCCTCGTGCTCCCCCTGATGCTGAGCGCCTGTTTTTTCGTGGCCTGGCTGGAAAGCTCCAGGCGAACCCACCTCCTTGTCAGCGGCCTCTTCGCAGGGTGCGCCATGTTTATAAAGACCGTGGCCTTGCCTGTTGTCGCCCTGATGCTCTGCTTTATCCTGTATGCGCAGATCCGTCCGACCCACGGCCGCCGGGGAGGGGCGTTATCACGAGCCATCGGCGCAATCGGGGACTTGGCCGCTTTCGGACTGTTTCCCATCCTGCTATATGGGGCGTTCGCCCTCTTTCTTGTGCGGCATGATGCGTTGCAGGATGCGGTCTACTGGAACTTCACGGCTGTCCGCAGTTATGGCGAAACCCCGCTCAGCCTTTTTTATGTAATAATGAAGAGGGGATTTGCCGAAGTCTACCGCGAGCATCTTTTCCTCTACCTGCTCGCCCTGCCGGCGAGTCTCCGGATGATCGTCAGGGGGGAGGATAGGAGCAGGGTTTTCGCCGCGCTGCTTCTGCCTGCGGCTCTCATGGGCGTGTGTATGCCGGGGAAGTTCTTTCCCCACTATTTCATCCAGCTGATACCTCCCCTCGCGCTTCTGGCAGGGGTGGGTGGTGCGGTTCTGTGGGAGCGGAAAGGCAGGCTGCTTTATGCCGCAGCCCCGGTTCTTGCGGCAGCCCTGGCGCTGTGGGCTTACGTCGACTACGAATATTACTTCGTCCTGACGCCGGATGAGGTCTGTCTGAAGAAGTATGAGACGTCGGGACCCGATTTCGTTGCCGCTCCGGCTGTTGCCGCCCATATAAAAGCCTCTTCGCGGCCCGGTGATTATACCTATCAATGGACATTCGAACCTCAGGTCTATTTCCTGTCCGGGCTACGGGCTCCGAACCCGTACTACTCCTTCATGATGATCCCTTCGACTCCCGATCCCGAAGGAGCGCTTTACAGGATAAACCGGTCTCTCTGGATGGCGAAGCCTCACCATATTGTGGTGAGCGAACGGGGCAGGGGGGCTTACGGGTGGGAAATCATGGAAAACATTCTGTCCAGGCGTTATCTGCTCGAACGGAAGATCGGCAGTTACAGCATATACCGGTTGAAGTCGTAGGTTTCCACCATGCGATGCCTCTAACCATGCGGACATAACGATGACAAGAGTCAAAATCTGCGGGATAACAAACCTGGATGATGCACTGATGGCGGTTCAAGCCGGGGCGGACGCACTGGGCTTCGTGTTCCACAAGCGCTCTCCGCGCTGCATCACGCCGGAAGCGGCTGCCGCCGTCATCAGGGAGATTCCGCCCTTCGTGCAGACCGTCGGGCTCTTTGTGAACGAAGAGGTCGAATACGTCAACGAGACCTCCGATCTCTGCCGGCTCGACCTCGTCCAGTTGCACGGGGACGAGGCGCCCGGCTATTGCGGCCTGGTCCGGCGGCGGGTGATCAAGGCATTCCGGGTCAAGGACATGGAGAGCCTGGGGCCGATCGGCAATTACCGGGTCACGGGGTATCTCCTCGATGCGTTTTCTCCCAAGGCTTACGGCGGGACCGGGGTTGCCTTCAACTGGGAAATAGCCAAGGTTGCCAGAGAGCAGTTTTCTCCGATTATCCTGGCGGGAGGGCTCACGCCGGAGAACGTGGCTCAGGCCGTTAAAGCGGTAGATCCCTTTGCGGTGGACGTATCGAGTGGGGTGGAGTCTCTTCCGGGCAGGAAGGACCGAGACAAGGTCGCAAGCTTCATCCGGCTCGCTAAAGGACGGAAATGAGATATTTTACGATACTGCTCCTGCTGCATGGCTTCAGGGGCGGGACGGAGGGGTTATGAAGTTACCTGACAGGAAAGGGCACTTCGGGCAGTTCGGAGGCAGATACGTGCCGGAAACTTTGATGCCGGCTCTTCTCGAACTGGAACAGGCCTACAGCAGGTACCGGAACGACCGCGATTTCCGGAAGGAGTTCACCTACTACCTGCGCCAGTATGTCGGCAGACCGAACCCTCTCTATTTCGCCGAGAAGCTGACAAAGCGCCTCGGGGGCGCCAGGATTTACCTGAAGCGTGAGGACCTGAATCATACGGGCGCCCACAAGGTCAACAACACCATCGGACAGGGCCTTCTCGCGAAACGGATGGGGAAGAAGCGGGTGATCGCCGAAACCGGGGCGGGCCAGCATGGGGTCGCGACGGCGACCATCGCCGCGCTGATGGGGATGGAGTGCGAAGTGTTCATGGGGGAGGAGGATATCCGCCGCCAGTCCCTCAACGTGTTTCGCATGCGCCTGCTCGGGGCGACCGTAACGCCGGTCACCGCCGGGACCGCTACGCTGAAGGATGCCATGAACGAGGCGCTCCGAAACTGGGTGACCCATGTCCATTCGACCTTCTACGTCATAGGTACGGTTGCGGGTCCGCACCCCTATCCCCAAATGGTGCGGGATTTCCAGGCGGTGATAGGCAGAGAAGCGAAAGCACAGCACCGCAAGGTCGAGGGGCGGCTGCCCGACTACCTGGTCGCTGCGGTGGGAGGTGGGAGTAACGCCCTCGGACTTTTCTACCCCTTCTACGATGACAGCAGCGTTCAGATGGTCGGAGTGGAGGCGGCCGGTCACGGGATTGCCAGCGGGCAGCATGCCGCCCCCCTCTGTGCGGGAACCGTCGGCGTCCTTCACGGAAACAAGACTTACCTCCTCCAGGACGAACACGGGCAGATCGCTCATGCGCACTCCATTTCCGCAGGACTCGATTACCCCGGGGTCGGGCCTGAGCATGCGTGGCTTAAGGACAGCGGCCGCGCCACCTATGTTTCGGTCACCGACGACGAAGCCATGGAAGCATTCCAGATACTGACCCGCGAAGAAGGTATTCTTCCTGCCCTCGAATCCTCCCATGCCATTGCTCAAGTCATTAAAATGGCTCCTACTCTCTCCCCCGACAAGACGATCATCGTGTGTCTCTCCGGTCGCGGCGACAAAGATATCCACACTGTCGCAAGTGTCATGGGAGTGACACTTTAAGCATCGTTTTTTCCTAATGAATTCAGGTAACTGGCTGATTCATAATCAAAAAATTTTAAAAAGCTGTTGACAGTGCGGAGGTGGTTCAGGTATAAAACCACCTCCTGCTGTCAAAAAGCAGACGCGAAGGAGCCCGAAAAGGTTCCTTTTGCCGTCTCTGGGATTAATCTCAATGAGACTTGCAAAGCCCGATTTATTAGATACTCTTTAGGCGTACTAATCCAGGCGAGTGCTGCCGGGTATTTGAATGAAAGGAGGTTCCAGCCGGAAGCGATGAACGGGCTACGTCACCAACGTAGGTCCCATCCGGCAAAGCCGAAAACACCGACAAAAAAACCAACTATGAAAAAAACTACAATTCTAATGGTATCTATGGCAGCAGTGTTTCTGTTCACCGCATCGTGTGACAGATCTCACCTGCAGCAGGCGCAGGTTCCGGTACAACCGGGAGACTCCGAACTCGACCGGGAGATCCGGAGGGTGATGGAAAAGGGGATCAATCTCGAGGAGCGAAAGAAGCAGGTGCCGGCTATTGCCGCCGCTTTCTCCAAAAAGACGGACCCACAGCGGGCCCGCTGGCTGGCGGCGCTCTGCTACCTGAAGACTTTGGGGACACCCTTCATGCCGATGGACATGGCCGAGATCGCCCTTGCGGAAACGGGTGAGCATGGCCTCTCGGGGAAGGCTGTCTCAGTAAAGGGCGCGGCCGGAGTATGGCAGCTCATGCCGTTCCGGGCCAAGACCCACGGCTATTCGCGGAAGGACCTTGAGGATGACGAGAAGTGCGCGGAAGCCGCGGTTCGGGAACTCCTCACAAAGGTGGCGATGGCTAAGGGGGATCTGGTGAAAGCCAAGAAGCTGTACTGCGGCGTCGGCCCACAGGCGGATGCCTACGAAGTGCGGCGGAGGCAGTTCAGGAAACAGATCCTCGAAGAGATGGCGAAGCTTTCAAAAAAGAAAGAGGCTCAAAGCACCATAGCCCAGGCGCTCTGACACAAAATCTCTCATATCACACAGACAGGCGGCTCTCCTCCAAGGGGCCGCCTGTTTCATTTCCTGGACGGAATTCGATCAGAAGCGGTAGTCAATTTTAACCGAGACGAGGTGCGATTCCGATTCCGGCTGAAACGCCGCCGTGTCAACGACGGCCACACCGCTCTGCTGGGGCGTGATGGGATTGACGCGAACGGGGCGGGACCGATCGAACTTGAGGGCTTCGTACCCGAGGCTGATCGACCAGGAGCCCGATTCCACTCCCGCCTCGGCAAACGGAGCAGGCCGTCCCTTCGGTCTCGTTACCACATCGTCGAATCCCGAGGCGTTCAGGTTGACGTGATTGCGAGTATAGAAGGGGACCGTGACCCCGGCTTTCACGGAGAAGGTCGCTGTAGCGGTGTCAAGCTTCGCACTGCCTCCGAGCCGTCCATAGAGCATGTTCCAGTCTTCACTGGACCTGGTGCGAATCCAGAACTTATGGCCTGCTCCAGCCAGGGGGGCTACGGTCAGGCCACCCGCCATGGGGAGATCGAAGGCGGCATCCAGTTCCGTACGCGTGCCGAGGTAGATGGTGTCGGTATGGATCGGCCTGGTATTGGTCACATCGTGTCCGTCGTAATCGACGCTTCCTCCCCAGACCTCGAAGGTCTCGCGGAGGTTGAACACGGCGGCGATGGAATGACTATGGGTTACCCCGACGGAGGTTATGAGCCCTTTCTCGTTGACGAAGTCGTTCCCGTCTATCTTCTCGTTCCAGGTGAAATACCCCGGCTTCACGTAAACCCTGGTTTCACCCGCCGCTGCATTTCCGCGGATGAATGCTACCGCCATGATTCCTGCCAATACCATTGCCGATATCTTCAAGCTCTTCATATCTTCTCCCAGTGCCGCCACGACATTGCCAGACTCGGGCAGACACCTTCCTTATCGGCGAGGGGAGAATATACTGAAGCCATCCATTGATAATTTTGGGACCACTAATCTTCTTTGTTTTCAATAAGTTGAGTTAAATGTGCTCCGCCTGTCCTTTCACTGCTTCATCCCCTGTGGCCGGACTTGCGGAAGCAGCCTGCGTTGCGTCACGGTGGAAGAGTGTGCTAAGGTATCGCGTTCTTTACCACAGCCTCTGATCGTCTTTTTGTCACTCCGGAGCATGTTCAATGAAGAAGCTGCCAGTAATCCTTCTTTTTCTGTTTCTGCTGACTGCCTGTTCATCGTTGGTGTCCGATCCGGATGTGCGGGTTTCCCGCGTAAACGTCGTCGGCTTCGACAGCAGCGGCCTCGACCTTGAGTTTTACCTGAATGTGTCGAACCCCAACTCGTTCGGCGTGACATTGCAGGGCTACAGCTACGACGTGCAGGTGATGGCCCTGCCGGTCGCACGGGGGGGAGCCAGGGAGAGGGTTGAGTTCAAGGCGGAGTCCATGACCGACATGCGCCTGCCGGTCCGGGTTCAGTATCGAGATCTGCTGGAGGTCATAAAGCGTCGCCCCGATCCGGACCGGATACCGTACCGACTGAACGCGGGGCTTGACCTGGATACTCCAGTGGGGCGGATGAACGTTCCCATCGACAGGACCGCTACCTTCGCCGTACCCGAGGAATACCGTCCCTCCTGGATGTTGAAGCAGGTTTCCGATATTTTCGACAGGATAAGGCCATGAATGTCATCGATGTAACAGCCCTCCAGAAGCATTACGGCCTTCGCAACGTGCTCGACCAGGTCACATTCGCGGTGGGTGAGGAGGAAAAGGTTGGTCTGATAGGAGTGAACGGCAGCGGGAAATCCACCCTCCTCCGAATCCTGGCGCGGCTGGAAGATAGTGATGGCGGTACCATTGCCACCAAGCGCGGCGCACGGATCGGGTACCTTCCTCAGGAGCCGATTCTGGACGACACGTTGACCGTGGGAGAGGAGATCGAACGGGGACTCGCGGAGATCCGCACTGCTCTTGCGGAATTCGGCGAAATAGCGCGACTCCTTGAGAAGGGGGGTGGGGACCCGAAACTTCTCGACCGTCAGGGAGAGCTGTCGGCGTGGATAGAGCATCATGGAGGATGGAATACCGACTACCGGATCAAACAGGTGATGGAGCACCTCGGTCTGACAGACTCCACCCAGCAGATCCTTGAACTTTCCGGTGGCACCAAACGTCGCGTCGCCCTGGCCCGGCTCCTCCTGGAGGCTCCCGACCTGCTGCTCCTCGACGAGCCGACGAACCATCTGGATGCAGAAACCACCGAATGGCTGCAGGAGTGGCTCAAGGCTTATCCCGGGGCAGTGATGCTCATAACCCATGACCGCTATTTCCTCGACCGGGTTGCGGGGCGGATGCTGGAGCTTGAGCAGGGTCGGGTGACAGGCTTTCCGGGCGGATATTCTGCATACCTGGAGGGAAAGGAGGCCCAGCTTGCCCAGGAGGCGCGCGCCGAATCGCGGCTCCTCAACCTCCTGCGCATCGAGACAGCCTGGATCCGGCGCGGCGCCAAGGCTCGCACGACGAAACAGAAAGCACGCATCGACCGTTATCAGCAGTTGCAGGATAAGGCCGTGCGGGTCACACGAAGGGAAACCAGGCTCGACTTCGGCGGCGAGGCGGAGCTGGGAGGCACGATCCTGGAGCTTGCCGACGTGAGAAAAGGGTACGGGGAGAAGGTCCTGGTGGAGGGACTGACTTTCGGCATGAAACGGGGGGACAGGGTCGGCATCATCGGCCCCAACGGCTGCGGGAAAACGACCCTGCTGCGTATGGTCATCGGTGAGGAGCTGCCCGATTCGGGGAAGGTGGTGCTGGGGAAGAAGACCCGTATAGCCTATTTCGACCAGCAGCGTGCGCTTCTCGATCCGGAGGCCACCATCTACGATTTCTTCGGCGATGGTGACTATGTCACTGTTCGCGGCGAGCGGCGCCACAAAATCGGCTACCTTGAGGACTTCCTCTTCCGGCCCGACGACCGCCGGCGGAAAATAGGTACGCTTTCGGGTGGAGAGAAGAGCCGGCTGATCCTTGCCAGGCTTATGCTGGAGGAGGCGAACCTCCTCATCCTCGACGAGCCCACCAACGATCTCGACATCCCGACCCTGCAGCTCCTCGATGCAGCCCTGACCGACTTCCCCGGCTGTGTCCTGGTAGTGACCCATGACCGGTTTTTTCTGGACAAGGTAGCCACCGGGATTCTCGCGTTCGGGCAGGGGGGACGAGCTACGTTCTACGAGGGGAACTATACTCTGTACCGGCAACTGAAAGACGAGGAAGAGCAACCGCAGCCCGTATCGGGAAAATCTGCGCCTCAGGCCCGCCGAGAAGAGAAACAGAAGCCGAAGCGCGGGCTTACCTACGCGGAGCGGCTTGAACTGGAGCGGGTCGAAGCGGAGATAGCCGAGCTGGAGGGGCGGAAGGCGGAAGTAGAACGGATGCTGGCCGATCCTTCGGGGTATGAAGGGTTTCCGGGTGGGATCGGTGCACTTTCCAGCGATTACGATGAGGTTCAGCGGCTGCTCTCGGAACGCTACGATCGCTGGGAAGAGCTGGAACTGAAAAAGGAGGAGGGTACATGCCGACCCTGATGTTCATGCTGATGATGTTCTGTGCGGGAATAACGGTTGCACTGCAGCCTTCCATAAACGCGCGGCTGGCGCAGAAGGTGGGGATCCTGGAGAGTGCCTGCATCTCCTTCGCCGTCGGTACGGTTGCACTGCTGCTGGTGGTCCTCGTTTCCGGCAGGGTCGGCTTTCGCGGAGCCGGCGGGGCACTGTGGTGGGAGTGGACCGGAGGGCTCCTGGGGGCGCTGTTCGTTTCGACTACCATAGTTGCAGTGCCCAGGATCGGTACCGCAGCGGCGATGGCCGCCACCATAGCCGCGCAGTTGATGACCGGCATACTTCTCGATCATTTCGGGCTTTTCGGGCTCAAGCAGGTTCCCTTCGATCTTAAACGGCTTGCGGGAATGCTTCTTCTCCTGGCGGGCGCGGCGCTGGTCTTCCGCCGCTGAGAGAATCGCCAGCGCCACCTGTCGTTCATAAAAAAAAGCCCTTAGAAGGGCTTTTTTTATGAGTGTTCTGCCCGTCATGCACGCAGCTTGAACCGCCCTACCTGCTGCTGAAGGTCTTCCGACAGCTCGGTCAGCCTGGTTGCAGCTGCGGCGGTTTCCTGGGCGCCCCGTGAGGTTTCCTGGACGACGTTCGTGATCATGTGGATGTTGCTGCTGATCTCGCTCGTGGTCGAATTCTGCTGCTCCGCTGCGGTTGCGATCTGGTTTACCTGCATGGTGACCGAATTGATCTTGTCGAGGATTTCACGAAGAGCATCCCCTGATCTGCCGGCCTCTTCGGTCCCTTTTTCCACTTCCCGCACACCCTCTTCCATGGTATTGACCGCGCTCTTTGTGTCGAGCTGGATGGTTTTGATCATCTCGCCTATTTCTCTTGTCGCTTTGGTCGTACGTTCCGCCAGGGCGCGCACTTCGTCCGCCACCACGGCGAAGCCGCGTCCCTGCTCTCCGGCGCGAGCCGCTTCTATTGCAGCATTCAGGGCGAGCAGGTTGGTTTGATCGGCTATATCCTCTATGGTCCCTATTATCTCGCCGATATGGTCCGAACGCTTTCCAAGGACCTCGATGGTGGAAGCGGACTGCTTGACCTTCCCGGCGATCTGGTTCATTACCGCTACGGTCTTTTCGACCACTGCGGTTCCTGCCTGGGCAGATTCCGTTGCCACCTTGGATTCCTCGGCGGCATTGAGGCAGTTCTCGGCTATTTCGCACGAGGTGGCAGCCATCTCCTCGCTTGCAGTGGCTACCGTGCCGGTCTGGGTCACTGCGTCGCCGATCCCCTCAACCATCTTTCCAGAGGTGGCCGAAAGTTGACCGGCCGCGGCGGAAAGGTCGGTGGCGGTCTGCGCTATGCGGGAAACCATGTCGTGCATCTTTTCCATCAGCCGGTTTATACCATCCGCCAGGCTCCCTATTTCATCGTCAGAAGAATGATCCAGCTTCTTCGTCAGGTCGCCACCGCCGCTCGCCAGTTCATCTACTGTGGAGGAGAAGTGGAGGATGTGCCGAATTATCGCCCTGCTGAAGAACAGGTACATGGTTACGAGCAGCAGCAGGAATGCAGTCACTCCCGCTGCCACGAGCGCAAGTGTAAGCTTCCGAGAGCTGTCATACCCTTCCTGGATCGATGTGGTGAGTAGGAGACCGCCCAGGTACCTGGGGCCGGAGTCGTGGCATGACTGGCACCGCTGTTCGTTCAGCAGCGGAACAGCCATGTTGAGGGTGTGTACGCCGTTCGCTACTGTTTCGAACTCCACGGGCTGCCCCTTCTCGAATGCCTGTTTGACGGAGGGAATGGGTGCTCCGGCCTCCTTTTCGGTCTCCTTCCCATCGGCGTCCGTTATTTTCAGGTCCAGGAGGAACTTTCTTTCTTTAGCTTCCCTTATATAGCGGCTGACCTCTTTGGAGTCCCCCTTCATCATGTATTCGTCAATATCCTTGAGGATGATCGCTGCGACGTTCCGGGTCTGGTTCCGCTCGAGCTTCATGGTTGCGTTCCACTGGAGCCAGATCGAGATGGCCCCGAGGGAAACGAATCCGATGGTGAGGGTGGCTCCAAGAATCGCGAGTACCTTGAAAGTCAGCTTTTTCTTTAGCATATATTCACACTCCTTCGTTTCTACACCGGCACATAACGTTGGTTCATCGTATCGACCGCCACCATTCAATCTTTAGTGTGAAACTACGTCGGGCCTCAGAGGTGGCCTTGCGCGTTTTGCTAAAGACCCCGGAGGGTGGGGACGATATGAAGCCTTAAAACATGATCTTGAAGGAGCACATATGAATGAACCAGTCGTTCAGGTTCCAGCTTCAGGCTTTGTTCTAGCCGATATTGCCGATCTCGCGGCGGAGACCGGGAGGGAAACATGAGGAAATCAATTCTGATAGCAGTCATCGCAGCCCTCATGGCTGCCGCACCTTCGCATGCGGGTGTCAAGACTGTGGGACGGGGGGATACCCTCAATTTCGATCCCTCCGGCTTCCCTCCCGCAATGAGGACCAACTTCGATATCCTGAGGATCAAGTGTGTGAAATGCCACACTATGGAACGCACGGTCGTGGCAATAACTACCGGAATTGCTCCCATCACTTCACAGCCCTTCGACCGGAACGCGACCAAGATGTACGGCATAAAGATGATGCGCAAGCCTGACTCCAACATGAACAAGCAGGAGGTCAAGGCCACGGTGGATCTGATGAATTATCTGCTTGACCAGGCGGCGCGCTGAATAACGGTCTGAGCAAAGGAGGATCTTATGAATAAAGCTGCGTGGATATTTTTTCTCCTGTTGACCGCCTGGCCGTTTTCTGGCCGGGCCGAGGAGATAGTGATTGCAGGGGGAGGGGCGGCCATCGCACACGTTTTCGCCCCAATGAAGGAGGATTTCGAGAAGAACACCGGAATAGTCCTTACACTTAAGCCGATGAATGCGGTTAAGGCGCTTGTCACGCTTCAGGAGGAGAAAGCCGATGCGGCAACGGCCGCGCATTCGTTGAGGGACCTCGTGCAGAACGGCGCCCGGGACGGAATCAAGCTTGACGCTTCCGCATTCAGGAGCATGGAGGTCGCGCAGAATCGCCTCGTGGTCATGGTCAACAAGGCGAACCGGATTTCCGCCCTCGACAGGTCTCAGCTGCGGGACCTCTTCTCCGGCAGGATCACCAACTGGAAAGAGCTGGGAGGAGCCGACGAGCCTGTCACCGTCGTGTGGGGGACGGACACTGTCGGGCAGAATTCCCAGTTCGTAAGGGAGGTTCTGGATGGGGAGCCGGTGTCTTCTGCTGCGCTGAAAGTCACCGACTACCTGAGCATCAGGGACAAGGTCGCATCCGTTCCGGGTGCCGTGGGGATAGATCCTCAAGGCTTTGTGAATGCGAGCATTAATGTCCCGGATATACCCCTGATATCGAGTCCGATCATGCTGTTCACCAAGGGAGAGCCTCCGCCCAAGATCAAAAAGCTCCTGGAGTTTTACGAAGCGGAGTTCTCCTTTGTCCAGTGATGTTTTCGCTGGCGAAGCTGCGTCAATAGGCGCTAATGCGCCGGTTTCACTTGTGAATCACTGACTGTTCTGCTATAAAACATACGCCCGAAGGGGGCAACGGTGCGTGCGGTTCATCTGCAGCACCGTCCTCTTTTTTTGTGGCGAGCCGGCGACGGTGACGATCCACCCTGCCGGTGAACGGAGAAAAAAGATGGTGCGAAACTCGAAGTTAGGGGTCCGGCTTATCGGATCGTTCATGATCATGGCGCTCATCGTCGGGATCACCGGCGCATATGGCGTAATCAGCATGAACCGGGTTGCGGATCGGACCCAGAACATGCTGAAGAACCTGGCGAGCCAGCAGAAGCTCATCCTCCACATGATCGTGACGCAGAAGGATTGTCGTGTGTCGCTCCTCCAGGCGGCGGTGATCGGCAATGCCGAAAAACTCGAGGAGTACGCCGAAGATTATGAGGTCAAAAGTGAGCTTTTCAAAAGCCAGTGCGGATATATCCTCAAAGGGAACGATAAGCTGGGGATCAAGCCGGCTTCCCCCGGAAGCGATATCGAAAAACGGACCATTGCCGCCCTTTCCCACTGGTCATCCTTCGAAGAAGTAGCCGGGCAGCTTCTGGCGGCGAAGCGTGCCGGATCGGATGTGGAGCGCCTTGCGGGCGAGCGCCTCGACGAGGTCAGCGACAAGGCGAAGGAGGCGGTGGACGACCTCCTGATCGCCGTAGGAACAAAGATCACCGATGCAAACAAAGAAATAGAGTGGATTCAGAGCACCTCCGGCCTCACCTTCACCGCGGTGATCATCGCTGCGGTCATCCTGGGCCTCGCTCTCGGCCTCTTCACGACTCGCAATCTCGTTAAGCGGATCAGCACCATGGCTCAGGCCATCAACCAGGGGGCAGAGGGAGATCTGAGAACCCGGCTGAGTGTCGATTCAACCGATGAACTCGGTGTCCTCGCCGCGGATTACAACACGATGGTAGCCCGTCTCGGAGAAGGGATCGGGAAAGTCAACGCTTCTGCCGGGGAGCTCACGTCGATCTCCGCGGGAATTGCCGATGCGTCGAAGCAGGTTTCCTCGTCGGCGAACCTCCAGGCGGATAGCATCGGCAAAACTTCCGCTGCAGTATCGGACATAAACGAATCCATTATCGGAGTTGCTAAAGGGGTGGAACTGCTGTCGCAGTCCACATCGGAAAGCTCTTCTTCCATTCTCGAAATGGCGGCTAGCATAGATGAGGTAGCTCAGAACATGGAGAACCTGACCATGGCGGTCGAAGAGGTGAGCTCCTCCATAATCGAGATGGCTGCATCCATCAAGCAGGTCGATAAAGGCGTCATCACCCTCATGGATGCTTCCAACACTACCGCTTCTTCTATCATGCAGATGGACAACTCCATCAAGCAGGTGGAGATGAGCGCCAAGGAAACAGCCGAGATTTCGGAGGAGGCACGTCGGGACGCGGAGGAGGGAAGACAGGCGGTGGAGGCCGCCATCCTCGGGATGGGGGAGATAAAGCGCTCCTCCCGCATTGCGTCCGAGGCCATAGAATCATTGTCTGCCAAGGCCGAGGATATCGGTACCATCCTTTCCGTGATCGACGAAGTAGCGGAGCAGACGAATCTTCTGGCCCTCAACGCTGCAATCATCGCTTCACAGGCAGGTGAACACGGCAAGGGGTTCGCCGTTGTCGCCGACGAGATAAAAGAGCTGGCGGAGCGTACAAGCAGCTCGATCCGTGAGATAGCCCTGGTCATAAAAGGTGTTCAGGACGAGACGATCCGTGCGGTGGAGGCCATCAACGAATCGGAAAAGACCATCGCGGGTGGTGAACTTCTATCCCAGAAGTCGGGAGAAGCCCTCATCAAGATCGTGACCGGGGTCGAAAAGTCAACGGAGCGGATGGCGGAGATAGCCCGGGCAACCGTGGAGCAGTCCCGCGGCAGCCAGGTCATCAGGTTCGCCATGGAGCGGGTATCCGACATGGTGGAGCAGATCGCAAAGGCGACGCGGGAGCAGGGGCAGGGGAGCGAAATGATCACTGCCTCCGTGGAGCGCATGAAACAGCTCACGACGAAGGTGCGGATCTCCACACGGGAGCAGAGCAACGCAGGCAGCTTTGTCGCGAGATCGACGGAAGACATAACCCGGATGATCCAGCAGATCAAGATGGCGTGCGACGAGCAGAGCAGGGGGAGCAGCCAGATCGTCGTTGCCATGAAAGACATAGAGCAGTCCACTACGATAAATCTGGATGCCACTGCGGTTCTGAACCGGGCAGTCGGCAACCTCCTGGAGCAGGCGGAGGTCATGCAGCGGGAGATGGGCGTTTTCAAGACCTGAGGCAGGCTCGCAGGAAGGTCGTTCCGCGGAAGCGTATCCCGCCCCTACGGCCTCCCACCTTCCACCCAACCCCTCTCCGTCTCATCTCGGCAGGCTTTCAGAAAGCTAAAACAAAACTGAACAAATCTCTAAGAATCGCCAGTCCTTCTTATTGCTGGAAGAACGAACGGAGGTCATGTGGGAAGATTAAGTGAAACCTTTGCCCGTCTGAAGAAGAGCGGAGAGAAGGCGCTAGTTACATTCATAACGGCAGGAGACCCCGATCTCGCCGTCACCGAAAAGCTGATCCCCATACTGGCTGAAGCAGGGGCTGACGTAATCGAGCTGGGGATCCCGTTCTCCGACCCGATGGCTGATGGACCGACTATCCAGAAATCTTCCGAGCGTGCCCTCGCTTCCGGGACGACTCTCCCGGACATACTGGAGATGGTGAAACGGGTTCGCCGTCATTCCCAGGTCCCCTTGGTGCTTATGGGGTACTATAATCCCATTTTCCTCTACGGCCAGGATAGGTTTGCCACAGATGCCGTTGCGGCGGGTGTCGACGGTGTCCTCCTTGTTGATCTTCCTCCCGAGGAAGCGGAAGTCTTCAAGGCTAAGGCTAAGGAGGCGGGGCTCGATACGGTATTTCTCCTGACCCCGACGGCAAACGCCGGGAGGATTGCCCAGGTCCGGCGTTTCGGCAGCGGCTTCGTCTACTACGTGTCGGTCACCGGGGTCACGGGAGCAAGGAGCTCGGTGGACGCCTCTGTGTTCGAACGTGTCGCCGAGATACGCGGGCAACTGAAGCTGCCGGTCGCCGTCGGTTTCGGAATCTCCTCTCCTGAGCAGGCAGCGCAGGTCGCGAAAGTTGCGGACGGCGTTGTGGTGGGAAGCGCCATCGTGAAGCTGTTCGAGGAATTCCATGGAGATGAGCTGAGTTCAAGGCTTGCCGTCTTTGTGAGGGGGTTGAAGGAGGGGATTGCACGGACGGCCGACGCGCCTGAGGGTAGGGTGAAATGAATTGACACTACCATCCTTTTCCGGTAATAGACGGGTTTATTGAGGCTAAAATCGTTCCACTGAGGTTATAAAAGACATGGCATGGTTCAGAAGAGAAAAGGCTCCGCTTCTACAGGCGGAAGGGAAGAAGGTCCGGGTTCCGGAAGGACTGTGGACCAAGTGCTCGAACTGCAACGCCACCCTCTATACCAAAGAGCTGGAAAAGAACCTGAACGTCTGCCCGACGTGCAATTTCCACTTTCGCATCTCCGCGCGAAAAAGGCTGGAGCTGCTCCTGGACGAAGGTAGCTTTGTAGAGCATGACGCCGGGATGGTGTCGGTGGATTTTCTGAAGTTCAAGGACTCCAAGAGCTACCAGGACCGGATAGATGCTGCCGTCGCCAAGGGAGGCTCAAAGGACGCGGTCATCTGCGGCTCCGGTGCTGTGGACGGAACCCCGGTGCATATCTCTGTCTTCGATTTTTCCTTCATGGGGGGAAGCATGGGCAGCGTCGTAGGGGAGAAGATCACACGTGCCATCGAGCGGGGCGTTGAGGAAAACACGCCCGTCATCGTCGTATCCGCATCCGGAGGGGCGAGGATGCAGGAGAGCATTCTCTCTCTCATGCAGATGGCCAAGACTTCCGCCGCTCTGGCTAAACTGCGCCGGAAGGGACTTCCGTTCGTTTCCATCCTGACCGACCCGACCACCGGAGGTGTAACCGCCAGCTTCGCCATGCTTGGAGACATCAACATGGCGGAGCCGAAGGCGCTCATAGGTTTTGCAGGCCCCCGCGTCATCGAGCAGACCATCCGTCAGAAACTCCCGGAAGGTTTCCAGCGCGCCGAGTACCTCCTCGACCACGGGATGGTAGATGTCATCGTGGACAGGAAAGACATGAAGGAGAGGTTGTCGCAGATCCTCAAGATGCTCTGCCACGCCTGTTAGAGGTTGCTGAAAAGCAGCCATCTCGCCGCCGTCCTCGAAAGCCGCCTTGTGCGGCGTAGCGCGGCTACGCCTCCGCGGGGCTTTCTGCGGGTGCGACGATCTGGCTGCTTTTGAGCAACCTGAGGTTAAAACAGCGTAAGGTCACATCTTTCGCAAAGGTTAAAGCGGCGCCAGATTCGCGATGATTCCGTCGTCGGCGACGACCGATGGCCCGCAGGCGTAGCAACGCTACGTCGAGGAGCCTGAGGAGAAGCCGGCGGCGGAAGGGCGCGAATATGGCGTCGCCTCCCCCGCCCAATTTGGTGGACTTTTCCCCCCCCATTCCCTATAATCCCCGCCTGTCATGGACTATCAGGAGACCCTTGCACATATATTCAGCAGGGGGCGATTCGGCATAAAGCCCGGGCTGGAGAGGGTCCGTCTCCTCCTTCGGCGGCTCGGTGACCCCCACCAGCAGCTACGCGTAATACACATTGCCGGCACTAACGGCAAGGGCTCGACAGCAGCCTTCCTGGCTTCCATCCTCCGATGTGGCGGAGTCCGGGCAGGGCTGTTCACATCTCCCCACCTCGTCAGCTTTACTGAGCGATTCCGTATAGACGGCGCGGAAATAACCCAGGATGCGGTTGTCGCAGTCGCACAAAGGGTCCTTGAGGCGGCTCCGCCGGAAGCAACCTTCTTCGAGCTTGTAACGGCCATGGCATATCTCCACTTCGCGGAGCAGAGTGTCGAGGCGGCGGTGATCGAGGCTGGAATGGGGGGGGGAGCCGACGCCACCAACGTCGCCGACGGTGTCCTGTCAGTCATCACCCCCATCAGCATCGACCATGCTGAATATCTGGGGAATACGCTCGCTGCTATTGCCGGGGAGAAGGCGGGGATCATCAAGCCGGGGCGTCCGGTAGTAGCAGCCGCGCAGCAGCCGGAAGCGCTGGAGGTGATCGAGCGCTCCTGTCTCGCTTCGGCAAGCTCCTGCTATCGCTTCGGCGATGATTTTGCGGCTTCCTGGGACGGCAGTTCCCTCGGTTACCGCGGTCTGTCAGCCTCCCTCCAAGGGCTGATTCCGGGGATAGGCGGGAGGTATCAGTCCGGCAATGCGGCCTGTGCGCTTGCTGCCGCAGAGATCCTCGGCGGCATCGGTTTCCCGTTGGACGAGGAGGCATTGCGTTCGGGGATTGAACATGCAAGCTGGCCGGGGCGTATGGAGCTCTTCCTTCGTGAAGGGGTCCGCGTGCTGCTGGACGGGGCACACAACCCTGCCGGCGCCGAGGCGCTTGCCGAATCCCTCACCTACATCCCCCGGCGCAGGCTCTTTTTAGTGACGGGGGTCATGGGGGACAAGGACGCTGAACTGATAGCTCCGATCCTGCCGCTTGCTTACGAAGTCTATGCAGTGGCCCCTGCTCTGGAGAGGGCGCTTCCATCGGCGGGTCTCGCTGCGCTCTGCCGCAGCCGCGGCGCCAACTGCCGCAATGCTGGAGGGGTTTCGGAGGGGCTTGACCAGGCCTGCCGCGCCGCTTCTCCGGACGATCTGGTTCTCGTCTGCGGATCCCTCTTTACCGTAGGGGAAGCCCGAGCGTCTCTCACGGGGGCAAAATTCCAGCCGATCCGGGGTTGACTCCGGAGGCATCTGCTGGAAGTCCCTTCGCCGGGG
This sequence comes from Geobacter sp. DSM 9736, assembly GCF_900187405.1. Lineage (NCBI taxonomy): Bacteria > Pseudomonadati > Thermodesulfobacteriota > Desulfuromonadia > Geobacterales > Geobacteraceae > Geobacter > Geobacter sp. DSM 9736. The sequence continues at coordinate 44,477 of NZ_LT896716.1, forward strand.
GGCCTCTTGCGACTCCACGGCTCACTGGTCAAACTATCAGGCTGTCCTGACAGCTCCATCTTCACCGGAGCGGGAATACGGCTTGATTCCGCCGGCCGGTTTTCCTCCGGCCGCCTTCGACAATTACTCTCTTGGAGCCGTCTGGTGCGCCATGGTTTTACTCTCATACCGCTGCTGATCCTTGCTCTGGCCGGGATCGCCGCCGCGGAAGATCTCTCCGGTGCCGGACCAGTCAAGATCACCGCCGACTCCCTCTCCCACGACCGCGCCACGTCAACCTACCTGGCGGAGGGGAACGTGCGGATCGACTGGGAGGACGCGACCCTTACCGCGGACCGGGCATCCGTCGACCAGCAGAAGAACCAAGCGCTGGCGGAGGGGGGCGTGACGCTCGTGAAGGAGGGCGATGTGCTCAGGAGCGACCGTCTCGCCATCGATATCGTTACGGGAGAGGGGGAAGTGATCAACGGCGACCTCTTCGTGCCCCGGAACAATTTCCACCTCCGTGCCGGAAGACTCGCCCGGACAGGTCCGGAAGATTACCGGATGGAAAGTGGGTCCTTCACTACCTGCGACGGCGACGACCCGAGCTGGAGCTTTTCGGCCAAGCGACTCGATGTCACTCTCGAAGAGTACGCCACCGCACGGGATGCGATCTTCTACATCAAAGACTTCCCCGTCTTCTACTTCCCATATCTGATCTTTCCCGTTAAAACCGAACGGCAGTCCGGATTCCTCTTTCCCCGCATCGGAAGCTCGACCAAGAAAGGGTTTTACCTGGACCTTCCCTACTACTGGGCGATCTCTCCCAGCCAGGACGTTACCTTCAACCTCGACCTCCAGACCAGACGCGGAGTGGGAACCGGTGCCGATTACCGCTATATCCGCAGGCAGGGGAGCGACGGCCAGGCGAGGGGGTACGGCATATACGACACCGACCGTAGCCGCTTCCGCGGGGACCTGGAGGCGAAGCACCGGGAATTTTTCTCCGATACGCTCTACGCCAAGGGGGACATCGCTGTCGTTACCGACCGCGATTTCTACCGGGATTTTTCCACCGATACCGGAATATACAACCGGCAGCTCCTCGACTCGTCCGTTTCCCTCACCAAAACCTGGGAAAACAGCGTGCTTGCGGGAGAAGTCCGCTATGTTCAGGATCTGGAGGCGCCCAACAACCGGCTTACCCTGCAGCGGCTTCCGTCCATCACCTATACGCTCCTTGAGCGGCAGCTCCCCGTACTCCCCCTTTCCTTCGGCCTCGATGCTTCCTTCGTCAATTTCTACCGGGAGGAAGGGGGGCAGGGGCGGCGGATCGACCTTCATCCGGTTCTCTCCCATCGTGCTCCCATTCCCGGAGGTGCGCTGATGCTCTGGGGGGGATACAGGCAACGGCTGTACGACTCTTCGTCCGAAGGGGATGCCGGTTTTCGAAGTTCCGGTATCGCAGATGCTGGCGCTGTCGCCACTACTACCCTGGAGCGGGTGTACGAGCCCCGTTGGGGCGCTGTCGAACGGGTGAGGCATACCCTGATTCCGGAACTAGGCTACCGGTTCGTGGATAGCAAGAACCAGGAAGGACTCCCCTTCTTCGACTTCAACGACCGGGTGGTCGGGCAGAGCATGGCGACATGGGGGATCAGCAACTTCTTCACCGGCAGGATCGGCGGAGGGGATCTTCCCGAGTACCGGGAGCTTGCCTACCTGCGGCTAAGCCAGGGGTACGAACTGAGCGGCTCACGGCGCGACCTCCTGACGCTCACCGATCCGGCCAGGCCCTGGACGGACATCCGGATCGAATCGCGGTTCACCCCGGTGAAGCAGCTTTCCCTCTCAGCCGACAGCCGTTTCGACCCGTACCGTTTATCGTTTTCCACGGCTGCCGTAGCCGGTGAGGTAAACGACGGGGAGGGAAACATGGCCGGAATCGGCTACCGGACGGCCCGGGGAGTTGTCGAATACCTGGAGGGGAGGCTGGGGGTCGCCCTTGTAAAACCCTTACTTTTCAACTACACTGGGCGCTACTCCTTCGACAGAGCAGGGTTTCTCGAATCGCTTTACACTGTGGAGTTCAAGCGCCAGTGCTGGAGCCTGACCTTTTCCTTCCGCGACCGCCCCGACAACCGGGAATTCCTGGTCGGCTTCACCCTATCGGGGATAGGCGCCGTCGGTCCGGTAAAGGCATTCTGATATTTTAGGAGGTTGTTGAAAAACAGCCATCTCGCCGCCGTCCTCGAAAGCCGCCGTGTGCGGCGTAGCACGGCTACGCCTCCGTGGGGCTTTCTGCGGGTGCGACGATATGTCTATTTTTGAACAACCTTGATTTTCAACAGCTATTTCATATTGAGGAGCGTCCATGACCGACACCTTTACTCCGAGAGCCCTGCTGGTCACCGGTGGCGCCGGCTTTATCGGGTCCAACTTCATTCACAGCTTCATGGCGGGCAACCCCGGATGCCGCGTGGTCAATCTCGACGTACTTACCTATGCCGGAAACCTGAAGAACCTGGCGGGGGTTGAGAAGGATCCCTCCTACCGCTTCGTTCGGGGGGATATCTGCGATGCTTCCCTCGTCGCCAGTATCCTCGCCGAGGAGAATATCGACGCCGTCGTCCACTTCGCTGCCGAATCCCACGTCGACAGGTCCATCACCGGCCCCGAGATCTTCGTGAGAACCAACGTGCTGGGCACCCAGGTGCTTCTGGAGGAGAGCCGGAAACATCGGGATGCGCGCGGAGGCGAACCGTTCCGCTATCTCCAGGTTTCCACCGACGAGGTGTACGGCAGCCTCGGCCCGACCGGCTTCTTCACGGAAGAGACCCCGCTTGCCGCAAATTCTCCCTACTCCGCCAGCAAGGCGGGGGGAGACCTGCTCGTCCGGGCATATCACGAAACCTACGGATTCCCGGCGCTCACTACCCGCTGCTCGAACAACTACGGACCCTTTCATTTCCCGGAAAAGCTGATACCATTGATGATTCATAACATACTTGCGCGGCGCCCGCTTCCCGTCTACGGCGACGGACTCAACGTTCGTGACTGGCTCCACGTGCAAGACCACGCCAGAGCGGTGGAAACGGTCCTCAAAAAGGGCAAACCGGGGGAAGTCTACAATATCGGCGGCCACAACGAGTGGAAGAACATCGATATCGTCAATCTGGTCTGCGATCTCCTGGACCAGCGACTGGGCCGGGGGGCCGGGGAGAGCCGTTCCCTCATCACCTTCGTAAAGGACCGGCCCGGGCATGACCGCCGCTATGCCATCGATGCGGGAAAGATCAAGCGCGAACTGGGATGGGAGCCCGCGTACACCTTCGAGCAGGGAATAGCCGAGACAATCGACTGGTACCTGGCGAACCAGGAGTGGGTGGCGGAAGTGACCTCTGGCGCCTACCGTGACTACTACGACCGCCAGTACGGCGAGCGGGGTGAAGCATGATACTCGTCGTCGGAGCGAACGGAATGCTGGGACGGGACCTCATGCGGGTATTCCAGGGTGAGGCGCGCGGGTTGGATATCGATGAAATCGACATCACCTCCCCTGAATCGGTGCGGCGGGTAATTCTTACGGTGAAGCCCCGGGTCATCATCAATGCAGCCGCCTACACCGACGTTGACGGCTGCGAGAGCGAGCGGGACCGTGCAGTGGAGGTGAATGGCGAAGGGGTTGCCTATCTTTCGATGGCTGCCGGGGAAGCCGGCGCCAAGCTCGTGCAGGTGAGCACAGACTACGTCTTTGACGGCGGAAAAGGAACTCCCTACATCGAAGAGGACATTCCCAGGCCCATCAGCGTCTACGGTGAATCGAAGCTGGCGGGAGAGCTAAACGCGCAGCTCGCCCCCGAGTGGCTCGTGGTGCGGACTCAGTGGCTCTACGGTGTTCACGGCAAGAACTTCGTGGAGACCATGCTGCGAATTGCCTCCGAGAAGAAGGAGGTTTCGGTGGTGGACGACCAGATCGGTTCCCCCACATGGACCAAGGACCTTGCGCGTGCCATCGGAGCGCTTGTTGCCAAAGGATGTCACGGCATCTACCATGCAACCAATTCCGGGACCTGTTCGTGGAACGAGTTCGCCAGGGCGATTTTCGAGGAAGCTGGAGTCCCCATGACCGTGAACTCAATGAGCACGAAGGAGCTGAACCGCCCCGCCCCAAGGCCTCTCTTCTCGGTGCTCGACAACGGCAAGCTCATCCGGGACACCGGGTTCGAGCCGCAGCCGTGGCGGGATGCATTGCGCTGCTACCTTCAGGAGAGGAAGGACCTTTGGGCACATCTTTAATAGTTGAAAAACTCAGGTTGTTCAAAAACAGTCAGATCGTCACACCCGCAGAAAACCGCACGGAGGCGTAGTACCCTCTGGGGCATGAACAGCGCTACGCCGCACACGGCGGCTTTCGAGGACGGCGGCGAGATGAATGTTTTTTCAACAACGAATCGAGGAGGCACATCATGGAACGGGGTGAGCGGCCCTGGGGAACGTACACCGTTCTCGAGGAGAACAAGAACTACAAGATCAAGCGGATCGAAGTGCATCCGGGGCAGCGGCTGTCGCTGCAGATGCATCATCACAGGAGCGAGCACTGGATTGTTGTCTCCGGTACTGCCAAGGTTACCTGTGGCGACAGGGAAGCGATCTACAATATCAACGAATCGACGTTCATTCCCATGGGCACAACTCACAGGCTTGAAAATCCCGGGGTCATCCCACTCATCATCATAGAGGTGCAGAGCGGGGAATATCTTGGTGAGGACGATATCGTGCGCATAGATGACGACTACCAGCGCTGCAGTCCGAAGCCACTTGCTCTCCCCCTTCCCGAGGAAGGTTCCACCCTCGCAATCGCTGCCGAGTAGCCACCTTTCCACGTTACCCAGCCGGGGAGTGCCTCCGGGGCACCCGGCTGGGATCGTCCTCCATCCACCACGTTTATCCTCCCGCAATGACCTTCCGCCTCCTTCAACCTTTGTGACCGCTCCGCTCTCTGCCGAAGAAGCACCGGCTGACATCCTTCAGCGGCATGCTACAATTTCTATAACCCGGGCACGTCATGAATGAGACTTCGGGCGGCTGGACCAAACCATCTGCAGCAAGGGGGGAATATGGCCGGCAACAACAATCCTGTAGTGAAGGAGATCAGGGCAGCCCTGGAGCGGGAGTCGCGGGTAAATCCCCACCGTAACCCCATAAACATCACTTTCGAAGGGGGAGCCGTCATTCTGGAAGGGGAGGTGGAGAGCATAATCGCCAAGAAGATGGCTCTCCACGTAACTGCTGCGGTCAGAGGGGTCGAAGGTATCGTCGACCGGCTGCGGCTGGCTCAGGCGGAGCCGATGGAGGATGGAGCAATCAGGGATCATGTCTGTGATTCCTTCATGCAGGACCTGGCGTTGCGCGAATACACGGTCCGAACCCTGGTCAAGGAGGCATGGGAAGTGCGCCGGGATGTGTCGAGAGCGGGGGGCGTCCTGGAGGTAGAGGTAACCGGCGGCGTCGTCATACTCAACGGCAGGGCCGGAAGCATTTCTCACAAGAGGCTCGCAGGGGTGCTGGCGTGGTGGGTGCCCGGGGTTCGTGACGTTATCAACAGTCTGGAGTTGGACCCTCCCATGGCAGACAACGACTATGAACTGGCCGATGCGGTACTGCTCGTGCTGGGCAAGGACCCCTTCGTGGACGCTTCTCACATCCGGGTCGGATGCAAGGATTATGTGGTGACCCTGGACGGCATAGTGAAGCGTCCGAGGGAGCGTGACATGGCCGAGGCCGACGCCTGGTACGTATTTCAGGTAAACAATGTGGTCAATCGCATACAGGTTGTCGAGGGGGGGTAGCGCATGGCGCGGATTTTTGCCTCTCTATCGAAGAAAAAACGAAGCAGATGAAGTGCATCAACTGAGCTATAAGAGGTGACTGCAATGCGTGGAGGAAACGACCAGGTTCGCCGGGAGCAGAGGGCGGCGAGAACTGCCCTTGCGGGTCTTGCCCTTGCTATCGTCTCCCTGCTCACAGGTATTTCAGCCGGGACAGGAAGCCGACTGGGCCTGTGGCATTTCCGTACCGGGTTCACTATCCTCCACTGGTCGGTCTGGCTTGGTGTACTCTCCTCAATCGTTGCCGTTGCGGGCGCAATTCTCTGCGGAAAGCTGCGGCTTCTGCGGGGGGTTGTAGTTTCCGTTGCCGGACTCGTTCTGGGAGCTATCGTCATTGCTGTCCCGGTAAAGTGGCGCATGAAGGCGACCAGCGTTCCCCCCATTCACGATATCACCACCGATGTCGTGCGCCCCCCCGCGTTCGTGGCGATTCTGCCACTGCGCGAGCAGGCCTCCAATCCTCCGGAGTACGGGGGGCTTCGGGTGGCGGAGCAGCAACAGAGGGGCTACCCCGACATCAAAACACTGATAGTCGAACTTTCACCGGACCAGGCATTTCAGCGGGCGCTGGAGACAGCCCGGAAAATGGGATGGCGGATAGTGGCAACGGTTCCGGCAGAAGGAAGGATCGAAGCAACCGACACCACCTTCTGGTTCGGCTTCATCGACGATATGGTTATCCGGATCACCCCGGCGGGGTACCGGTCCCTCGTGGACATACGCTCGGTATCCCGGGTCGGCAGGAGCGATGCCGGCACCAATGCCGACCGGATACGGCAGTTCCTCCAAAAGCTGAAGACCGGCTAGCCCCGCCGCAACTTCCGCAGCTGTCCGCTGTGCCTTCCGGTTGCCGTGTGTGGAAGTGCTGTGCTATAACCGTAGTCTCGAACACGTTTGGATGGAAATGGCTGCGTCTCCGTCATCCCTTTAATTTATATTTTTTCCTAGGAGGGTTCATGTACATCGTCATCCTTGCCGGCGGTTCCGGCACGAGGTTCTGGCCGCTGTCCCGGAAGAAGCACCCGAAACAGCTCATGTCCGTCTTCGGCGGCAAATCGATGCTTCAGCGGACGGTCGAGCGTGTGCTACCTCTTGATCCGAAGCGCATACTGGTTGTCACCAACGCGCTCCAGGCACGGGAGACCGCGGCGCAGCTGGAAGGGGTGCACGGCGTGCCGGTGGACATAATAGAGGAGCCGGTTGGGCGGAACACCGCTCCGGCTATCGGGCTTGCCGCGGCCATCATCGGTCGGCACGACACGGAAGCCGTCATGGTGGTCCTCCCCGCCGATCACTACATCCTGGACGAGGATAAATTTCGAGCGACCATTGCGCGAGCGCGAGGCACGGCGCTCAACGGCTATCTCGTCACTCTAGGCATCACCCCCGACCGCCCCGAGACCGGATACGGCTACATCGAGGCCGACAGGAAGCTGCGGGGGGAGGGGCCCTACCCTGTGGTCCGTTTCGTCGAAAAGCCGAATCTCGACCGGGCGCTGCAGTTCCTCGAAGCCGGCAACTTCTACTGGAACAGCGGCATGTTCATCTGGCAGGTGAAGGTGATTCTGGAAGAGATCGAGCGGCACATGCCCGACCTTCATGCCGCCCTCGCCAAACTCGATTTTTCCAGGGACGTGTGGGAACTGGCCGACCTGAAGCCCCAGATCGAAGCGATCTACCCGGATATCAGGAGCGAGTCCATCGACTACGGCGTGATGGAGAAGGCACAGGAGGTCGAGGTGATTCCGGCCGATTTCGGCTGGAGCGACGTGGGGAGCTGGCGCGCGCTTCCTGAGGTGATCGAGCCGGGTGAAACCGGGAATGTCGTCATCAACGCCGCGGGGGAGGTTTCCGTGGACTCCCGCAACTGCCTTGCCTATGGCGGAGGAAAGCTGGTCGCCTTCGTGGGTGTCGAGGATCTGGTTGTTGTCGACACGGACGATGCCGTGATGGTATGCCACGCCGAGCGGGCTCAGGACGTCAAGAAGGTGGTGGAGGAACTGGAGCGCCGCGGGAAGTCCGAGTACCTGTAGCGCCATCAGCCTGGATGAACAGATGCAGGCTCGACCTGCTTCTTACAGATCTCAGTTCGTTTCAACAGTATTGGCCTGCCGACCAGGCTCAGGAGTATTTTTAAAAATGATGTATGGCTGGACCGGTACCATCCTGAAGGTGGATCTTTCTTCCGGAAGCATTCGGCGGGAGAAGCTTCCCGAAGAGTTGCTCCATGCGTATCTCGGCGGGCGTGGTCTCGGCGTCAGACTCCTCAGGGAGCGTTACCGCCTCGATCCCTTAGACCCGGAGATGCCCCTCATCTTCGCCGTCGGTCCCCTCTGCGGCACTCCTGCCCCCACTGCGGCTCGCCTCGCCGTCGTGAGCCGTTCTCCCCTCACCGGCACCGTCTACGACTGCTCGGCAGGGGGGAGGTTCGCCTGGCGGCTCAAAGGGGCGGGGCTTGATGCCCTCTGGGTTACCGGGGAGAGTCCTGCACCCGTCGTCCTTGCCATCAGTGGGGATCGCGCTGAACTGATACCTGCCGACAACCTTTGGGGTAAGAATGTTCACGAAAGCGTAACGGCGCTCTCCGGCCGCGGCAGCGTTGCCGCCATAGGCCCTGCAGGGGAAAACGGAGTCCTTTTCGCCAACATCATGATGGGGGAGGGTAACTCGGTCGGTCGAGGCGGGCTCGGTGCTCTCATGGGGAGGAAGAGGCTCAAGGCCATCGCCGTTGACGGGGATACAGGCACGGCAATAGCCGACCGGGAGCGGTTCGACCACGCCAGGCAGGACGTGATGCGGCTCTTCAGGGCTTCTCCGGTGATTTACGGGGAGCTGGGTATCGCCGAGTACGGAACTCCAGCGCTTGTCGATCTGATGCGGCAGCGGCGAATGGCTCCGACGGAAAACTTCTCGAAGACTGTTTTCCCCGATTCCGGGAACTACTCGGGGCCCGCCATCCGCAGGGAGTTCGGCGCCCGCAAGGATGGCTGCTACGGCTGCCCCATCCAGTGCAAGAAGAGCACTCCCCAGGGGGAGCACCTTCCCGAATATGAAACCGTTTCCCATTTCGGCGCCCTCAACGGCATCGGCAGCCTCAATTCGATCGTCAGGTCCAATACCCTCTGCAACGAGCTGGGTATGGACACCATATCCGCCGCCGTCACCCTCTCCGCCTGGGGGGAAGCGCGAGGGAGGTTTCCCGCTGCGGCGGAGATCGCCTGTCTCCTGGAGGACATCGCCCACCGCCGCGGTGATGGCGACCTGCTTGCCGAAGGCTCCCGGAGGGCAATGGAAAGCCTTGGGCGGCCGGGCCTTTCCATGACGGTGAAGTCTCTGGAACTTCCTGCTTACGACCCGCGCGGGGCCTACGGTATGGCCCTTGCCTACTGCACGAGCAACCGCGGGGGGTGCCATTTGCGGGCCTATCCCATATCCCACGAGATCCTGCGAAAGCCCGTCGCCACGGACCGCTTCTCCTTCTCCGGGAAGGCCCGGATCATCAAGATCGCCGAGGACAGCAACGCCGCGATCGATTCCCTCGTAGCCTGCAAATTCTCCTTCTTCGGAGCGACTCTGGAGGAGTACTCAGAGCTTCTGTCAGCTGCCACGGGGATGGAGTACGGCCCGCAGTCGCTCAAGGAGATCGGCGAGAGGATTTATCTCACCGAACGCTTCTACAACTGTGACAACGGCTTTGGGCGGAAGGACGATCTCCTGCCGGAACGCTTTTTCACTGAGCCGGGGTCCAGCGGGGAAGGGATCGACATCCCGACTATCGACAGGGAACGGTTCGAGGAGGAACTCCGGAAGTACTACCGGATTCGAGGCTTGAAGGATGACGGGACGTTTGCTGATCCTGATTTTCTTGTGCGGCAGCCCTAGGGAAGCAGGTTGAGGTTTTCGTTCGCTGCGCTCACAGGTTGAGGTTAAGGTACTTCCTCAACCTCAACTTAATGTTAATAAGAGTGATCTGTGATCGACCAGATAAAAAAATACCACGATAAGCTCATTGCCGACCGCTCCGCATCCCCCGAAGAAATCGCCTTTGCCGCCCAGGATGACGTGCTGCTTACGGAGGGCAACACCGGGCTCTCGCAACTGGCAGGCAGGGTGGTTTCCCGCCTCAGCTGCCTCGGGCTTGTGGTAGCCCGGCCTTCGCTCCCTTTCGCCGACCTCCTCGTCGCCCGGGCTCCCCAGGGCGAAAGCCGTCTTATCCCCCGCGACACCGAGACCCGCACCTTTCTCCACGACATCCCGTTTTTGCGGCGGAGCGACCCTGGGGAGGACCCGGCTCCTGCGATTGCGGCGCTTCTCGGCACTCGCAAAGGGATCATCGTCGAGGGGGTTGGAATCATTGCAACAGGGGCCGTGACGGTGGAGCAGGCCTACATAAACTACTCCTCCGTCTTTCACTCCGTCTTCGTCGCGTACCTACAGGACCTGCTGAAGGACGGCTTCATGCTACCGGGGGAGCGGAGGCTGTTCGAGGCCTTCCGTGTCGAGTGGCTGCGCCCGCTGTCGGCGGACGGACTACGCTTTCGCCCCGGGCCCTTCACTGCTGCGGAGGAGATCCTGAATGAGGTTGCGACGGTGGGGCGCTACACGGTCCAGCGCGGCCTTGTCGATTCCTTCTTCGGCAACATTTCCGTCCGTTGCGGCGACCTGATCTACATCTCACAGACCGCAGCGAGCCTGGACGAGCTTGCGGGGTGCATCGATCCGGTCCCAATGGACAACAGTTCCACCACCGGCATCACGGCGTCAAGCGAGCTGGCGGCGCACAGGCGTGTTTATGAGCAGACCGATGCCGGTGTCATTCTTCACGGCCATCCGAAATTTGCGGTGATCATGAGCATGCTCTGCCAAGAGGAGGGGTGCTCCGTTACCGATTGCTGGAAGGAGTGCCCGAAGGTGCGTCTTTTGGGAGACACTCCGGTGGTTGCCGGCGAGATCGGCGCAGGGGGGCTCGCCAAGCGGGTGCCGCCGGTGATCGGCGGCCCCGGCAAGGCTGTCGTCTACGGCCACGGTGTCTTCACCATCGGCCGATCCGGTTTTACGGAGGCCTTTCGCGCCATGGTGGACGTGGAGAACTGGTGCCGGGAAGAGTATTTCCGGCGGCTGGATCAGAGGGCGTAGCCTTATATCCATGATCTCAGGAAAAGACGAAGACGCGCCTCTTACTGAACCTGGTTCCCGTCAACGTCATACATTTCCACTGAGTCTATCGTGACGGCAGCTCCCTCAGCTTGTGATGCGAAGGTGATCGTCGCAAGCTGGCCACTCCCCGAAAAGGGGGTGGCACGGACGATTGCAACGATGATCTTTCCAGGGACGGTAGTGTTGGCAGCCATGAGGGATCCGGTGCTATAGCTGGTCTCGGTCACGGAGGGGGAAGAGAGCTCGGAGCTGTTGTAGCTCAACGAAATTCTCACACCCCCGACGCCATCCATACCGTCCCCCTGAATCGTGAAGGCACTCCCCGACCTGATAATCGACACTCTCCCGCTTTGACTGAGCACTTCGGCAGATGTGGCCTCACCACTGCCGATCCCGCCTGATCCGGCAACGACAATTACCAGCATCATTACTATCCTGATGATTTTTGGCAGTATGATATTTCTCACTGTCCCTCCGTTTGTGCCTTATCGGTTGTGGCCGTCATACCGTCGAACCCGCTTAGGGAATCCTGCGCTTGCCGGAGGGTTCCGCACCGGCAGATGACGGCATTGTTCCGGTGAATTCAAGACCAGGGACCCCATGCCTCAGTCCCTGGCCTCCCTGCTTGGCCGACTGCCGTATTACCTAGATCGATTTCAGGTACTCCACCAGGTCACGTTTTTCCTCCTCGGTAAGAGCCAGGCCGAAGAAGCTGTTGTAGTGGTTCACCACATCCAGCAGAGTCCTGAACCTTCCGTCGTGGAAGAATTTACCTTTGTTCTCCGGCTTCATGAACAGTCCGTTCTCCCTGATGTAGAGCCCTGAGAGCTTTGCGGTCTTGTAGACCCGGTCCGGTGACCGCTCCGCCTGGAAGCTGTCGATCCCGATCTCCTGCGGCCGGTGCGCATTCCATCCCGGTTCGGTCCAGAGCGGTTCCACATGGCACTCGTTACATCTCGCCTTGCCGCTGAACAGAGCGTCCCCCCGTTCCGCAGCATCCTCGTTGAAATGCACGCCCGGCTGGGGTTTTGGCGCCGGTATCGCCAGCTGGTAAAAATGAAGGGCCGGCAGCTTGCTTGTGATCAGGTCGCTGGCGGGGTCGACCTTTTTGTGCCCAAGCCTGTTGGCAACGGCTATCGGGAAACGAGGGGCGATATCGGGAAACTGTGCCGGATCGTCCAGCCTTGGGTCGAAGAAGTTTCCCACCCCCTGTAGTTCAAGCGCCGCTACGAATGCATTCCAGTAGGTGACTGTTCCCCATGCGCCGGTCCAGGTGTGGAGGTTTACACCGGCCATGCCGAAGGCATCCGGAATAAGCGTTGCCGCCGGTCCGCCGTCGGGGCGGAAAGCTTTCCCGTCCAGAAGCAGCTGTGCGTCGAATTTACCAGGTCCCCAGGAGCTGAGGACATTGCGCACTTGCTGGGGTGTGATTTCCTCGTTCCCCGGGGAGGATCTCAAAAGCTGAACGAACGGGGAGACGTCGGGTGCAAGCGCCACGATCTTGCCTACGTCCAGATCGCGGTTGGACCAGCCGTCGAGGCGGTGGCCGATACCGAAGGCAAGGGAGTTGTCCACGGTCGAGTGGCAGAGGGCGCAGGTAAATCCGACCGATGAGAGTCTTCCTTCAGGGGAGAAGTTTCCTTTGACGCCCACTACGGCATTGACCTGGAGAAGGGCAAGTGTCGTCGCCGGATCGTTCAGGTTGATCGTATTCGATTGAAGCCCCTGCACCACGTTCTGGGGGAGGGCATCCACGTCGACCTTGAGCCCCAGGTTGATCGCCGTAGTCGGCGTAAGGCCGTTTCCAACGCCACCCCGGCCCTGCCCCGCGATGGCTTCGTGGAGCCTGAGCTTCCCGCCCCAGAACTGCTCGTCTCCGTATGTATCGAAGCGGAAGATTTCCCGTCCCTCTCTGACCAGGGTCTGTGCATTGTCCGCCGTTGCGTCACCCGAATTGAACTCACTGTTCTGGGCAAGCGCCGGGCACGAAACAGCCAACGTACCAATGGTGAGGAATGCAGCAACTGCTTTTTTCATCTCATTCGTCATCTCATGCCTCCTGTGAATGATACAAAAATCCGGAGAGCTCTCTCGTATAAATAATTATGCCTATCTCATAAAAGTCAAGACTTCTCTTATTCATGATACGCAGTTTCAGGCATCACCTGTAATGAGACAACCCATTATGACTATCAATGCGCTAATAAGAACTGCGAATGTCTTACAGTAATGAAGGAACTAGGTGCTATATGTCATTAATATGCATGTTCATGAACCACCGATTCAGGATATTACTTCTTCAACAACAATAGACAGAAAAAGGGACCGAAGTTTTGGTCCCTTTCATCATTATAGCGACATTAGTTTTTTTAACTGCTAAATACAGCGATAAGCAGTACGGCAAATGAGAGAACTGCCACAGTGCCGTGCACGAGCATCAGCGGCATCGGCAATGCCCTGTGTTTCATGTGATACAGGAAAAAGAGACCGGCTCCTCCCAAAGCGGCAAGCACGAATCCGGCAAGCGCCACATTCGCCAGTGCGGGAACTGCCCCTCCTTTTACTGCGGCAATAAGTGTTACAAGCCCTGCCGCTGCGATAACTCCATGACCCACCGCCAACGCAGTGGGAGGAAGGTCTTTCCCCCCCAGGCGCATTGCAACCATAACAGCTCCACCAAAGGCCGCTAGTGCAAAGAGTATAGCTGCCGTACCCATAGTATTGCCTCCTTCCTCGATATGGTCTTTCCTTGATAAGTATACCCCCTGCAAATACGTTGAGTTTCCGGACCCTGATTCCGCTCGACTTCAGTCCTGATTCGTCGACTGCGTCCGCTCCCTCCTTGACAGCCGACACTGGACGGATAGTATTTATTAAAACTCGATAACATGGAGATGCCGATGCGTGCTTTGACATCTGTGGCCGGCATAACGATGCTCTGCATATCTCTCTCCGGGTGTTTCGGCATGCGACCGTCAGCGGGAGGAGGAAAGATTACGGAGCTGCCGGAAATGGGGGAGCGGGCACTTAACCCGGCGGACATTGCCCTTCCTGAGGGGTACGCGATAGAGGCGGTCGCCACCGGCCTGACCTTTCCCACCGGAGTGACCTTCGATGAAAGCGGGATGCCATACGTCGTAGAGGCCGGCTACTCGTATGGGGAAGTGTGGGAGGTACCGCGTCTTCTGCGTGTTGACGGCGGAAAGTTGGTGCCTGTTGCAGAGGGAAGGAAAAACGGGCCTTGGACCGGGGTAGTCCGGCATGAGGGGGCTTTCTATGTCGCGGAAGGGGGGGAGCTGGAGGGTGGCAGGATTCTCCGGATAACCGCCGACGGTAATATGAGCACCGTAGCCGGAAACTTTCCAACGCGCGGGGACCATCACACCAACGGGCCTGCCGTGGGGCCTGACGGCTGGCTCTACTTCGGCCTGGGAACGGCGACCAACTCCGGTATTGTGGGGGAAGATAACCTGAAATTCGGGTGGCTTGCGCGGAACCCCGATTTTCATGATACCCCCTGCATCGATGTGACACTAACCGGCGAGAATTATGAGACGAAGGATGTGGTGAAAGGGGAGGGGGAGGCATTCACTGGAGCTTTCGTACCCTTCGGCAAGCCGACTTCAAAGGGAGAAGTGATAAAAGGAAATATCCCCTGCAATGGAGCCGTGCTGAAGGTATTGCCGTCAGGAGGAAGCCCGGAGCTGGTGGCGTGGGGTTTCCGCAACCCCTTCGGTCTGGCCTTCTCGCCGGAAGGTAAACTGTTTGTGACCGATAACGGTTACGACGAGCGGGGCAGCAGGCCGGTTTTTGGAACCGGCGATGCCTTGTGGGAGGTTCAGCAGGGCATCTGGTACGGTTGGCCCGACTTCAGCACGGGGCTTCGCCTCGATGAAGGGACCCAGTTCAAGCAGCTGCTCGGGGGTAAGCCGAAACTGCTCCTGGAGAAGTACCCGAACATCCCACCGAAACCTGCAGCGATACTTCCTGTTCATTCCTCTGCGGACGGCTTCGATTTCTCCCGCAGTGAGCATTTCGGACATGTGGGAGAAGCCTTTGTAGCCCAGTTCGGTGACCAGTCTCCCACGACGGGGAAAGTGGTCGGTCCGGTCGGATTCAATGTAGTTAGGGTCGATGTTAAGAACGGGGTGGTACGGGAGTTCGTCTCCAACAAAGGGAAGAAGAATGGCCCCGCTTCCGGGCTGGGGACGGGCGGGATCGAGCGACCGGTGGCGGCCCGGTTCGATCCGTCGGGAAAGGCTCTGTATATCGTGGATTTCGGCATTCTGAAGGAGACTCCAGAGGGGGCGAAGCCGGTGCAGAAGACCGGGGTGCTGTGGAGGATAACGCGGGAGGTGCATCGTGACCGGTAGCGGATTGATACATAAGATTCCCTGCCTGCTGCTGGTGCTGGCGATTTTTTCGGTCAGTGCGTGCACCTCTGCCCGACGCGGAGAGCCGGTGGCGGGGCCGCTCAAGATCGATTCGGAAAAGGTGGCTCGCGGACAGAAGGTTTTCATGGTCCACTGCGACAAGTGCCACCCGGGGGGAGAAGCCGGCCTTGGTTTCGCCATCAACAACAAGCCGTTGCCCGGCCCTCTGATAAAGACGCAGATCCGCACCGGAGTCGGAGCCATGCCCTCTTTTTCAAAGGAGCTTCTTCCCGACGACCAGCTGGACGACCTGGTGGAATACATACAGACCCTGAGGAAGCACCCGGACTAGATGGAAGCGCTTTCAGCGGCAGTGGAGAGAAGTGACGGGGATCCGGTGCGCTGCTTGTGGCAGGAGTTCGCCGTTCCGTACAGGTTTCCGGTTTACTTTACCCGCAACTCATTTTCGCCTGAGAATGCGGCGCTGGCGGAGGCGGCAGGTTCGGCTGAAGGTCCAACTGCTGTCTTTCCCATCGTGGACGCCGGTGTAGCCGCAGTCTGGCCGGATCTGGGGGAACGGATCGGAATGTATGCACGATCACACCCGCACGCGTTGGCACTCGCAGCGGGCCTTCACATCTTCCCGGGGGGGGAGAGGTGCAAGGACGGCGAGGCCCAAGTGGGACAGCTGCACCGCCTCTTCCTGAAGCACGGTCTCTGCAGGCACTCGGTGGTTCTAGCCATTGGTGGCGGCGCGTTTCTCGATGTCGCCGGCTACGCGGCATCGACGGCACACCGCGGGATTCGCCTTGTCAGGATGCCCACGACCACTCTTTCGCAGAATGATGCGGGGGTGGGTGTCAAAAACGGATACAACGCCTTCGGAAGAAAGAACTGGGTGGGCAGCTTCTCCCCGCCTTTCGCAGTAGTCAACGATTTCGACTTCCTGCGTACCCTCGCTCCACGCCAGCGACGCGCAGGAATAGCAGAGGCGATCAAGGTGGCGGTGATCAAGGATACAGGTTTCTTCCGCTTCCTATCTGCCGAAAGGAACGCGCTCGCCCGTTTCTCGTCCCCGCAGGCAGAGGAGATGATCGTTCGCTGCGCCCGCCTCCACATGGACCATATCGCCGCCGGAGATCCATTCGAAACCGGCTGTGCGCGGCCCCTCGATTTCGGGCACTGGGCTGCGCATGCCCTGGAGGAAACGAGCGGCGACATCCTTCACGGCGAGGGGGTGGCAATCGGTATTGCACTGGATACCCGGTACGCATGGGAGACAGGCCTGGTCTCTGAGGCGGAAGGGGAAGCCATCCTCCATCTCCTGCAGGATATTGGCTTCCAGCTCTCCTATCCGGCGCTTGCTCAAATAGACCTGTGCCGATCCCTGGACAGCTTCCGCCAGCATCTGGGGGGACGCCTGACCATAACGCTGCCGAACGGGATCGGCAGCAGCATCGATGTCAACAGCATGGACCTGCCACTTCTGCACCGCTGCCGGGAATGGCTGATGTCTCTTCCTGCTGCGGAATGAGGGAATGGAGCAGAACATGAAACCTACCGCACCTGAGCTGCTGGAGCGGGATTTCATCGAATGCCGGTCACGGCTCCTTGATATCGCCGCATTCCTCGACCGGCTCGACCGTTACGAAGGTGCCCCCCTTGCACGGGAGGATTTCCGCTACCGGGCCGTCACGAAGATTCTGAAGCTCCTTGCTTCCGGCCGCTGTAACAGGGCAGTCGAGATTCTTACCATACTCAGCGATCCGACCTCCGAGACGCTTGGCGATGAAATTCCTCCGCCTAAAGCCGTCGGAGCATGGGGGGGGATCAGGTGCTGATCGATCCCCACATCCACATGGTTTCCCGCACAACCGACGATTATGCCGCCCTGGCACTCCACGGGATAAAGGTCGTGACCGAGCCGGCCTTCTGGGCGGGGTACGACCGGAAGACCGCCGCCGGTTTCGCAGATTACTTCGAGCACCTTACGGTGGTGGAGCCGGCGCGGGCGGCAAGGTTCGGTATAAGCCACTACTGCTGGCTCTGTCTTAACCCGAAGGAAGCAGTGGACCTGTCACTGGCGCAGGAGGTACTGAAGATCCTCCCGCACTTTCTGGACCGGCCGACTGTCCTGGGGCTGGGGGAGATAGGACTGAACCGTAACGGCCGCAATGAGGTGAAGGTGCTCGAATGGCAGGTGGAATTGGCGGCGGAGCGGCAGGAGCTGATCCTCGTCCACACACCCCACCTGGAGGACAAGCTGAAGGGGACAAGGCTCATCATCGACCTGATCAGGAACGAGCCGCGGTTGAGCCCCGACCGTGTGCTCATCGACCACGCCGAGGAGCATACGGTAAAACTCATACGTGATGCCGGGTTCTGGGCAGGAATCACCCTATACCCATTGTCCAAGTGCACTCCCGCCCGTGCCGTCGATATCCTGGAAACGATGGGGCTCGACAGGATATGGCTCAATTCTGCGGCGGACTGGGGGGTAAGCGATCCGCTGGCGGTGCTGAAGGCAGGGGAAGAAATGAGGCGCCGCGGCTTCGGGAGCCACGAGATTTCGCAGGTCCTCCGCGACAATCCTGCCGCATTCCTGGGTCAGTCTCCACGATTCCGTCTCCCATGTTGACCTACTGCACCAACATCCATCCGGGGGAAACGTGGGAGGAGGTTTCCACCTCCGTCTGGCAAAATGTACTCAAGGTGAAGGAGCGGGTATCTCCGGATGCTCCTTTCCCGGTAGGGCTCCGGGTTTCGGCGCGTGCTGCCCGCGAAGCGACAACGGAATCGGCTGTGGAGTTTCTGGAGGAATTGGGGCAAAGCGGATGCTTCATTCCCACCATCAACGGCTTTCCTTTCGGTTCGTTTCACGGCGATCGGGTTAAGGAACAGGCATATCTCCCGGACTGGCGCAGCCGGGAGAGGGTCCAGTACACCCTCGACCTCGTGCGGCTCCTCAATGTCTGGCTTCCCAACGGAATTACAGGTTCCATTTCCACGGTGCCCGTCGGATACAGGGCACATCTCAACCGGCAGGACTTTCCCCTGATACGGGAAAACCTCCTGAGCGTTTTGAAGGAGCTGGAAGGGGCGGCAGAGGGGGGAAAGCGGATAATCCTCGCGTTGGAGCCGGAGCCGGGATGCCTCCTCGAAACCGCCGAGGACGCCATTCGCTTCTTCGAGACAATGGACTTTCCTCAGGACTTCAGACCCTTTATCGGCCTCTGCTACGATTGCTGTCACGGTGCCGTCATGTTCGAGGAGCCCCGGCAGGCTCTCTTTGCTCTGGAGCAGGCGGGTATTACCGTACCGAAGATTCAGGTCTCCTCGGCGGTCCGCCTTCTCCGGGATCATGCTGCCGCAGCGGAACTGTTCCGGGAACCCCGTTACCTGCATCAGACGAATGTCAGAAGAGGAGCTGACATACTGCCATTCGGGGATCTTCCCGATGCGCTTCTGGAAGGGGCACGCATGGATGAGGAGTGGCGGATACATTTCCATCTTCCTCTGTACGATGACGGAAGAGGGCGGTACGGGACCACCAACGGCTTCATCCCCCATGTTCTCGCATGCCGCCCAGCCGGTGCGCTCCTGGAGATAGAGACATATACCTACGATGTTCTTCCAGATAAACCCGCCTCGATAACCGATTCCATCTGCCGGGAGTTTGAGTGGTTGAGGTCGCGCCTGTGAACCGCACCGTCGTCATAAACATGGTGGGGCTGTCTTCATCGCTTCTCGGCCCGGACACCCCGCGCATAAACCAGCTTGCCTCCTCTCGTGCGCGTGTGAGGCCGCTCTGTCCCGCGGTAACCTGCTCCATGCAAGCCACCTACCTCACCGGGAAGCTTCCCGGTGAGCACGGGATCGTCGGGAACGGCTGGTACTTCCGGGACCTCTCGGAGGTATTTTTCTGGCGCCAGTCGAATCGTCTCGTCCAGGGGGAGAAGGTATGGCATGCCGGGAGGAAGCGTGACCGGTCCTTCACCTGCGCCAACAGCTTCTGGTGGTACAACATGGCGACGGACGCCGACTGGAGCGTCACACCCCGGCCGATCTACTGTGCCGACGGGCGCAAGATCCCCGACTGCTACACCGCTCCCGGCCATCTCAGGGAGGATTTCACGAGGCGCTTCGGCCGCTTCCCCCTTTTCCGCTTCTGGGGCCCCGCCACATCCATCGAATCGAGCCGGTGGATCGCCGACGCAGCCATGGCATTGGAAGAGCAGTTCCGGCCGATTCTCCACCTTATATATCTCCCCCACCTGGACTACTGCCTCCAGAAGGTAGGATCGCGCGCAGAGGCAGTCTCGAAGGATCTGCGGGAGATCGATACCCTCTTCGGCACCCTGGCAGACTTCTTCCTCGGCCGCGGCTGCCGACTGATCCTGCTTTCCGAATATGGGATCTCGCAGGTGGATAACCCCGTCCACCCGAACCGGATTCTCCGGGAGGCTGGGCTGCTCGGCGTGAAGACCGACCTGGGGCGGGAGTATCTCGATCCGGGCGCCGGCAGGGCGTTCGCGGTTGCCGATCACCAGATCGCCCATGTCTACGTGCGGGGCAAACGGGACGTGGAGGCGATAAAGTCACTCTTTCTGGCTGTCCCTGGTATCGAGCATGTGCTCGATGTGGATGGGAAGAGGGGGTGGGGGCTTGACCACGAGCGTTCCGGAGAGCTGATTCTCGTGGCGTGCGAGGGGAGCTGGTTCACCTACTACTTCTGGGAGGAAGATGCCAGGGCGCCCGACTATGCTCGGACGGTGAACATCCACGCGAAGCCGGGGTATGATCCCTGCGAGCTTTTCCTCGATCCGCGGATCCGGTTCCCCGCCCTGAAGGTCGGGACATTTCTTATGAAGCAGCGGCTCGGCTTCCGTGGACTCATGGAGGTGATACCTTTAGACGCACGTGTCGTACGGGGCTCCCATGGCAGAGTCCCGGAGGATCGGGGGGAATGGCCTCTCCTCGTCTCATCGGAGAACCGTCTCGTGCAGGACCACCTGCTTCAGGCCACAGACGTCTGCAAGACCATACTCGACCATGTCTTCATCGACTAGAGTGCTCCCAGCCGGAATGTACGGCTACCTGCAGTTGTGCCGGGTGAGCAACCTGCCCACGGTCTGGGTCAATGTGCTTGCAGCCTGCCTTCTGTCCGGGGGGGATTTGTCGTGGCTGAAAGTGTCACTGCTCCTGACGGGAATATCAATGGCCTACTGCGGCGGAATGGCCATGAACGATTGCGTTGACTCTGCTGCCGATACGCTTCACCGGCCCGAACGGCCTATCCCGTCAGGGAGGATCACCGTCACTCAGGGGACGGTGCTGTATGTAATCCTCTTCTTTTTTGCCGTGGTGACTTTTGCAGCGGCCGGCGGTATCCCTGCTTTTGCCGCTGGTATTTTCCTTCTGATCCTTATTGTCCTGTACAACCTTGTCCACAATCTCTCACCCCTCTCCGTTATTCCCATGGCCGGATGCCGCTTCATGATATACGTCGTCTCCGGCCTCGCATGCTCGGGGACGCTTAGCTTTCCCCTTCTTGCGCTGGCAACGGTGCAGTTCGGTTATATCCTGCTCCTGTCGCTGGCCGCGCGGCTAGAAAAGGGGGGAAAGGTGAAACGAAGGGGAATGCCGCTAGTGCCGGTTATGCTGGCAGGCATTCCTGTAGTCGACGGTATAGCGTTGGCGTTCGTGGTGGGACCGGGCTGGTTTACAGCCGGTATCGCGGGTGGAGCGGCGACCCTGGCGTTTCAGAGGAAGGTGAGGGGGGATTGACAGATACAGGAGTTGCAGCAACTGACACTGCTGCATTCGGTCGTCGGCTCAGAGTCCCGCAATTTCAGATGGCTGCCGAGGCGCACTCCAGATCACGCCGCATCCTTTAACGGCTTGACCTCCCGCTCGATCCGCTCGGCCATGGTGATTTCAGCAACTTCAAGATCATATTCAGCCTGAAGGTTCATCCAGCTCTGGGCGTCGGTGCCGAAGAACCTCGCCAGGCGCAGGGCGGTATCCGCAGTGATGGACCGCTTCCCTGCGCAGATTTCATCAATACGACGCTGTGGTACGGCGATGGACTTGGACAGGCGATAGCGGGTTATGCCCATTGGCTTGAGGAAGTCTTCCAGAAGAATTTCACCGGGGTGAACAGGAGGCAGGTCGCGTTTCATGTCGTTTCTCCTCAATGGTAATCTACCAGCTCCACGTCAAGTGCATTGCCGTCGGCCCATTGAAAGCAGATTCTCCACTGGTCGTTAATTCTGATACTCCATTGACCGCTGCGGTTTCCGGAAAGCTGCTCCAGCCGGTTTCCCGGAGGGACCCGAAGAAAATCGAGAGCCGCCGCGGCATGTATCTGTTTCAGCTTGCGTTGTGCTACACGCTGCACGTCCTGCGGCAATTTCGCCGAGAACCGACCATGAAACAGTTTTTCCGTTTCCTTGCAAGCAAATGATTTGATCACAGTTAAAGATGGTAACGGACTGCGTTAGTATTGTCAAGCGATACTATGTGGGCTGAAAAAAGTCTTGGTGTCTGCAGGTTTTTTCCTTCCGCAATTGAAGGGCCTTTTATGTCTCTTTCCGTCTTTTAAATCCGTGCACCAATCTCCGACGGCTGCCGAGCCACAGCCGTTGCCCTTTGCGGGTGATGCCGGGTTGCGAGGTGCTCCTTCATGTACGCCTCCGGCTTCATCATCCGCTGGGTCTGCCATAGTACCTTGGCGATGTAGGGGATCTGGGAGGGCTTTACCTGGCGGAACCAGTCGATGAGGCGTTTTTCTCCTGAGGTGTTGAGGATGGAGCGCTTCCAGGTCTCCGCGTATAGATCGAAGAACCGCTGTGCACCGAGGCGCGGCTCCCAGAGTAGGTGGTGCATGTCGTAGTTCCCCCATGGCTGGTCGGGAATCTGTGCTGCCATCTCCTGGTAATACTCGGTACCGGGGAGCGGGGTGAGGATCGTGAAACCCGCCCGCTGCAGCCCGTGCTTTTCCACGAAGCTCCACAGCTCCCGGAATTCTTCTTCCCCCCAGTCGTGGCTCACAAGAAAGTTGCCGTTGATGCCGTAATGCAAGTCCCGCGCGATCCGCACAGCTTCGATGCTGTCGCCTACTCCGGCGTCCTTTGTGATCCCTTCCAGCCCATTGTCGCTGGCCGCCTCCAGCCCAAGAAAGATGTCGAAGTCCTTTGCCAGTGGGCGCCATGCGGCCATAATCTCAGCGCTTCGCCGGATCAGGTCGGTGCGGGTCTGGACGAGAATCCACCGTTTGTACACTCCCCGCTTCTTTAGTGCAGCGGCAAGCTCCAGGCTTCTCTCGGGATTGTGCCAGAAAAGGTCGTCGGCGACGAAGACGGAATCTCCTGCAGTTGCGAAGTCTTCCACGACAGCGGCCAGTTTCCGCTCCCGGCAGGTTCGGCCATAGAATTGCCACACGGAGCAGAAGGTGCAGCGGTGGGGGCAGCCCCGGGCGGTCTCCACAAGCCACACAGGTTTGAAGAGGAGGCAGTGGTAGCCGCTGCGGTGACGCTCGACCAGATCCCGGGCGGGGAGCTGGATCAGGTCGAGGCTCGTCCGTTCGGCGAGAGGGCTGGTGGTTGTCCAGCCATCGCCTGTCTTGAGCCGGAGAGCCGGCACCTCCGTGAGGGGCGCTCCCCGGTCAAGCGCGGCGGCAAGGGCGGGCATCACCTCTTCCCCGTCATCGAGGCAGATGGCGTCGATCAGCTCATGCTCCAGGGGGGCAGAGTAGGCAGCTGCAGCATGCCCGCCGACGATGATGAACGCATCGGGAGCGGCGTGGCGGATTTCCTGGGCGGTGGCGATGATGCGGTCGTATTCGAGGGCGTGGAGGCAGGAGATGCCGACGACGCGGGGACGGGCGCGGCGGACCCAGGTGGAGGCGGAAGGGCGGAAACGGAGGTCGGCGATGGTGACGTCATGCCCGGCCTGGCGAAGGGCCGATCCGATGTATTCGAGGCCCAAGGGTTCCACTCTAAAGAAGGGTCCCAGACCGAACTTTTCGTTTCCCGGGTGGGGGCGAAGGAGGAGGATGTTCATCTATACTGTTCCTCTGGCAATGCGAGAGCAGGGGGGGCTACAGCTGCTGTACGAATATTGCTGGTGGTTATTCCTATTCGGCATATCGAACAGAAGAAATCAAATAGGCGCAATGCCATACGCTCCGCTCTGTCAAGTACTGATTCATTCGGGGCTTTGCCCCGTACCCCACGTACTTTCTTTGGCTTGGCTCCAAAGAAAGTACGCAAAGAAAGATCCGCCCCGGAACATTCCGTCCCTTCGGGATTCCCTCCTTCGTCAGCCGGGCGGGGGATTCTGCAAAGTCGCTCCGCTCCTGGGCAGCCTCCCCCTTCCCGCCCGGCTTCTTCACTCGGCGGAATGTAATGGGGAGGCCGCGGAACGCGGCCTAAAGGCTTAAAGCTTAGTTTTTAAAGCAGTTCCCCCTTCGGCATGGCCGAGTGAGAACACCGGCGGCGGGTTTTCGACGATCTCCTGAGCGAAGCGAATCTGATCGTCGCGCCGCCGGTGCTCGCAGCGAGGGAACCGCGTGAGCGGCCATGGTGTTGGGGTGCCATTTTCTTTGCTTCGTTTCTTTTGGGCAAACAAAAGAAATGAAGTGGGGGTGAGGGGGCAACGCCCCCTTAGGCTGCTGAGAAAACGCAGCCAAAAGGATGCTGTAAAACGGGTGGCTCATCCAAAAAGCAAAAGCCCCGGCCGGGGCCGGGGCTAAAAAGCACGTACGCAGTATCCTGTTACTTCCCTTTGCCAGTCAGCTTCACGAGTGCTTCCATGTACTTCTCGGCGGTCTTCCGCACGATCTCCTCGGGAAGGGGCGGCGCCGGAGCCGTCTTGTTCCAGTCGAGGGTCTCCAGGTAGTCGCGCAGGAACTGCTTGTCGAAGGATGGCTGGGGGCCCCCCGGACGGTACTGGTCTTTCGGCCAGAAGCGGCTCGAATCGGGCGTCATGCACTCGTCGATTATTATGAGTTCGCCGTTGTAGATGCCGTACTCGAACTTGGTGTCGGCGATGATGATTCCTTTTGTGTCGGCGATGTCCCGGGCTTTGGAATAGATCTTGAGCGTCACATCACGCACTTTTTCGGCGACATCCCGGCCGCAAAGCTCCGCCATTGTCTCGAAGGAGATGTTCTCGTCATGGGTCCCCAGTTCCGCCTTGGTGGAGGGGGTGAAGATCGGCTGCTCCAGCTTGTCCGATTCGACGAGCCCTGCCGGAAGTTTGATCCCGCAGATAGCGCCCGTCTGCTTGTAATCTTTCCAGCCGGACCCGGAGATGTAACCGCGGACGATGCACTCGGCAGGAAGGGGCTTCGCCTTCTTGACCAGCATCGAGCGGCCTTCGAGGATGTCGGCGTACTTCCGGCACTGCTCCGGAAACTCCGAGACTTCCGTTGAAATGATATGGTTCGGGATGATGTCCTCCATCTGGCGGAACCAGAAGGCGGAGATCTGGGTGAGGACGTACCCTTTGTCGGGAATCGCCTCGTTCATTATTACGTCGAATGCCGAGATCCGGTCGGTGGTGACGATGAGCAGCGCGTCGCCCAGGTCGTAGATATCACGCACCTTACCCCGTGCAGCCAGCTTCAGATCGGAAAAATCGGTATTGAGAACGAGTTGTGACATAGTATGCTCCTTGAAAACGTTTTGATAGGAAGGTGAAATGTTGTGGAAAAAATCTGGTTGTTCAAAAATAGCCAGATCGTTGCACCCGCAGAACGCCCCGCGGAGGCGTAGTACCCTCTGGGGCATAAACAGCGCTACGCCGCACAAGGTGGCTTTCGAGGACGGCGGCGAGATGGGTGTTTTTCAACAACCTCAGTCGGCCAGAAGCGCCTGGTTGATCTCTATCTTCGCCTTCGCCTTCAGATCCTTGAGCCACTTGTCCATCGCCTCCTGCTGTTTCTTCGGCAGAAGCGATCGGGTTAACTGATCCTTCTGCTTCTGGAAATCCGCAGTACTGGCTGCTACGCGGTTCTTGAGCCTGACTGCATACCAGCGGTCGGCGACCTTGAAAGTTGTCTTTGCAACGGGTGCCGCACTGGTGAGATCGAACGCGGCTTCCATCAGGTCTGGGGAGGGGCCGATCTTGGGTACCACCGGATTTTTGTCGGAGTAGGAGAAAAGTCCGGTCTCCTGAACGGGAGCTCCTCCCTTGGCGAGCAGAGCCAGAGCATCTTCAGCTTTCTTCTTCGCAAGATCCCGTGCCTTTTCCTCGCGAGCGAGTTTCTCGACCTGTGTCCTTATCTGCGCAAGGGGCGGGACTGCAGCAGGCTTTCTCTCCTTTACCTTCACTATGTAGATGCCTTTAGGAGTCTCGATGGGCCCTCCCAGTTCACCCTGCTTGAACGTGAAGGCCCGCTTGAGAAGCTCGGTCTCGCCGGCGAGTTGCGCGGGAGGGGTCGAGGCTGAGAAGAGCGGCGTCTCGGAGACGGCTATGCCTAGAGATTTCGCGGCGGCGGCAATGTCTCCGGATTTCAGGTTCTTGTTTGTGGCGTCGGCAGCCAGCTCGTAAGCCTTTGTGGCGCCCTTGGCGCGCTGGGCGTCTGCCCGTGCACGGTCTTTTACTTCGGCAAAAGGCAGTATCCCGCCCTTTCCCTGGTATCGGTCGATGTTCTTCTGGTAGTAGGCCTGCGCTTCCTCATCGGTTACCGTGACCCCAGCAGCCACCTTGCCCGGATCCACCAGAGCATACTGAAGGCTCACCTGCTCCGGAGTCTTGAACTGCTCCGGGTGCGCCTGGATATACGCATTGAGATCCTGATCGGTGAGTTTTACCTCCCCGGCCACGTCGGCGGGTGCGAAGGAAATGAACTGGAGTTCCACCGTGTCATTCTGTTTCTTGAAGGCCTGCAGTGCCTCTTCATCCGTCACCTTGACCTGGTTCTTTACCTGCTCCCTGGCTTTCTTGACGAGCAGTTCCTCCTTCTGCGCATCCTCGAATTGGGTCGGGGTCATGCGGCTGGACCTGAGGATCTGCTGGTAGAGCTGGAAGTCGAAGGCGCCGTTCTTCTGAAAGGAGGGAACGGCGGCAACTGCGGCGGCGATCTCGTCCTTGCTCACCTTGATTCCCATCCGCTTCGCTTCCTTTCGGACGAGAGCCGTCTCGATCAGGTTGTCGAGGGCCGTTTTCTTGATCCCCAGCTGCTTCTCCATTTCGGGGGTCAGGGATCGCCCGTAGATCTGATCATAAATGTTGCGCAGTCGGTAGTAGCTGTTCTGGAAAGCCTCCAGCGAGATCTTTTCTCCGTTCACTTTGGCTGCGTAGGAGGCTCCCCCCACCGACGTTCCTCCTTCTCCCCAGACGAGGAAGATGGTGCCGATAAAGGAAAGGACGATTATGCCGAAGACTACCTTGATGATGACTGACTGCTTGTACTTTCTCATTATGCCGAGCATATGGAGAAGCTCCTTCGGAGAGATTGAGAGGCGGCAACGAGCCCGGTGAGCGGTGCGGTCGGAGTGGTGGTCATCCGGGACAACGAGTTGGACATACTATTCTATTTCCCCCTCAAAAGCAACAATAACGTCGGTCGGGGAGGGTGGGGAAATGGGCCGGGGTGACCTGTCATGCGACGGGGGAGCAGTGCGGTGAGAGGGCAGATGTAGGTGCTGAAAAAGACGAGTGTAGCGCCTATTTATAGCTTGCAACTATGGTAGCATTTTGATAAACATTTGACTTTATTTCGCGAAAAGGAGCAGCCATGCTGAAAATGTTCGACTACCTGCTGGGATTTTTTTCGAACGACCTTGCTATAGATCTTGGGACCGCCAATACTCTCGTATACCTGAAAGGTAAAGGGATCGTCATCAGGGAGCCGTCGGTGGTGGCGGTGCAGCAGATGAACAACGGACAGCAGAAGGTGCTTGCTGTGGGAATGGACGCCAAGAAGATGCTTGGCCGCACACCCGGTAACATCACGGCTATCAGGCCGATGAAGGATGGCGTCATCGCCGATTTCGACATCACCGAGGAGATGCTCCGGTATTTCATCCACAAGGTTCATAACCGCAAGACCCTGGTGCGGCCCCGCATCGTCATATGCGTTCCGTCGGGCATCACGCAGGTTGAAAAGCGGGCGGTGAAGGAGTCGGCTGAATCCGCGGGTGCGCGCGAAGTATACCTGATCGAGGAGCCGATGGCGGCGGCTATCGGAGCCGGTCTCCCAATCACTGAAGCCAGCGGCAACATGATCGTAGATATCGGCGGAGGCACCACCGAAGTCGCAGTCATCTCTCTTGCCGGGATAGTCTACACCAAATCGGTCCGCGTGGGCGGCGACAAGATGGACGAAGCCATCGTGCAGTACATCAAGCGCAAGTACAACCTGCTCATCGGAGACCGGATGGCGGAGATCATCAAGATCGAGATCGGCGAAGCCTTCCCCGGGAGCGAAGTGCGTTCCATGGAAGTCAAGGGTCGCGACCTCGTATCCGGAATTCCGAAAACGACAGAGATCAACTCCGACGAGATCCGCGAGGCGCTCTCCGAGCCGGTCAACGCCATCGTCGACGCCGTCCGGATATGTCTGGAGCGCACTCCCCCCGAGCTTTCGGCCGATATCGTCGACAAGGGGATCGTTCTGGCCGGCGGTGGCGCGCTCCTGCGCAACCTCGACCTGCTGCTGCGGGAGGAGACGGGGCTTCCGGTAGTGACCGCTGAAGATCCCCTTTCCTGCGTTGTTCTCGGCTCCGGAAAGGTTCTGGACGAGCTCAACCTGCTGCGCCGGGTGGCCGTTTCGTCCTGAGAGGCTGTTGAAAAACAGCCATCGGCCGTCTGTGTAGCATCCCGCCTTCGCAGCAAAAGCGGCAGCTTCGGCGGAGCAGGCTGCTATGCCTCCTCGGGGCTTTCTGCGGGTGCGACGATCTGATTATTTTTTAACAACTTTGGGTTGCTTCAGAGTTTTCTCCCCCTTCGCCGCAGCCTAGTGAGCAAGGCGACTCGCGGAGAAGGCCTGTCCACGCGAAACCAGCTTTAGCGGAGACCTTGCGTCATCGCCTCTTTTAAAGCTCATCCCCATACCTTCGGACTTCCTAATGGAGATAGACATCGTCGTTCCGGTCTGGAACCGGCCGGTTGAAACGCGATCCTGCCTCGTGAGCCTCGTCGAACATTCTCCCGGCGCCCGCTTCATTTTCATCGATAATGCCTGTGACCGTGAAACCGAGCGCCTTCTCCACGAGGTAGCGGATGCCCTCGATCACCGCGCGCTCCTCGTTCGCACCAACTCCAATATAGGGCTCGTGCCTGCAATAAACCTCGGGCTGTCACGCGCGGAAGCCCCTTTCCTCGGGCTGGTGCGCAACATCTGCCGGGTCGGCAAGGGGTGGCTTCCTCCTATCCTCGAATTCGCCCGCTCCCATCCGGATGCCGGCGTTCTCATGCCCCTTCTGCTTCCGGAGGGAGCATCGGAAAAGAGGATGCCTGCGAATTGCTCCCCCGCAATGGAGGCCTCAGAGGCTTCCATCGATGCCATGGTTCTCAGGAGAGAGCTGTACGAGCGGGCTGGTGGGCTCGACGAGGGGCTGGATGCAGCCGTGTGGTGTGCCCGTGACTATGCCCGCCGAGCTCACCGCGAAGGTTTTCTTGCCTTCACGATAGGGACGAGCGTTGTATTTCGCAGCCCGGAGGCGACGCTCGGCTCCCCCTCGAAACGGGAGGAGGTCGTCCGGCGCAGTGCCATGCTATACCGGGAGAGATGGGAAGATGATTCCTCGTTCTGTATTCACTTTCCTGGCGAGGTAACCCAGGAAAGCATTCAGCAGAGGCTCGACCTGTTTCTGGCAGCCGCGCGGCAGGGGCATCGCGTGACGCTCCTCGTATCGGCGAAGCTCTCCCGGCGGCTCTCCGAGATGGGGATGAGTCGGGTTCACGAAAACATCCGTATGGAACAGTTGCCTCGCCTCTTCACCGCAGGGGGGGCCCAGAAGCTTCTGGCAGCTGTTCGCCAAGCCTACTCCCGCACTACGGCGGTGACCGGGGTGGACGGTATACCCTTTCCGGGGGAACCGGAGGCGATACCTTTTTCCCGTTTCGAGGAGCTTGTTCGTGCTGCCGAGGCTGAACGGTTCCGGCCGCTGACCGCTCGGGACGATGTGCAGCAGGTTACTGAAACCGGAGGATTTGCATGACGTCAGAGATACTGTCGCAGCTCCGCGCCCATCAGGCGGTGATGAGCTTGATCGAAAAGGAACTCGTGGAGAAGGTCGCCGCATTGGTGGATATGATGGCGGATGCTCTTGGAAGTGGGAAAAAGGTGCTTGTGATGGGGAACGGCGGATCGGCGGCCGACGCCCAGCACCTGGCGGCGGAGATCGTAGGGCGGTTCAAGATGGAGCGGCGCGCGCTGCCGGCCGTGGCCCTTACGACGGACTCCTCGATCCTGACGGCCCTTGGAAACGATTACGGGTTCGAGTCCATTTTTCGGCGGCAGGTGGAAGCACTGGCTTCCCCCGGGGATGTGGTGATCGGCATCTCCACAAGCGGCACGTCGGGAAACGTCCATTCCGCCCTTACCCTCGCTGCCGGAATGGGGTGCCGCACCGCAGGCCTCCTCGGCAGAGACGGGGGTACCATCCGGGACATCGTTGACATCGACCTCACCATACCCAGCGACGACACGCCGCGGATACAGGAGGGGCACATCACCCTGATCCATATCGTCTGCGACCTTGTGGAACGTCGGCTTTTCAGCTGAGGGAGCCCACTTCAGCGGCACGGGAATCACGATGAAAGAGATGCGAACGAAACGCGCAGTTTTCCTTGACCGGGACGGCACCATAAATGTCGATACCGATTACGTGCACCGCGCCGAAGACTTCGAGTTCATCCCCGGGGCGCCCGAGGCGATACGGCTTCTCAAGGAGGCCGGGCTGGTGGTGGTGGTGGTGACCAATCAGTCGGGTATCGGCCGGGGATACTACGACGAGGAGGCGCTGGCCGATCTGCACCGCTATCTCGACACGGAGCTCGCTCCTGTCGGAGCCTCCATAGACGCCTATTACTTCTGTCCCCATCATCCCGAGCACGCCGTCGGCGACTACAGGGTTGACTGCTCGTGCCGCAAGCCGTTGCCGGGCATGCTGGAGCAGGCTGCGTGCGATCTCGACCTCGATCTGCGGCGCTCTTTCATGGTGGGTGACAAGCTTTCCGACGTGGAGGCGGGACTCCAGGCCGGTTGCCGTACGCTGCTGGTCAGGACCGGGTACGGCGACAAGGCGGCCCCCAGTGTGCCGGAGGGGGTGACGGTGTGTGACGACCTGATGTCGGCGGCGCGCTCGATACTCGCCGAGCTTTCCCTGGAATCGTAGCTTACGGTTTGACGCGGTTCGTTCCGATGTGATAAGAGCATCTCATTTATCTGTGAGAGGAAACGAGGACATGGGTATTACCAAAGGTATCATACTCGCCGGCGGCGCCGGCAGCAGGCTCTACCCGCTGACCCTTGTCGCCAGCAAGCAGCTTCAGCCGGTATACGACAAGCCGATGATTTATTACCCCCTGGCAACCCTCATGATGGCGGGGATCAACGACATCCTCATCATTTCCACTCCGCAGGATACTCCTCGGTTTCAGTCCCTTCTCGGCGATGGTTCCCGTTGGGGCGTCCGCCTGACGTACCGCGTCCAGGCCGAGCCCAAGGGAATAGCACAGGCTTTCCTTGTGGGAGAGGATTTCATAGACGGCGACCCGGTTTGTCTTATCCTGGGAGACAACATCTTCTACGGGAAGATGGAGCTCGACCGCGCTGCTGCCGGGTTCGGCTCCGGCGCGACGATCTTCGGTTATTATGTCCAGGACCCGGAGCGGTACGGAGTGGTCGAATTCGATGCCGAGGGTAAGGCTGTGGGCATCGAGGAAAAGCCGGCCAGGCCTAAGACGCATTATGCGGTTCCCGGCCTCTACCTCTATGACAGCAAGGTGGTGGATATCGCCCGCAACCTCAAGCCCTCCCCCCGGGGTGAACTGGAAATCACCGATGTCAACCTGGAGTATCTGCGCCGCGGGGAACTCAGCGTGGTGAAACTCGGCCGGGGCATAGCGTGGCTCGATACGGGCACGCACCAGAGCCTGCTGGAGGCGAGCCATTTCATCGGCACGCTGGAGGCACGGCAGGGGCTCAAGATCGCCTGTCTCGAAGAGGTGGCCCTGCGTATGGGGTTCATCGATTGCGAGAAGATGGCCGCCGTTATCGCCGATACTCCCAACTCGGCATACAGGGAGTATCTGCAGCGCGTGTACAATGAAATGGAGTTGTGCGGAGGGAAAATTTGAGTGTACTTTGCGAATTCAAAAAGGGTAAAATCCACGATGTCGTCATCAAGCCGCTGACCAAGTTCATTGACGAGCGGGGGTGGCTGGCGGAGCTTTTCAGGACGGATGAGGTTGCCCAGGACATCGTTCCGGTCATGGCATACGTTTCGATGACCCAGCCCGGAGTGGCGCGCGGGCCCCACGAGCATGCGGAGCAAACCGACTACTTCTGCTTCATAGGCCCTTCGAACTTCAAGGTCTACCTCTGGGACTCCCGGGCCGACTCACCCTCCTGCGGAATACGACAGACCATCTATGGCGGCGCCGACAGCCCGCTCATGCTGATCGTCCCTCCCGGTGTGGTTCACGCATACAAGAACGTCGGCATCGATAACGGCATAGTCTTCAACGCCCCGAACCGTCTGTACGCGGGGGAGGGGAAGAGATCGCCCGTCGACGAGATCCGCCATGAGGAGTCGGCGGGGTCGGTGTTCCTCCTTGATTGACCCCTTGACTTGCCATGGCCATAGGGATGCGAAGGTGGTGTCGGCCAAGGTCGATACCTGTTTTCATAATGGTGTACATTGTCAATGATGTGATCGGGGAGGCTTTATTGCCTCCCTTTACCGTTTCCGGGTGCGTTAATGTGGGCGATTCTTAAAAAATACCGTGTTCATCTGGGGGTGGGAGCGCTATGTATGGCTGTCCTCATCTTTTACTCCCTGAACCTTCGCGCAAAATCACACGCGACCCCCTTCGAGCGGACCATGCTGAGCCTCGTTTCCCCCTTCGCGGAGACGGTGAGCAGTGTCAGCGACGCAGTAACCGGCGTATGGAGCAACTACATCGATCTGGTAAACGTAAGGCAGGAAAACAAGCAGCTACGGGATAGCGTGAAGCTCCTAAATTCCCGGATGATTGCCGCTCAGGAAGCCCTCAATGCAAACACAAGGCTGCAAAGGCTTCTCGATCTGAGGGGTTCGCTGGATGCTCCTTCGATAGCTGCCTCGGTGATCGGGGATGACGGTTCGGCATGGTACAAGACGCTGCTTATCAACCGTGGGGAGAAGGACGGAATCCGCGAGGGGATGCCGGTGGTGGCTGCTGAAGGAGTCGTCGGACAGGTTGCCAAAGTCGGGGCGGGAAGTTCACGGGTACTCCTCATGACTGATTATGCGAGTGGCGTTGCTGCCGTCGTTCAGCGATCCCGGGCCCGCGGAGTCGTGAAGGGGGCCGGTGGAGGCCGCTGCACGCTGGCGTTCACCGTCCGCGATGATGACGTCAAGGTGGGAGATATGGTGGTTACCTCCGGTATAGGGGGAGTGTTCCCCAAGGGATTGGCGGTAGGTGAAGTGACGATGGTAAAAAAAGGTGATTACGGGATTTTTCAAACGATCGACATCCGTCCCGCCGTGAACCTGATCAGACTTGAGGAGGTGCTCGTGCTCCTCCATACCGGCAATGATTAAAGCACTGAAGCTAGTTGTTATTCTTACGGCAGCACTCCTTTTGCAGGTTACGCTGCTTCCTCGTTGGGTCGCGGACCCGTTTCAGCCGAACCTGCTGATCGTTTTCGTCGTCTACCTCGGGCTGCGTGGGGGGGGGCGCGCAGACTGGACGCTCGTTCTCCTCCTCGGACTCATTCAGGACTCCTTCAGCGGGATCTACCTGGGCCTGCACGGCTTCTGCTACCTGCTTGTCTATCTCTTTCTCAAAAGCGTTGCCGACCGTGTCTACGCGGA
Organism: Geobacter sp. DSM 9736; assembly: GCF_900187405.1. Taxonomy (NCBI): domain Bacteria; kingdom Pseudomonadati; phylum Thermodesulfobacteriota; class Desulfuromonadia; order Geobacterales; family Geobacteraceae; genus Geobacter; species Geobacter sp. DSM 9736. Next base: position 77,918 of record NZ_LT896716.1, read on the forward strand.
CAGCTCCCGGCTCGTCATTCTGATGGTGTTCATAGCCACGGTCGTCACAGGGCTGTTGCAGATTCTACTTCTTTCGATGTTTTCGGCTGCACCGGGCATATATGCCTCCATCTTCTACGCGCTGGTCCCTCAGGGACTCGTCAGCGCCCTGGCTGCCTCCGTCATGGTCTCTTTCCCCCTCTTTCCCTTTCTGGAGAAACACCGGTGAGCGAGCAACGCTTTCTGAATAACGGCGAACCAAGAAATCGCGTCATGGGTCTGTCGCTGGCAGTGGCAACTGCACTTTTCCTCCTGCTCACCCGACTCTGGTTCCTGCAGGTGATCGAGGTGGACAAGATGCAGGAGCTGTCGGAGACGAACAGGCTCAGGCTCGTCCCGGTTGCTGCGTCCCGCGGAGCCATCCTGGATCGCAACGGCAAGGTGCTCGTCAACAATTCCCCATCTTTCAGCGTCGGGGTGGTGCCTCAGGACGTCAAGGACAGGGAGGGATTGGTCGACAGCATCTCCGGCGTGCTCGACATCGCCAGGGAAGAGATCCTCGCCAAGTGGGAAAAGGGGAAAGGGCGCGCCAAGTACTTCCCCATCATCATCGCGTCGAACATTTCACGGGACCAGCTGGAATACCTGGAGGAGAACCGGCTCAGGCTGCCGGGCATAGAAATCGCCATGAAGCCTGTCCGGGAGTACCCCAATGGGCAGCTTGCCGCGCATCTTCTCGGATACCTGGGGGAGATATCGGAGCGGGAGATGGAGAAGGAGGAATTTTCTGACTACAAACCGGGAGATTACATCGGCAAGAGCGGCATTGAGCGGAGCCTCGAACAGGAACTGCATGGAGAGGATGGCGGGCGGCAGATCGAGGTAGATGCGCGTGGGCGTTACCTGCGTACGCTCAACGAACGCCCCCCGACCATCGGCAACAGCGTCATGCTCACCATCGATCAGGAGCTGCAAAAAGCCATAGAGAACGCCTTCGGGGAGAAGGCCGGGGCTGCCGTCATGCTCGATGTCAACACGGGCGAGGTCCTTGCCTTCGCAAGCGCTCCTACCTTCGATCCGGCAGTCTTCACCGGCAAGATCTCGCCGGAGCAGTGGAAGGAGTACCTGGACGACAAGCGACGCCCACTGGAAAACAAGGCCCTGCGTGGGCAATACCCTCCAGGCTCGACATATAAGATAGTGACCGCTCTCGCCGGCCTCGAAGAAGGGCTGATCGACCAGCACACCTCTGTATATTGCAACGGCTCCTACCAGTTCGGCAACCGGAAGTTCAGATGCTGGGAGCGGAAAGGGCACGGCACCGTCAACCTGAAAAAGGCGCTCCAGATGTCGTGCGATGTCTACTTCTACCAGCTTGGGGAGAGGCTCGGCGTCGACCGGATCGCCGCCTATGCCCGAAAGTTCAATCTTGGAAAGCCGCTCAACATAGGGCTGGAGCATGAAAAAGGGGGGCTGATTCCGGATGCGGCCTGGAAAGAGAAGCGGTTCAAGGAGAAGTGGTATCGGGGCGAGACGCTGCCTGTGGCCATCGGTCAGGGATACACGCTCACGACCCCTCTGCAGCTGGCTTCGATGATTTCGACAGTTGCCAACGGCGGAACGATCTACAAGCCATTTCTCGTGAAAAAGGTTCTTGACCGGGACGGTAAGGTGCTGAAGGAATTCAAGCCGGAGGTAGCCGGACGGGCGCCTATGAATCCGCGGAATGTGGAACTCGTCAAGGAAGGTCTTCTGGCGGTGGTGAACGAGCCCCGCGGCACCGGCGGCGCAGCCAGGCTTTACGAAGTGAAGGTGGCGGGGAAAACGGGGACGTCACAGGTCGTCAAGCTGCGGGACAGCAAGGGGGGGATCCCGTACCAGTTCCGTGACCATGCTCTCTTTGTCGCCTTCGCTCCGTACGATAAACCCGAGGTGGCGGTGGCGGTCGTGGTCGAGCATGGCGAGCACGGGGGCTCAGCAGCGGCTCCCATTGCCGGAGCTGCTCTTCGTGCCTATTTCCAGGAGAAAGGTATCATAAAAAAGCCGCAGAAGCCGGCTGAGGAAGCTGAAGCCGATGCTGAGGATGATGCTGCCCCCACCGAGGAAGAATGACGATGATCGATAGACGACTTTTCACAAATTTCGACTGGACCCTCTTCGGCCTCGTGCTCACCATCGTGACCATCGGGGTCATAAACATAGCCAGCGCCTCCGCCTCATACAAGATGGTCGGGACTCCCTATGCCTTGAAGCAGATCTATTGGATACTCGCCGGGCTTACGCTTGTGACGGCGGTGTGCAGCATCGACTATCACCTCTTCGAGGATGTGGCCTACTGGTTTTACGGCCTGCTCGTTCTGCTCCTGGTGGGAGTCCTTGTAATAGGGAAGACCTCCATGGGGGCTACGCGGTGGCTGGATCTCGGGTTTGTCACCATCCAGCCGTCGGAGCCGATGAAGATCGTCATCATCATAACCTTCGCTCGTTTCTTTACTTACAACCCTGTTTTCCAGGGCCTCACCCTCAGAGGCCTGATGCAGCCGCTCATGCTCCTTGGGGCTCCGGCCCTGCTGATCATGAAGCAGCCTGACCTCGGAACAGCGATTCTCGTAATTCTTGTGGCCTGTTCCATGCTTCTGTACGTGGGGTTGCGGTGGAAGACGGTGCTGGCTGTCTTTATGGCAATCCTGCCCGTGCTCTACGTCGGATGGCACCATCTGCTGAGGGAGTACCAGAAGAAGCGGATACTGAACTTCATCGATCCGGAGCACGATCCCCTCGGCAGCGGCTACCACATCATTCAGAGCAAGATCGCGGTGGGCTCCGGAGGGCTGCTGGGGAAGGGGTACATGCAGGGGACACAGTCACAGCTCCGCTTTCTTCCGGAGCAGCATACCGACTTCGCATTCTCGGTTTTTGCGGAGGAATGGGGGTTCGCCGGCTGCCTCGTGCTTCTGGTTCTCTACATGCTCCTCATTCTCTGGGGGCTGCAGATCGCCGACCGCTGCAACGACCGCTTCGGAAGTCTCGTGGCCGTGGGCGTTACCGCGATGCTCTTCTGGCACACCGTCATCAATATCGGGATGGTCATCGGACTCTTCCCCGTGGTGGGGGTGCCGCTCCCATTCTTCTCCTACGGGGGGACATCCATGGTGACTTCGATGGTGGGGGTGGGAATGTTGCTGAATATACGGATGAGAAGGTTCATGTTTTAACTGCTCCCCATGACGGGTGATACAAAAGAAAAGCCGGGCTGCCCCGGCTTTTTCTTTCGGCTTTTTTCCCCGAACGGAGTCAGGTTGCTCAGGCGACCTTTTTGTCCAGCAGAAGGATTCCATCCTCTGCGGTCACGAGCCATACCGCTTCACAGTCGCTGCATTCCAGCAGATTATCAGCATATCCGTCGGAATGCATGTCTATGCCGATGCCTGTGGTGCTGCAGCATACGGGACATTTCATAACGTCCTCCTTTCCTGTTCTCTTCACCTTCACTATAGTTGATGTGTCTTGATGTCCGCAAGGGGTAAATGGTTAAAATATATTGCTAAAACAACAGTTTACGTTACGGTTTACACCCCGGCGTCCGCCACGGCGGCTCTTCTCCGATTCTTGCCCCGTTTCTCCCGTCTGCTATAATGCCGGTACATTCAGGTGCCCTGTGGATGCGACGATTCGGAGGCGGCCATGAAGGAAGCGAGCTTTTACGAGAAGGTCGGGGAAGGGAAGGTCCGTTGCGGGCTCTGCCGGTTCCGTTGCCTCATTGCCGACGGTCACCGGGGGATTTGTGCTGTTCGGGAGAACAGAAAAGGGACCCTTTTCTCGCTCGTGTACGGCAAAGCGGTGGCGGAGCATGTCGACCCGGTGGAAAAGAAGCCGCTTTACCATTTCCAGCCGGGAAGCCTCACCTATTCGATTGCCACCGTCGGATGCAATTTCCGCTGCCTCCACTGCCAGAACTACTCCATCTCCCAGCCCGAGGGGGAACGGCTGCGGATCGCAGGAAACGATCTCACCCCAGAGGAGGCGGTGCGCCGTGCGGTAGCTGCCGGCTGCCGTTCAATCTCCTATACCTATACCGAGCCCACCATCTTCTTCGAGTATGCGTACGACATCGCCATCCTTGCCCGGCGGGCCGGACTGCGAAACATCTTTGTCACCAACGGCTACATCACTCCCGAGGCCCTTTCCGCCATAGCTCCCTATCTCGATGCAGCCAATATCGATCTTAAAGGGTTTTCGGAGCGGTTTTACCGGGAGGTCGTCCATGCGATGCTCGACCAAGTCCTGGAATCAATCCTCGAATACAAGCGGCTGGGGATATGGATCGAGCTCACCACTCTCATAATTCCGAACTGGAACGACTCCGACGAGGATCTTGCGGGCATTGCCAGGTTCATCGCCCAGCGGGTCGGGCCGGATACTCCCTGGCACGTGTCCCAGTTCTACCCCACCTTCAAGTTGACCGATCAACCTCGAACCCCTATCGAGACGCTGCGACGCGCCAGGCAGATAGGGCTCGACTCAGGGCTCCGGTTCGTCTATGAGGGTAACGTGCCGGGAGCTGGAGGGGAAAACACCTGGTGTCCTTCCTGCTCCCGGCTCCTTATAAGGCGTTACGGCTACACCATCCGGGAAAACCTGCTCGATGCAGGAAGATGCCCCCAGTGTGGAACCCTTCTGCCGGGGGTGGAGCAGTGATCTCTTCTCTTTAGAAAAAAACCCTATATCCCGAAATGTATATCCGGTATGGTGGATGTCGTGCTGCGCGATGCGGCTTGGCTGCTGCCTAAGATTATTTCGTACGGACCCTCGTGGTAGCGGTGCGAGGAGGGGACAGCCTGTCTATGAGCGGACAGATTGAAGAGCAGGCAAAAAAAGGAGAATTTCTTCTCCCTGCAGCCCTTATGGTGGTGACGCTTTCCCTGCTGGCAGTCGAGGTGGCGGGAATGCTCTCGCATCAGCCCAACGCCTTCCCTTTGGCGAGAGGGAGTAGTTTTCGGACACTGATGCTCCTTGTGCAGGGTGGTTTGGTCGCGGTTGCATGGCGGCTGGCCGTCAGGACCCGGAGGTGCCGGAGGGAGCTTGAAGAGGCGAGGCTCAGGTCGGAAGAGGAGCAGGGGAAGGTCACCGCGATTCTCGATGCCATGGTAGATCCGGTAAGCGTCCAGGATACCGACTTTCGGATAATCTACCAGAATGCGGCACACCGCAATTTGATGGGAGACCATCGGGGGGAGCATTGTTACCGTGCCTACCGCGGGAACGCGGAGATCTGCCCCGAGTGCCACCTGGAGCAGACCTTCCGGGACGGAAAGCCGCACTTCCATGAAGCATCGCTGGAGAAGGGTGAGGCGACCATCTTCCTGGAAATACTCTCTTCCCCCCTGCGCGATCGAACCGGGAAAATAGTAGCGGGAATAGAGGCAATTCGCGATATCACCCCCCGGAAGCAGGCAGAGGATGAGATACGCAAGCTCAACCGTGACCTGGAACGCCAGGCCCTCAATCTGGCCGCCACCAATCGTGAGCTCGAAGCCTTCAGCTACTCCGCATCACATGACCTGCGCACCCCACTTACCCGAATCTATACCGCAGGGCAGGCGCTGGAAGAGGCGTACCTAGGGGTGCTGGACGATAACGGCAGGTTTTTCGTCCGTACCATCTGCGATGCTGCGGAGCATATGGAGGAGCTCATAGAGGCCCTTCTTTCCCTGTCCCAGGTGGCCAGCAGCGAAATGACCGTCGAGCAGGTCGATCTGGTGCCCATTGCACTGGAAATTGCGGCTGATCTGCAGGCGGGCGGCGATCGCTCTGTGGAATTCGTACTTCCGGAGGGCCTTCAGGCAATGGGAGACCGGCAGCTGCTTACCGTGCTCCTGGAGAACCTGCTGGGGAATGCGTGGAAGTATACGAGCCACGCCATCGCCCCCCGCGTTGAACTGGGCGCCGGAATGCGTGACGGCGTCCCCTGCTATTTCGTCCGGGACAACGGTGCCGGCTTCGACATGAAGGACGCCGACCAGCTCTTCAAACCCTTCAAGCGATTGCACTCTTCGGCAGATTTTCCGGGTACTGGTGTAGGTCTGGCCACGGTGCAGCGAATCGTGCAGCGCCATGGGGGGGAAGTGTGGGCGGAAGGGGAGCCGGGTAAAGGCGCTACGTTCTGCTTCACCCTTCGTTCCTTCGCATTGCCGGTTGCGGCTAACGGCTGAAAAATGCTATAACAGCCCGGCTTCTATCCAACCCCCTCCCGAGGTACCACGATTTGAACGTCTCGCTGTTTCGCCGCTGCTGGGTCACCTTCTCCGCCTGGGTGATCGGCTGCTACGCATCGCTGCTCAACGATTTCCGTGTGAAAGGAGTAGAGAACATCCCGCCCGCCGGGGGAGTTCTCCTCGCCTCCAACCATATCTCCGCATTCGAAACCATCTTCCTTCCCTGGGCAGTCATAAGGAAACATCCGCTCCAGATGCTCTGGGCTCCGGCCAAGGAGGAGCTCTTCCGCAAGCCGGTCCAGCGGCTTCTATACTCCTCATGGGGGGCGTTTCCGGTGAAGCGCGGCAGGGACGTGCGTGCCGGAAAGGCCATCAACGAGCTTCTGCGCGATCAGAAGGTGATGCTCTTTCCGGAAGGGACACGTCATTCCGATGGCGTCCTCGGGAAGGGAAACCGCGGCGTCGGCAAGATCATATACGACACTCACCCCGTGGTGATCCCAACGGCGCTGGTGGGGCTAAACCGCTGGAAGTTTCCGCGCCTCGGGCAGAAGGGTCTTGTGATCTTCGGCAGGCCTCTGGATTTCTCGGACCTCTTGGGGCTGGAAGACTGCAAGGAGACCCACCAGCTGATCGTGGATCGCGTAATGGAGGCCATCGCCCGGCTGCTTGAGGCGGAAGGAGCGTATCGCGGTGAAGGTTGAGATATTCTGTGACGGCGCTTGCAGCGGAAATCCCGGTGTCGGCGGGTATGGGGCGATTCTGCGGAGCGGTACCGCCGAAAAGGAGATTTCCGGTGCCGAAGAGCTTACCACCAACAACAGGATGGAACTGATGGGGGCCATCAGCGCACTGGAGTCGCTCAAACGCCCATGCGATGTCACCATAGTCACCGATTCGCAGTATCTGGTGAAGGGTATGACCGAATGGATCGCCGGATGGCAGCGCAGGGGATGGACGAGCAGCAAGAAGGAGCCTGTACTCAACCGCGACCTGTGGGAACGCTTGCTGCAGCTGGCGGCGGTGCACCGGATCACCTGGTCCTGGATCAGGGGGCACAACGGCCATGCCGAAAACGAGCGGTGCGATGAGCTGGCTCGGGGAGCGATAGCCGCTTTCAGGGAGGGAAACCGGTAGCCCGGCTCTGCGCGAGGCTGCCGGGGATATCATGAGTGGTTTCATTGTAGAAGTGAGCGAACAGGATGTTCGCCGGGAGAAGGATAAGGCTCGGGAACTCCGCAAGAGCCGCTGGTGGCAGAACCGTGTCGCTCAGGGCATCTGCCATTACTGCGGCAGGAAATTTCCGCAGGCCGAGCTCTCAATGGACCACATCGTTCCTATCATTCGCGGAGGCAAGAGCACTAAGGGTAATGTGGTGCCTGCGTGCAAGGAGTGCAACAGCAGGAAGAAGTACCTCCTCCCCATCGAGTGGGAAGAGTACCTGGAGTCGGCGAAGAAGCAGGATTGATGGGTGGGTGGGAGTCGGAGTGGCGAGCGTCCGCTGCCGCGTGGTACTTCCCTTAACTTCAGGAATCCCGCCGGCTCCCGACGTTTGGAAGAATCAAAGTACTGGAGCACCTATGTCTGAAGTCTGCAAACTCATCATCTACGATTGCGATGGGGTCATGTTCGACTCCTTTGAGGCGAACCTCTCCTTTTACCAGCGGGTCATGGAGATGATGGGAAAGCCTTACCTGGACCGGGAGAATGCGGAACACATGCGCATCCTCCATACCTACTCACACCGGGAGGTTCTCGCTCACTTCTTCGTAGACCCGGCGGAGTGGCAGGAGGCGATACGCCATGCCGGCCTCATCGACTATCGTGATCTGGTGCCGCTCATGCAGATGGAGGAGGGGTTCAGGGAAACACTCGACGCGCTCCGCTCCAGGGTCGAGCTTGCCGTTTGCACCAACAGGTCTACCTCGATGGACATGGTCCTCGATTCCTTCGGCCTGACCCGCTATTTCGGCTGCGTCATGACCGCCGCCAAGGTGGAGAACCCGAAGCCCCACCCCGAGCCGCTTCTGAAAGTTCTTGATCACTACGGTTACGAAGCCCGCCAGGCCCTCTTCGTTGGTGATTCCGACGTAGATCGTCAGGCCGCCGCCGCTGCCGGTGTTCCCTTCGTCGCATACAAGGCCGATTTGCCGGCCGTGGCGCGTATCGATCGGCATGCGGATCTGATACGAATTCTCGGTTAATACTCCTCCGTTTCCCTTTCTCTGCAGCCGTTTCACCTTTCTGAGCATTAAAAGCATTTGAACATTAAAGCCAACGGTGCTATCTATTTCGCCTGCCGCACGTCGGCAGTGTTCTACTCGTTTATGTGTTCAGAAGGAGAACCGAATGAGCTTCACGAAGTATAGTATCGTAGTGATTGCTGCTTCTTTATGCCTTACTCTGATATTTGCCGGTGGGTGTGGAGTGGAGTGGTTTCCTGATACTCGCGACCCTAATGCTTTCACTTTGGGCAGCAAAAACACGAAGACAAATACAGTAACCGAATCTGATGGTGTCCAGATGTCCCACAACACCACCGGATCCGACGTCAGTATCCTTAACGGCGAATGGGCTACCTCAAATGACAATGTGACTTATTCCGCATGGACAAAGGAGCCGGGTAGGATTTCAGCTGGCCAGTGGCTAAAGGTCCGGCACACCTCGGCTGCCTCTATCGGGGTGGCAACCGTTACCACAATTCGTGTCGAGGACTTCACAGCTACCTTTACCAGCTTTACGACGGAAGCCGGAGTTTTCGGTAACAGCACAACAAACAAACCCCCGGCAGATGGGACGGTTCACGATGCGAGCGGTAGTATTGCTGCCTCTGTGACATCCACTAAAAAATCAAGTGATGCAACGAACACAACAGTAACATTAACGGTTAACGTTTCGAATACAGACTTGAATCAGGCATCTGTAACTGTGGTGGTTAACGGTGAGAATAGCTCCAGCGGGACATTGATTATCAAAAATTTGTCAGGAACAGTTTCAGGAAAGGGAAATGAAACCTTCTCGATAGATGTGATACTTACAACGAGTGACTATAATAAGATAACTAAATGGGTAATAGCTGAGGTCACAAAAAAATAGGCTGATTAAAGGGAGGAGCAGTCCCCATTGCAATAGTCTGAAATCTTGCTGCATATCAAACCAGCTTCAACGAATTAGTCGAGCCTTAGCAGCTCCCGGCGGTTACATCCATCAAAGTCACTTCCCACTGGTCCGTTTCCAGGTCGTGCCTGAGGATGTATATAATCCCATCTTCCGCCAGGACCTTGAAGTAGGAGTCGTCTTTTCCGTCCCACCGGTCGAGGATTTCCTGCACCTTGAATTTTCGGTCGCCTATGGTAAAGCCGGTGGGCCTGTCTTCAATCTTCCGGCCCTGTCCGGTCTGCACGTGCACGTTGGTCACCCGGCACCTCCTCGAACGGGATAAAGCGCTACGTTAAATAATAGCTCTCCTCCGGCTCGACGCAAGGTGTTTCCTCTTCTTTGCACCGGGGAGCTTCTTTCCGCTCCATGGCGCTGATGGCTGATTCGAGGTCGTCGCAGAGGGCGAGCGTCGTTCCAGCCTCCTCCTCCACCGATGCGAGGGCTGCCAGCATCGACTGCGCCACTTGTGACTGCTCATTGTTTCCATGGGCGATGACCTGTGAGCGCTGAAAGACTTCGTTCACCACCTCGGCGATGCTTTCACTCGTTATAGCCTGCTCCGAAATGGTCTGCTTCACGAAGGCGGTCCCGCTTCGCAGCTCCTTCACCCCCCGCACGATGGCGTCTGCCGACTGACTCTGTTTCGTTACGGCTTTCTTTATATCCCCCGACATCCGGTCGAAATTTCGGATGGCGCTCGCATTGAGCTCGACGTTCTTGCTCTGGGTGGCGATGCTTGCCTCCACCTCCAGCGCCATCTCCAGTGATGTCTCGGCTTTGGTCACTATCTCGGTGAGTGCGTTCGCTGCGGAGGTCGAGAGGGTAACGCCGTTGTCCACCTCCACGATGCTTCGTTTAACTGATTTTCCTGCACGCTGGATGTCCCGTTGCACCTGCCGTATTATCTCTCCGATGGCTTTGGTCGAGTCTGCGGAGCGCCTGGCCAGCGCGCGGATCTTGTCCGCGATGACGGCGAAGGCCTTTCCGTGTTCTCCCGACTGAGCTGCAAGAATGGTGGCATTCAATGCGAGAAGGTTAGTTTCGTCAGCAACGTCCCTGATAACTGCAACGATCTCCCCTATCTGCTCGGAGCGGGATGAAAGGCTTTCTATGGAGGCGTTGGTGGTAAAGACTTCCTCCCTGATCCGTTCCATCCCCTGTTTGGTGCTTTCTACCGCATCAAGACCGGAGGTGGCGGCGGTATCCTTCACATCCCTCGCGATGTCGGCCTGGTCCCGTGCATGATCGCTGATGTCCTTTATGGCATTGTCTATCCTGGCTGCCGATGAGCCGGCGCTACCCGTCAGTTCCGCAAGTAATACGAGATTTGCGGTTACCTGCTTCAGGGACGATGCAATCTGGTTTACCGCCGACTGAATGGTGTCGGCGGCGGTGTCGAGGGATTCGGTCGTGGTCGCGACTTCCTTGATGGTCGCCGAGATCTGCTGTGTAGCCGAGGAAGCCGTTTCAGCCGAGGAGAGAAGTTGATCCGCATCTTCCGCTATGGATCCGATGGAGCGGCTGATCTCCATGACTGAGGCTGATACCTCGTCAACCAGCACTGATTGGGCGCCGGCGGTACGTCGTATCGTGGAAGCGATACTGCGAACCGAGGCGGCAATCTCTTCCGTCTCTTCCGCTGAAAGAGGCGGTTGCGTAAGCTCCGCAGGTTCGGGGGGGAGAAGGGGTCCCCTTGCTTCCTCCTCTGGCGGGTTTAGGCCGAGCAGAGGGGAATTCAGCCATCTCTTCCCGATGCTGAGGCCGAACAGCGCCAGGTTCGCAGCCGTGATGGCTGCCGATGCAGCAATGAGCTTCACGGTTGAAAACGCGTTTCCCGAAGTTTCGACAAGAAGAATGCCGCCGGCCGTGAAAAGGAAAGAACCTGCACCGATAGTGATCAGACGCAGCATCTTCCGATCCGGGCACGCTGGCGCTTCCTGCAGAAGGTTCATGAGGGAGGCTTGTTCTTTCCGCATACTTCATGTCTTTTCGGTTGTTGTCCGCTCTAGTTGAGAGTTTAAATCCTGAGATATTTCCAATGGCCGCTGTCTGTGATACATAGGTAATCAGCGGATCTAGCGGATGAGATTACGCCCGGCAAGAGAAAGGAAAAAGCTTGGAACTAACGACAATTATCTACTTCCTCGGGGCCTCCATCGCCCTCACCCTGGCGCCGGGGCCCGACAACATCTTCGTGATGACGCTGGGGATCACCCGCGGGAGAAAATCGGCCATCGTGACGGCGCTGGGGATGTGCAGCGGCGTCAGCATCCATACCGCTGCCGCGGCATTCGGGATCTCGGCCATCCTCTACTCGTCCCTCCTTGCCTTCAACATCGTCAAGTATGCCGGCGCTGCCTATCTCCTTTATCTCGCATTCAGGACGCTGAAAGAGGGCTCCTCCATCGGGCTCGGCAAGAGCGATTCACGACCCGTGGGGGAGCTCTTCAAGCGCGGCTTCGTGATGAACGTCCTCAACCCTAAGGTCGGCATGTTCTTCCTGGCCTTCCTCCCCCAGTTCATCTCCCCCAGCGGGAGCAACGTCCCGCTCCAGATGATGTTTCTCGGTGCAATCTTCATGGTGCAGGCGATAGTAATCTTCTCCCTCATCGGGTACTTCTCGGGGAGCCTAGGAAGGGCAGTCCTTGCCAAGCCCCGGATCGCCCGCTACTTCGACTGGCTCACGGCGGGGGTCTTCGCCTCCCTCGGGGTCCGGCTCGCCTTGGCGCAGCGGTGAGGCCCCGTGCTCTCCGTCCTCGATCTCCATAAGCGCTACCGCGACACCCCTGCTGTTGACGGCATCTCGTTCAAGGTGGAACGGGGGGAGATCGTGGGGCTGCTCGGCCCCAACGGTGCGGGGAAGACGACCACCATCAATATGATCCTGGGTGTCCTGGAGCCAACCATGGGGAGCATCCGTATCGGGGGGCTCGACATCTCGTCGAACCGCTGCAGAGCGCTCCAGCGGACCAATTTCGCTGCGGTCTATGCGCCCCTTCCCGGGAACCTCACCGTCTACCAGAACCTGCGGGTCTTCGGGATGATCTACCAGGTTAAGGAGCTCTCCCGGCGGATCGACCTCCTCCTGGACCAGTTCGACCTGAGGCCCTTCAGGAACACGAAGTGCGGCCTCCTCTCCTCGGGGGAGCAGACCCGGGTCTCACTCGCAAAAGCAATGCTGAACCGCCCGCAGCTCCTCCTTCTCGACGAGCCGACGGCCTCCCTCGATCCGGCCACCGCCCGCGAGATAAGAACCAAGATTCGCGAATTCTCGTCACGGGAAGACGCGGCGGTGCTCTGGACCTCCCACAACATGTATGAGGTGGAGGCGGTATGCGACAGGGTTCTCTTCCTCTCCCGTGGGAAGATCCTACTGCAGGGTAACCCGAAGACGCTCCCGGCGGAGCACGGTGAGGAGACGCTGGAAGACCTTTTCGTGTCGGTGGCGCGGGAGCCGCTGGCGTTCGGGGAGGGGCAACAATGAGCCTCGTCCGCATCGCAGCCGTTGTGTTGCGCCAGTTCTACCTGATGCGGGGAAGCATGTCGCGGATTGTCCCGCTCTTCGCGTGGGTGGCCATCGATATGGTGCTCTGGGGATTTATTACCAGATATCTCAACACTGTCAGTGCGTCGGGGCTCAATTTCGTCCCGGTTTTTCTCGGGGCGGTGCTCCTGTGGGATTTCTTCACGCGGGTGATGCAGGGGGTGACCATCGCCTTTTTTGAAGATGTCTGGTCGCGGAACTTCCTCAACATATTCTCTTCTCCGCTCTCCCTGGGGGAGTACCTCACGGGGCTCGTCGCCACCAGCATCGCCACGAGCTCGCTGGGGCTTGCGGTGATGCTGCTTCTTGCCACGACCGTCTTCGGGCTCTCCTTCTTCGTCTACGGAATGATGATTGTCCCTTTTCTCCTCGTGCTTTTCCTGTTCGGCATCGCTCTGGGCATCTTCAGCAGCGCGGTGGTGCTTAGGCTGGGGCCTGCTTCGGAGTGGTTCGTCTGGCCGATCCCCGCGCTCATCACGCCCTTCGTTGGAGTTTTCTACCCCCTCGCAACGCTGCCTCATCCGATGCGCGTGATTGCCTGGTTCCTGCCGCCGTCCTATGTCTTCGAGGGTATGAGGTCCATCATCTCCGGCACGCCGTACCCCGTTGGCAACCTTATCCTGGGGGGAGGGCTCTCCCTCCTCTACATCCTGCTCGCCTGCATCGCCTTCAGGGGAGTCTACCGCTATGCCGTGCGCACCGGACTGATCGCACGCTACAGCGCCGAAAGCGTCTCGTAGGTTGTTGAAAAACAGCCATCTCGCCGCCATCCTCGAAAGCCGCCGTGTGCGGCGTAGCGCTGCTACGCCTCCGTGGGACTTTCTGCGGGTGCGACGACCTGGCTATTTTTGAACAACCTCGTATGGAGGCTCCTTCTCAGACTCCTCTTCGCAGGCGACGTCATATTCGCGCCCTTCCGCCGCCGGCTCCTCCTCAGGCTCCTCGACGTAGCGCTGTTTATGCCCAAGATGGTACTAGGCCTGCGGGCCATCTGTCGTCGCCGACGACGGAATCATCGCGAATCTTGCGCCGCTGATCGTCACTCATTCTTCGTTCTTCCTACCCTCGCCACTTCGTTTGCGTTGCCACCTCTGTCCGATACAATTCAAGAGGAGAAGGAGGCGCATGCATGGAAACCAAAATCGACGAAATCGCCGCGGGTGTATTCCGATTCTCCACCTACATCGCCAAGATCGATCTTCAGTTCAACCAGTTCCTCGTGGTTGATGACGAGCCGCTCCTCTACCATACGGGGCTGCGGGGGATGTTTCCGGAGGTCAGCCGGGCGGTGGCGCGCGTCCTTGATCCGGGAACGATCCGCTGGATAAGCTTCAGCCACTTCGAGTCGGACGAATGCGGTGCCCTAAACGAGTGGCGCGGAATCGCCCCCTATGCCGAACCGGTTTGCGGAGCAATCGGCGCGCTGGTAAACATCAATGATTTTATCGGGGGGCGGGCGCGTGTGCTTGCCGACGGCGAGACCTTCTCCACCGGGCAGAGGCAGTACCGCTTTTTAGAGACGCCCCATGTCCCCCACGGCTGGGATGCGAGCCTTCTTTTCGAGGATACGCATCGGGTCCTCTTCTGTTCGGATCTCTTCCTGCACAAGGGGGATTGCAGGGCGCTGACCGAGGACGATGTGGTGGGGCCTGCGAGGCGGGCCCTGGCTGATTTCGAGGCGGGGCCGCTCCATGATTCCCTTCTCTACTCGCCGTCTATGGAAAAGACGCTCTTCATTCTTGCCGAGCTGAAGCCGGAATTTCTAGCCCTCATGCATGGAGCTTCTTTCAGCGGTGACGGCGCGAGCGCGCTGAGGCGACTCTCCGGGATGTACCGGGAGATGCTGATTCAGCGGAGCTGAGCCCTTCGGAGCGAACCATGGACCTGAGCACACCGGCGCTCCTCTTTCCGACGATATCGCTCCTCTTTCTCGCCTTCACCAACCGGTTCCTCGCCATCGCCGCGCTCATCAGAAGCCTTCACGACCGTTACCAGGCAAACCCTGACGAGATTATCGTCGCCCAGATCGGAAACCTCCGCTACCGGATGATGCTCATCCGCCACATGCAGACCTTCGGAGTCCTGAGCCTGCTGCTGTGCGTGATCTGCATGTTCGTCCTCTTCGCTGGATACGTTCTGGTCGGGCAGATTACCTTCGGGCTGAGCCTCGTGCTGATGATGGTCTCCCTCGCCCTCTCGGCCCGGGAGATCCAGGTGTCTGTCGATGCACTCAACCTGCAGCTGCGGGACATGGAACTGCACAAGGCGGGACGCCGGCAGGCAAGGGGTTCTTGACGGCCGGGGACGTGGCTGATATTCTCCTCACCGGTCGATGAGGGGGCTTAAATGTTTCACCAAGGGGGCAGTAATGTCGATAGGCGAAAATCTCGCTGCAATCAGGAGTCGTATAGAGGCCGCGGCTGAAAGGGGAGGACGGAATCCGGAAGCGGTTCGACTGGTGGCTGTTTCCAAGACCAAGCCTGCAGCGGCGGTCATCGAAGCGGCGAGGGCAGGGCAGTCAGTTTTCGGGGAGAATTACGTTCAGGAGCTTGTCGCCAAGTCGGCGGAGGTGAAGGAGGCGGTAGAGTGGCACTTCATCGGGTCGCTCCAGTCGAACAAGGTCCGGCAGATCGCCGGTCTCGTGCACCTTATCCATTCGGTGGACCGCCTCTCCCTCGCCCAGGAGATCGACCGGCAGTGGGGGAAGCTCGGCAGCCGGGCCGACATCCTTATCCAGGTGAACATATCCCGGGAGTCGACCAAGAGCGGCACTTCGACGAGAGAGCTGCTCGACCTGGTCCGGGCGGTGGCGCAGTTGCCCAACGTGCGGATCAGGGGGCTCATGACGATGCCCCCTTTTTTCGATGATCCGGAGGGGGCACGTCCCTATTTCCGGGAGCTGCGGCTTCTATCGGAGGAGGTTGCCGCCGCGGAGATTCCCGGTGTGGAGATGAAGGAGCTTTCCATGGGGATGTCCGGAGATTTCGAGGCGGCGGTGGAAGAGGGGGCCACGCTTGTCCGGGTGGGATCGGCGATTTTCGGGGAGCGGCACTACGGCTGAAGGTGTTTTCACCGCAGAGGACACAGAGGGTGGTGGAGCGGAAAATTCCGCCACTCGCCGAAAACATTAGGGACTGCGCCCTCTGTGCCTAGCTTCCGTTCACATGGGCACAAAATAATTTCCTCGCCGCGCGGTGACGGAATCAATGGCTTCCCCTGCCGGGATACGTTCTGTTATACTGGCGCCTCAATACCATTCACGGAGGTCCTCTCACCTTGAAGAAGCTGCACCTGCTGGTTCTCGCCCTTGTTGTTTCCGTTGTCGCAGTTTCCCTTTCCGTCGCATCGGTTCCGAAAAAAGCAGCTCCCGCTCCGCCCCCTGCACCCTCCGTGCGGCAGGAAGTAGGCGTGCCGATCCTGCTCTACCATCGTTTCGGCCAGACCGTCGCCGACGGCATGACCATGAAGACCAGCGTCTTCGAGAGCCATCTGAAGTATCTGAAGGAGAACGGCTACAAGGTGATCCCGCTGCGCCAGCTTATCGATTGGTACCAGAAGAGGGGGCCCGCGCCTGCGCCGAAGTCGGTGGTGATCGTTGAGGATGATGCCCACAAGTCGGTCTACACGGACATGCTGCCGCTTGTTAAGAAGTACAACGTCCCCGTAACGATCTTCACGTATCCCTCGGCTATCTCCAATGCCAAATATGCAATGACCTGGGAACAGCTGCGTGAACTGAAGAAGACCGGTCTTTTCGATATCCAGTCCCATACCTTCTGGCACCCGAACTTCAGGAAGGACCGGAAGAAGATGACGCCCGCGGAGTTCGAGAAATCCGTGAACACTCAGCTCAAGAAGTCGAAGGAGCGGCTGGAGCAGCAACTTGGAGGAAAGGTGGATCTTCTCGCCTGGCCTTTCGGAATTCATGACGACTACCTGCTGCAGAAGGCCGCCGCAGCCGGCTATGTGGCCACCTTCACTATCCAGGCCCACCATGCAGGTCCTGCCGACAACATCATGAAACTTCCGCGCTACCTTCTAATCAACAGCGACCAGGGGAAGGCTTTTGCGCAGATCGTAAGCGGCGCCGCCCTGAAACGGGACGTGGTATTCTGATCGGGGAAGAGACGTTGACCGGTGAAGCGGAAGGGGAGGGGAAGAAGCATCCCTGCCCCGACTGCACATTCTGCCAGTGGTGCGGCGACGACCGGTGCCGTCTTTGCCGTGCCCCCTGCGCGAAGCGGAAGCTTTCCCTCGCTGAACAGGTCGAGCTTTATGAAAAGCTGAACAGGACGCAGAAGTAGAAAGAGGCGCAGAAGGTAACCCTTCTGAGCCTCTTTTTTTGTCCTGTCAGGATGGACGTCAGCTTTTGCCGAGTTCCTTCGAGCGGGCGGTCGCAGCTTCAACCGCGTTCATCACGGTGCCGCGGAACGCGTCTCGTTCCAGCGAATGGAGCCCGGCTATGGTGGTGCCGCCGGGAGAGGTCACCTTTTCCCTGAGGCTGGCCGGATGCTCCCGGGTCTCGATCAGGAGTTTCGCCGCTCCGAAAACAGTTTGCACAGCCAGTCCTGCCGCCACCTCCCGTGGAAGCCCCTGCTTCACTCCCGCATCCGAAAGCGCCTCGATGAAAGCCATGACATAGGCGGGGCCGCTGCCGGAGAGACCCGTGACGGCATCCAGCAGTTTTTCTTCCACTACCCACGTTTTCCCCACAAGATCGAAAATAGCCCGCGTCAGATGGATATCTTCCGGGGCAGCGTGCCGTCCCGCGGCGATGGCCGATGCTCCTTCCAGCACGAGCGCGGGGGTGTTGGGCATTATCCTTACGACGCGTGCGCCCGGAAGGGCTGCTTCCATCGTCGCTGCCGTAACTCCGGCCATCACTGAGATGAGGAGGGTTTCCCTTCTTATGGGGCCAGATATCTCCTTTAGGACCGATGCAGCCGTCTGAGGCTTGACCGCGAGGACAAGTACGTCGCAGCTTCTCGCCGCTGCGCCATTTTCCGCGGTGGTGCGGACGCCGTACCGGTCGCCCAGCAGCGTGCGGCGTTCTTCGGCCGGCTCCGAAACCAGTATCTGCTCTGCCGGCACCCCTCCTGCCAGAAGCCCCTTTATGAGCGCCTCGGCCATGTTGCCGCCGCCGATGAACCCCACCTTCGTTCCTTTCAGCATCTGCCCCTCCATTACAGTCTTCCTGCGTTTTCCGATAGGTAATAAATCCGGACTTCATTGTCAACAATTTACTCGCTGACGCGGCTTATGCTCCTGCAGGAAAAGGTTTGACACCCAATCCTTTTTATATTATAAAGCACCCCCTGCGGCGCCACCATTTAAACATAAAGTTTACAATTGCTAAACAAGGTGTTGTACAAAAAGTTTAGAGTTGCTAAACTTGCTTTGAGTTTTGTGAGCCAATGGAGGATTGCTTGAAAATCGGGGAGCGGCTGAAGCGGTTCAGGATGATCAATTCCCTCACCCAGGAGGAGCTGGCGAGCCGCGCAGACCTGACCAAAGGATACATCTCGCAGCTGGAGAACGACACCACGTCCCCATCCATCGCGACACTGAAGGACATTCTCGACGTCTTCGGGGTGTCGATGCAGGAATTCTTCAGCGAAGTCCGTGACGAAGAGATCGTCTTCGGTGCCGATTCCCGCGTGCAGTCTTCCGACGACGACGATGGGGTGAGGGTGGAGCTCCTCGTTCCCGGGGCGCAGAACCGGGAGATGGACCCGGCACTCGTCACCATAGCGCCGGGGGAGGAGATGGAGGAGCAGCCGTTTCACGAGGGTGAGGAGTTCGGCTATGTTCTACTCGGGAAGATCCAGCTGAAGCTCGACGACAAGGTGTACACGGTGAAGAAGGACGAGTGTTTCTACTTCACTTCGGACAAGCGGCATACGATTAAGAACATTGGCAAGGGGATGGCGAAGATATTGTGGGTAGTGACGCCGCCCACCTTCGATTACTAGTCGGGACGCGAGCTTCACGCCATCTCGCCGCCGTCCTCGGTCGGGGCGTTGTGCGGCGTAGCGCTGCTACGCCTCCGCTGCCCCTCCCTGCGGGTGCGACGATCTGACGTAAATCTCGCGTCCCTGGACGCTTGCTTTTGCATTAGGGAATAAAATTCTAAAACTTCCAGCGGCGACAGATTTGCGATGAATCCGTCGACGGCGACGACGAGGGCCCGCAGGCGTAGCAGCGCTACGTCGAGGAGCCCGAGGAGGAGCCGGCGGCGGAGGCGCGCAAATATGGCGTCGCCCCCCGAGGAGGAGAGATAATGAGCAAAGTCCTTATTATAGGCGCCGGCGGAGTCAGCCGTGTCGTCGTCCACAAATGTGCCCAGCGCAAGGAGATCTTCAGCGAGATCACCCTCGCTTCGCGGACGAAGTCGAAGTGCGATTCCATCGCCGCCGAGATCAAGTCGATGACTGTCAATACCGCCCAGGTGGATGCCGACAACGTCCCCGAGCTCGTGGCCCTCATCCGCGCGGAGAAGCCCTCCCTCGTCATCAATGTCGCGCTTCCGTACCAGGACCTCACCATCATGGATGCGTGCCTGGAGACCGGTGTGGACTACCTCGACACCGCTAATTACGAGCCGAAGGAGACGGCGAAGTTCGAGTACTCCTGGCAGTGGGCTTACCACGACCGTTTCAGGGAGAAGAAGCTGATGGCGCTTCTCGGCTCCGGTTTCGATCCCGGCGTCACCAACGTCTATACGGCGCTTGCCGCCAAGAAGTACCTGGACGTGGTGGAGGAGATCGACATCATCGACGCCAACGCCGGCTCCCACGGCCAGCCCTTCGCCACCAACTTCAACCCGGAGATAAACATCCGCGAGGTGACCGCACCGTGCCGTCACTGGGAGAACGGGAAGTGGGTCGAGACCGGTGCCCTCCAGACGAAGCGCTCCTTCGACTTCCCCGAGGGGATTGGTCCGATGAACATCTACCGGATGTACCACGAGGAGATGGAGTCCATCGTCAAGCACATTCCGACGATCAAAAAGGCTCAATTCTGGATGACCTTCTCCGACAACTACCTGAAGCACCTGGAGGTGCTCCAGAACGTAGGCATGACCCGCATCGACGAGGTGGAGTACAACGGTCAGAAGATCGTCCCCCTCCAGTTCCTGAAGGCCGTCCTCCCCGATCCCGGGAGCCTCGGGCCGCTCACGAAAGGGAAGACCTGCATCGGCGTCGTCGCCCGGGGGATGAAGGACGGGAAGAGGAAGCAGGTGTACATCTACAACATCTGCGACCACGAGGAGGCCTTCAAGGAGACCAACTCCCAGGCCATCAGCTACACCACCGGCGTTCCTGCCGTGGTGGGTGCCATGATGATGCTGACGGGCAAGTGGAGGGGGGAGGGGGTCTTCAACATGGAGCAGTTCGATCCGGAGGTGTTTCTCGCAGAACTGGGACCGATGGGGCTGCCGACCGTCGTAGTCGAAGGGGAATGGCCGGAGCTGTAGGGGAGCGCGATCTTCCGACCATCTCCAAGCCGTCCTCGGGACGCTCGTTGTGCGGCGTAGCGCTGCTACGCCTCCGCCGGCGTCCCTGCGGGTGTGAGGATCTGGCCGAAATCTCGCGCTCCTTATGTGAGCAAACCTGACTATTTTGTGATCCAGATGTTCTCTGTGTCTCTGTGCCTCTGTGGCAAGAGGGCTTATAAATGCTGATCTGCAACTCGCGACATAACGGTGCCATCACCCGGGCACCGATCGAGATGGAGGCGCTCCCGCTGCTGGACCGCTCGTCGGTGGTGTGGCTCGACCTCGTTGCCCCAACCTCCGCCGAGATCGCCCTCGTGGAGGAATCCTTCGGTGTGGAACTCCCCAACAAGCAGGAGTCGGAGGAGATCGAGTTCAGTTCCCGGTATTGGGAGGAGGAGGAGGGCATCACCATCAACACCAGCTTCCTCTCCAAGGTCGGTGACAAGATGGTGAGCGAGACAGTTTCGTTTGTCCTCAAGGGGCAGCTCATCGTGACGGTCCGGTTTGCGGAGCTGCGGCTCTTCGAGGACTTCGCACGGAGCATGCGCCAGAACCCGAGCCTCTACTCCAATGGATTCCAGGTGCTGAGCGGGATCCTCTCCCTCAGGATCGACATGGATGCGGACATCCTGGAGGCCCTGGCAAAGGAGATAGTCGGCACCGGCAGGTTCCGCCTCCAGAACAGCTCCGAATCGGGTAAGCTGCTTGAATTCGTCTCATTGTACGAGGAGAGCAACATCACCATCCGGGAGCATCTGACCGAGAAGCAACGGGTTCTCTCGTCGCTGCTGCGAAGCACGAAGCTCCCCTCCGTGACGAGGCAGGAGTTCTCCATGATGATCAAGGACGTCAACTCCCTGATCACCACCGCGAACTTCAACTTCGAACGGCTCGACTACCTCCAGGACCTGATCCTGAACTACCTGAGCGTCGAGCAGAACAAGGTCATCAAGATCTTCACAGTGATGTCGGTGATATTCCTGCCGCCGACCCTCATCGCCAGCATCTACGGGATGAACTTCAGGCATTTGCCGGAACTGGAGCTCAGCTACGGCTACCCGCTGGCGCTCCTGATGATCGTGCTCTCCGCGGTCCTTCCGCTCTACATTTTCCGCCGTAAGGGTTGGCTGTAGAAAATTCTTCCTCACCGCGGAGGATGCCTCTCCTCACTCCCTTCGCGGTAAAAATCGGATTTCGAGTCATGAACGGTATCGACGTCGACAAGATCATAAAAGTTTCCCCCTCTCCCGCCTACGTGGTGGACATGGGAAGGCTGCGTCACAACCTGGAGATCCTGGACGCGGTACAGAAGCGCTCCGGGGCCAAGATCCTCATGGCGCTAAAGGCCTTTGCGATGTGGAGCGTCTTCCCGGTGATTCGCCAATATCTCCAGGGCGTATGCGCGTCTTCTCCCTGGGAAGCGCGGCTCGGGCGGGAGGAATTCGGCGGAGAGGTGCATTCATTTGCTGCTGCCTTCAAGGAAAAAGACGTTTCGGAGCTCCTCTCCCTCTCAAACCACCTTGTCTTCAACTCCTTCAACCAGCTGGAGCGCTTCAGGCCGCTCTGGGAGAAGGAGAGGGGGCGGGTCTCCATCGGCCTGCGGGTGAACCCGGAGCACTCGGAAGGGCACACCGCAATCTACGACCCCGCCGCGCCGAAATCGAGGCTGGGGATTCCCCGAAGGGAGTTCGAGGGGAAGTCGCTTGAAGGTGTTGAGGGGCTTCACTTCCACACCCTTTGCGAGCAGCTCTTCGAGCCGCTGGAGCGCACGGCTCGGGTATTCGAGGAAAAGTTTGGAGAGTTTCTGCCGAAGATGAAGTGGCTCAACCTCGGCGGCGGCCACCATATCAGCCGCCAGGGGTATGACATAGACGGCCTTGTGGAGCTGATCAGGCACTTCAAGGGGAAGTACGGCGTGGAGGTCTACCTGGAGCCGGGGGAAGCGGTGGTTATCGGCACGGGACTCCTGGTCGGCGAAGTGCTCGACGTGGTGCACAACGAGGTGGATATCGCCATCCTCGATGTTTCCGCCACCTGTCACATGCCCGACATCCTCGAGATGCCGTACCGGCCGGAGATCACCGGCGGCTTCGATCCCGGCGTGAAGCCTTACACCTACAGACTGGGTGGGCCGTCGTGCCTTGCCGGCGACATCATCGGCGACTGGTCGTTAGAGAAGCCGCTCAAGCCGGGAGACCGGCTCGTCTTCGAGGACATGAGCCATTACACGATGGTGAAGACCACCACCTTCAACGGGATCCAGCATCCGGCGATTTGTACGTGGGAGCCGGAGACCGAAGAGCTGAAGGTCGTAAAAGAATTTAGCTACGAGGATTTTAAGGGGCGCCTGTCGTAGGGTGGGCGATAGCTTCCGACCATCTCGCCGCCGTCCTCGAAAGCCTCCTTGTGCGACGTGGCGCAGCCACGCCTCCGCGGGGCTTTCTGCGGGTGCGACGATCTGGCCGAAATCTCTCGCCCATTGATGTAAATCTTTAACCTGACGAGCCGTTGGCCGTCAGGGGTACCACAACCACTGCCAACCAGCGGTGACAGATTTGCGATGATGACGGCGACGGTGAGGAGGGAGGCCCGCAGGCGTAGCAGCGCTACGTCGAGGAGCTGACCGACGATCCGGCGGCGTCAGGGCGCAAATATGGCACCGCTTTCGGAGGATACATGTCGGAGCGCTGGTCGATTGCCAATTCCACCAAAATATACAACATGGACAACTGGGGGGCCGACCTCTTCTCCATCAACAAGAAGGGGAACGTCTGCGTCCATCCGTCGTCCAACTCGAAGAATTCCATCGACCTTCGCGTCCTGGTGGATGACCTCATAAAGCGCAAGATCAAGCCGCCGATCCTCCTCCGCTTCATGGATGTCCTCCAGGGGCGGATAGCGAGCATCAACCGGGTTTTCAAGAATGCTATCGCCGACAACGATTACCCTGCCAAGTACCAGACATTCTACCCGATCAAGGTAAACCAGCAGCGCCAGGTGGTGGAGGCTATCGCAAGCTACGGCAAGCGCTACAACATCGGTCTGGAAGTGGGTTCGAAACCGGAGCTGGTTGCCGGCATCGCCATCTCCAGCGGCAACGGCCTTCCGATTATCTGCAACGGCTACAAGGACACCGAGTATATCGAGACCGTCCTCTACGCTACAAAGATAGGCTACGACATCACCCTCGTCATCGAAAAGCTTTTCGAATTGGAGAAGGTGATCGAACTCGTGAAGAAGACGGGCATCCAGCCCAAGCTCGGAATCCGGGTGAAGCTTTCCTCCAAGGGGACCGGCAAGTGGGCCACAAGCGGGGGCGAGGACGCCAAGTTCGGCCTGCGGATGTCGGAGATCATCGCCGCCATTGACCTCCTCGAAGAGAACGAGCTTCTCCAGCAGGTGAAGCTCATCCATTTCCACATAGGCTCCCAGATCACCAAGATCGACAAGATCAAGACCGCCCTCATCGAAGGAGCGCGGATCTACGCGGAGCTGCGCAAGATGGGGCTCGGCATCGAATTCGTCGACATTGGGGGAGGGCTTGGGGTGGACTACGACGGCTCCAAGTCGAGCTACTTCTCCAGCGTCAACTACTCCATCGAGGAGTACGCCAACGACGTCATCTATCAGATCAAGAACATCTGCGACGATGCCGGAGTGGATTGCCCCAACATCATCTCCGAGTCGGGGCGCGCCACCGTCGCCCACTACTCGGTGCTCGTCACCAACGTGCTGAACACCAACACGCAAAGGCTCACGCCCGACTTCGAGGAGGAGATCGCCTCCGCGGAGAAGCTGGCGCCCACCGTTCGCAAGCTCGTCGATATTCACAAGAGCATTGACCGTTACTCGCTCCGGGAGGATTACCACGACACCCAGCAGCTTATCCAGGAGGCGGTCTCTCTCTTCAACCTCGGTTACCTGACGCTTCAGGAACGGGCCATGGCGGAGTGGCTCTACGGGAAGATCATCCGCAAGATCAACAGCATCGTCGAGAAGATCAAGCCGATCCCCGAGGAGCTGCAGAACTTTCAGCTGAGCCTTCGGCAGACCTACTTCGCCAACTTCTCGCTGTTTCAGTCGGTGCCCGACTCCTGGGCCATCGACCAGCTCTTCCCCATCGTGCCGCTCCAGCGGCTCAACCAGAAGCCCGACGTCATCGCCTCCATCGCGGACATCACCTGCGACTCCGACGGGGAGATCACGAGCTTCGTGGGGGAGAACGGCCGCACCAAGTTCCTGCCGCTCCACAAGATCCGCAAGGAGGAGGACTACTACATCGGCTTCTTCCTCATCGGGGCGTACCAGGAGATACTCGGCGACATGCACAACCTCTTCGGGGACACCAATGCCGTGCACATCACCTTCAACAAGAAGACCGGCTACATGATCGACACGGTGATAAACGGGGACGCCTGCTGGGAGAGCCTGAAGTACGTCCAGTACAAAGGGCCGGAGATCCTGAAACGGGTGCGGGAGCACCTGGAGAAGGGGGTGGCCCAGCGGAAGGTTTCCATCGAGGAGAGCAGCCACTTCATCGAGCTTCTGGACCGGACCCTGCTCGGTTATACATACCTGGGAGAGTAGCAGGCGGTTGCGTGGTGTTCGCGCCGTCGTGAAAAACGAGGTTGCTCAAAAACAGCCAGATCGTCGCACCCGCAGAAAGCCCCACGGAGGCGTAGCAGCGCTACGCCGCACAAGGTGGCTTTCGAGGACGGCGGCGAGATGGCTGTTTTTCAGCGACCTCCTAAAGCGTAAAGTAAAATGTCGCTCCTTTCCCCTCCTCTCCCTCCGCCCAGATACGTCCTCCGTGGCGCTGGATGATGCGGTGCACTGTGGCCAGACCGATGCCGGTCCCGGTGAATTCCTCGGGCGATACCCGCTGGAATGGGATGAAGACCCGTTCATTCTCCTTCGGCGCAAAGCCTATGCCGTTGTCCTCGACATAATAGGCAGGCCTCCCCCGGTATTCCGTCAGGCCGAACCTGATTATGGCGGTTTCCCTTTTCGCCGTGTACTTCCATGCGTTTCCGAGAAGATTTTCAAGAGCCACCCTGAGCAGTTTCGGATCGGCGCTCACGGTGAGCCCCTCCGCCACCTCGTACACTACCTTGCGGTCAGGCTCCCTCTGTCTCAGCCCCAGTAGAATCGTCTCCGCCATGATGCTGATGTCGACGGTTTCCCGGTGTACCTCGCTGCGGGTGATGCGGGCAAAATCGAGCAGGGTCCCTATGAGCTGGTCCATCCGGCCGACCTCTTCCTCTATGATCCCGGTTAGCTCCCTGCATTGCTCGTTGAGCCTTTGGCCGCACATCTCGACGACCATCTGGCTGGAGGCGCTGATGGTGGTGAGCGGTGCCCGAAGGTCGTGGGACACCGTATAGCTGAATGCCTCAAGTTCCTGATTGGCGATCTCCAGATCATGGGCACGGGCCGCCAGGTCCGTATGGAGAATTTCGATCTCCTCTGCGGCCTGCTTGTAGGGCGTAATGTCCCGCCCCTCAGGGACGAGAAAAACCACGTCCCCCTTGGCGTCCTTCACCGGTTTCAGGGAAAAATCGACCCATACCAGTTCCCCTTCCGGCGTGCGGTGCGTCGCCTCGAAACGGACGAATTCCCCCCTTGCAGCCGCTTCCACCGCGCCGTGAACCCTGTCCTGCATATCTTTCGAGTGAGTCCACCAGGGCGTTTCCCAGAACGGCCTGCCGAGCACCTCGTCGGCTCTCCCCTGGATGAATTCAAAGGCGGTCCGGTTGATCTTGATGAGTGTCCCGTCAGGCTTCATCAGCCCCATCAGCTGGGAAGCTTCATCAAAAATCACGTTAAGAAGCGCCTCGCTTTCCCGCAATTCCCGTTCGATCCGCTTCTGTTCGGTAACATCCTCCTTTACCGCTACAAAGTGCGTGATGACTCCATCCAGCTCCTTTACAGGGGAAATAGATGCCCGTTCGAGATAGATCTCGCCATTTTTTTTCCTGTTGATGAACTCCCCGTGCCATTCGTCACCACTGCTGATGGTCTCCCACATCCGTCGGAGCTCATCCGGGTTCATTTCCCCCGACTTCAGCAGCGCCGGGTTCTTTCCTGCCACCTCCGTGAGCGTGTATCCCGTTATTTCCGTAAACTTCGGGTTGACGTACTCGATGTTTCCCCTGTTGTCGGTAATCATGACGATGGAGGGACTGTCGGTAATGGCGCGGTACAGCTTTCGCAGTTCCTGCTCGCTACAGCGCCGGCCCGTTATGTCGTGAAGAGACACGAAAAGCGCCGCATGCTCTTCCCATTCCGTTTCGACCACCCAGACCTCGGCTGCCACCTCTTTTCCATCCCGTGATTTCAGAGTGATTTCCGCCTTCTCCTCCGTGGAGAGCGGGAACTGAAACGGCATCCCCACAAGCTCCTCCGGCAAGCATCCGAGCATCCTTCCGGCGGCACTATTGGCAAATCTGATACTTCCCCCCTTGTCTACAATCAGAATGCCGTGGGGCGTCTTGAGCAGGATGGCCCGGCAGTTTTGCAACTCCCGTGTCTTCCGCGCCAGGAGTTCCTTAATTTCGCCGGTCTTCTGGAACATCTTTTTCCTCCCTGAGGCAACCGTCTTCGGATTTATTGAAGTTCCCGCACCGCGAGCCGAGCCTTTTCGACGATTTCAGCAGCAGACTCCGTGCTGAACCTGATCGGAGGGCCGAACCGCACATGCACGTTTCCGCTCCTAGGCCGGGACGCTCCTCTGGGCAGCACCTTTTCGAGCCCCGATATGCTTACCGGAACCACCGGGACCTCCATCTCACGGACGATCACCCCCAGCCCCTGCTGAAACTCCAGCAACGTGCCGTCCGGAGATCGTGTCCCCTCAGGAAAGATCAGGACGTTCATCCCCTTGTCGATGAGCTTTCCCATATGGCGGAGCGAGCCGCGGAACCCCCGAGACTGGGGGAGGGGGAAGATGGTGAAGGCAAGGGTGGCGTACTCGAAGGCGAGACGCTTCCAGAGCTTCTGTGAAAAATTTCTGAAGTTCCGGAAGAAGAATTCTTCCCAGGCGGCGGTGGAGGTGTTGTAACGCCATTTGGGAGGAAGAGCGAACATTATCGTCGGGTGGTCGAGGTAGCTCAGGTGATTGGAGATGAAAATGACCGGCATCTCCTCTTCCCGCAGGTGTTCGGTCCCGGAAGCTTCGAGCCGCACCACGGTGCGGAACAGGGGGTAGTGGAGTACGCGGTCCAGGAACCGCCGTATGAGGAGGGCGCTCCGTCCGGCCCCCCACCGTCTGAAGTGCTCCTCGGTGCCGGTTTTCTCGCGCTTCCGTATCTTTTCCCGCAGGTCCGTGACTCGTGTCTGCGGATCGATAGCAGCGTCTTCGAGATCGAGCCGGAATTCCTGCTCGATGGCGTTAACCAGCTCCAGCCGTCCTATGGAGGTGAGTCCAAGTTCGGTGACAAGAACCGACTCCTCCTTCACCTTGTCCACCGGAGTATCGGTAATCCGGGCGATCAGGGCAATGAGCCGATCCGTTGTCCGAAGCGCTCCTTCCCCCGCTGCGGCATGCTCCTCCAGTTGCTTTTTCACCACGAATTTCCTGATCTTCATGGTGGTGGTCTTGGGGAATTCCGCTTCGGGCCAAACGGTGAAGCCGGTGATGCGGTGAAGGTCGTCCAGCCGGGCGTTCACTTCGGCTACGATCTCTTCCGGACCGGCTCGCTCTCCGTCGAGAATAAGAACCGCATGGACCTCCTCTCCGCCTCCCCGGTCGAGTCCCACTACGCAGGACTCCTTCACCCCCGGGAGTGCGTTCAGAAGGGCTTCGATCTCGTCCGGATATACGTTCACGCCAGCTCCGGTGACGATGAGCTCCTTGCTTCGCCCCTTGATCCTGAGCCTGCCGTCGGAATCGAACTCTCCCAGGTCCCCGGTCCTGAACCAGCCGTCGCTGAAGGTTGCCCGCGTCGCTTCCTCGTTCCGGTAGTACCCGGAGAAAACATTCTCTCCCCGCGCAAGGATCTCTCCGCCCTCGATACGCAGCTCCACTCCCGGCAACGGCCTGCCGACCGACCCGGGAGCCTGTTGACCCATGTCATTGGCGGCAAGAACGGGCGAGCACTCCGTAAGGCCGTATCCTTCAAGGACGGTGAATCCCATTCCGTCCCAGAATCGGAACACCTGCGGGTCCAGGGGTGCTCCTCCCGACACGAAGAGCGTGAAATTGGCGCCGAACTTCTTGTGGATCGGATGGAAAAGAAGCTTCCGGGCCTTTCTGGGAATCTTCTCTCCCACTTTCAGGAGGCGCTCGAAAATGGAACGGAGCCCCTTATGTTCCAGTTCCTGTTCGATGGAGCCCTTCAGAAGCTGAAGCAGGCGCGGCACCGCTATCATTGCGTAGATATCTTCCTCTTCCAGCGCTTCCAGGATTGCGGAGGGTTTGAGAGTGCGGATATAGGCTATGGTTGCCCCACGGTAGAGTGGGGTGAAGAAGCCTCCCATCTGCTCGAACATGTGGGAGAGGGGTAGGAGCGAGAGAAAGGTGAATTCCTCGGAGACGACCGTTATGTGTCGGTTGACCTGGAGAAGGTTGGCGATCAGGTTGCGGTGGGTGAGGATCACACCCTTGGGAGCGCCGGTGGTGCCGGAGGTGTAGAGGAGTTCCGCGATATCGTCGGGGCCGGCTGAGTGAACGGCTGTAAGGGGCTCTGTCTGGGCCAGCAGGTGGCGGAGCTCTTCCAGGAGAACCGTCGGCCGTCCCGCCAGCCGTTCCGGCTTCTCCCGGCTCTGGATCACCAGCCGCGCATCGGTAAGGGATGCTATCGTTTCCGCCCGGTCTCCCCCCGACATGAAATCGACAGGCACCGCCACCGCTCCCCTGGCCACAATACCCCAGAAGGCGACTCCCCACCAGGGGGAGTTGGGGCACCAGAGCAGGACCCTGTCTCCCTCTCCAATCCCCTGCGCGGCCAGCCAGCCGTTCATCCGGAGTGCAAGGGTGTGTATGTCCGAATATGTCAGGACAAAACGCCTTACCCCCGTCCTGAAGACCATGGCTGGGTCATCCCCATGTAGCGGGAAAGTGGCGAACAGGTCGGTGAGGGTGTTCATGACGATCTAAAACTCCTATCGGCCGCAAGACTCCTTCAAATGGATCCGAAGGTCAGGGCTCAGCAGCAGCCGCGCGTTTCGTGCGGAAATATCCCGCCACGGCAGCCTTCACTCTTTCCACATCCTCACGTGTTACATCCAGGTGTGTGACAAGCCGGACCCGCTCCCCTTCACGTATCAGAATCCCCGCTTTCCGCAGGTGGTGGTGCAGGGCTTCAGCATCGTACGGTTTCATCGACAGGAACGCCATGTTCGTGCGTGCGGGTGAAACATCCAGCCCCTCGATCCCCTGGAGCTCCTCGGAAAGAAGACGCGCATTTTCATGGTCCTCCGCGAGCCTTCCGATGTTCCGCTCCAGCGCGTATATGCCAGCCGCCGCCAATATCCCGGCCTGACGCATTCCCCCACCCGCGACCTTGCGCCATCGCCGTGCCCGCGCTACTATTTCCTGCTTTCCGCAGAGGAGTGAGCCTACAGGCGCTCCGAGGCCTTTGGAGAGGCAGAAGCTGACGGTGTCGAAATGACGTGCAATTTCCGCTGCAGGCACTTCCAGGGCGACCGCAGCGTTGAATATGCGGGCTCCATCCAGATGAATGCCGAGCGAACGCCGCCGGGCAAGCTCCGAAGCCTGCTCCAGGTAGGAGAGGGGGAGCGGTTTCCCCTCCTGGGTGTTTTCCAGGCAGAGGAGCCGTGTGCGCGCGTAGTGGCTGTCGTCTGGCTTGATGGAGTTTTCGACCTCCTTGAGATCAAGGGTGCCGTCGGGCTGAAAGGGGAGAGGCTGCGGCTGGATGCCGCCGAAGACCGCGGCGCCTCCTCCCTCCCAGCGATAGACGTGAGCTGTCTGGCCGGCTATATATTCGTCTCCCCTCTCGCAATGGGCCAGGAGGGCAAGTAGATTCCCCAGGGTTCCGCTGCCGACGAAAAGGGCGGCCTCCATTCCTAGAAGCTCCGCAGCGATGGATTCCAGGCGGTTCACTGTGGGATCTTCGCCGTAGACATCGTCGCCGACTTCGGCGTCGGCCATGATGCTGCGCATTTCGCGGGTCGGCCGGGTGACTGTGTCGCTTCGCAGGTCGATGATCTTCATCGGGATCAGGTGCTCCTGAAACGTGTTTCCCACGGCTTTTCCGCCGGGTCCGCCCCGATTCCGTGGTCGCCGTTGCCGGCGGCGTGGGTGAGGATCCTGAATATTGTTTCTGCCTCTTCGGCAGCGCCTATGGCGGCGGCGATCTCTTCCGCTGCTTCTGCACGACCGGAAGAACGGAGGTGAGAGAAAGCCTTCAGTTGCAGTTCGAGCACGGTGCCTGCAGCCTTCTTTCCCGCCTCTACCCCAGGCTGGTGATAGGCGTTGATGTTGACGAGAGATGCGTAGAGGCCGACGGCCCTCTCGTAGAGCGCGATAAGAACCCCCACTGCCTGCGGATCGAGCTTGTCTATAGTGATGGTCACCGATTCGCGTCCCTTCTCGTAGAGCGCCCTGCGTGTTCCGAGAAAGAAGCCGAGGAGATAGTCGCCGCTCGTGGTATCGGGCTCCACAGCCATCGAGGACCTCTGACGGTCCTTCACCACTTCGATGAAGGTGACGAAGAAGTTGTGAACCCCTTCACGGAGCTGCTGGACATAGGCGTGCTGGTCGGTGGAGCCCTTGTTGCCGTAGACGGAAATACCCTGGTTGACTGTGGCGCCGCTCCGATCCTTTTCCTTGCCGAGGGATTCCATGATCAACTGCTGGAGGTAGCGGGAAAAGAGGAGCAGCCGGTCCTTGTACGGGAGAATGACCATGTCGCGCTTTCCGGTTCCGCCGGTGCCGTGGTACCACATGAGGGCCAGCAGTGCGGCCGGATTGGCTCGGGTCTCGGTGCGCCGGGTGATCTCGTCGCAAAGCTTCGCTCCCCGGAGCAGCGCCTCGACGTCAATCCCCTGGAGAGCCGCCGGCAGCAGTCCCACGGCAGAGGTCTCCGAGGTCCGTCCTCCGACCCAGTCCCACATGGGGAAGCGTGCAAGCCACCCCTCGCTGACTGCGGTCCGGTCGAGCTCACTCTCCTGCCCGGTCACTGCCACCGCATGTTTCGGAAATGGTATGCCTGCGGCTTCGAAGGCTAGTTTGACTTCGAGCATCCCGTTTCGCGTCTCCTTCGTCCCTCCGCTCTTGGAGATGACGATGACGAGCGTTTCCGCAAGGCTCTCTCCGAGCTCTCCCAGCACACGGTCCATGCCGTCGGGATCGGTGTTGTCTAAGAAATACGGTTTGAGCGGGTCTGCGGGTGTGCCGAGGGCATCGGCTACGAACTGCGGGCCCAGCGCGGAGCCGCCGATGCCGATTATGAGCATCCTGGTGAATTTCCGTCCGGCTGGTGTCCTGAAAGTGCCTGCGTGAATGCCTGCTGCGAAATCGCGAACCGCCCGGAGGGTGAAATCTATCTCGGCTGAAATACGCCCGTCGGGGGCGAGAGAGGGGTTCCGGAGCCAGTAGTGCCCGACCATTCGGCCTTCGTCAGGGTTTGCGATGGCGCCCTTTTCCAGTTCCTTCATCTCCCTGAAGGCCTGCTGCATCCGCGGCTCCATCTCCGCGAGAAAGGAATCGGAAAAGTTCATCCGGCTGATATCAAGGGAGAGGCCGACCTCCCGGTTTACGCACAGATATTTCTTGTAACGCTCCCACAGCTGCAGGCTGTCCATGGTTCCTCCCGTTCGGTGATTTCAGAAAGTGGTACCACGTAATTGTTCCTTAATCAAGTTTCATTGGCGTACGACTCCCTGTTGGGGTGCCGTCGTGATGAGGGAGGCGGTGGAGTTCCTTCCGTTCCTGTCGTTCCTCGCTGCGGACCTGGATGGCTTTCCTTGTCCATCGAGGCACGCGCCTTCTGGTTGAGGGCTACAGTTATTGCCGGCGCCGGGCGCGCGTCCGCTGCCGCTAGTCACTTCCCTCCACTCCAGGAACTCCACCGCCTCCCTCTTTGTAATGGTTTAGGTGCTCGTCCGTCTAAGTCAACGGTCCAGAGGCTAATGTCGTGGCTTCGGGAGAGAACGGCGGAGCCGCAGCGGCAGATGTACGCGGACTATCCATTCACATGTGATGTCGGTGGTGAGCTTCTCTAGCAGGCAGGTGAAAAACTGAGGTTGTTCAAAAACAGATAGATGGTCGCACCCGCAGAAAGCCCCACGGAGGCGTAGTACCCTCTGGGGCATAAACAGCGCTACGCCGCACACGGCGGCTTTCGAGGAACGGCGGCCAGATGACTGTTTTTCAACAACCTGCTACGCAACGAGGGCACCCGTGCAGCTGGACCCTTCTCCGGCGGTGCAGCAGTAGCAGTGCTGGGCAAGGAAGAGCTCGGTGCCGCTGGTGGCGGCGGCTTGGAGATCGTCGATCTTCAGTATGGTGCCGTCCTTGCCGGTAATCGGCAGCCCCACCGCAAGGTTGAAGTCGCAGTTGTAAAGGAACCCGTTCCAGTCCACGCTTACCAGGGAGCGGCACATTATGTTGCCGGCAGCTTCCCGGTTGAAGCTTCCTGCTAGAAGATTCAGATAGCGCTCGTAAGCTCCCCTTGCCTCCAGATACTCCCGGAACCGTCCGATGGGAGCATTGGTTATGGTATAAAGGTTGTTGAATCTGATGCCGTGCCGTTGGTACAGCTCCCGGCCGTATGCGGACGCCAGCTCCTTCTGTGAACCGGCGATGAAGGCTCCTCCGGGGTTGTAGACGAGGTTCAGCTCAAGGGTTTCACCGTATCCCACGGCATTCAACCGGTGTAGGGCCTCGATGCTCCGTTCGAAGACCCCGCTTCCCCGCTGACGGTCGACATTTTCCTTCTCGTAGCAGGGAAGAGAGGCAACTATAACGAGTTGGTGGTCCCGGTAGAAATCGGGTAGCCACTCCATCCCCGGCTCGCTGAGAATCGTCAGGTTGCTCCGGACCATCCGCCGCCGGGCCAGCCCCTCGGTCCGTTCCACAAGGTACCGGAAAAGGGGGTTAAGCTCCGGGCATCCGCCGGTCATGTCGAGCACGAGCCCAGGCTGCCGGGCGAGGAACCCTATCGCCCTGTCCATTACCCCCTGCTCCATGATGCCGGTTCCCTCAGGGGAACAGCTCAGATGGCAGTGGCTGCACCTCAGGTTGCAGACGTTGCCCAGGTTCAACTGCAGGGTCTGCAGCGTGTCGAATTTAATATAGATCGGATTGACAGACTTCAGTTTTTCCTTGAATGCTGCCACCATCGGTTCTCCTTTAGCGGTTCGGATACGGTCGATACAGGGGCAGAGGAGTCATGAGCGGCATTGCCGCCGATGCCTGCGGTAGAGTGCCGGTATCAGGGCGAATATACCGAGAAGGACAAAAGCCCCTATGACACGCGGCGAGGCGACATCGCCCAGGTGCTCCACCGTGGCCAGGCTGGCCCCTGCATTGGCGTAGACGAAGCCGCCGGGGATGATTCCCATGAAAGTGCCGAGACAGAACGTGCCGAGGGGAATCCTCGTGAGTGCAGCGGCTATGTTGATGAGGAAGAATGGGAAGAGCGGCACGAGGCGGAGAAAGAGGAGGTAGTTGAGTCCCGACCGGTCGAGCTCGCGGTTTACCTCCTCCAGGCGCCCGGAAAAACGCTTCACCATCGCGCTGCGAAAGAGGTAGCGGGCGAAGAGAAAGGCGAGAGCCGCGCCCGTGGTCGCTCCGATAACGGCGTAGGCTGTACCCGTGACTGCGCCGAACAGAGCACCCGCAGCCAATGTCATCAGCGTAGCACCGGGAAGGGAGAGGGCTGTCTGTATGATGTAGCTGCCGACGAAAAGGAGCGGGAACCCCAGGGGGTGAGCTGCGTTAATCGCTTCAAGGGCTTCCCTGTTCGCCTTGAGGTATTCGATGGTTAGCAGCTTCGAAAACCCGGAGAGGATGAGGGTTGCGGCTATGGCGAGCAGGGTGCCGAGGAGCAGAAGTTTTTTCTTCATTTTCGGGATTCTCTCCATTGCCGCGGTTTGGTCTCTAGCGGCCGCAGGCGGTTTTCGGTGCCATTGTACATAAAGGTGTTCATATTGCAATATGCACTGACTGCTTGTAATTCAGGGGAGGCTGGTATAATAAATTTTCGTTAATTTATATTTGCTTCCACCGGGAGGGTCGTATCTGGTAGGTTAGCCCTTCCCGACCCCTGTCCCCAGTTGATTCGAGAGAGGAGACCATGATGGAGAAGAGTGCCAGAATATATGTCGCAGGACACACCGGACTAGTCGGGTCCGCCATCACCCGGCGTCTGCGGAAGGAGGGTTACGACAACCTGATTTTGCGGGACGAGAAGGAACTCGACCTGCGGGACCAGGGCGCAGTAGCCGGTTTCTTCAGGGAGAACAGGCCGGAGTATGTCATGATCGCAGCCGCAAAGGTAGGCGGTATCGTAGCGAACAACAGTTACCCGGCGGATTTCATCTACACCAATCTGATGATACAGTCCAACGTGATTCATCACGCTTATGCAGCCGGAGTGAAGCGGCTGCTCTTCCTCGGCAGTTCCTGTATTTACCCGAAGATGGCGCCCCAGCCCATCAAGGAGGAGTACCTCCTCACTGGGCCGCTGGAGCCGACGAATGATGCGTACGCAATAGCCAAGATTGCAGGGGTGAAGATGTGCCAGTCGTACAACCGGCAGTATGGCACCCAGTACGTCGCGGCGATGCCTACCAATCTCTACGGGCCCAACGACAACTTCAACCTCGAAACCTCCCACGTACTCCCCGCGCTGCTCCGCAAGTTCCATGAGGCAAAACTGGCCGGTGAGCAGAAGGTGACCGTCTGGGGGACGGGCACTCCGTTCCGCGAGTTCATCTTCGTCGACGACGTCGCCGAAGCTTGCCTGTTCCTTATGAATCTGGAGGGGGCCGCGTTCGACGCACTTCTGGACGACCCGAAGGCTCCTGCTCTGGTCAATGTCGGTACCGGAGTGGAGCTGACGATCCGCGATCTGGCGCTGACCATCAAGGAGATAGTCGGTTTCACAGGTGATCTTGTATTTGATTCGACCAAGCCGGACGGTACACCGCGTAAGCTTACGGACGTGACGAAAATCCATTCACTCGGGTGGCGCCACCGGATGGATCTACGGGAAGGGGTGGCCGAGACCTACCGCTGGTACCTTGAGAACAGAAGCTCCGGGAGTCACTAGAATGTCGCTTTCAGTGTAGTTGTCGTTCTTTAATTATTTTTCGTTATCCTTTTCCTTGACCCCTCCCGGCAAAAGGGCTACTCTTCCCGAAATTTCTCAGGTGAAGGAGCGGGGACGGACATCATGCCGGTAACAACACGACGCTGGGCCTTTCTTTTCTATTATCTCGTGTGTGCGGCTGCAATCGTCATGATGTTCGGGGAGGGAGCCTGGATGACCAGCCTGCGGCTGGCGCGGCTGGGTGTGCCGGTTCAGGGCGCACTGACGGCGGCTGCTTGCGGCAGTGACACCCCCCTCGCCTACAGGTTCGACGCCAATGGAGTGAACTATCAGGGGAGGGGAAAGGACGGTTTCGGCAATCCGCCATGCGCGAAGCTCCACCTGGGTGACCCCATCCTCGTCTACCATCTTTCCGATGATCCTTCCATCAATCTACCGGGAAATCCCGGTGAACGTTTCGTCACGGAAGCCTCCGGAATTCTCATGGCAGCGCTCTTCGTCCCGCTGGTACTTCTCTTCCTCTTCTTCATCACCCTCCGCATTTTAGGTTCTTCCCCCCGAGGCCGGTAAGGCCGCCTGATGCCAGGCCGGCTTACGGTTTTGGACACACGCCCATTTCCGGATAAAATGTAACCAGTACCACTACTGCCGGCGGTGGAGCCAATGGATCGTATTTCTTCGGCGCGGGAAACGATGATACGGGATCACCTGAAGGCGCGCGGCATTCGGGATCCTGCTGTATTGAGGGCCATGGAGGAGGTCCCCAGGGAAGAGTTCGTCCCGGAGGAACTGGTGGAGTTTGCGTATGGCGACTACCCTCTGGCGATAGGGGAGGGGCAGACGATCTCGCAGCCTTACATAGTTGCCCTCATGGCGGAGCTTCTTGAGCTGGGTCCTGAAGACAGGGTGCTGGAGATAGGTACCGGATCGGGATATTCAGCGGCGATTCTGGGGAGGATTGCACGGGAAGTCTTCACCGTGGAACACTACGCCACGCTTGCGCAGGGAGCGGCGAGTCGACTGCGCCGCCTCAACTGCGGGAATGTAACGGTTCTGCTGGGGGACGGGACGCGCGGCTGGCAGGAGTTCGCCCCGTATCAGGCGATCCAGGTGACTGCCGGCGCGCCCCATGTTCCTAAAGCGCTGCGGGAACAGCTGGCAACAGGCGGTCGCCTCGTCATACCGGTGGGGCATCACCCCAGGATGCAGTCGCTCGAAAGGATACTGCGAATCGGCGAGAATGAATTCCGAAGGGAGGACATGTGTGCCGTTCAGTTCGTTCCTCTCATAGGTGAGGACGGCTGGGGCGACGACCTGTGAAAGCGGGAATTCTGGTGCTGCCGAGGAAGTTCCCGTGGCGAAGCAGCAGCCGCAGCTGTACGATGGAGCTGCGGTCCCGCGGCCCTGGGCTGCATGGCTGCCGCAGTGCCTGCACCGATTTTCGGCGTCAAGAGTCGGATCGACAGGTGAACGTGGCATGAGTTCGCTCCGTGGAAGGTCACCTCTTTTTGCTACTTGCAGTCCTCCCGCCAGAGGCAGCCGTGCTCGCCGCAGTTCTCTCCCCTGCCCGGCTCGAAGCAGGCGGGGTTTCCTTCAGCCTGCTGGATGGCTCGGATAAGCTCCTCCTTCTTGAGCTTTCCCGGCTTGACTCCACGTTCTGCGGCGACCTCCCTGATTTCCTTCATATTCATTTTCCATCCTCCTGGTTGTAATGACATGAGCT
Organism: Geobacter sp. DSM 9736; assembly: GCF_900187405.1. NCBI lineage: Bacteria > Pseudomonadati > Thermodesulfobacteriota > Desulfuromonadia > Geobacterales > Geobacteraceae > Geobacter > Geobacter sp. DSM 9736. Next base: position 115,275 of record NZ_LT896716.1, read on the forward strand.
AGCCATGTGATTCGACAAGTCCGGAAGCTTTTGCTTTGGGGCCCGTTTTTCTCCGTTCCGCGCCATCGAATGTCTCTGTTGCTTTTCGCACCGGATCGCGTCCAACTGCGACCCAGCCGCTCGACCGGAAGAATGCGACAATTTTCCCCGAGTTGATGAGGTCGTCAAGGAGATAATCCTTGACCATCCCGCTGGTATTGTCCTTGTAGAGCACTCTTATCATCATGCTCTCCCTCCGTGGTCGTGACGGTGATTCGACTTAATTAGTATACCATATGTTTTTTCCTCTCCTTGTCGGCCTCCGTATTTTTTCCAAAATTATGGGCTAGCCGCTCCGCATATCCTGAAAGGACGCTAATTATATAGCTTCCCGCAAGCGGGCGTCAACGGAGAAATGCTTTGACAAAACCCGCGCCATTCCTATAGTATGGCGCAAATTTTAATGTAAAGGCGTCAAAGATGGAAGCAGCTCTTGCCCTGATCGGGGAAGACCTCAGAAATGTGGAGCTTCAGTTCAAGAAGGACCTTCAGTCGGATGTCCCGCTGATCCGCAAAGTGGGTGAATACGTCCTCTCGAGTGGCGGCAAGCGTATCAGGCCTGCGCTTCTTCTGCTTGCAGCCCGCCTGTGCGGCTACCGCGGTGACCGTCACGTCCCCCTTGCCAGCGTTATTGAGTTCATCCACACCGCCACGCTGCTTCACGACGACGTGGTGGACAATGCCAACCTCCGCCGCGGGATCGCGTCCGCCAACACCCTCTGGGGAAATGAGGCATCGGTCCTGGTCGGTGACTTTCTCTTTTCAAAATCCTTCTCCCTCATGGTTGCAGACGGGGATCTGAACATACTCCGCGTTCTCTCCAATGCCACTACGGTCATCGCCGAGGGGGAGGTGCTCCAGCTCATCTGCACGAGCGACCTGGACATAACCGAGGAACGCTATATAGAAGTTGTAAAGTGCAAAACCGCCATACTTCTCTCCGCAGCTTGTCAGGCCGGGGCCATCCTCGGTGCCGCGACGGCTGAGCGGGAAGCTGCTCTGTCGGACTACGGAATGCGCCTCGGAATAGCGTTCCAGCTCATGGATGACACTCTGGATTACGTGGCAGACGAGGAGCAGTTCGGCAAAAGCATCGGTCATGACCTGGAGGAAGGGAAAATCACCCTGCCGCTCATCCATACGCTCAGACAATGTACTGCTGCCGAGCGGGACCGGATCGGAGACGTTGTTGCCAAGGACGTCCTGGAAGCGGAGGATTTCCAGGCGGTGTTCGATCTTGTCCACCGGTACGGCGGCATTGAGTACACCATTGCTGCAGCCCGCGACTATATCCGCAGCGCAAAGCTTCCGCTCGAGAGTTTTCAGGATTCCCCCGAGAAAACCGCACTGATGGAACTGGCGGATTATGTGGTAACGCGCGAACGCTAAATCACGAGGCGCTTCTCCGCTAAAACACTAGTATCCACAGCAGGTTGCCTCCTATTGCCCCTGTTTTTCACCTGTTCTGCTTGGCTCCGATATTGCAGGTTAAGTTTTTGTCATAAACTTGCGCGGGCGGGGTCCGGTGATGAACGAAGAAGTCCTTGTGCATGAGTCAGAGATAGAGATCCATGGCAGCCGCTACACCATCAACGTGTTCTGTCGCATGGACGGCCGGCACGTTGCCCGGACCCGCTTCGGTGTTGACGACGTCATCATAAATGACGGGGGATCCCTTCAAGAGGTGCTGGAGAAGCACGAAAGGCTGCTGCCGCTGGCGATAACTTCACGGCAGATGTTTCATAAGCTCTCCGTTCGCAGATAGCATGGTTACTTCACTCCCGCCCGTCGTTTCACGACGGGCTTTTTTGTGCCCGCTCAGGAAGTCCGACTTAAAAATCTTGCAATAACCCCATCTATGATCTACAAGTTGAACCTATGAAGAAGAGCCCGTATCCGCGCATCGCTCTCCTGTCCGGGTGCATCGTCGGAATCAGCCTGCTCCATTACCTGACGCCGCTGCATCTGCCGATGCTTCACGATATCTTCCAGCGCCTCTACTACATTCCCATCATCCTCGCGGCATTCTGGTTCGGTCTCCGCGGAGGGATCATTTCCGCCCTCGTCGTCAGTGTTTTCTATGTCCCGCACATCCTGTTCCAGTGGGGCCTCGTGCCCAGCATCGAGCTGGAGAAGTTTCTCGAAATCGTTCTTTATAATGTGGTTGGGGGAATAACCGGCTTTCTATCCCAAAAGGAGGAATCGCGCCGGGAGGAACTGCAGCGTACGGCGGAAGGCCTTGAAGAATCATACCGAAAGCTCCAGGAGCAGACCGACATGATCCTGAAGATAGAGGATCAATTGAGGCGGGCGGAGCGCCTTTCGGCGCTGGGAGAGCTTTCAGCCGTGCTTGCGCACGAGATCCGCAATCCCCTCGGCTCCATCAGGGGGACGGCAGAGATCCTCAGGGACGACTTTCGGCCGGAAGACCGCAAATACGAGTTCCTTGAGATCCTCATCAAGGAAGCCGACCGCCTGAACAGGGTGGTGGAAGATTTCCTCGGTCTTGCGCGGCCTGTTCCGACGGAGCGGGAGACCTGCGACCTCTTGGCCGACGTGCAGGAGATAATGGATCTGGTCGCGCCGGAAGCGGCCGCACGGGGGGTGCGCCTTAACGTAGTGCCGCAGCAGCTTCCTTCCGTACACGGAAGCCGGGAGCGGTTGCGCCAGGTATTCCTCAACCTGGTGCTAAATGCCATCCAGGCTACCGGACCGGGAGGCAGCCTGACGGTTGCGGCCCGCCTTCTACCTGCAACGGGTGAAATGCCTCCCCGGGTTGAGGTTTCATTCGCCGACACGGGAAAAGGAATCGAGCCCGAGCGACTGGAGCGGGTCTTCCAGCCGTTTTTCACAACTAAGCACGGGGGCACCGGCCTAGGGCTTCCCATCGCCCAGCGCATCATAGAAAGCCACGGTGGGACCATCCATGTAGAAAGCGAACTGCACCGCGGGACTACCTTTATCGTGAGACTGCCGGTGTGAGAAAAAACAGAGGCCACCATGCCACAGATACTGATAATTGACGATGATACATCGCTCCGCCGTGTCCTGGAGTACAACCTTCAGGAGGAGGGATACGAAGTCCTCACAGCTGCAGATGGTGAGGCCGGTATGGCACTCTTCGACCTTCACCGCCCGCCACTAGTCATTACCGACCTGAAGATGCCGGGGATGAACGGCTTTCAGCTCCTTGCGGCCGTGAAGGAGCGGGCACCGGAAACACTGGTGATCGTGATAACCGCCTTCGGCGCCGTCGAGACGGCGGTCGAGGCAATGAAACTGGGCGCCTACGATTACATAACGAAGCCCTTCAATCGTGACGAGCTGAAACTGGTGGTCAGGAAAGCCCTTCAACTGAAGGGGCTCTCGGACGAAAACCAGCGCCTTCGGGAGGAGCTCACCGACCGGGCGGATTTTCGCAATATAGTCGGCATTTCCCGTCGGATGGAGCAGGTTTTCCAGGTAGTGCGGAAAGTCGCCGACAGTGAGGCAACCGTGCTCATCACCGGTGAATCCGGCACCGGTAAGGAACTCATAGCCCGGGCGGTCCACTCGCTCAGCTCCCGCCGCAAGGGCCCCTTCATCCCCATCAACTGTGCGGCCATTCCCCGCGACCTCCTTGAGAGCGAGCTGTTCGGGCACGTCAAAGGGGCTTTTACCGGTGCGATCAGGGACAAGACCGGGAAATTTCAGATGGCTGACGGGGGAACGCTGTTTCTTGACGAGGTGGGAGAGCTGCCCCTCGAATTGCAGCCGAAGCTGCTGCGGGCGCTTCAGGAAAGATCCGTGGAACCGGTGGGGGGGCACGGCGAGCAGAAGCTGGATGTCCGTGTGGTGGCTGCAACAAACATGGACATGGAGAAGGCTATAGAGGAAGGTACCTTCCGTGAGGACCTCTATTACCGGCTCTCGGTCATTCCCCTTCACCTTCCGCCGTTGCGGGAGCGGCGTGACGACATCCCCGTACTGGTCAAGCATTTCGCCACCAAGCATGGCGCCCCTCAGGTCACCTTCTCCGCGGAAGCGATGAACGCGATGCAGAACTACCGGTGGCCGGGGAACGTGAGGGAGCTGGAGAATTCGGTGGAGCGCATACTCATCATGCGTAACGGCGATGTCATCAACATATCGGAGATTCCGGACAAGATCCGGGAAGGACGGGCCGAGCGGGGAGGGGCGAAAATAGTAAATCTCCCCGAAGAGGGGTACTCATTGGAGCAGTTGGAGCGGGAGATCGTGGTGGAGGCGCTGGAGCGAAACGGCTGGAACCAGACGCAGGCGGCGCGTTTTCTGCGAATCCCCCGACACACTCTCATCTACCGCATGGAGAAGTACAATATTCAGTCACAGGAGAGAACGCGATGAAAAAATGGACCTGCCTGCTCGTGGCGCTGACCTTGGCGGTGCTTGCAGCATGCTCGAAAAAGGAAGCGCCCCCCGCCGAAGGGAAGCCGGCTCCGGGATTTGCACTGAAGGACCTGGCCGGGGGGGAGACGAGCCTGGAAGGGCTCAGGGGGAAGGTGGTACTCCTGAATTTCTGGGCAACATGGTGTCCCCCCTGCCGGGAGGAGATCCCTTCCATGATGAAGCTGAACCAGGCCATGGCGGGAAAACCGTTCCAGATGGTGGCGGTCTCCATCGACGAAGGGGGGAAGGAGGCCGTTCAGCGATACTTCCAGAGCTCCGGCACAAGCCTCCCGACTCTTCTGGATACGGAGCAGAAGGTGGGGAGACGTTACGGGATCACCGGAGTTCCCGAGACCTTTGTCATCGACAGGAAGGGTGTTATAATGAAAAAAGTGATAGGCCCCATGGACTGGAGCCAGCCGGAGGTCGTCAAGTATCTTGAGGAGTTGATGAAGCAATAAAAAGGCAGGTTAAGGTCGAGGTTAAGGTTGAGGGCAAACGAGCTTTTTCCTCAGCCTCAACCTTAACCTCAATCTGACGGAGTGCTCATGGAATCACCGGACATAACCTACGTCAGTGCCTTCATCGCGGGTCTGCTCTCTTTTCTCTCCCCGTGCGTGCTGCCGCTCATTCCATCCTACATAACCTACATCACCGGTATCTCCTTCTCCGACCTTCAGGCGGAGCACCCGACCCACAAGGTCAGGCAGCAGACGGTGGCGCATTCCCTTCTATTCATCGGGGGATTCACGTTCGTCTTCGTCCTCATGGGTGCATCCGCCACCTTCATCGGGGGTTTCCTCCAAGAGCACATGACGCTCATCAGGAAGATAGGCGGAGTGCTCATCGTCATCTTCGGCATCCATGTCACCGGAATTCTGCCGATCGGGATGCTCCTGGGGGAGAAGCGGGTCAACATCCATCGAAAGCCGGCAGGGTACGTGGGCAGCTTTGTTGTCGGTGTCGCCTTTGCGGCCGGCTGGACTCCCTGCATCGGCCCCATACTCGCCTCGATCCTCATGGTTGCCGCCACAGAGGATACGGTCTACCACGGTGTCGCCCTCCTCTTCATCTATTCCATGGGCCTTGCCATCCCCTTTTTCCTGTCGGCGCTGGCGCTCCACCAGTTCCTTGCGTTCTTCAACCGCTTCAAAAAGCACATACGCATCTTCGAGATCGTCACCGGCGTCTTCCTGATAATCGTCGGGATCATGATCTATTCCAACTACCTGACACGCCTGGGGAATCTGACCACGATCTTCTTCAGCCGGTAAAACCCTATCCAGGAGTACTTCTTGTCTCACACATCGATTTCTCTTCAACTGGCGGTTGCCGAACTGGGCACCACAGAGGCATTCTACCGCGGGCTCCTCGGTGTGCCCGTGCGTCGGGCTGTTACTGCCCGCGGCGGCCAGGAATACCTGGTAATGCGGCACGAAGGGTGGGAAGTGATTTTCGTGGACGAGCAGGCGGTCATGCGCACTCACCCGATGCTGAATGAGGCCATCAACACATTTCCGAAAGGGGTCGGCCTCACCATTCACCTGCGTGTCGAGGGGATCGAGGATATCTACGACTCCCTGATAGAAGAGGACATCCAGATTCTCTATCCGCTGGAAGAGAAGCCGTACGGCATGAAGGAGTTCTGGTGCCTCGATCCTGACGGTTATCTGGTGGTGCTGGAGGAGTCTACCCGATTGTGACATCACAATAATCTTCCGGATCTTCATGTTCATGTGTCCCCCTGAAAGGAGCTTCGATGGCGACTAGCGATGAAAAGCTCGAAATGAACGTCCTTTGCGTCGACGACGACCCTGCAAGCATGAGGCTGATCAGCCTGCTGCTTGAGCCGAGGGTATCCCGGGTGCTTACCGCGCGGAACGGCAGGGAAGGCTTCGAGCTCTACTTGCAGGAGAAGCCCGACCTGGTGATCACCGACATCATGATGCCGGTCATGACCGGCCTCTCCATGGTCAGGCACATCCGCGAACTGGACAAGAACGTCGGGATCATAGTCACAACCGCGTTCGACTCTACCGATTTTCTCGTCGAGTCTATCGATCTCTCTGTGAATCAATTCGTCATTAAACCCATCAAGGGGGAGAGGCTGTTTGCCGCCGTCGATCGCTGTTATCGTACCGTTATGGCCGAGCGGGCGCTCAGGGGACAGATCGAGCGGGTATCGATGCTATCGCGTGCTTTGGAAGAGAGCCCGGCAGCTGTAGCCATCATCGGTACTCACGGAACCATCGAGTACGTCAATCAGAAATTGAGCAAGCTGACGGGGTGGAGCAGCGATGACCTGGTCGGGATGAACATTCGATCTGCCGCAGGCCTTAAAGAATGGCTCCGATTCTACGACGCCGCAATCGCCGGAGACGGGTGGCAGGAGGAAATGAGGTTTCCGCGTAAATCGGGGGACACGTTCTGGGGCAAGGCGAAGCTTTCACCCTTCTCTGCAGGAAACGAAGGGTGCAAGTACATTCTGATGATCGAGGACATAACCGATTACAAGCGTTACGAGCAGGAGTTGCAGTACCTCGCTACCCACGACACCCTTACCGGACTTTACAATCGGGGCTTTTTTGAAGAGGAGCTCAATAGGCTGGCGCAGGGGCGGCATTTCCCGGTGAGCATCATCGTTGCCGACATCGACGGGTTGAAAGAGATAAACGACAGGTGGGGGCATGCAGCGGGGGACGACCATATCAAGGCGGCTGCCCGTATACTCGCCGAATCATTCCGCGCCGGAGACGTCGTAGCTCGCACCGGGGGAGACGAATTCGCCGTGATAGTGCCGGGGGCTGATTCCGACACGATGATGGACGTCCTGAAACGAAACCTTCAGACCCAGGTGCCGGTAGATGATCCGGACCGTCGCCCCGTCCGTCTCTCCCTCGGCGCCGCTACCGCTACCAGCGGAGAGGAGATCGCCGATCTGCAGAAACGGGCGGATGCGCTGATGTATCGAGATAAGCTCCGTAAGAAAGGTTCCCGGAGCGCCGTGACTGCCGCGGATTCATCCTCGGTTCCCTGTTCCTGACTCCTGCCGAAGCAGACCTTCTCTCTGCTCGGACCGTAATTCTTTCCCCGTAGCGGTTACGGTACAGCTCCCGTGTGGCATTCATGGCATGCCGTCTCTTCCCACGAAGTACCCACCTCCTGAGGATGCCGGAACGGAAGGCTTTCCCCTGTCCGAGCCGTTGCCATTTCCTTCCCGGCGATTCCCTGAACAGTAATGTCGTGGCACAACGTGCAGTCGCGGCTGATCTTCTCCCCCTCCGCAGTCTGATGGGTGCCGTTGTGGCAGCGGAAGCAGCCTGGGAAATAGAGATGCCCGATGTTGTCGGGATAGGCGCTCCAGCGGGCTTTCATGTAGGGGAAGATATTGCTCGAAAATTCCCTGGCTGCAGCCCGGGCAGCCTGTTCCACCTGTGCTCTCGCCGATGTCGCGATTTCAGGATACGAAGTGCCGTAGAAGGATGTAATGCTGCTGCGGACTTTATCCGCCGTGGCATCGTCGGCGCTGCATGCCTCCACCGCCACCCGCTTGATCTCCGGCAGGTCCGGGGAAATGACCCGAGCCGCCAGCGCGTGATTGACGAACTGCGCCGGCGCCCTGTACCTGTGGGAGGGGCGGTTGTGACAGTCGATGCAGTCCATGGTCCGCAGTGCTCCCTCCTTCGGCACCGCGTCGTCCGCCTTGTGCGCCGCATCCCTGAAAATCTTCACCTTTCCCGTCTCCAGGTTCGTCGACCTTACCCAGGGTATCTGCTGCCGATCCTTGTCCGTTGCCACGTATTCGATCCTGACATGGGGGTTGATGTGCCAGTGTATTCCCTCGATGAGCCCAAGGGCTTCCTGGGCCGGACCGGTCTTCAGGCCCAGTCCGATGACCCAGGGGGTATTGTCGCGGTCGGGCAGGTAGTACGTCCGCTGCAGCTGCTTGTGCCCTGAGAAGCTCTCGGGCCAATGGCACTGCTCGCACACCGCACGAGCCGGGCGCAGATTGTGGATCGGCGTCGGGATCGGCCGCGGGTAGACCCCGGCCAGGACCGCATATACCTGATAGAGCCCCGAGAGCTTGGAACGGACGTACCAGTCGGCTCCTGGGCCGACATGGCAGGCAACGCATGAGACGCGTGCATGAGGGGACTTGGAATGGGCGACGTGTTCGGGCTCCATGACCGTGTGGCAGAGAGTGCCGCAGAAGGCTACCGACTCGGTATAGTGAAAAGCTTCGTAACTCCCCACGGCCGAGACCAGGAGAAAGAAGCCTGTGCCGATGATGAAGATGAATGCCGCATTGCGATGCCGGGGGTCCTCCAGATCGATCCTGGGCCAACCAGGAGCAACGTGTACCTTGTCCTGCCGCTCCTTGTGAACCGTTCTGACCATGCCTATGGGGATCAGGAGAAGCCCCGCCACCATTACTGACGGAAGAAGGATGTAGATGATGAGTCCCAGGTATGGAGCCTGTGCACGCATCACCACCGTCACGAGGAAGAGGAAGATGATCATGAAGAGGCTCGTGACGGCTATGATGGCGCCGCTGAGGGAGAGCCAGTTCTTTGCCGAGTGGGGAAGTTTCATCGCGGCTCCGTGGGCATTTTATTGAAAAGTTTAACTTCAGGGGAGGTTGAGTCAATACCCGGAAACCGGATGGTGGATGGACCGTCCTTCTTCATCCCTTCTCGATGGGAATGGTGAAGCTGAAGGTGGATCCCTTTCCGGGGGCAGATTCAACCCAGATTCGACCGTGGTGCTGTTCCACGATCTTCTTGCACGATGCCAGGCCGATCCCCGTGCCCGGATATTCCTCCCTTGTGTGGAGCCGCTGGAATATCTGAAATATCCGGTGAAAGTTCCGGGGCTCGATTCCGATGCCGTTGTCGCTGATGGAAAAGAACCAGTGCATTCCTTCCCGTCGCGCCGAGACATGTATCCTCGGCGTCACTCCCGGTTTCCGGTACTTCAGGGCGTTTGAGAGAAGATTCTGGAAGAGCTGGAGAAGCTGGGTTTCGGAGCCGCGGACACTGGGCAGTGCCTCCCGGGTAACGTCGGCTCCGCTCTCGGCGATGGCGGCCCTCAGGTTCGCCACGGCGCCGGCGAAGACCGCCTCCGTGTCCACCGTCCGGAGTTCTTCCTTGCGGGTAGTGATGCGGGACCAGGTGAGAAGGCCTTCGATGAGCTTCTGCATCCGTGCTGCGCCGTCCACGGCGAATTCAATGTACTGCGTCGCCTTGTCGTCCAGCACTCCCTTGTACCTTCGCTCCAGGAGCTGAAGGTAACCAGTTATCATCCTGAGCGGCTCCTGCAGGTCGTGTGACGCCACGTATGCGAACTGCTCCAGTTCACGGTTCGAACGGGCCAGCTCCTCCATTGTCCGTTCAAGGGCTTCCTCTGCATCCTTGCGATCGGAGATGTCGAAAACGATCCCCGTCACCCGCCGCCTGTTCCCCTCCTGGTCGCAGTAGACCTTGCCTCGTCCCATGATCCAGTGGACGGAGCCGTCGGGCCACGTCACGCGGAATTCATCCTTGAAATGGCACGATGAACGGAGGGCATTCTCCATCGATTGCCGGATACGGTCCCGATCTTCCGGATGGAGAAGGGCCAGCAGGGATTCCGGCGAGTCGGGCTCCCCCGTGATGCCGAGAAGGCCGAGACACTGCTCCGAGAAGGCGGGCTTCCGGTTCTGCATGTCCCAGCTCCAGATGCCGATGCCTGCTCCCGCCTGGGCCATGGAGAGCCATTCCTCGTTCCTGCGCAGCGCCTCTTCAACCCGCTTCCGCTGGGTCACATCCTGGCCTATGCTGAGGATTCCGGCAAAGTCACCCTTTTCGTAAATTATCCTGTTGGTCCATGAAATCCAGACCCTTTCCCCGTTCCGCTTGACGTTCTCGTTTTCGTTCTGCTCATGCGCCGGTGGATTTCGCAGAATTGCCTCGGCCATTGCCGACATGTTCCTGCCGCGGCTGTCGGTTGTGGGCAGGATCGTATCGATGAGGGGTCTGCCTACCAGCTCCTCCTCCGCATAGCCGAAGAATTTCAATGCATACTGATTGGCGAAAGTGAGGACTCCAGATCTGTCCATCCTGATGATGATGGAGTTCGCCCCCTGGACCAGTTCCCGGTACTTTTCCTCGCTTGCCTGCAGCCGGGTCTCGAAGTGTCTGCGTTCGGTATCATCCAGGGCGGACCCTATCATGCCGTTGATGCGCCCACGGTCCAGTAGCGGCACCACATTCAGAAGAAGCGTGCGCAGCGACCCGTCCTTGCGCACTATGGAGCATTCGTGTTCTTCCAGGCTGATTCCATGGGAAATCACGAGTCGGAGGCTCGATTCCAGCTGCGCAGCTGCCGATTCGTCGACCAGCATCCGGAAGGGTTGTCCGAGGATCTCTTCGCACGGGTATCCGCACAACCTGATGGCTGCCATGTTGAGCCTGGTAAAGCGCCCCCACTCGTCCAGGACGAAGATCGCGCTGGACACTCCCTCCATGACCAGTTCGAGAAAGATGCTGGACTGGTTCAGTTCGTGTTCCAGGTCTTTGCGGGAGGTGATGTCGATATTCACACCTACCAGGCGTTCCGGCTCCCCCTTTTCGTCCCTGAAGAGCTGACCGCGCCCCTCCAGCCACCGAACCCTTCCATCCGGAAGCCGGACGCGCCACTCGGCCAGGAATGTTCCCGTTTCGAACGCCCGATGCATCTGCCGGACAGCTTCCGGAAGGTCCTCCGGGTACACGAGAGCCTGCCAGCCTTCGCAGGTGCATGGGAAGCTGCCTTCTTCGATGGCGTAAAGATACTGAAACTCTCCGGAGCAGGTGTAGGTGCCCTCCCTGATATTCCACTCGAAGAACCCGAGGCCGCCGATCTTCTGAAGGAGCCGCATCTGCTCCTGGTTTTTCCGCAGCGCCTCCTGCGCTTCATTCTCCAGCCTGCGTTCCCTGCGGCTGCCGGTGCCCATTGCCTGCTCCTGAAGGTGTAGGTCCTTCGTCCATGCCTTCCGGCCGTTTCGCTCCCGTATAACAACTATAACGGGGAGTGGGAGCCGCGCAAGACCCGATGAAATGGTATTGGGTCGCAGCCTTTAAGAGCGCGCCGCATGCAGGTAAAGATCAATTGAAACTGCCAGGAATTTCTCCGTCGATATCTCCATCTGCTCCTTTTGCCGGCAGCGAGAAAAGGAATGTACTTCCCGCACCCGGTTCAGCCTCGACCCACATCCGGCCGTGGTGGCGTTCGACGATCTTTTTGCAGGAAGCGAGTCCTATGCCGGTGCCCGGGTACTCCTCCAGGGTGTGGAGGCGCTGGAATATCTGGAAGATCCGCTCTTTGTGCTGTGGCTCGATCCCGATGCCGTTGTCCCTCACCGAGAACACCCATTCCGCCCCCTCACGGTGTGCAGAGACTTGCACCCGCGGGGGGATGCCCGGTTTCCGGTATTTCAGGGCGTTGGCCATCAGGTTCTGGAAGAGCTGAAGGAGCTGGGTTTCATCCCCGAGCACCGTGGGGAGCGGATCGGCGTTTACCTCCCCCCCCGATTCCTGAACTACCCTCTTCAGGTTTGCGAGTGCTCCTTCGAAGACCGCATTGGTGTTTACCGGGGTAAATTCGGCGCCCCGGCTGAGACGGGAATAGTTCAGGAGTCCCTCGATGAGTTTCTGCATCCGGGCGGCGCCGTCGACGGCATAATTGATGTAGGTTTCCGCCTTCTCGTCAAGCCGCTCACTGTATCTGCGCTGGAGCAGCTGCATGTAGCTCGCCACCATGCGGAGCGGTTCCTGAAGGTCGTGTGAGGCAACGTAGGCAAACTGCTCCAGGTCCCGGTTGGATTGCTCCAGCCGCGCGACCGTCTCGCGCAGTTCCTCCGTCCGTTTTTCCACCAGCTCTTCGAGCTGCCGCCGGTACCTGGTGAGCTCCCGCTCTGCCTGTTTCCGTTCTTCTATCTCCGCCATGAGCTGTGCCGTCCGTACATCCACCTTTGTTTCCAGCTCGTCGTTCAGGGCTTCGAGATTGCGGCGGGCTTCCGATAGCTCCCCCGTGCGGCGCACCGCGGCTTCATAGACCGACAGAAGGAGGTCGAGTATCTGCTTCCTGTCGGACCTGATGACGTAGCGCTCCCCTTGGAAATGAAGCTCTACAGCGTTTGCCGGAGGGGGCTCTCCCGAGGGGGAAGGCCTGTAGAGCAGGTGTCTGATGCGGCTCAGGAGGTAGGGCTCGTCGTACGGCTTCGTGAGAAAGCTGTCGGCGCCGCACTGCAATCCCTTCAGCACGTCATGTGACTCCGCAAGGGAGGTGAGGAGCATAACCGGGATATCTCTGGTGTCATCCTGCTTCTTGATGCCTGAGCAGAGGCTGAATCCGTCCAGCTCCGGCATGATGATATCGCTTATGATGAGAACGGGCCTGACCTGCCGGACCTTTTCCAGGGCTTCCCGGCCGTTTCGGGCCACCGCAGCCGTATAGCCGTTCTTTTCCAGTACGTGCCGCAGCTGTTCCGCCTGGGTCATGCTGTCTTCGGCTATCAGAATCGTTCCCCTGTTTCCGTTCACTGGATATTCCTTTCCTCTGGGTGCTTCATCGTAAGCTCCCGCAGAAACGCCGGCATCCGTTCCGGAGCCAGTTCATGAAGAGCGGCGCCGAGCTGGAGAGCGGCCGCAGGCATCCCGAAGACGGCGCATGTCTCGCGTGACTGAGCTATCGTCACCGCACCCTTCTGCCGCAGGAGGAGCATTCCGTCGGCCCCGTCCTCTCCCATACCTGTCAGCAGAAGGGCTGCTGCTCTCCCCCCATAGGAGGCGGCCACCGACCGGAAGAGGCAGCAGACCGAAGGGCGCGCGCCATGTTCGGGTGCGCCTCTGGACAGGCAAATCGTGCCATGGCGCGTCACTTCCATATGGATATCATCCGGTGCAAAATAGACGTGTCCAGGGGCCAGGACCTCTCCGTCAACGGCAATGTGGAGGGGGAGGGGGCAGCTCTGGCCGAGCCATTCCATCATCCCGGGAAGAAACCCCGCTGCCAGGTGCTGTACGACAACTACAGGCAGAGGAAAATCGGGGGGCAGACCCCCCAGGATCGTGTGGAGCACGGGAGGCCCTCCCGTGGAGGCGCCGATGGCGACGATGGAGAGCGCGCACCAGGGGGGGCAGCTGACGGCAGGAAGCCTGTTGGCGGGAGGCTTTGCGCCGCGGCTCCAGCGCCGGACTACCTTCACCTCCGCCATGAGACGCACCGTCCGCCGCAGTTCCTCGGCCAGCTTCCGGTACTCCGGGTTTCCCGGTCCCGGCGGGCGCCGGACCGTGGCCAGCGCCCCCGCTTCCATGGCCCGGAAGGTGGTCTGCACCTCGGTGGGGTTCCAGATGCCGCTCACAATGACGATCGGCACCGGCGAGGTCTCCATGATGCGTCGCGTCGCCTCCAGACCGTCCATCCGGGGCATCACGATGTCCATGGTCACCACATCCGGCCTGAGCCTCCTCACCATCTCCACCGCCTGCAGACCGTCGGCGGCGGTGCCGACGACACGCATGTCGCCGCTGGAGAGGATGTGGACGAGAAGTTCCCTTGCCACAGGAGAGTCTTCCACCACGAGCACCGAGATCATGGCCCCGCCTCCGTCCCGGCGGCATACTCTTCCGCACGTCCCTTCACAGCAGCCTCCTGATCACTTCCAGGAGGTTGCTCTGGTCGAAGCTGCTTTTCACCAGGTATGCGCTTGCTCCCGCGTCGATGCCCCGCTCCTGGTCCTCCCGGGAGGCGAGGGAGGTTACTATTATCACCGGCAGTGAAGCCAGACGGCGGTCGCTCCTGATCTTCGCCGTCAGCTCGAACCCGTTCATTCCGGGCATGTCGACATCGGAAACGACGAGATCGAAGTCTGCTTCCTGAAGGGTCCTGAATCCCTCCACGCCGTCCACCGCGGTGCGGACAGCGTACCCTGCCGCCTGCAGGATGTTCTTGAGAAGCGACCGCGAGGTGATGGAATCTTCGACCACGAGGATCGATTTCACCTTCCTCTCCGCCTCTTCTTCATGAGCCTCGGGAGCCGGTGGGGGGGGCGCCCGCAGAGCTGATTTTATCAGGTCCGGCACGTTGAGAATCGGGACGACCTCACCGTTGCCCAGAATGGTAGCGGCCAGAACGTTCCTGACCCTAGGCAACTGGGGGCCCAGATGTTTTACGAGCACCTCCTGCTCATGGAGAACCTCGTCCACGCGGAAGGCTACACGTTCACCTCCTGCGCCGAGGATGACGAGCCTCGCAAAGGGTGAGGTGGCGGCGGAGCCATGCGCAGCAAGCTCCAGTACCGTTTCCAGGAGCGCCACCGGAATGATCCTCCCGTTGGCGATAACCGTGTTCCTGCGGATTTCGTCGGCCCCCACACGGGCCGTCCGCCTGACGGCGGTGGAGGGTATGACGAAATGCCGCTCGCCGCACCTGACCAGCAGCCCCCGGAATGTTGCCAACGTGAGGGGGAGGAGGATGCGGAAAAGAGTTCCCTTTCCCCCGGCCGTTTCGCAACCGATGGAGCCTCCAAGACGTTCCACCCGCTCCCGTACGATTGCCAGCCCCAGCCCGCGCCCGGAGATCTCTGTGATCATCCGGCTTGCGGAGACACCTGAGCGGAACATCAGCGATGCAACCCCCTCTTCGTTGAGCCGCTCGGCTTCCTCGGGGGATATCAATCCGAGGCGCACCGCCGAGTTTTTTACCCTTTCCGGATCGATCCCCTTTCCGTCATCGGCCACTATCAGCTCTATCCATTGCCCCTCCCTGTATCCGATCTCGATGCGCAGTTCCCCGGTTTCGTCCTTTCCGCTCGCTCTCCGTTCTTCGGGGTTCTCGATGCCGTGATCGATGCAGTTGCGGACCAGATGTATGAGGGGTTCCCGCATCTCGTCCAGGATGCGCCGGTCCGCTTCTATCTCCCCCCCGGTGACCAGAAGCCTCACCTGCTTCCCCTGGTCGTGTGCCAGATCCCGGACGACTTTTCCCATCATGTCGAGGAGTGACGAGAAGGGGAACATCGAGACGGACTTGAGGGTGTCGAGGAGCGTGTCGATCATCATGGCGGCGGAGCGCCTGTCCTGGTCGAGCCGGTTGTTCATCTTTCCGAGGGCGCCGGAAAGGGACGCCAGCCTTTCCGACACCTGCTGCAGACGGGGTGAGTTCCGAACCTCCGAATCTTTCATCTCTCCCTGGAGCACCGACCATTCATTGGCCAGTTCCGCCGCGGCAACGGCCGCTCCCGCCATCTCCGACGACCGCTGGGCCGCTGCCTGCTTGAGAGCCAGGAACCCCTCCCCCTGAAGGAGGAGCAAATCGAGCTTGGTCTTTGCTACCCGCACCGTCTCGGCCATGAGCAGATGGGCTGCCTGAGGGGGGGGGACCCCCTCTGCCGGAGAAAGGGGGGGGACTTCTGCAACGGGAGTCTCCTCCCTGCGGGTGATGATGTCGCTGAGCCCGCTGACGATTTCCCGGGCGGGGCCGCGTTCCGCCGAATCATCCTCAGGGGAGGCCAGCATGGCATAAAGCAGGTTGACTGCGCGGTGAAGGATGTCGAAGAGTCGGGGGGAAAGTGTGAGCTCCTTTTTCTTCAGGGCGGCGAAAACGCTCTCCAGCGACTGGCAGATCCGCTCGATTCCCGACAGGTTCACGGAGCGAGCGGCACCCTTCATGCTGTGCGCTTCACGGAAGATGATTTCCACCACCCGTTCCGCTTCTTCGGCGGGCATGTTCCTTTCAAGCTCCAGGAGGGATGATGCGATTACCTCCAGGTGCTCCGCCCCCTCCGCCTTGAAGGTTTCGAGAAGTCTTTTCAGGAATTCGGCATCACGGTCGTCCATCCATAAACTCCCCTTGCAACGTGAAGCAGGTAGAGGTAAGCGTCAGCGAACGGTACGTTTGCCTGTTCCTAGATGCGGTACCTCGATACCAGCTCTTTCAGCTTCCCCCCCAGCTGGTGGATGTTGCGTGCCGCCGCTTCCACCTGCCGGGTGCCCATCACGTTCTGTTCGCTCGCCTGCTTGATGTTCTCCATCGCGGTGAGAACCTGTTCCATCCCTATCAGTTGCTGCTGGCTGGAGGCGGCAATCTGGGAGGCGGCTTCCGCAGCTTCCACTATGCTCGCGGAGAGACTCCTGATCGATTCGCCTGCTCGTATGGACTGATGCACCCCTTCGTCCACGGTCTTGCTCCCCTGCTCCGTCGCCAGTACCGCGGCGCTGGTCGCTTTCTGTATGTCGTTGAGGATGGTGCGCACCTGGGCGGTGGCCTGCTTCGATTGTTCGGCGAGGTTCTTCACTTCCTGGGCGACGACTGAAAACCCTTTTCCGTGTTCCCCCGCCTTGGCCGCCTCTATGGCGGCATTGACCGCCAGCAGGTTCGACTGCTCCGCCAGGTCGTTCACCGTTGCGATGATTTCCCCGATGGCCTGGCTCTGTTCGCTCAGCATGATGATCCGCCCGGCGATGGATTCCATCTGTTGGCGGATTCCCTTCATCCTCTCGGCCACCTCCTCCACCGTGCTGCTGCCGGACTCGGATATCTGCACCGCCCTTTGGGCGGCTTCCGCCACCCGGTTGGCCTTCTCGGTGGAAACCTCCGAGGTCTGCCGCACCTCTTCGGTGGTGGTTGTCGTTTCTACAACGGCGGAAGCGGTCTCGGTAACGCTGGCCGCTACCTGGGTGGTCGAGGAGAGTATCTGCCCGGCGGAGTTGGCGATGATGTTGACTGCGTCCTGGATTTCCGCCGTCATCGTCCTGAGCGCGTCCGACATGGTGGTGAGAGCCCGGCCTAGGCTGTCTCGCTGCGACTGGACACCCAATACGGCGGAGAGATTTCCCGATGCGACCTGCTCCGCCATCTCGGCCACGCGTCCCAGGTAGCCGTTCATCTGCTGGAATGCCAGAGTCAGCTGGCCGACCTCGTCGTGCCGCTCCCTGGGTATCTCCGGGGTGCTGAAATCCCCCGAAGCTATTGCCTGCGCGCGTGCAGTAAGTTCTTTCAGCGGATCGGAGATGGCGCGGTTGAGGAGGGTGGTGAGGAAAATTGCCGCAACCAGCGCCATGGCGCTTATCGTAGTGAAGATCCTTCCGAGCCTGTCCACGCTTTTCGACGCTGCACTGATTTCACCCTCCGCCCGTTTCTGGATCTGGGTGATAAGGTCGTCGGTCACGGCTCCCATCTGCCTGTTTCGCTCCTGCTGGACGCCGAAGAGAAGCAGCTTCGCCTTCTCCGCCTCGCCGGCCATTATGAGCGGTATCTCCTGCTCGAATCTCGTCTGAACGAACTCCTTGCGTAACGACATAAGTTCCTTGAGACGGGGGAAGAACACCGGCTCGTTCTGCAGGCGTTTCTCAAGACGCGTGAAAAGCTCATCGTTATTCTCCGTCTGTTTCCGGATCTCCTGAAGCGAGCGGTCCCGTAAGAGACGGTCATCGCTGGAAGCCATCTCGATAGTGTGTGCCCTTGTGGCGAACTGGTTTGTCCGGATGTCCTTGAGCTCGAGGGCGGTTGCGAAATCCATCTCGTATATCCGCCGCTGTGAAGCCTCGATCTGCCTGATGCCGTAGTACGAGGTAAGCACCACGGCGGCGAGTAGAAGGATCATCACTGTGAAGGAGAGGGTGAATTTGCTTCGTGCCGTTATGTCGTGGAACCACCTCATGGGTCGTCCTCCTCTCGAATGGTCATCCCGCTTCTTCGTTCACGATCAGACGCGGGTCCGCCAGGATGGCGGCAACGTCGAGAACTGCTGTACGGTCTTCCGTCATTCCCTTGATGTATGCGCTGTTAATTCCGGCGGAACCGGCTCCTTCCTGGAGCGCCTTGCGGGGCAGCATCCGGACGCCGAGAATACGGTCGGCCAAGACGCCGAGCTCCATACCGCCGGTGCTTAGTATGATGATCCCCGCGCCCTCCCTCCTCCTCTCTCCTGAGATGCCGAAAAAGATTTCGAGGTCAGTCAGCGACAGGAGCATCCCCCTGATGTTCATGATCCCCGCGATGAAGGGGGGCGTGCAGGGGAGGGGAACCAGATCCCGGAGCGGATGGACTTCCCGGACGTACCCGATATCGATACCGTACTGATGCTCACCGAGGAGGAAGTCCAGGATATGCAACGTTTCTTCCGGCTCCCTCCGTTCCGGAGGACGTGCCAGGTCCCGCGCCCGCTTCTCCAGTATTCGGCGCCGCGCTTCCTGGTCAGGCAACCATTCCTGCCCGGCTCTGACCGCCGCCTCTTCAAGGCGGGCATGAACCGCCCGCCAGTCGATGGATCCGGTATCTTCTCCGCTGAACTCCTTCACTCGCTGACCGCTCCTTCAAATCCGCCATTCAACGCGCCGGCAGCCACAAGGGTGATTCAGCCTCCCCCCTGGGCCTATACAGCCGTTCTTCCGGTCATGGCGGTGGTGATCATCTCCCGCATCCTTCCCGCTGTGATTCCCTCCGTAAGCGGGACTACATCGTCGCGCCCCATTCGTTCCAGCACCAGAAGGGCGTATCCGAAATGCCGGTCCGCCTCGCGGCGCGCCGTCCTCCGCAGAGCCAGGTTCCCCCTGGCAAAGTGGGCGACTATCAGGTCATGGTCCAGGTAGAGCGCCCGCTTCAGGGCCAGGTCCTCCTCTTCGGCCAGGTCCATTTCCTGGAGTATCGTCGCCAGAAGCACATAGAGGCCCGCGTTAAGCTTGTCACCCGATATTGCCTGTTCGCACAGCTCGCGTGCACGCTGCAGCCGTCCCAGATTTGCCTGCACCCTTGCCATCAGCTCAATGACGCTGCTGCGTGCGTCACGCACCATAAGCTCTTTCAGCATCTCTTCCGCATCGCCGTAGCGCCCGCTGCGGTAGGCCTCTTCAGCGTCCCTGTAGAGATCGGAAGGGGGGGGAGGCGGAGCCGGTTCCGGGGCTTTGCGCGCCGCCGAACCGGGGGGCGCTACAATCGGTCTCTGCTGGGAGATCGTCATTTGCGGAGCCGAGACCCGCGAGGATGGCGGAGCGGGTCGAACCCGACCATCCTCCCCCTCCTTGACGTAATAGACCCACCCAGGAAGCCTCATCTCCGAAAAGGGTGAAAATACAGAGGGGGAGGACTCGGTGGGGCTGGCCGCCAGAATGCCCCGGTGAACGAGGCAACGGTGGAACTTGCGCACCACGTCCGCCTGCTGCTGTTGCGTGAAGTACATCAGGACGTTGCGGCAGAAGATTAAGTCCATGGCGTTGGTGCGGTTCAGGAGAGAAGGGTACAGGTCGTCGGCCAGGTTCAGATAGGAGAAGGTTACGCAGTCCTGGAGGCTGGGAACGATCCGGTAGCGTCTGGGAGCCACCGCAGTGAAGTAGCGCTCCCTGATCCGGGGCGCGACGGAGCGGAACGACCAGTCGCCATAGATCCCTTCCCTGGCCTTTCGCAGGAAGCCAGGGTTTATGTCGGTTCCCAGGATCGTGATGTTCCATTCTTCCATGTCAGGCAGCAGCCGGCTCAGGAGTATGGCCACCGAGTACGGTTCCTCACCCGTGGCGCAGCCCGCGGACCAGATGCGGAGGTGCCTGCCGTTGCCCCTGCGGTCGCGGATCAGTGGCGGGAATACATCCCGCTCCAGAGTTTCGAACATTTTAGGGTCCCGGAAAAAGTAGGTTTCCCCGATGGTGAGGTGGCTGGCCAGGATCTCCACCTGGTGTTTCGACAGGGGGGCCTGCATCAGCCACCGCACGCAATCCTCGTCGTCGTCGAACCCGAATTCCCTGGAAGCCCACCCGATGCCTCTCATCAGGTCCGAATGCCGCTCCCGCGGGAAACGGAGCCCCATGTGCAACGAGATGTACTCGCTGAACCTGAGGAGGAGTTCTTCGGAGATCCGGCGTTGGGTCATGGTCCCCCTCCGCTGTCGGCGGGAAGCGCACCGTCCAGGGGGGCGAGGAGAATGTCGAGGTCGTGGATGACGACGAGGCCGTCGGGCAGGGTGAGAACACCTTCAACGGCCTCAAGGCCGGAGAGTATCTGCGATGCGGGTGCCAAGCGCCCCCCGGGGAGGACTCCTTCGACCGAATCGACCAGTAGTGCCGCCATGCGGCGCGGGGTTCTCGCGATGAGGAGCTGATCCGTGAGGAGAATCTCGCGGGGGGGGATGCCGAGACGTCGCCGCAGGTCGATTACCAGTGTTATTGTCCCCGCTATATCGATTACTCCAGCAACCTCTTCAGGCGCTCCCGGAAGAGGGGTCACCTCCACTGCCTGCACGACTTTTTCCACCACTCGCAGGGGGAGAGCGAGCCGGTGCCCTTCGACGGAGAATAGAACGAGACGCTCTTCTCTCCTTTCGGGCTCTCCTGATCTTCTGAGGCGCGGCGTCTCCATGGTCACGATGATCTCCTCGCCCACCGCCTGTTTCAGATGTGTATCAGTTGTTACCTCTCTCCATTAACTATAGCTGTGGGCGCACGGGGCGCAACCTCCCGGCGCGTGCCGCGAACAATCGTCAGCCTTCTGTCTGATCCTCCCGAGCGGGGATGGAAAAGAAGAAGGTCGTGCCTTTTCCCGGTGTGGACTCAACCCAGATACGTCCGCCATGGCGCTCGACGATCTTCTTGCAGGAGGCGAGGCCGATGCCGGTGCCGGGGTACTCGTCCTGGGTGTGTAGCCGCTGGAAGACCTGAAATATCCTGTCGAAAAAGCGGGGCTCGATCCCTATGCCGTTGTCGGAAACGGAGAAGACCCAGTCCGCCTCCTCTCTGCTGCAGGAAAGGTGAATGCGGGGGGGCGCATCGGCCCTGCGGTACTTGAGGGCGTTACCTATCAGGTTCTGCAGGAGCTGGAGAATCTGTATCTCATCCCCCCACACTGTAGGGAGGGTATCGGTGGTGACGACAGCTTCCGCCTCCTTGACGGCGGCCTGCAGGTTGTCGATGGCGGCCCTGCATGCCGCGGCGGCATCCACCGGGCCGAAGGCTGCTCCCTGGGAGATTCTCGAATAGCCGAGGAGGCCTTCTACCAGTTTCTGCATCCTCGTCGTCCCATCCACTGCGAAACCTATGTACTGCCGCGCCTTGTCGTCGAGCATGTCGGCGTATTTGCGCTGCAGCAGACCCATGTAGCCGGAGATCATCCGGAGCGGCTCCTGGAGGTCGTGGGAGGCGACGTAGGCGAACTGTTCCAGTTCACGGTTTGAACGGGCAAGTTCCGCCAGGGTCTGCCGAAGGGCCTCCTCCGCTTCCTTCCTTTCGGTAATGTCCCGGTAGTAGACCTCCAGGAGCCCATCCCGCGGATAGGCGTGGACTTCGTGCCACCTGTCGTTTATCCGGGAGCGTCCCTCGAAATGCACCGGTCGGTTCTCCTGCATGGCCGCGAGGTAGTGCCGGTGGAATTCGCTTCCCACCACCCGGGGGAACTCTTCCCAGAACACCTTGCCCAAGAGTCCTGCGGCAGGCCTTCCGAAGAGCCTTTCCGCATGTTCGTTGATCTCCACCAGCCTCCATTCCTGGTCGAGGACGAAGTAGGCGTCGGTGATGCTCGAAATGATCCCGTTGAGCCGCAGGGTCAGCTTCTCCGCCTCGGAGAAGAGCCGCGCGTTTTCAAGGGCCAGCGATGCCGACGCCGCTACTTTCTCCGTGAAGTCTATGTCGCCGGCAGGCGTGAAGCCAGTCTTTCTCCACCCGTATCCCAGCACGCCGAAGACCTCTCCCCGGCTGATGAGGGGCACGATCAGGAGGGAACGCGCCCCATGCTCGCCGGCAAGCCTCCGGTTCAGTTGCCTGTCCGCCTCGACATCGGGACAGACATACGTTCTTCCCGTCCGACGGACCAGGGTGAACGCGCGGAGCTCCTCCATGGGAAAGGATGCGCCGAGCATGTCGCGAGACAGGTTATGCACGTACCGGATTATCCATTCGCCTGCCTGGAACATGGCGACTGTAACCATGTCGGCGCCTATGCAGACGGCGGCTTCGGCAATGCTCTTCTCGATGATCGTGTCGGCGTCGTGGGTGGACATGAGAAGAGAGTTGATGCCGTTCAGGCAGTCGCCAAGCCCCTTCTCCCTGGCCATCCACTGTTCGGCGCTCTTTCTGCCGGTTATGTCGATGGTGATCGCCATGGCTTCGCTTCTGCCGTCGAGCTTCGTACCCGCAAAAAGCCCCCAGAACCTGGTGCCGTCCTTGCGGAGGTACTCCTTCTCGTACGGGGCCATCCGTCCCGTCGCCTCCAGTTCCTCCATTGCCGCCAGGGTTCGGCCCATCCATTCCGGAGGCGTCAGGCGGTCCCAGCGTATCTCTCCCCGGTCGAGTTCTTCCCTTGTGAAGCCGACCAGGGAGAGCCATGGACCGTTTGCTCCCACCACGCGGCCGTCAAGCTCGAAGTAGGCGATGCCGAAAATGCCGCTTTCGCTCAGGCAGCGGAAATACATCTCGGTCTCCCGCAGCGCCTGTTCCGCCTGTGACCGTTCCCGAAAGAGAATGGCGTTTTTGAGGGCAAGGCCCAGGGACGCGGCGACCCTGTTCACGAAATCGATTTCCAGGTCGGAAAAGGTGCGGCCGGGGGTGTGATAGTGGAGGGAGAAATCGCCGATCATATCCTCTCCGACCATTATCGCCGCATCGATAAGCGCCCTGATGCCGTAGCGCTCATTGGTCTGCCGGTCGGCACGTTCGTCGTTGAGGGCGTCATCGATCACAACCGTTCGCCGCTCGCGGCATGCCCACACCGAATAGCGCACTTCGGTCTCCGCCAGCGCACCGTCGACCTCCTCACGCGGCATCCCGTAGGTGTACCGGGGAACCCACCGCTCCGCCTCCGGCATGTAGATTACCGCCGACTCCGCTCCCACCCCCCGCGCCGTCTCCACGACCACCTGCTGCATGATCTCGTCGAAGTCGAGGGCCGAGTGGATGAGGGAGTTGATGCGGTCCAGTTCGCCGCTGAAGTGGCGGATCTTCTCCAGGAGCCCCCCCAGCCGCCGCACTTCGTCGGCGAGCTGCGCTTCCCGCTGGCTGCATCCCGGATCGCCTGTTCTGTGGTTACCGTCCATTGTGCCTCTGGAAAAATGTCTACCGGCTCGGCGGGAGCTTGGCTATCCCGAACCAGAAATCCTCCATGCTCTTCACCATATCGAAAAGCTGAGTTATCCCCACCGGTTTGGTGATGTAGCAGTTGGCGTGGAGCATATAGCTTCTCATGATGTCCTCCTCCGATTCGGAGGTGGTGAGGACGACGATGGGTATCGTTTTCAGTTCAGGGTCCCTCTTTACCTCGGCAAGCAGCTCCCGCCCATCCTTCCGGGGAAGGTTCAGGTCGAGGATTACGAGGTCGGGCCGAGGGGCCGCCACATGGCTTCCCCGCCGGTGCAGAAAGTCGAGCCCTTCCTCGCCGTCGTTTGCCAGATGCACCGCCGTCCGCACCGGCGTTTCCTTCAGCACTTCCTGCATGAGGAAAGCGTCCGCCTCGTTATCCTCCACCAGGAGGATCTCCATGGTTCTGCCCGGATTGCCGCTATTCATGTCCGACTTCTCCTTTTCTCTCCCGGCTGATTCCCACTCCTTTGGGAAGTGTGAAGAAGAAGGTGGCTCCTTCACCCGGGGCCGATTCGACCCGGATGCTTCCCCCATGATGCTCGACGATCTTCTTGCAGATGGCGAGCCCCATCCCCGTCCCCTGGTACCGCTGGCGGGTGTGGAGCCGCTGGAAGATGTGAAAGATCCTGTCGAAGAACCGCGGCTCTATGCCGATGCCGTTGTCACGGACGAAAAATTCCCACATTTCTTCCTGCTCGCGAGCGCCGACCCGCACCACCGGGGCGGTTCCGGGCTTCCTGAATTTCAGCGCGTTGGACAGCAGGTTCTGGACGAGCTGCACGAGGAGATATTCGTTTCCCCAGACTGCCGGGAGCTGATCGACGTCGAGGGCCCCCCCGGTATCTTCAAGCTCCTGCCGGACGTTCAGCGCCCCCTGGCGCACCACCCTCTCCATCGCAACCAGTTCCCTTTCCCTGTTCTTTTCACCTATCCGGGTAAAGGTCAGCAGGTCGCCGATCAGGGAGTGGATCTGCTTTGCTCCGTCTGCGGCGAAGCGTATGTAGGTGTTGGCCTGCTCGTCCAGCCGGTCCGTGTACCGCAGCGCCAGAAGCTCCACGTACCTGGCCACCGCCCGCAGGGGCTCCTGGAGATCGTGGGAGGCTACGTAGGCGAACTGCTCCAGCTCCCGGTTGGAACGGGAAAGTTCATCCAGCGCCGTCTGAAGCTTTTCTTCCGCCTGCTTTTGAGGATCTATGTCGGTGCAGGTGCCGAACCAGCGGATGATATTCCCCTCCCTGTCCCGCAGCGGCAGCGCTCGTCCGAGAAACCAGTGATAAGCGCCGTTGGCCCCCTTGAAACGGTACTCTATCTCGTACGGTTCTCCCGTTTCGAGACTGTGGTGCCAGCGTTCAAGGGTCCTCCGGTAGTCGTCGGGATGCAGGAGCAGCGACCAGAGTTCCCCCTGCGTCTCCACCGGAAGGAGGCCCGTGAATTCGTGCCACTTGCTGTTGAAGTATTCATGATAGCCGTCGGGACGGGTAATCCAGACCAGTTGCGGCAACGCCTCCGTAAGTTGCCGGAACTGCGCCTCGCTCTGGCGCAGCGCTTCCTCCACGGCATGCCGCTCTGTCAGGTCGAGCATGGAGCCGATCATCCGGACTGCTCTTCCCCCCTCGTCACGAGCGATGATCCCCCTGTCGTAGAAGGTACCGTAGGAGCCGTCCTTGCGACGGAAGCGGTACTCGGCACCCCATGTGTCGGCCTTGCCGGTAATGGCGGCTTCAATCCCTGCAAGTATCTCTTCACGTTCCTGGGGGTGTATCCGCTCGGCCCAGCCGGAAAAGGCGCCCCCCAACTCATCGGGGGTGCAGCCGAAGGCCTTCTCTACCGCGTCGTTCCACTGGACCTCGTTGGATGCCACGTCCCAGTCCCATATGACGTCGGTTGTCGCACGGCTCACCAGGGCGTACCGTTCCTGGGCATTTTCCAGCTCATGCTCGCGCTGCTTCATCTCCGTGATTTCACGCGAGATTCCGCACAGGACCACCGTTCCCTCCTCGTCACGCAGTGCGAATTTGTCGGTGAGGAAGATGTGCTGCCGGCCGCCGATGGTCAGCACTTCCTCGGCTGAGACCCCCCTGCCGGCTTCCTGTCGTGCCTGCTCGTCCTCCCTGCGTACAGTTTCAGCTTCTGTCGCAGGAAGCAGATCGAAGTCGGTTTTGCCTATAATGGCGTGGCGTGAGAGCTCGAAGAGTTCCTCGAAGCAGCGGTTGACGGAGATGTAGCGGCCTTCCGAATCTTTCAGATAGATGGCGGCGGGAGAATGATAGAAGATTGCCTGGCAGATCTGTGGAATGTCTTTCATCGGCTGGCACCATCGGGGAGGCTTGTGTCGGCCGCCTCAGAGCCTGAAAGAGCCGGTCTGGGATGCTCACTGTTAACTATAGCCGCGCTGGGGTTAGGCGCAAGGAGGGGGAAGGTATTGGTCCATGCTATCAGAGATAAAGGCAGAGCAGGCTTCTGAGCTATCGGGAAGGGAGTTCCAGCGCTACCCGCTTTTCATGCTGCCGGGAGGGTGAAGAAGAATGTCGATCCGTCTCCGGGCGTTGATTCGACCCAGATCCGCCCATGGTGGCGCTCCACGATCTTCTTGCAGGCGGCGAGTCCGATGCCGGTGCCGGGATACTCCTCCCGGGTGTGGAGTCGCTGGAATATCTGGAAAATCCGGTCGAAATGCTGGTGCTGGATACCGATGCCGTTGTCGCGCACGAAGAACACCCACTCGTTCCCATCCCTGTGTGCCGATACATGCACGCGCGGCGGCACTCCGGGTTTTGTGTACTTCAGGGCGTTGCCGATCAGGTTCTGGAAGAGCTGGATAAGGAGGGTAGCGTCTCCCGTTACTGTCGGAAGAGGGTCGGCCTTCATCTCTGCACCGGTTTCGCCGATGACCGCCGCCAGATTGGCCACTGCGTCGGCCAATGCCCCCCCCATGTTTACAGGTTCGAGCTCGGCTCCCCGGGTGGTGATGCGTGACCAGGAGAGTAGGGCTTCAATGAGCTTCTGCATCCTTTGAGCCCCATCCACCGCGAAGTGGATGTACGAGTCCGCCTTCTCGTCGAGCCTGCCTCGGTACTTTCTTTCCAGGAGAACCAGGTACCCGGAGATCATCCGCAGGGGCTCCTGCAGGTCGTGGGATGCCACGTAGGCGAACTGCTCAAGTTCCCGGTTCGACCGCGCCAGCTCTTCAAGGGTCCGATTGAGTTCATGCTCCGCCATCTTCCGGTCATGAATGTCCTCCACGAGGGCGATGGCCTGAAACGGCCGCTCCTCGGCATCCCGCCGCACGGTCACGCTGATCCTCACCCACACGGAGCTTCCGTCCTTGCGGATATTCCTCTTTTCCAGGAAGAAGTAGGGAAGTTCTCCCGCCACAAGGCGCTGGAACAGTTCGACGTTCGTGCCGACATCCTCCGGGTGGGTGAGCTGCTGGAAGCCGAGCCCTCCCCCTAATATTTCTTCTCTGTCGTATCCTACTATCCCGCAGTAGGCCCCGTTTACGTAGAGGAACCGGCCCCCGGGGTCGCAGATCGCCATGCCTACGGGTGCGTGGGCGAATACGTCTCGGAAGAGCTCTTCGCTTTCCCGCAGTGCCGCTTCGGCCCGTTTCCGGGAGGTAATGTCGGTGGAGATGCCGATGACGGCGTGGCAGCGTCCTGTGTTGTCGAAGAGGGGGGACTTGACCGAGCTGTAGAGGTGGATGCCGTCATCATGAGGTATAGCCTCTTCGAATTCCGCGGCAGCACAGGTTTCCAGAATCTGCCTGTTGTTGGCGGCCAAAGTTGCGGCGTATTCGTTCGGGAAGAAATCGAATATGGACCTCCCTCTAAGCTCGTCGGAACTGAAGCCCACCGCCTCTTCGTACCTGCGGTTCACGTGCAGGAACCTGTTTTCTTCATCCATGAGGTAGACGAAGGCAGGGGTGTTCTGCAGGATGATTTCCAGGCGCTTCTTTACCGCTTCCAGCTCGTTCGCCCTCGCTTCGGCGGCAGCTCTCGCCTCTATGTGCCTGATGCCGAGGGATGTCAGGAGGCCGAGCTGGGAGAGGAGCGCCTCGTCCTCATCGGTGAAATCCCCCTGCCGCTTGTGGGAGACGAGTATCATCCCGTTCGGCTTCCCGTCGAAGCCCGCCAGCCGAGCACCCAGAAGCCCTCTGAGCGGCGGATGCCCCTCGGGAAGTCCCCACCATGCCGGGTGGCGCGTCAACTCCTCCTGGGTCAACCTGATCTTCGGAGACCCTTCGATGAGGTCGAGGTAGACACCGCCACGATCGATGATGAAGGGGCTTTCGGGGCATGGGGGTAGGTCAGCATCATCGGAGCGTGCGCCGACGGTGATCCGCCCTTCGTCGAATCCATGCCCTGATGCGGCCATTTCCGCTCCGGTGAGGAGGAGGGCGCCGTGGACGGCACGGTCGAGGATGCCTTCAATGGTCGTCTCGTTGAGAACGCTCGATGAAACGCTGAGGAGGATCATGATGCGGTCGAGTGATTCGATGACCCTTTCTTCAGTCTGCTTGAGCGCCGTCACATCCTGCACGACCCCCCTCAGTCCGCTGACGTTGCCCGAGCCGTCATGCAGGGCAATGATCTTCGCTTCGATCAGGCGTACCTCACCGTCCGCCCTTCTGATCCGGCACACATCTTTCAGGTCGGCACCTGTCCGGACGATGCTGCGTATGTTGCTCTCCACCCGCTCCCGGTCCTCAGGCAGCACGTGACGGAGGAATCTTTCGGAGGTCCATTCTTGGGGTGGTTCGGGGTAGCCGAATATACGGTGGTGCTGGGATGAGCACCAGCCCTTCCCGGTTCTCAGGTCCACTTCCCACGCACCGATTCCGGCTGCCTCGAGAGCGAACTCCAGCTTCTCTCCAGTTTCCCCGAGAGCTTTCGCCGCCTCCCTGCGTTCATTGAAGAGTATGGCGTTCTCAAGGGCAAGAATGATCGACGAAGCCGCCTTGACGGCGAAATCGACTTCAGCCTCTCCGAAGGTACGTCCTGCGGTGTGGTAATGGAGAGAAAAATCTCCTATGAGTTCTCCTGCAGCCGTCAGCGGGATATCCAGGATGGCTGTGATCCCGTACCTTTCGATGATCGCGGGATCGACACGATCATCGTGGAGCGGGTCGTCTATCACCAGTGTCTTACCCTCCACTGCCGCTATGACCGAATACCGGATCTCTTCGGCCGTCAGGTCCCTTCCCGCCATCTCCATGGGAAGGCCGTAAACGTAGCGCGTGTTCCAGACGTCGTCATTCGGAACGTAGATGACGGCCGATTCCGCGCCTACCGCCCGCGCAACTTCCACTACCACCCGCTCCATTATAGTATCGATATCGGTGGTGGAGTGGATGAGGGCATTGATGTCATTCAGCGCGTCGCCGTATCGCTTCCGCGTCTTCAGCTCTTCGTACTCGTCCAGATCCATCGGGCCTCCAGACAACAGGTAAAGGTATTCGTTCGCTACGCTCACATGTAGAGGTAGAGAATAAACCCTCACCTTCATTGAATTCGTGTTTCGCCTTTCTTTACCTCTACCTTTACCTTTACCTGCCTTTCACGCCGGCAGGGTGAAGAAGAAAGTGCTCCCTTCGCCGGGGGTTGATTCCACCCAGATTCTGCCCCGGTGGCGCTCCACGATTTTCCGGCAGGTGGCGAGGCCTATGCCGGTGCCGGGGTAGAGATGTCTTGCGTGGAGGCGCTGGAAGATGTGAAAGATCCGTTCGAAATAGGCGGGCTCGATCCCGATGCCGTTATCGGCCACGGAAAACACCCATTCATTGCCCTGGAGCTGTGCTTCGACCCGTATGGAGGGAGGGGCTTCAGGCCTCCGGTATTTCAGCGAGTTCGACAGCAGGTTGCGGAAGAGCTGAAGGAGCTGCGTACGGTCTCCGGTTACTATGGGGAGGTCCCCTCGGGTCACTTCTCCTCCCGATTGCCGGATCGTCTCTCCCAGGTATCCTGTCGTTTCTTCGAAAACTTCATTGAGATCCACCGGTCCGAATTCTTCGCCCCGGGCTATCCGGGAAAATGCCAGCAGGTCTTCGATGAGGCTTTTCATGCGCGTGGCCCCCTCGACGGCATAATCTATGTACAGCACTCCCCGCTCGTCGAGCCTGTCGCGGTAACGCTTTTCGAGGAGCTGGACGTAGCTTGCCACCATGCGAAGGGGTTCCTGGAGGTCGTGGGAGGCGACGAAGGCGAACTGCTCCAGTTCACGGTTGGTCTGGACCAGTTCTTCCATGGCCCGCTTGAGTTCGGTTTCCGCCTGCTTACGCTCGGTGTACTCGTGGCCGATTCCCATTATCTCGGTTACCTCGTTCCCCGGATCGAAGAGCGGGACGAAGGTCACTATGAAATTGCGCATTCCGTTCTGGAAGGGGAGGTCGAGCTCCATTTTTCGGACCCTTCCCGACTCCAGGACATCGACGAGGCCATCGTGCCACAGCTCGTAAAAGGCGGGCCAGATTTCGCTCCCTTTGCGGCCTATGAAGTGCGATTCCGGAAGTCCCGTGTAGGCGGTCATGTTGGGATTGACGTACCTGATCCGCAGGTCGCTGTCGTAAATGACGATGGAATCGGGTATGTTGCCGAGGGCGAGCCGGAACCTCTTTTCCGCCTCGCCGATCTCCGCCATCATCTCGTAGACCGCACGGCGAACCCTGCTGACCTCCTTGGGGGCGAGGAGGTCGGAGGCGGCAATACGTTCTTTTTCCCCGTTATGGGTATCACGCTCCAGCCGGAGAAGCGGAACCGAGATGGTGCGGGCAGCGACGGCGGCCAGGAGGAAGGCGAAGGCGAATACCGCGAGGCCGAGGAGTATTTCCCGGCGAAGGGCGTCGTTCACGGGAGCGAAAGCGGCTTTCGACGGTGTCCCGGCTCCAGCTACCCACCCGATGGCCGGGATGGGCACACGGGCCGATACCCAGCTTCCGCCGGTTATGACCTGGGTTATGCCGATATGGGGTTTTCCCGTCTCCAGCGTCCTTTGCAGAACGGCGTCCTGCTCTGACCACCGCCTCCTGGTTTCCCATGAGAGGGAGGGACTGGTGCTCCGGAAGACGAGGGTCCCCTGGCGGTCGAATATGGCGTAGGCGCCACCGGTAAGCCGCTGCTGGGTGAGGGCCAGTTCCCCGAGCCTTTCCGGCTCGATACCCGCTACCACCATTCCGCGCAATGCACCCTTCTCGTCCCGGATGGCCGTTGCGATGGCGAAGATGGGTGCGGTCGAGGAGGTCCCGGTGGCGGTTACGTCGCCGATGGACCAGGGGCTGCCGTGCATGAGCTGCCGGAAATAGGGGCGGGAGGAAAGGTCCCTTCCTGCCAGGGCGGAATCACTGGAGGCTATGACGAGGCCGTCGGTATTCGTCCAGCTGAAGTTGCGGACCGAAGGATAATTTTGTGCGGTGAGCGCCAGCAGGCGCACGGCATTCTGAGTTACAGGAGGGGAGAGCCTGATGATCGCCTGGCCGAGGGAGTAGTTTTGCCGCCGGAGGCCGTTCACAAAATTAGAGAAGGTCATGGCGACCCCCTCGGCTACTTCCACTTCGGTCTGGAAGGCGAGAGAGCGGCGCGTCTGGTACCGTTCGTGGTAGACCCAGGTCATGAGGAGCGCAAGGGGGAGAAGCACCAGGGCGATCAGGAGGAAAAGGCGCGCACGTATGCCCGACGGAATGAGCCGCCGGAGGCGGTCCGTCCCCACCGCATCTGATGACGCAGGCGATTCCGGCCCTGTCATGCGAGCTCCTGCCGATCGGGAATCGAGTTTTACTTATCCGCTAAAGGTCGGGCACCAAGAATACGGAGTTGTGCTAAAAAACTCGAAGCATGCGAAGGTTTTCCATGGGTCCCGTGTCCGATTCGTGCAATGAAAAGTTCATCAATTAACAGATTAACTATAGCCGGTAACGGGGGGGGCGCAAGAAGGGGAGGGTAGGGGATGTGCCGGGGTCGGACCTGTTCCTGTCCTGCTTTTTTTCATCCGTAGCCGCTCTTCTTTTCGTTGTATCTTGTAACTGTCGGTAATTTGTTGTATATCGACATGACGCAGCCTAAGGTATGTGGCGGCTCCCGCCGATCTCCGACCCGCATGCTTAATGGCCGAAACGGCCTTGTATTCAAGCGAAGATTGTGAAAGCGCGATAGACTTGCTGTAGGCGGAGAGGCGCCGCGAGGGCATCATTCTTTGTCCCCGGCTTTTCGGAGGTGACCATGGCATCAATTCTGCTCATCGATGATGATCCCCAGATACGGGAGGCGCTGGCCGGCTGCATGTCCCTTGACGGGCATCAGGTTCATCTCGCGGAGAACGGACGCGCGGGGCTGGAGATCATCCGCACGGTCGCAGTGGATGTGGTTATCACCGACATAATCATGCCGGAGCAGGACGGTTTCGAGGTGATAATGTCACTCGGAGCCCGGCTTCAGCCTCCCAAGATAATCGCGATAACAGGGGGGTCCGCCTACCTGGACCACGAGATGCTGCTTAAGATCGCCAGCAACATGAAAGTGAACAAGGTTCTGCAGAAGCC
This sequence comes from Geobacter sp. DSM 9736, assembly GCF_900187405.1. NCBI lineage: Bacteria > Pseudomonadati > Thermodesulfobacteriota > Desulfuromonadia > Geobacterales > Geobacteraceae > Geobacter > Geobacter sp. DSM 9736. The sequence continues at coordinate 147,327 of NZ_LT896716.1, forward strand.
GGTGCGATTCGAGGAGATTTCGAAGGCGATAGCGGAAGTTCTGGGCGGGTAAGGCGCACCGGAAAATGTCACCAGGAACAAAAAGAAAGGGCCGCGCGGCAGCCCTTTCTTTTTTTATTTCCGTAGATAAGCCTACTCCTGCCTGCCCCCTGCTGCCGCTCCTGTGCTTCCGGGGGTGAGGGCGGTTATGGCGCGGTCCATGGCTGAAATAGCAGGTTCGGCAGCTTGCTTGAGGGCCTGCCCGTCCTGGATTGCTTTCTGCGCCACCGGCCTCATTGCTTCTATCCCTTTCGGCGTCAGATCGGAGGTAAGATATGTCTGGATCTGCTTGAGTTGGGCCAGGTAAGGTGTGAGCGAATCTTTGACGTTGGAGCTCGCCTGCGGAACTTTACTGTACACCTGGTTCATATCGGTCCTGCGCTCACTGCTTGCTTCACGGAGTTTCGGATCCGTATAGTTCATTTCTTTCTGCTGTAGCTCTGAAAAATACTCCCTTCCCTCATTTCGCAGTTCCGTGTCGTTTTTGTTGATCTTGTTCGCAACGCTCTCCATCTTGTCCACATTATCCTTGTACTCATCGAATGCCTTCTGCAATGCAACCTGATCGGGTTTGATCAGAGTTTCGAGGGATGCCGTAGTGGCATCTACCTGGACGACAGCCTGCTTCATGTCGGTCTGCGCCTTCTGCAGGGTGTCGGTCGGGGCTTTGGCCATTGGCTGTCCACCTCTCATTGTGGCGCATCCGCCGAGCAGCGTGACTGTGCCGAAAAGGGTCATTGTGAGGATGGCTCCGAGGATTCTTCGTTTCATGGTTTACCTCCTGTGCAGTGAGTTGTTTACCGGACTGACAGCCGGCCCTCCGGGCCGGCGCTCCAACCATAGATTAACTACCTGCGGTTTTTCGCAGACGGTTCTCATTTGTTCTTAGAGTATTCTAACATGACTCGCCGACTCCGCCACCAGTGACGGGAGTAAAATGAACGGAAGGGGGAAAAAAGGATTGACTTTCATGAGCTCGATAACTAGCATGAAATTCACTTTCATTGAGAGGTGACGCGTGAAGCGAGTAAAGAAGAAAGCCTTTCAGGAGTTCATGACCCAGAAGGGGCTGAAGTCGACGCGACAGCGGGACATCATCCTCGACGCCTTCCTCTCCTCCGAGCGCCACCTCAGCATCGAAGAGCTCTACCTGAAGCTCCGTGCCAAGCACCCGAGCATCGGCTATGCTACCGTCTACCGCACCCTGAAGCTCTTCGCCGAGTCGGGCATAGCCAGAGAGATCCAGTTCGGTGACGGTCAGACCCGCTACGAGCACGTGGCAGAAGGGGAGCATCACGACCACCTGGTGTGCACCCGCTGCGGCACGATCATCGAGTTTGAAAACGAGACGATCGAGAAGCTGCAGGAGGAAGTGGCAAGCCGTCACGATTTCCTGATTGAAACACACAAGATGGAGCTGTACGGAGTCTGCGCAAAGTGCCGCAAATAAAGGTCGCAGGGAAACCGGCCGCCGGCGGGCTCCGGCTCAGCCTCTCTCCGGTACGCCTGTGGAGGATTCATGGCCGGGGTAACCGGTGATGTTGGAAAACTGATGTCTGAGGCCGGCTACAGCTAATTTTTTTTGTGCACTTCTGAAAGTGAATATCATTGGCAAGTTGTAAGAAAAGAGGTGGCTGCATTGATGTCGTTCTTCTCCAATAAAGAACCCCGCCAGGCTTCTGCGGCCGATGCCACGGCCAAAGCCAGGAAAGTCGCGCTCGTCGGGAACCCCAATGTGGGCAAGAGCGTTCTCTTCAATGCCCTGACTGGTTCGTACGTTACCGTATCCAACTACCCCGGGACATCCGTAGAGGTCTCCAGAGGTTCGGCCGTCATAGGGGGGGAGGCATTCGAGGTCATCGATACCCCCGGCATGTACTCGATTCTTCCCATCACCGAGGAGGAGCGGGTCGCCCGCGAGATATTGCTGAATGAATCCCCCGATCTTGTGATCCATGTCATAGATGCGCGGAACCTGGAGCGGATGCTCGCCATGACGCTGCAGCTCGTGGAAGCGGAGCTGCCGGTGATCCTCGTAGTCAACATAATGGACGAGGCGGAGCGGATGGGGCTTCTCCTTGACCTTCCTCTACTGGCGGAGAAGCTCGGAATTCCGGTCATCGGCGCCGCCACTGCTAGAAAGCGCGGTCTTGCCGAAATACGTGAGGCCATTGCCGCGGGACCACCCGAGAAACGGGCATCTTTCGGCTACAGCAAGCGGCTCGAAAACGATATCAATACAATATCCGACGAACTCACCGGCGAATACCGGCTGTCGCGCAAGGCGCTGGCGCTGCTTCTCCTCCAGCGTGACGAGGAAGTTGCGGCCATCGTGAAGCGTGAGGAAAAGGAGCATTACCCGCAGGTCGAGACCAGGGTGAAGGAGAAGGTATTCGAGCGGCGCGAGTCATTTCATCTCGACCTTTCCATGGAGCGGAAGGGGATCGTCCGTGCGCTTATGGAGGGGGTTCTCAATCTGCCGAAGAACCGTCCCGTAACGATGGGTGAGCGGCTGTCGCGCTGGGCCGTCCGCCCCCTTACCGGCGTTCCCCTGCTCCTGATCGTCCTCTACTACGGCCTCTACAAGTTCGTCGGCTCCTTCGGCGCCGGGACCCTTGTGGATTTTCTGGAAGGGACCATCTTCGAGGAGTATTTCAACCCTTGGATCATTAATGTAGTCAACGGCATTGTGCCGTGGTGGTATGTACAGGAGCTGCTGGTGGGTGAGTACGGCATCATCACCCTCGGGCTCCGCTACGCGGTGGGAATCATTCTTCCCATTGTCGCCACTTTTTTCCTCTTCTTCTCCATCCTTGAAGACAGCGGCTATTTCCCCAGGCTGGCCCTTCTCGTGGACCGGCTCTTCAAGAAGATAGGCCTCACCGGCCGCGCCGTCATTCCCATAGTACTAGGCTTCGGGTGCGATACCATGGCGACGATGGTAACGCGGACCCTTGAGACGGTGCGGGAGCGCATACTGGCAACGATTCTGCTCGCACTGGCCATTCCCTGCTCGGCGCAGCTCGGCGTGATCCTTGCGCTCCTCTCCCAGGCTCCGGGCGCGCTCCTCGTATGGGCAGGCTGCCTCGTCCTCATCTTCCTGGTGATCGGCTTCATCGCTGCCCGCCTCATGCCGGGAGAGACGCCCATGTTCTACATGGAGCTTCCCCCCATGCGGCTTCCCCAGCTGTCGAACATACTCACGAAGACCTACACCAGGATGCAGTGGTACTTCATGGAGATTCTTCCCCTCTTCATACTGGCTTCCGTCCTCCTCTGGCTCGGCAAGATCACCGACTTCTTCGATACCCTCGTCGAGTGGATGAGCCCGGTAATGGGAGCTATCGGCCTTCCCCGCGAAGCAGCAGTGGCATTCATCTTCGGGTTCTTCCGGCGCGACTACGGCGCGGCGGGTCTGTACGATCTTCAGACCAAGGGAGGGCTCGACGCGCGCCAGCTGACGGTGGCTGCTGTCACGCTCACGCTCTTCATCCCCTGCGTCGCACAGTTCCTCGTTATGAAGCGGGAGCGAGGGCTGGCCGTCGCGACCGGGATAGGCCTTTTCGTGAGCGTTCTCGCCTTCGGCAGCGGCTGGCTCCTGAATCAGGTGCTCCTCGCGACGAACATTCTGTAACGAGGAGACATTAGAGGTGTGGTATGATCCGCTGCGGACTCTGCGGACATGAATATGCCGAAGCCGACGGGATAACCGGGTGCGGTAAATGCGGCAAGCCGGGCGCGTGCCGGATGGTTCGCTGCCCCCGCTGCTTCTACGAGAACGCACCGGAACCGAAGCTCGTGAAGAAGGTAAGGAAGCTTTTCCGTAAAGATCCAGGAGACGTTACCGGAAAATCGGAGTAATCGCAGGCGTTTCTGTCGATTCTCGCCCCGGGACTGACTCCTTTTCAATTCAAAGGAGCGCACCATGAAACTGTCAGATAAAGCCGAAGAAATACTCGAAGCCCTCTGGATAGCCGTGGAGGAAGAGGGGAAAGGGTTCGCGGAACTGGACAAGATCGGCGTCGCCGTCGGTGACCCTGCGTGGAGCGAACTGGCCCAGCTCGCGTTCATCGAGGTTAGAGAGGGACGGGTTTACCTCCGCCAGGAAGGGAAGGGGGAGGGGCGCAGCACCGTCCGCCGGCACAGGCTTGCCGAAAGGCTCATGATGGATGTGTTCGACATCCGTGGTGAAGCAGGTGACGACAAGGCCTGCCAGTTCGAGCACCTGCTCCATGAGGGTGTGGACACCAAGCTCTGCACCATGCTGAACCATCCGGAGACATGCCCCCACGGCAAACCCATTCCCCCGGGGGAATGCTGCGATGAGGCGAAGAAGAGCGGGGACCTGGGGGTAGTTCCGCTCACGGAGCTCAGGGCCAACGACGAGGGGGAAATTGCCTACATCCAGACCAAAGACGACAAGAAGATGCAGAAGCTGATGGCGATGGGGGTGCTCCCCGGCAACCGGATCGTGCTCCAGCAGACATTTCCCTCCTTTATTTTCCGCGTAGGTTTCTCTGAATTTGCCATCGACACCGCCATGGCAAGGGAGATATTCGTGCGGAGGTAGCCAGATGATGCGGGCTCGCAGTAGCGAGCCTTTTTTAAAAAGATGTATTGACAATGACTTTCAATTTTGATAATTTCCCTCCAGCATTAATGAGCAAACCGGACCGATCCCTTTTCGCCGGTTTTAGTAGACCCGCCCTTTTTTTTATCGGTTAATTGAAAATAAAAGTCATTATTAGGGATTGATCATGTGTGTTGCGATAATCGGTGGAATGACAAGGCTTGAGCAGCATTATCGCGACGAAGCAGAGCGTCTCGGTGTTACCCTTAAGGTCTTCCCGACGGCCGAGCACCGAATGGAAAACAAGCTGCGGTGCGTGGACGCAGTGATCATCTTTACCGGGAAGGTGTCACACCGGGCGCGCAATGAGGCCGTATCGGCTGCGAAGAGCATGGGGATACCTGTACATATGCGTCACTCGTGTGGGGTCTGCACCCTGCGACAATGCCTCGGATGCATCGCGCCCGAGGAAGAGTGCGAAAGGAGAAAGGATCATGTTGTCACTGGGACTGCTGTCCGCCGGTGAGAAGGCGGAAATCGTGGCGGTGCGGGAGCTGGCGGTTGCGGGAGCCAACTGTGAGTGCCGGATCGAGGATATGGGGCTGAGGGTCGGCAAGACCATTGAGATGCTCAGTAACGGCGGCGGCGCAATTCTCCTTAGGGTTGACGAGTCGAGGATCGCCATCGGCCGCGGCATGGCTATGAAGATAATGGTGAGGAGGCAGTGATGAATCTGGCTAAGCTGAAGCCCGGCGAAAAGGGAACGATAACGGCCATTGGCGCCATCGGCCCGCTGAAAAGACGGTTGATGGATATGGGAGTTCTGGTCGGGGAGGAAGTGAAGGTGGTCAAGGTGGCACCGCTGGGGGACCCGATAGAGGTGACGGTAAAAAATTACCAGCTCTCGCTGCGCAAGAAAGAGGCGGAGGGAATTTCTGTGGAGGTGGCGAAATGAAGGGTAATGCCGGGATCAAGATCCAGTCCGCCGAGGAGGCTCCGCTGCTCAGGCCGGTGGAAAAGCGGCAGATTACGGTTGCGGTGGCGGGGAACCCGAACGCCGGCAAGTCCACCCTCATCAACGCGATAGCCGGCAGCCGGCTGCACGTCGGCAACTGGCCGGGTGTCACGGTGGAGAAGAAGGAGGCGAGTTTCGACTATTCCGGCAGGAAAATCCGCCTCGTCGACCTTCCCGGTACCTATTCCCTTTCCCCCTACACCCAGGAGGAGATCATTGCCCGGGACTACCTCGTTCACGAGAAGCCGGACCTGATCGTCAATGTGGTGGATGCGACCAACCTCGAGCGCAACATCTACCTCACCATTCAACTCCTGGAGCTGGGAATTCCGGTGGTTATGGCTCTCAACATGTTCGATGAGGCCGAGGCGAAGGGATACCGCATCGATGTGCCGGGGATCGAGAAGATGCTTGGCGTCACGGTGATTCCTACCGCCGCAGTAAAAAACGCCGGGATGAAAGAACTGCTGGAGGCGGTGCTCGCTGTTGCCGATCGCCCGCAGCAGCATCAACCCCGGCAGCTTAACTACGGGGAAGACATCGAGGCTGCTGCGGAATGGGTTTGCGCGACGCTCAAGAAGGATTACGAGGAACTGGCTTCCCGCTTCCCGCTTCGCTGGCTCTCGTACAAGCTGATGGAAGGGGACGCCTGCGTCGCGAAGGAAGCGGGCATGTCTCCCGAGGTGGTAGCGGGCGAGCCGCTGCACCACCTGATGAAGTGTCATGGGGAGGATATCGAGGCGCTGATGGCCGACGCCCGTTACGGCCTCGCTTCGGGCCTTACCCGCGAGGTGCTGGTGAAGCCGGAGATCCGGAAGATGGAGCTGACGGAAAAGATTGATAGGATCGTCCTGAACCGCTTCCTCGGTATTCCGATTTTCCTCGGGGCCATGTGGCTGGTGTTCAAGCTGACTTTCGACCTTTCCTCTCCCTTCGGCGACTGGATCGACGCCATGACGAGCGGTCCTTTCAAAAGATGGGCAGCCGCCATTCTTGGCTCCATCGGCGCTCCGGAGTGGACCGTTTCTCTCGTCAACGACGGCGTCATCGCCGGCGTCGGATTCGTCCTCGTCTTCGTCCCGGTCATCTTCGCAATGATGTTCTTCATCACCTTCCTGGAGGGGAGCGGCTACATGGCGCGGGCGGCATTCGTCATGGACCGGGCGATGCACACAATCGGCCTCCACGGAAAATCGTTCATTCCGATGCTCCTGGGTTTCGGCTGCAACGTTCCCGGCATCTACGCAACCAGGACACTTGAAAACCCGAGGGACAAGGCACTGACGGCCCTTCTTCTTCCTCTGATGTCGTGCGGGGCGAGGCTACCTGTCTACGTCCTCTTCGTGGGCGTTTTCTTCGCAGGCAGCTCCGGCACCGTCATCTGGTCCCTCTACCTGATGGGGATCGCACTGGCGATCCTGATGGGGCTAATCTTCAAGCGCACCCTGTTTCGCGGCGAGGCACCCATGTTCATCATGGAGCTTCCGCCCTACCGGATGCCCTCCTTCAAGAGCCTCTGCCTCCACACCTGGGAGAAGGGAAAGCACTTCCTCATCAAGGCCGGTACCTACATTTTCGCCGTCTCGGTCCTTGTCTGGTTTCTGCTGAACCTCCCGTGGGGGGTCGAGAGCAAGAGGGACTCCTACCTCGGGAAAACCGGTGCAGTGGTCGCCCCGGTGCTGGCACCGCTCGGCTTCGGCACCTGGGAGGCGGCATCGGCTCTCATCACCGGAGTTATTGCCAAGGAGATCGTCGTCGGCACCATGGGAGAGATCTACGCCGCCACCAAAGAGAAAGAGGAGAAGAAGGACACGCCTACCCTGGGGGAAGATCTGAGGGAGATCGTCACCTCATTCGGAGCGGCTGCCAGGGACTCGGTGATGAATGTAGCGGCTTCTTTCCACCCGTCCAGCCTGTCGATGGAGGAGGAAGAGGACAATTCCGGGCTCAAGGCTTCGATCCGCCAGCAGTTCACTCCCCTTACCGCCTATGCCTTTATGGCCTTCGTCCTGCTCTACATGCCTTGTGTCGTGGTGGCGGTAGCGATGCGGCAGGAGTTCGGTTCGTGGAAGTGGTTCGGGGTGGCGCTCCTGTACCAGACGGTGCTGGCCTGGAGTGTGGCTTTCATAATCTATCAGGGGGGGAAACTCCTCGGGCTTGGGGGCTGATATGGGCATCGTAGACGTGACAATCGCAGTCATCATCGTAGCAGGCGCAGGGTACCTCCTCTATCACTCCCTATGGAAGAAGAAGGGACATTGCACCGGCTCCGGGTGCGGCGGCAGTTGCGCGACAGGAAAGCGCTTGCATAAGTAGTGGTGATCTCAAGGTAATCAGGACAGAGCCGAAAAGGGCTTATAACGCACATCGTCGCACAATATTAATCAGGTTCAAAGGGAGACAACCGGAATGAAGCGCGTCGTGAGTATTGGAGTGGCAGTCTTGTTGGCAGCGGCGGCAAATCTCCATGCAGCCGAAGGAAATCTGCTGGGCGACTGGGCAGGGCTGAGGCCAGCAATGGAGGAGAAGGGGCTTACGGCGGAGGCGGTACTGACGACCGATTTTCTTTACAATACCAGCGGCGGCATCAGGAAACGCGGAACCATCCTCGGCAACGTTGATGTTACCTTGAAGCTGGACACCGACAAGGCAGGCTGGTGGAAGAACGGAACCTTTTTTCTCTACTTCCTCGGCAATTTCAATTCAAACGGGCCCATGACCGAGATCGTCGGCGATGTGCAGGCCAGCAGCAATATCGAGGCCGATAGCAAATTCAAGCTCTATGAGGCGTGGTACGAGCACCGGTTTTCCGGCGATCGGTTCTCGGTTCTTGGCGGTCTGCACGACTACAACAGCGAGTTCGACGTGGTCGAGTACGGTTCCCTCTTCATCAATAGCTCCTTCGGCATCGCTCCCGACATCTCCCAGACGGGCCCGTCCATCTTCCCTACCACGTCCCTGGGACTCCGGCTTAAGGCTCAGCCGACGGAGAAGAGCTACCTTCTGGCCGCACTCTACGATGGCGTGCCGGGGGACCCTCATGATCCGCCGCGCACTGCCGTCATCCTGAAGGAGGAGGATGGAGTATTTGCCGCTTTCGAGGCGGGGATGTCGGCGGGGCAGCCGGGGGAGAAGGATTATTACAAGCTGGGCGCCGGAGCGTGGCTGCATACCGCCGAGGTGGAAAACTTCGACGGGCATCCCAAGGGGACGAATCACGGATACTACCTAATCGCCGAAAAAACGCTTTTCGCCGAGAGTGCCGCCGGGCAGGGTCTTGGGGGCTTTGCGCAGGTGGGCTGGGCCGACGACGACTGGAATCAGATCGCATATTACTGGGGTATGGGGCTCAACTACACCGGCCTGATCCCGGGACGTGATCGTGACAGTGCAGGTATTGCGGTGGGAAGCGCCAGGAACGGCAACAAGTTCATGGACTTCAGGAGCAATGTCGAGGGTGCCCCCGTGGAGCGTTCCGAGACGGCCATCGAAGTGACCTATCGTGCGGAGGTATTCCCGGGGGTGGTCGTCCAGCCGGACTTCCAGTACATAGTCAATCCGGGGATGGACCCATCTCTGAACAACGCTTTCCAGATCGGGTCGCGGGTCGAGATCGCTTTCTGATAGCAGCAGAAATACTCCCTGCCCAAGTCCGGGCAGGGGGTTTTTTTTATATGAAGGTTGTTGAAAAACAGCCATCTCGCCGCCGTCCTCGAAAGCCGCCGTGTGCGGCGTGGCGCTGCCACGCCTCCGTGGGGCTTTCTGCGGGTGCGACGATCTGACTGTTTTTGAACAACCTTTTCTGTTTACGGCGGGGTACATTCTTGCCGGCTTCGCTTGGCTACTCGCCTGTATTTCTTCTTCCGAAGCGCAGGTAGAGAGAGGGCAGCACGATCATGTTGAGGAGCGTCGAGCTGGCAAGCCCTCCGAGGATGACCACCGCCAGCGGAGACAGTATCTCGTTCCCCGGCTTGTCGGCTGCGATGGCGAAGGGAACCAGGGCGAGCCCCGCCGCAAGGGCCGTCATCACCACCGGGCGCAGGCGCTCCTTTGACCCCTGCACCACGGCCTCCCACAGCTCTTTCCCTTCGTGCTCCATCAGGTGCTGGTAGTGTGATACCAGCAGGATCCCGTTCCTCGTGGCGATGCCGAAGAGGGTGATGAAGCCCACCAGCGAGGCGACGCTGATGACCTTGCTCGTGAGGTAGACGGCGATGATACCGCCGATGAACGCCAGGGGCAGGTTTACCATGACCAGGAATGCAGTGCGGAACGAACGGAACTCGGCATAGAGGATCACCACGATGAAGAGCAGGGAGGCGATGCTTAGGAGTCCAATGGTCCGGGTGGCCTGCGCCTCGCTCTCGAACTGCCCGCCGTACTCGACGAAGTAGCCCGCCGGCAGCTTCACGTTCCGGTCGATCCGTTCCTTCACGTCATCGAAGACGCTGCGCAGGTCACGTCCCGCCACGTTGGCCTGTACCACTATCTTGCGCTGGACGTTCTCGCGGCTGATGCTGTTCGGTCCCTTGGCCGAAACCACTTCGGCAACCGCCGAGAGCGGCACCTTCACACCAGTGGGGGTATCTACCAGTACCTGGCCGATGGCGCCTATTTCCTGCCTCGCGACCTCCGGAAAACGCACCACTATGTCGAAACCCCGGTCCCCTTCCAGGGTACGGGATACCGTTTTCCCGGCCATGGCCGTTTCCACGGCTTCGGCAACCGAACCGACCGTGAGGTTGTACTTGGCCAGCTCGCTTCGCCGGGGGGTGATCCGCACCTGGGATATGTCCGCCTGCTGCTCGACCGACAGGTCGGCTATTCCGGGAACCCCCTCCATCTGCGCCTTTATCTCCTCGGCGATGGCCCGGTTGCGGAATAGCTCCGGTCCATACACCTTTATCGCCAGGTTCGCCATCGTTCCGGAGAGCATGTGGTCGATGCGGTGGCTGATGGGCTGGCCGAAGGTCACGATGATACCTGGGATTGTTCCCACGCTCTTTCGCAGCTCCGCGAGAACATCCGGGAGCTTCCGCCCCTTCATATCGAGGGTCGCTTCTATCTCGGAAGCGTTAGGGTATTTGCCATGCTCGTCCAGTTCGCCCCGCCCCGTTTTCCGTGCCGTCTTTGCGATGTTGGGATGATCGAGCAGTATCTTCTCCACCCGTCCGGCAACTTCCGCCGATTTTTCCAGTGAAGTCCCCGGTGCCGTGGCCACCAGCACCGTCAGCGATCCCTCGTTGAAGCCGGGAAGAAAGGAACGGCCAGTCTGTGAGAGCGGAATCATGGCGAGGAGAAACGCTGCGGCAGAGCCGGCGATTACCAGCATCGGCCGACGCACCGAGAGTTCAAGCATCGGCTGGTATACCCTCTGCAGCCATCGCATCACGGGACCGTCACCCTCTTCGGCCATGAATTTCGCGCGGGGGAGAAGATAAGAGCACATGGCGGGGGTAACTGTCAGGGCTACAAGCAGCGAAGCGCCGATGGAGACCATGTAGGAGATGCCCAGCGGCTTCAGAAGCCGACCCTCAATCCCGGAGAGAAAGAAGAGGGGGATGAACACCAGCAGGATTATGAGCGTCGCGTTGACGATGGATGAACGGATCTCCTTGGAGGCATCGAAAATGACCTCCAGGGCAGGATGGCGCTCCTCCGGCGGCCTGTGCGCATTCTCCTTCAGGCGGCGGAAGACATTCTCCACGTCGATGATGGCGTCGTCGACGATGACCCCGATGGCGATGGCCATTCCTCCCAGTGTCATCGTGTTGATGGAGATGTCGAAGATTCGCAGGGCGAATATGGCGAATATGAGCGACAGCGGCATCGCCGTTATGGAGATGAGGGTGGTCCGCAGGTTGCCGAGAAAGAGGAAGAGGATGACGATGACGAGTCCCGCCCCCTCGATCAGCACCCGCTGGATGTTCTTGAGAGCGAGTTCGATGAAGTTGGACTGGCGGAAGATGTTGGTGTCGATGGTCATCCCTGCAGGAAGGGTCTTCTTCAGCTCTTCGAGCTTCGTTTCAAGCCGCCTGGTCAGTTCCAGCGTGTTCGCGTCCGGGTGTTTCTGGATCGCTATGAGTATGGCGGGCTTCAGGTTCACCGAGGAATCTCCCACCCTGAAGGCGGAACCTATCTTCACCTCAGCCACATCGCGGACCATGATGGGGATGCCGTTTCTGGTGGCCACCACCGAGTTCTCCAGGTCCGCCGGCGATTGTACCCGTCCCACACCCCGGATCAGATAATCCTGCCCCCGTTCCTTCATCACTCCCGCAGCGAAGTTCTCGTTACTTCCCTTGACGGAGGCGAGCACCTCGTTAACCGACACGCCGAATGCCGCCAGCTTCTGCGGATCGGTTTCCACGACGTACTGCTTGCTTTCCCCACCGATGGTCACGACCTGGGATACCCCCGCCACAGCCATCAGCCGTTTCCTGACTACGAAATCGGCCGTTTCCTTGAGGGCTTTCAGGTCATGGCGGTCGCCGGTGACCGCGATGTACATGATCTCCCCCATGATCGAGGAGATGGGCGCCAGCATGGGGAGCGTGCCGGCGGGGAGCGTTCCTCCTACGAGCTGCAGCTTTTCGTTCACCACCTGCCGGGCGCGGTAGATGTCGGTTCCCCAGGTGAATTCCACCCATACCGTGGAGAGGCCGGGGGTCGAGGCGGAGCGGACCCGCCGGACACCTGTTGCGCCGTTCAGGTTGCTTTCGATCGGGTAGGTGATGAGGGTTTCCACCTCTTCCGGAGCCATACCCTTTGCTTCTGTGAGAATCGTTACCGTCGGTGCCGTCAGGTCGGGGAGGACGTCGACGGGCATCTTTACAGTGACGTAGGTGCCGGCAATGAGGATCAAGAGCGAGGCTATAACGACAATGAGCCTGTTTTCCAGGGCGAGTCGTATTATTTTATCAAGCATGGAATCTCCTAAGAAGGTTGTTGAAAAACAGCCATCTCGCCGCCGTCCTCGAAAGCCGCCTTGTGCGGCGTAGCGCTGCTACGCCTCCGTGGGGCTTTCTGCGGGTGCGACGATCTGACCGTTTTTGAACAACCTGAGCTTTTTCAAGAATCTGCTAAAGGTCGGGTGAAACTATCTAGATTGTTCTTGAACAACCTTCTCCTAGTGGGCATGTCCGGCATGGGGGTCAGCACCTTTCCCCGCAGTCGCTGCCAGCTTGACGTAGTAGGCACCTTTCGTCACCACACGTTCGTGAGGCTGGAGCCCTTCCACCACTTGAACATGGCCTTTGTCCTGAGCCCCTATCTTTACCTCCCGCCGCTCGAATGCTTCCCCTGAGGTCTGGACGAAGACGAACCAGCGACTCTCATCCTCGACAAGCGCTTCCTTCGGCACAGTCAGGGCGTTCCTTGCTTCTCCGGTACGTATCGCCACGTTCGCGAACATTCCGACCTTGAGCCGGGCCCCCGGGTTCGGTACTTCGAAAATAACCGGCAGCGTACGTGTCTGCGGATCGAGCATGTCTCCGACCGTGACGAGCCGCGACGGCCGGAATTCCCCATCGAGTCCGGTAATGGTAAAGGTCGCTCCCGAGGCCAGAGCCGCCTTGCCGGCATCGGCCGCCGGAAGATTGGCTTTAAGCCAGAGGGTGCCGGTATTGACCACTCGCAGGATCGGCTGTCCGGCCTCGACCCCCTTGCCGTTGGCGGCGTTGATCTCCACAACGGTGCCGCCGACGGGTGCCCGAACGGCAATCCGGCCGTTGCCGGCATCCCCCCTGATGCTGTTGACGGCTCTTTCAAGCGGCTCCAGCGCAGCCTTCGCACTGGACAGTGTCAATTCCGCTTCCTCGACCCGTTTCAGCGGGGCTATCTTGGCCTCGTAGAGGCGCTTCGCCCGGTCGTACTCCTTCTGCGCAAGCGCGACCCGGTTCCTTGCTTCGGCATACCCCGCAGTCAGTTGGCCCATGCCCCCTTCCTGGCGCACCGGGGGTTCGATGTAGGCTACGATCTCCCCCTTGGTAACTTTTTTGCCGATAAAGGGAAGCGATTTGCTGCCGGAGATGATCCCTGCCAGCGGTGCCGAAACGATCGCCTCCGCATTTGAGACCGGCAGCAGTTCTCCCATGGTCGAGAAATAGGTGGCGAGGTCCTTTCGCACGGCCGGCTGCGTCATGAATTCGGTCACCCATTGCTGTTCCTTGAGAAAGGGTATGGTGCCGCCACCGGTTCCGGTGATCACGGTCGCCACTTCCTCCCCATGGTGGGCTTCTTCGGTCTCACCATGATGTGCTTCTTCGGTCGCACCCTCATGGTCATGGTCGTCATGCTCCGATTCGGCGTGCTCTTTCTGGTGCGCCTCCTCTTTCTTCGGAGTCTCGGGGTGTTTCCCCTTCTCGTGCGCGGCATGGGCTTCGCCTTTCCGCACCACATGCACGTGCGGAATGGTTATCGTGTCGGCAAACCCCGTGCCTTCAGGAATTATGGCGAGGGAGTATTCCCCCTCCTTTGCCAGGGTCAGTCCGGCCTGATAAATTCCCGGACGGGCGGGCGCCGGTATCGTGAAGGAGGCGGGTGCCCCGGCGGCCGGTGTAAATACGAGCTTCAGCGACCCCTGGTTGACCGGTTTCCAGTCGGCAAGCCGCGTGAGGTGGATCAGAAAATCCGTCTTTTCTCCCGCCACCGGCTCTGCGAACTCCATGAACACTTCCGATTTATCCGAGTATGCCGTTATCTGGACCTTTTCCTCCTCATGCTCGTTGGCGGAATGAGTATCCCCATGTTCCCGGGAAGTGCATCCGGCGAAAAGGGCAGCGGAGAGCAGCAGCATCGGCAGATATTTGTAAATGATTCTCCAGGTTTTCATTTGTCTCCTCCGTCCGCTTCCTTGAACTCCGTTCCCGTCGCCGCTTCAAGTCTTGCCAGGGCTGTGTTCCTGTTGTGCAGAGCGGAGAGGTAATCCTCGTTTACTTCCGCAAATTTCTTCTGCTCTTCGATTACTGGGAGAATACCCAGCTCACCCAGCCGGTAAGCCTCCTGAACCACTTTGAGGTTCTCGTTCATCTGCGGGATGATCTCCTGGCCGTAGATCTTTACAAGCATCTCGGCATTGATGAACTGCCCATGGGCCGACTCCACCTCTTGCTCGATACGCCGGCGGAGAGACTGGTACCGGCTTTCTGCGCTGCTTTTTCTTGCGCCGGCTTCATGGATTCCGGCCTGATTGCGGTCGAAGACCGGGAGCGGAACGGATAGCTTCAGCCCTATGAGGTTGTCCGTATCGCGATCCTCAAGGTTGCCGATGGAGGTCGATGTTCTTTCCCTTGTGAACGAAATGCCGGCGGTTATGTTCGGAAGCCGATCGGCCTTTGCGAGCACGACCTCAGCTTCTCCTTTTTCGCGTTCCGTCTCCAGTGCCTTCAGATCGGCGCGATTCAGGGCTGCCGACTTCATTGAGGAGAGATCGGTTTCGAAGTTAGTGCCGTAGGGCAGGCTGGTCAGGCTGCCGGTTACTTCCGGGCTTTGCGACACGGGAAGCCCCGTGCGCACTGAGAGTTGCAGTCGCGTTGCAGCAACCTCGCGGTCCGCAGCGCTTCTTCTCCCCTCGCTTCGGGCAGTCTCGACTTTGGCGAGATTCACGTCGAGTTCAGGAACGTCGCCGGCGGCGAACCGCTCCCTCGTGATGCCCAGGAGCTGGCTGTTCAGCTCATGGTATGTATTGGCGAGGGCCAGGCGGTCTTTCGCAAGCAAAAGGTCGTAATATGCGGTCTTTACATCAAGCATTACCAGCCGTTGCGCATCCTGGAGACGCTTTTCCAGGGTGCCCAATTCAGCGTCGGTGACGGCCATGCGCTTCTTCCGCTTTCCGCCGGTCAGGAATTCCTGCGAAAGGCCGATGGAGATCCGATCCTCCGAGGAACTGCCGGTAAGAGCTCCGGTTTCCCCTTCCAGCTCAAGCACCGGATTGGTGTAGAGTCCCGCCTTCATTCTTCCTGCTTCGCCTATGCCGAGCTCGGCGCGAAGCGCCTTTAGTTCGCCGTTGTTCTCTCTCGCCATGGAGAGGAGCTCCTGCAGCGTGAAAGTTTTTTCTTCTGCCGCTGCCGTGGAGATGGCGGCACACAGCAGCGCCGAGGCAGCTATGAAAAGGCATGCCTGTTGTTTCAAGAATGTCGGATTCAATTGTTCCTCCCTGGTCTCCCGAAGGAGAGCCGAAAGCTGATTATGACAATTGTGGATGTGCCGGGTACCGCAGCACAGGTGCTCCAGAGTTACTTGATTGATTTTACTACAGCGGAGCCGAGAGACGCGGGTGGACGTCCTTCAGACGCACGAATAGCGGGATTTCTTTTTCAGGAGAGGTTTTGCGGAGGAATGAAGCGGTCCAGGTAGACTTCGGGAACTGCGCGGAAGGGCTCGAATACCCTCATCTGGCTTGAGTGTGGGGTGTAGGTCAGGGTTAGGGAGTAGAAAACGGCAGAGGCATGGGAGTGCTGGTTGCAGCAGGAATCGTCGTGCTCCTGATGGCCCCCCTCCTGGGGATGTTCAGGATGCTGTCCGTTGGAGCAGTCATGGGCGTGAGACGCGGCTACGGGGGCGTGTTCATGAAGGCTGTCGGCATGGCGGCCATAGAAGGCGGCGTCCGCGGAGAAGACGAAGCTGAGCAGAAGTACGAAACCGATCAATTTTTTAAACAGGAACGACCCGCCCATGGTTCTCCATGTCCTCATCAATTCATTAGGACAATAAGCGAACAGCGGAACGGGTGTCAAGAGATTTGGAAGAGCTTCTCATTTTCAGTACGAGTGCTCCGGGTGAGCTCCGTACATGAACTCGACTCCGAGCCACACCGAATGTGCTTCCCCGCTTGCGAGATGGTCCACCCGGTCATAGTTGTACTGGAGGCGAAGGCGCGAGAACTCCGTCGGTTGCCAGGAGATGAGCGGCGATACCCGATGCCGGTCGTTACGAAAGGGGTCCGGCTCCCGTCCACCCATGCTCTCGCCGCTGCCGGTCGCGTAATCGTACCTCACTCCGGCGGCCCATCCGTGGTGGAAACCGAACAATACCTGTGTGTAGAGACCCCAGTCTCGGAGGTTCGCAGCCGGAAGGTCCACTACCTCGGCCGGATTGGAGTCATCGAAGAAGGATGCGGCTCGGTAATCCCGCTTCATGATCTCCGATTCCCAGGTGACGAAAGGCCACTTCATTTCCCCCTTTACCGGGCGCCACTTCAGGACCAGGTCGGCGCCGTAGATTAAGGTTTCAGCTCTCGGTCCGGTGGCGTTGGGGCCGTAGAGCCCGGAAAATCCGAGCTTCATCGTCAGGTCATCCGCAAGGCTCCAGGAGTTGTCGACGCGGGCCAGGTAGACCAGGTCCCTAAGGTTCCTGACCCGCCGGTTGACGAAAGGTCTTCCGCCAATAGAGCGTTCCTCGAAGAACTCCTCGTTGGCGAGGAAGCTGGCCATTGTCTCGCCGTTTGCATTCTGGGCACCCACATGGAGCTCTGAGGACCAGGGAAGGGGAGCGAGCCACCCCAGCCGGAAGCCCGGTCCGCGCATGCCGTCGGGACCGAAGAGCCGCGTGTTGATGACCGGCTGATCCTGCCAATGCCACTGGTGAGGGTGCAGCGGGTTGATCCTGCCGAATTCGGTGAAGAAATGCCCTGCCTCCAGCTGGAGGCCGAAGGGGCGGTGCTGGGTGGTGAGAAAAATCTCTTCCAGTTCTATCTGCGTTTCGCCGGTCAGCGGCTCAAGGAAAAAGATGATGTGCGCTTCGCCGGTCATGAAGGGATCTACGGCACCCTTGAGGGAGAGCTCGATGTTCTGCACGGTGAATCCGCGCTTGCGCGGATCGTGCCCTCCCCCCTGGAGGGATTGCAGCGATTCGTCGTCCTCCGTCGAGCTTCCGGCTGCAACGAGTGCATCCACCGAAAGGTCGATGAGCCGGGCCCTCGTGCTTGGCGGTTCCTCAGTCGCATGATCGTGGGGGTCGGCAGTGGCGGGGCGGGCATCCTGCTGTGCATCGGTGTCCCTTCCGGACTTCTCATGGTTCGGTCCTGCCCCTCCGGCCAACGGCTCTTTTTGCAGCATATCGAGGCGTCGCCGCAGGTCGTCTAGCTGCTTCTGCTTTTCCGCATCCCTGCGCAGGAGTTCCTCCAACTGCTTCTCCAGGCGTCGGGAGCTTTCCGCACTGCTGTCTTCCGCATATGCAGCGGTGAGGGATAGGCTGAGGAGCATGCCTGAGATGCCCAGCAGGGCGAGGGCTCGACAGGTGGTTTGAGTCACGGTTAAGGTCTTTTGCATGCTGCATCCTTTTCGAAGGCCTTTCACATTAAACAGGCTGAGGAAAGTATACAGAAAGATTTGCGATGTCAAGCGGTTCCCAGGCAGGCTCTGACTTCTGTTTGAATTTGAGTTGTTTTGTCGGGTATGGTTCTGCTATCGTAGGAGCCACTCTTTCAGGTCAGGGTGCCCATGTCCCGTTTTCTATGCAGATACATCTCGTTTCTGTTGATGATCGTTTCGCTCACCGTCTCGGTGACCGGGGCGTGCCGGGATGCGCAGGCAACGGAACTGGGGTGCTGTACGCAGCAGCTTCCCGGTAATCCTGACGGCACAGCGGAATCGTCACCGTGCCACGATGAGGAACGGGATTCATCCGGTTGTGATTCTTCCTGCTACTGCCCGGGGCAGGCTCCGTTGACCCCGCAACACCTTCAGATCGCCTACTCCCCTGACCAGCTTCCCTTGCGTTTCACCGACCCCTTAATGTTTTTCCCCGAAGTGTATCTGTCGAAGTTCATCCCCCCGCAAAACCAGGTCTAACAGGTTGTTGAAAACGAAGTTTCAGCGCAGCTAAAAACAGCCATCTCGCCGCCGTCCTCGGCAGACCGCTTTGTGACTTCGGCCTGCGGCCTCACCCTTCGGGCGCTCAATGCTGCGGTCCACTTTTGCAAGCAAATGTGTGCGGCGTAGCGCTGTTTATGCCCCAGAGGGTACTACGCCTCCGTCGGGTCTACCTGCGGGTGCGACGATCTGTCTAGTTTTGAACAACCTGCTAACTACCAAGACTACCAACATCGAATACTTCTAAAGATTCCGGAACGCGGGGCGAAGCGCCTTCTGACTCTCTGATTCTGAAGTCATTCCACCCGCATATGCATAGGGGACGCTGAAGTCTCTCGCAGGCACAGCCTGCAGATTCCCGAAGCGGTCTTTGCCCTTTCTGCGGGTGATATCAACAATGTTGCCGGCAATGCCAATATAAAAAGGAGACAACACTATGTACCGTACCCTCATTTTAGCCGCAGCTCTTTCTCTCACCCTTGCTTTCCCGGCCTTTGCTGCCGAGAGTTCCAAGCCCGCAAAGGGTGGTGCCGATGTCCATGGCGAAAAGGGTGCCAAGCCCGGTTCGCATGAGGACTGGTGCAGCGAGCATGGGGTGGCGGAGTCCCAGTGTACCCGCTGCGACAAGTCGCTCATCCCTGCTTTCAAGGCTACCGATGACTGGTGCAAGCAGCACGGCCTGCCCAAGTCCCAGTGCAAGAAGTGCGATCCTAAGTTGAAAATCGTCCGTCCGCCAAAAGGGAGCAAATGACATGCGCCGGCTGATTCTGGTTTCAGCGACACTGACCCTTCTTGCCGCAGCCACTGGCTGCGGCGAGAAGGGGAAAACTCCCCAACCCGCTCCACCGCAGCAGGCTTACGGGAAGACCGAGGTAGCGGAAGAGGCCGGGATGTGCAGGGAGCACGGGGTTCTCGAAGCCCTGTGCACCAAGTGCAATCCGAAACTCGCTCCTGTTTTCCAGGCAAAGGGGGACTGGTGCGCGGAGCACGGCTTCCCCGAGTCGGTGTGCCCGACCTGCCATCCGGAGCGGGGGGGGAAACCGGCTGTTGACGTTGCCGGCGACGATGCCCCTGCCGACGGGACGAAGGTCCTCCTCAAAACGAAGGAGACCGAGCGTCTGGCAGGCATCGAGACCACCAAAGCAGTACCGGGCAAGGGGACTGCGGCCATTGTTGCTCCGGCAGTTATTGCGTACGACGCGACCCGGATGGCCCAGGTAAATGCGCGTTCGTCGGGGGTTGTCAGGCGGGTTTCCGCCGACATCGGCGCCTGGGTTGCGGCAGGCTCGCCACTCGCCGTCATCGAAAGTGCCGCGGTGGGTACGGATCAGTCCAAGCTTGCCGTGGCACGAAGCCGCGCGCAGATGATGGAGACCAACTACCGGCGTAAGGTCGATCTCGAAAAAAAGGGAATATCGGCCAAAAAGGAGGTCCTTGCAGCGGAGCAGGAATACCGTGAGGCTGTTGCCGAGGTGGAGGCGCTGCAGGCATCCTTGCGAGGCGTCGGTCCGGCCGCGGGTAGCGGCCGGTACACGCTGAAGGCGCCGGTTTCGGGCGTGGTGACGCAGCGTAACGTCTCTGTCGATCGTTACGTCGACCCCCAGATGACGCTCTTCGAGATCGTCGATACATCTTCCATGTGGGCCGAGGTCGCGGTGCGCGAAGCCGATCTCGGCGCGGTCAAAATCGGCTCGTCCGTTACCCTCACCTTCGACGCCATAAGCGGGCGCGATTTCAAGGGGACCATCTCCAACCTCGCCTCCGTCATCGATCCTCAGACAAGGACGGTGAAGGCACGGGTCCGTCTTGCGAACACCAACGGGCTCCTGAGGGCGAACATGTATGGTCAGGCACGTATCCAGGCCGGCGGGGAAAGGTCCTCATCGGCGGTACCACGGGGAGCCGTCCAGCGGGCCAAGTCTGTCAACGTCGCTTTTGTGAGGGTGGCGCCGGCGGAATACGAAACCCGGCGGGTTCAGCTGGCGGAAACCCGCGGCAGCAACGGAATGGTGGATATAGCCTCGGGAATCGAAGTGGGGGAGGAGGTTGTCGTCGCCGGAAGTTTTTTCCTCAAGACGGAAACCCTCAGGGATTCCATCGGCGCCGGCTGCTGCGAGGTCGAGAGCAAGTAATCCTTGATCGAGTGGTTCGTGAGGCATGGGGGCTCGCCTCCGCTGCAATGCCTCTGTTCTTGCGACCGAGATGGTACTGACGTTTTGGCGAAGGTCACCGACGGCGGTTGTTCAAACTCCCCGGCGGCGATCAACCCCGGCATTTCCGCTCCACCGAGCCCCCATGCCTCACGAATTCAGGTGGGACACTATATATGATGATTGGTCGCTCAAACTGAGCAGGATGTGCAGCCCTGAGGCATCGGTACTCGCCTCCGCTGCAATGCCTCTGTTCTTGCGACCGAGATGGTACTGACGTTTTGGCGAAGGTCACCGACGGCGGCTGTTCAAACTCCCCGGCGGCGATCAACCCCCGCATTTCCGCTGCACCGAGCCCCCATGCCTCACGAATTCATGTAGGAGATTGTAATGCTGAATCACATTATTCATTGGTCCCTCAATCACCGGATGACGGTCATAGCTGCATGGGCCCTCATCGCCGTCATGGGTGTGGTCGCCTTCCTGCGGCTTCCCCTCGACGCCTTTCCCGATACGACCCCCGTCCAGGTTCAGGTGAACACGGTGGCGCCGGCCCTTTCTCCTCTGGAGATTGAGCGGCAGGTTTCGGCCCCGCTGGAACAGGCGATCTCTGGGCTTCCGAAGCTGAAGGAGGTGCGCTCTCTTTCAAAGTTCGGGCTCTCCCAGATCACCGTCATCTTCGAGGACGGAATGGACATTTACCTCTCGCGCCAGGTGGTCATGGAACGGATACAGGGTGTGGCCCTTTCCGCCGGCATCGAGAAGCCCCAGCTGGGGCCGGTTGCGACGGGGCTGGGCGAGGTATTCCACTACCTTATTACCGCAAAGGACAAGTCCCTCGCTGAGCTGCGCACGCTGCACGACTGGGTGGTGAAGCCGCAGATGCGCTCCGTTCCAGGCGTTGCCGAAGTGAACACGTGGGGCGGCGACGAGCGGCGGATCGAGATAGTCGTGGACCCGGAGGAACTCGCGAAACGGGGCCTGTCCCTGGATCAGCTCATCGAAGCCGTGGAGCAAAACAATGCCAACGTCGGCGGGGGCACCATCGATCGGGCAGGGGAGTCGAGTCTGGTTCAGGGTGTCGGAATCATCAGGACGCCGCAGGAGCTGGAAGAAGTCGTCGTGACGGCCAGGGAGGGGATCCCGGTCCGGGTAGCCGACGTCGCGCGGGTGATGGAAGGGCGGGAGATACGCCGCGGCGCGGTGACGGCCGACGGCAAGGGTGAGGCGATCCTCGGCCTCGGCTTCATGCTTATGGGGGAGAACAGCCACGACGTCACCACCCGGCTCAAGACTCGCCTCGACGAGGTGAAGAAGAGCCTGCCCAAGGGGGTCGAGGTGGCAACGGCCTACGATCGCACGTCGCTTGTGGACAAGGTCCTCCACACGGTGGAAAAGAACCTCTTCGAAGGCGCCATCCTCGTCATCGCAGTCATCTTCGTCTTTCTCGGGAACCTCAGAGCCGGTCTCATCGTCGCCCTGGCGATTCCGCTCTCGATGCTCTTCGCCTTCGACCTGATGCTCCGCTTCGGGATCGCCGGAAGCCTCATGAGCCTCGGCGCCATCGACTTCGGCCTCATCGTCGACAGCTCCGTCATCACGGTGGAGAATTCCGTGAGGCGCCTTTCCGAGGACAAAAGTGGCCGGAGCGTCATCGACGTCGTCCGGGATGCCGCCATAGAAGTCCGCAAGCCGACCATGTTCGGCGAGCTGATAATAATGATCGTCTACCTTCCCATTCTTGCCCTGGAGGGGGTGGAGGGGAAGCTCTTCAGGCCGATGGCCCTCACCGTCATCTTCGCGCTCCTCGGCTCCATGGCGCTCTCTCTCACCCTCATGCCCGTGCTGGCCAGCATGGGCCTTGTCCGGAAAAGGGAGGAGAAGGAGCCGTACGTCGTGCGGCGGTTGAAGGAATGGTATCGTCCGGTTCTTGATTTCGCGCTCCACCGGCGCCGGGTGGTGCTCTGGGCGGCCGTAGGATGCCTTTTAGTCGCGGGGCTCCTTGCCACCCGGCTCGGCTCGGAATTCGTCCCGCGGCTGATGGAAGGGACGATCGTTGTAAACACCGTCCGGCTTTCCGGCGTCTCACTGGACGAGTCAGTGCGCTACGGGACCCACATCGAGAGGGCGCTCCTGGAGAAGTTTCCCAACGAAATAGAGCGGCTCTGGACCCGTACCGGGAGTGCCGAGGTCGCAACGGACCCGATGGGGGTCGAGCTCAGCGACATCTTCATCACATTGAAGCCGAGAGAGAGGTGGAAACGTGCCCGTACACAGGCCGAACTCGTAGCGGTCATGGAAAAAGAGCTGGGCTCCTTCCCCGGAATGAAACTGATCTTCACCCAGCCCATAGAGATGCGGGTAAACGAGATGGTGGCGGGGATACGATCGGATGTGGGGATCAAAATCTTCGGTGACGACCTCGACATCCTGAAGGCGAAGGCGAAGGAAGTTGAGAAGGCGGTGAAGGGGGTGCCGGGGGCAGCTGATGTAAGCGTCGAGCAGGTGACGGGGCAGCCCCTCGTCCAGGTGGAGGTTGATCGCGCCGCCACCGCGCGCTACGGCATACCTGCCGCGGAGGTCCTAGAAGTGGTAGAAGCCCTCGGCGGGCGGCACGTGGGGGACCTCCAGGAGGGGGAGCGGCGATTTCCTATCGCCGTTCGGGTTGACGACCGTTATCGAGCCGAACCTGACGACCTGGGCCGGATACTCGTCACCTCCGCAAGCGGCGAACGGATTCCGCTCTCGCTCCTTACGAAGATCAACACGAGCGAGGGGCCTTCCACCATCAACAGGGAGTGGGGCAAGAGGCGGATCGTCGTCCAGGCAAATGTACGGGGCAGTGACGTCGGGAGCTTCGTTTCCGACGTCCAGGCGGCCATCGAGCGGGAGGTGAAACTGCCGAGCGGCTACTACGTGCAGTACGGCGGCCAGTTCGAGAACCTGCAGCGCGCCCAGAAGAGGCTGATGATCGTGGTCCCCATAGCGCTCCTCCTCAT
This sequence comes from Geobacter sp. DSM 9736, assembly GCF_900187405.1. NCBI lineage: Bacteria > Pseudomonadati > Thermodesulfobacteriota > Desulfuromonadia > Geobacterales > Geobacteraceae > Geobacter > Geobacter sp. DSM 9736. The sequence goes on from NZ_LT896716.1 coordinate 170,912, forward strand.
CTTTACCCTCCTCTACTTTACCTACGGAAGAGTGATAGATGCCGCGCGCGTCTTCACCGGCGTGCCCTTCGCAGCCGTGGGCGGAATAGTGGCTCTCTGGCTTCGCGGCATGCCCTTCAGCATATCCGCCGGTGTCGGGTTCGTGGCGCTTTCGGGGGTGTCCGTGCTCGGTGACATGGTCCTTGTTTCCGCCGTACGGGACCTGACAGCCAAAGGGGTGCCGCTTCTGGAAGCGATCCGGCAGGCGGCCGAAAAGCGGCTTCGTCCGGTCCTGATGACGGCGCTTGTGGCAAGTCTGGGTTTTGTCCCCATGGCGCTGAATACGGGAATCGGCGCCGAGGTTCAGAGACCGCTGGCCACGGTTGTCATCGGCGGGGTGGTATCGTCGACCTTGCTCACGCTTCTCGTGCTTCCGGTGCTGTACGTAGTCTTCGGGCGGCCGCAAGGTGTGGAGAGTATTGAGAAAACCGAGTGATGTAAAACCGTAATGTAAAAAAAGTTTACATCGCCGTTAAAGGTTGCCAACTGCCCGACGATAAGCGGTCATATTGAAACAGCTCATTCCGGGGAGGTCCAGATGAAATTCCAGAATATGAAGCTCGGCGTTAGGTTGGCGATAGGTTTCGGGGCGATAATCGCAGCGATAGGGCTGTTCGTTGCCTTGACCACCTATTCTTTCGACCGGGTGGAGAAGACGGCCCTCCATATAAAGAATGAAACCATCCCCTTCGCCCTGCTCGCCGAAGAGATCGCATTCAATGCCGTACAGGTGCAGCAGTTCCTGACGGATGTCGGCGCCACACGGGAGCCGGACGCATACAAGGACGCGGAGGAAGCTGCACAGGGTTTCGTGAAGGGCCTGAACCGTTTCGAGGAGATGTTCCGCCGGGAGAACGACACGAAATCGTTGCAGGAGATCTCCGACCTGCGGCGCGAGTTCACAGCCTTCTATGCCATGGGGAAAAAGATGGCGGAGGACTACATCACAAGTGGGGTCGAGGGGGGTAACGCCACGATGCGGGAGTTCGATGCCGCGTCGAAAACGCTTACCGAGAAGATCAATACATTCCGTCATGAGCAGGTCACCGAGACCGAGCGGCTGACCTCCGGGATGATCGGCTCCATGGAAAAGGCGAAGCTCATCCTCTTCGGAGTGGGGGCTGCCGCCGTTCTCTTCGGCCTCTTCGTATCCTGGAGCATCAGCCGCAGCATAACGAAACCTGTGAAGGAAATAGTGTCGGTCATCGAAAAGATAGCAGCCGGTGATCTGAGGGAAAAGCCTTCCTGCGCGGGCAGGGATGAAATAGGCCTGCTGTCGTCGGCGGTGAACCGGATGGTGGATGATATGAATTCGGTCTTCTCGTCGGTCATGTCCGCCTGCGGAAACGTGGCTTCCGCCTCGGCGCAGCTGCATTCGACCTCTGAGCAGATAGCGACGGGGATGGAAGAGGTGGCGAGCCAGGCATCCACCGTCGCTGCCGCAGGAGAGGAGATGGCTGCCACATCGAACGAGATCTCCATGAACTGCTCCCGTGCGGCGGGAAGCGCCACCGACGCCGGAAAGTCGGTGGAGAAGAGTTCCGAGGTGATCCGCCAGACGGTGGAGGGAATACATCAGATATCGGAAAGGGTAAAGCTATCTGCCGGATGTGTAACGAGCCTGGGGGAGAGATCGGAACAGATAGGCCAGATAATCGGAACAATTGAAGATATAGCCGACCAGACCAACCTTCTGGCGCTAAATGCGGCTATCGAGGCGGCACGTGCCGGGGAGCAGGGACGTGGCTTCGCTGTGGTGGCCGATGAAGTGCGGGCACTTGCGACACGCACCGCCAGGGCGACCGAAGAAATCGCCGGGTTGATCGGGTGCATACGGAAGGAAATAGACGAGGCCGTCACCGGGATGAAGGAGGGGGTGGCGGAGCCGAGAGAAGAAAGGAAGATGCTGCCGGCTCCGGGGAAGCAATAACGGAAATTCTCGCCGCCGTAAGCACCATATCCGATCAGATCGGGCAGATAGCCACTGCAGCGGAACAGCAAACGGCGACCACCGGTGAAGTCAGCAACAACATGCAGCAGATAACATGCGTTGTAGAGGAAACCGCCAAGGGGGTCCACGATTCAGCCGCTGCGGCGGGGCAACTTGCCAGGATAGCCGAAGACCTGCAGTCACGTATCCAGCGTTTCAAGCTGGCGGTCTGACCTTCCGATGTAGAGCAGCCGGGCCATCCGCGCGACGACCCGGCTAACCCTCTATTCTCTGCTTCGCCGGATACTGCATCCGTCTGATTCAATCTTTGAAACCGCACTTAGCGCATATGTTGATGGGGCTCCATCCTTGATGGGGCGTCCCGCAGACGGGGCATGTCCAGCACCCCCATGCGGCGCTTGGCGTGCCGGATTTCCCGGTGCGAGCAAGATCGCGCTTTCTCTTTTCCTCCTTCACGAGGGCGTGCAGTCTCCTTAAATCCAGCGGTTTGGAAAAGATCGCGCATATCCCTGCCCGTCGGGCCAAAGGTGCCAGCTCCGGCGTGACATCGGCGGTTATGAGCACGACGGATATGTCGGGCAAGATGCTTCTGGCCATGAGCGAGAGTTGCAGACCGTCGATCTCCGGCATGTTCAGGTCCGTGATCAGGACATCAGGCTGCCGTTCTTCCAGCAACCGAAGCGCTTCTTCTCCGCCGGGAGCACACGCCGCCTCAAAACCTGCCGCCGTGAAAAACCTTCGCAAAAGCTCTCTGTCGTTCCCGTTGTCGTCTACCAGCAGAATGCTGCAAGCTCCCTCGTTCATTTCCCGTCCTGTTCTTCTCCGGCTGCGACTACCCGGTACGAAAGCCGGAAGTCCTCGTCGAGCCTTTCCGGCAGGTCACCATTCACTCCGATCAGGCCGCGCGCGGCGAGTCCCCGGCAGGCATGGCGAAGCCTGATTATGCAGAAGCTCTCTCCCATCGCCGCGCGGATGGTGACGGAGCCTATCTCTCCCTCACCCGTCGTACCGCAGGCAACCAGAAGCAGGAGATAGAGCTTCAACTCATCGGTCGTAAGCTCCTCCGCTGTCCGACCCCTCAGGTTTTTCAGAACCCGCACCTTGTCCATGAGAGCCTTTTTTGGAAAACTCTAAGACAAATATGCATTGCAGTCAAGAACAAATATGACTATATATCCTATAGCCGGTCATTGACATCATGTGAGATTCGGTTTATACAAAGGACGGCGAAAAGGCAGTATCCATTGCAGGGGCGGGGGAGCGCGCGTGAGGCTTCGGATAGGCACCCGATTGAAGCAGTTGAGAACGGACCGTGGGATGACCCAGAAGGAACTGGCTTCCCGGATCAGTGGCGGGATCGACTATACCTACATCGGAAAGATCGAGCGTGAGGAGCAGCTCCCCTCGCTGAAGATCCTGCTGAAGATCAGCGAAGCCCTGCAGGTCCCGGTGGGAAGTTTCTTTGCTGACGCCGCCGTGCCGTTTCCCATGGACATGCGCCTGCAGCGGCTGAACCGGACTAAGACGGGAAAATCCCTGCTAAATGCGCTGCAGCAGGTTGAGGATGAGGATCTTCCACTCCTCGTGGAGATCGTGGAGGTCCTTGCACGCCATCGGCGGCATGCATCCAGGGCGCATGCCGCGCTGCGTGCCGCCGAGGAGCAGCCCCCCTACGGTGACCCGGAGGATACCGCCGGTTGACATGCTTCGGTTTTGAACTATGGTAGACCTGTGATTGAAGATATTCCTGCGAGGAGGTTCAGATGAAAAAATTGTGGGTCGTTGTGCTGACGATGGTGGTTTCCTTTGCGGCGGTGGCTGTTGCCGCGGAGAAGGCATCGCTCCCGAAGGGTTACCAGAAGTGGGAAAAGAGCAAACAGAAGATCGTAACCGACAAGAACTCGCTCTTTTACGGGATCCACTACATTTACGTCGATTCCAAGGCCATGAAAACCTACAAGAGTGGAGGCACCTATCCGGAAGGGAGCAGGTTCGTCGTCGATTTCTACTCCATCAAGGATGAGGGGGGGAAGCAGGTACCGGGAAAGAAAAACATGATCGTGTTGATGAAGAAGGACAAAAAAGCTACCGAGACCGGTGGGTGGATATACGCCAGCTTCAATCCTGACGGGAAACCTTCGGGGATCGACCCGGTGAAAAACTGCTTCGAGTGCCACTTGAAGGAAGCCAAGAATACGGACTACATCATTTCAAAGTATGCTGATTTCAAATGATTCAAGCTCCTGACCATTGTTCCTGAGCCGCCGGCCCCGGCGGCCTCTTTTACGCATCCTCCAGTTTTGCTCTCAAGTATCCGCCTTCACCGGCGATATAGTCATTCATGCATGTTAATTACATCCGGCCAACGCTCGCCGAAGCAACGGGAGACCAGGATTCTTCCTGTTTTGCGTCTCCATGGGGCCAGGAGCCGGCCGGCAACGGTTATCTCTTCCGCGTTCTGCTGGCAGGGGGCAACGATGAGTTGCGCGCGTTGTTGGAAACCACGCTCAGCGGCATGAGAGGCGCGCCAATCGAACTTGTCCAGGTTTCGGATATCGACTCCGCCCTGGATTTCCTCCATGCAGGAACGGCGGACGTCTGTCTTGCGGGGGGATTTCCCGGAGAGGGGCACTCCGGTCTGGATTTCATCCTTCGGGCCGGTGCCGCTTCATGCAGCACTCCCGTCGTTTTCCTCAGTGAAGACCAATGCCGTGAATCCGTTGCGGAGGCAATGCAGGCTGGCGCGGCGGATTTTCTTGCCGCAGATGAATTGAGCCCATCGCTGCTCGAGCGTTCCTTCCGGTATGTAATCGACCGCCGCCATCTCCAGGAGGAGATCGGGATGCTTCTTTCGGCTGCCGGTGAGGCTGCCGCGGCCAAGACGGAATTCATGTCCAATATCAGCCATGAGGTGAGGACCCCCCTCAATGCTGTCATCGGCATGATAGACCTCATCCTCGATGACGGCCTCGGAGGCAAGCAGCGTGAAAACCTGATGCTTGCCAGGTCGGCTGCCACTTCGCTCCTCAAGATGATGGTCAACCTCATCGAATGTTCCTCCGGGGGGGCTGGAAACCTGTCCATCGACAACAGGTATTTCGACCTACGCCAGCTTCTCGACAACGCGGCTGTTCCCGTCCGGATTGCGACAAACCGGAAGGGAGTGGGTTTCTCGGTCCGAATTGCGCCGGATGTTCCATTCCAGCTTTACGGGGATCCGGAACGGCTCTCCCAGATCGTCACGCATCTGCTCGGGAATGCTGTGAAGTTCACCGAATCGGGGGCCATATCTCTGGAAGTGACGGCCGAGAGCGTGAAGGATACGGAAATCGCCCTGCGCTACACTATCAGCGATACCGGCATAGGCATACCCCGCAGGCGGCTCGCCGAGATTTTCGAAAACTTTACTCAGGTTGACGGCTCCTCCAGCCGCAGATACGGCGGTATCGGCGTCGGGCTCGGCATCGTCAGGAGCCTCGTGACCCTCCTCGGGGGGAAGATATGGGTTGAGAGCGATCCGGGCAAAGGAACTACATTCCACTTCACCACTCGGTTCGGGTTGCCTCATCCGAAACCTGGACGCGGAGCGGCGGTCGAAGTTACCGGCCCGGCTGCAGTGGCATCCCGTCCCTCCCCTGCGGCGGGTAGAATTCTTGTCGCCGACGACAGCGCCCTCAACCGGATCGTGCTGGAGGAAGCCCTGAAGAAAGGCGGGTTCCATGTCACTGCGGTGGAGGATGGAAAACAGGTACTTGAGGCACTGGAAACGGAGACCTATGATCTCCTGCTTCTCGACCTGCAGATGCCGGTAATGGATGGGTACGAGACGGCAACGGCCATAAGGGCTCGGGAAGGTGACGCCGGTTTCCGCATGCCGATCGTGGCGCTCACAGGGAGCGAGTATCGGCAGGACCGGGAACGGTGCATGCGGGCAGGAATGGACGCATACATCACCAAACCTTTTTGCGACAAGGATCTGCTCGATACCGTCTCCCGATACACGTCGAGAGCCGGAGGTCCGGCGGCGCTCGAACGTTTGAGAAAGCACCTGGATATGGATCCCGTTCTGGAAAGCCTTTCGGGAAACATCGACCTCTTCCTTGAGCTTGTCGCCTATTTTATCCGGGAAGCGCCCCTCCTGATCCAGGAGGCGAAGAAGGCTCTGACTGAGGGGGATGAGCATTGCACCGACCAGACGATTCACAAGCTGAAAGGAATGGCCGCGACCATCGGGGCTTCTGCCATAGCGGACGAAGCGTTCCGGGTCCAACTGGCCGTCCGGCGCGGAGATACGGGTTTCGCACTGACGTCGCTGGAGGGGGTCCGCCTTCTGCTCGACACGATGCGGCCTGATGCACAGGCATCTACTGGCGGAAAAGAGACGATAACCAGCAAAGGAGCATGAGATGAGAACACTGATAGTGGAAGACGATTTTATTGCACGCAGGCTGCTTAAAGAGATCCTCACTCCTCTTGGGGACTGCGATGTTGCAATAAACGGCAGAGAGGCCGTCCAGGCCTTCAGGATGGCTCTCGACGACAAGAAACCGTACGATCTGATCACGATGGATATCATGATGCCCGGGATGGACGGACAGGAAGCGCTGAAGCTTATCCGTGAAATCGAGAAGGAACGGAGCATACCTCCTTCATCCGAAGTGAAGGTCATAATGACGACTGCTCTGGACGATCCGAAGAACGTGGTGGAGGCTTATTACCATGGAGGCGCCACCTCATACATCGTGAAGCCTATCAGTAAAGGTAAGCTCATGAATGAAATCAGGGGGTTCGGGCTCCTGGCGTAAGGATATTCCTGAGAGGAGCACCGGAAAATCGATTCAAGTTTTACCGGCTCCCTTCCGAACAGGAAGAACATGTTTGCAGAAACTGTCCTTACAGAATTTACGAGGGTTATTCGTGATACAGGCCGCAAAACGCATAGTCGATGAGGAGCAGGAACGGTTTGAAGATCCGGCGCCCGGATGGGTTGCGCGGTTATCGCAGGCAAGCCTGCTCCTGAAAGGTCTTTCGGGTTCCACCGAGGCCGAGTTCCTCGCCATGGGGGAGCGGCTGCACGATTTCCACAGCCGTGCCGCCCGAATCCTCGATATGTCGAACGAAGTCGTCTGTCTTGTGGCCGGAGATGACGTAATACAGTCCATCGACGGCCTTCAGGACATCCTCCGCATCATGGAGGAGTACATGGGGCGGGCCGACCATGAGGCGAATGAGGGCTCCTCAACCTTTACGGCCATTCTCGACAGGCTCGAGAAGGTGAGCCAGCCCCTCGCCGGTTTCAAGAAGATCAACAAATCCCTCAGCGTCCTCGGTATTTCGACAAAGATCGAAAGCGCCCGGCTCGGTCAGAGCGCCGCCGGCTTCGATACCCTCGCCAACGATGTTGCAAAGCTGTCGGTTCAGGTCATCGAGAAGTCCGATACCATCAATAAACAGAAAGAGGAGCTCTGTGCCGTCATACGGCAGACGCTCCTCAAGCTGGTGGACATGTCCGTAAGCCAGCGGCGCAGCATCAGGGAAAGCCTGGAGAAGACCAGCGGCAGCCTGGGAGTGCTGAATGACGTCAATGCGCGATGCGCTTCGGCGGCTTCCGTCATATCCGGTGTTTCCGCCGAAGTTGCCCAGAGCATCGGCGAAGTTGTTACATCGCTTCAGTTCCACGACATTTCCCGCCAGCAGATCGAACATGTCCAGGAGGCCCTCGAAGAGCTTATTCCTCGCCTGCAGCAGGAGGGAGCTTCCCGCGAGCTTATCAAGGAGACGGGGGACGTGTGCGAGCTGCAGGAGGCGCAGCTTGCCCATGCCCGTGACGAACTCCTCGGTGCTGTGCGGAGCATCGTCATCAATCTCCAGGCCATCGCAAGCCAGGAAGCACATCTCTCCGACAGGACCCGGGACATTGCTGGTGTCGTCGATCAGGCCGACAGTTCGTTTTTCGCGAGCATGGAGGCCGACATGTCTTTGGTCGGTGGAGCTCTCGACAGGAGCGCCGCGGACAACAGGGAACTCGCCACGGCCATGACCCAGGTATCGGGTACGGTTGGGAACATCGCCCGTTTTGTTGGCGACATTGAAAATATCGGCGAGGAGATAGAGCTGATAGCGCTCAATGCGCAGATCAAAGCGGCACGGACGGGAAGTGACGGTGCGGCGCTCGGCGTTCTAGCCGAAGCGATCCAGCGCCTTTCCCATGACACGCGCCTGCACACCACCGTGGTTTCGGAGACGCTACGCAGCATTACCGACTTTATTGAAGGGCTGTGCAGCGGGGTGAACGACGATGCTTCCCAGATGGAAGCACAGGTGGGCGAGATGGTCGCCGACCTGAAACGGCTGCTCCAATCGCTTCGCGCAATAAACGAGAACCTCTATTCCCTTCTGACACGGATGGATGCGGAGGTACAGGCGCTCTCCGGCGACATCGAATGCGCGACCAGGAACATCACCGTAAGCGAAAGCGTCCTGGGCGTTTTGGCCGAAGCGATAGAGACCCTGCACGGAGTCCTAACCGAGGCCCGCAAGCTTATCCCGGCAGACAGCCGTTCGGGCGAGAGGCTTCGTGAACTGGCCAGCCGCTATACCATGCACAGCGAACGGAAGATACATGCAGCGGTTGCCGGCAGTGCTTTCGCTGCAGCGGCCGCCCCGACGGCGGAAGCTGCAGGTGAGTTCGGAGAAAATGTAGAGCTTTTCTAGCGACCTGTCGGCCTCTGGAGAGGCGTGAACAGAGGGGGTAACGGATGTCCGATTTTACGGTGACGCATTCGATGTCTGAGGACGGGGAGGTAAGAGTGGTTACCCTCTCCGGGGAAATGACCATCATGCATGCCGGCGAGCTGAGGGAGACGCTTCTTTCGGCTCTGGCGGGTGAAGGAAAATTTCGTGTCGATGTTACGGCAGTCACCGATATCGATCTTGCCGGACTGCAGCTGCTGTGTGCCGCTCACAGAGCAGCCGTCGGGGCACGGGGGACAATGACGCTGAACCGCGAGGGGAACGAAGGGTTTGTCGATGCAGCTCGCGCAGCCGGTTTTCCACGGCATGTCGGGTGCTCCAGGGATACTGAAAAATCCTGTATCTGGGTTGGAGGTTACTGATGGCGAAGATAATAATGACAGCCGACGATTCGGCAAGCGTTCGACAGATGGTGAGTTTCACGCTCAAGCAGAGCGGGTACGAGGTGGTCGAGGCGGTGGACGGGAAGGACGCCCTCCAGAAGCTCGGCAGCCAGAAGGTTGACATGCTCATAACCGACCTCAATATGCCGAACCTTGACGGGATAGGGCTGATCAAGGGTGCGCGGGCGCTTCCCGCCTGCAAGTTCATCCCCATCGTCATGCTCACCACCGAATCTCAGGATACCAAGAAGCAGGAGGGGAAGGCTGCCGGCGCAACGGGATGGATCGTCAAGCCGTTCAAGCCGGATCAGCTCCTGGCTGTGGTAAAGAAGGTGCTCGGATGATGGAAAACCACCGACAGGCATTCAAGGAAGAGGCGTACGAACTTCTCGCCGAACTGGAAACTTCCCTCCTCGAGCTGGAAGACAGCCCGCAGGACATGGAAATCATCAGCCGCGTGTTCAGGGCTATGCACACCATCAAGGGTTCGGGAGCGATGTTCGGTTTTGATGACATAGCGGCCTTCACCCACCAGGTCGAGACGGTCTTCGACACGGTGCGCAACGGAAAGCTCGAAGTCACGAAGCGGCTCATCGACCTTACGCTGGCGGCCCGCGACAGGATAAAGCTCCTCCTCGATTCGGCGGACGAACCGGGATCGGTTGACGAGGCCGCCGGTGAGGCGCTGATAACCGAGTTCAAGGCACTCCTGCCTCAGGCGGAGCAGGGGACGGCTGCGGCGAAGGAGAGTCCTTCCTCCGAGAATCCGGATCGTGAGGGGGACCTGCCGGCGGTCACCTACCGGGTGCGCTTCAAGCCTATTCCCGGGATTTTCCGCGGGGGCACCAATCCGGTCAGCCTCCTGAACGAGCTTCGCGAGCTGGGTGAATGCACCGTCATAGCCCAGACGGCCGGCATCCCCCCCATTAAAGAGATGGACCCGGAAGAGTGCCATCTCTCCTGGGACATCATACTTTCGACCAGCCGGGGGAAGGATGCGATTCTCGATGTTTTCATCTTTGTGGAGGATGATTGCGAGCTGGCCGTTGAAGTCATCGACGACGGCGGAAGCGACCGGGAAGGATACAAGAAGCTCGGCGAGATTCTCATCGAGCGGGGAGACATAACGAAGGTGGAGCTGGAGAGCGTTCTTGCCGGTCAGCGCAGAATCGGCGAGCTGCTGGTCGAGTCAGGGCTCGTGGAACCCGGCAAGGTCCAGTCGGCGCTCCTCGAACAGCAGCATGTGAAAGAGGTCCGGCAGGAGCGGCAGAGCCAGGAATCGGCCACGAGCATACGTGTTCCAGCGGAGCGGCTCGATACGCTGGTAAATCTTGTGGGCGAGCTTGTGACGGTACAGGCGCGGCTCAGTCAGATTGCCTCGGTCCAGCGCGAGCCGGGGCTTATGGCGGTAGCCGAAGAGGTGGAGCGGCTGACGGCCGAACTCAGGGACAATGCCCTCAATATCCGTATGCTCCCCATCGGTTCGACCTTCAGCAAGTTCAAGCGCCTTGTGCGGGACCTCTCGGCCGAGCTCGGTAAGGAGATCGAGCTTACGACCGAAGGCGCGGAGACGGAGCTCGACAAGACCGTTATAGAGAAGCTGAACGATCCCCTCGTCCACCTTATACGCAACAGCATCGATCACGGCATCGAATCCCCCGAAGTTCGCGAAGCCGGCGGCAAGCCGCGTCAGGGTACGGTGCACCTGGCGGCCGTCCACTCGGGAGACAGCGTCTTCATCACCATAAAAGACGACGGCGCAGGGCTCGACAAGGAGGCGATACGGGCCAAGGCCGTTGAACGCGGCCTGATTCCCGCCACGGCGGAACTCACCGACAAGGAGATTTTCGGGCAGATCTTCGTGCCGGGGTTCTCGACTGCCAAGGCCGTTACCAGTGTATCGGGACGCGGCGTCGGCATGGATGTGGTGAAGCGGTCGATAGAAGCTCTCCGGGGGAGCATAGAGCTCTCCAGCAAGCGGGGGGAAGGAACAACGATCACAGTAAAAATACCGCTTACACTTGCCATTATCGAAAGCCTCCTCGTTCGGATCGGCGAAGATCGGTTCGTCATGCCGCTGGCCATCGTCGAGGAGTGTGTGGAGCTGACCCGCGAGGATGTGGAGCGGGCTCACGGCCGGCACCTTGCCAACGTCCGGGGGCAGATCGTCCCCTACATCCCGCTTCGCTCGAAGTTCGCGATCCGCGGGGACTCACCCGATATCGAGCAGATCGTCATAACGGAAATAGAAGGAAGACGTGTGGGGTTCGTAGTTGACGACGTCATAGGCGAACACCAAACGGTCATCAAGTCGCTCGGCCGCATGTACCGCGACATCGATGGCCTCTCCGGCGCAACCATCCTGGGCGACGGCACCGTCGCTCTGATCCTCGATATTCCCAAGCTGGTTCAGCTGGAAGAGCGTTCCGTGCGCGCGGCATGATTACCCATGGCAGCACGGCAGAAGCCGCCGTGCTGCCTCTTTATTATCTTTCCTCCTCACAGTTCGCTTCTTCCCTCCTACTGTATTAAATTTATCAAGAATAAAGTCCCGCCATTCAATGCCGATGAACAAGATATCAGCATGCTGATTATTTTCCGATTTTTTCACTGCCCCTGCGGCAGCAGGTCCTTAGCCTGAAGGATTTATCCCCTCGTTAAATGAAGGAGACATTATGGCAACAATCAAATCGAAACTTATGGCAAACGTGGCTGTTGTAATCGTAGGCCTCGCAGCGATTGTGGGATTAATCTTCAGCGACCTGAAGCAGATGCAGGCACTTCAGGAAGAGGTGGCCAGGCGCGCGGCAGACGCCATACGGGCCAAAGAAGCCTCCATGGGTGGTATGGCCTTGTATCAGGTAGCGGCTGATGCCGCTATAAACCGTGATCTGGCGCAGACCGAGAAGAATTGGGCCGACAGGAAGGCCAAAGTCATCGAGGATATCGACACAATGATCGCAGCGGCGGACACCCCGGAGGAGAAGAAGCTGGCCGAAGGGGTGAAAAGAGCTGTCATGGAGGCGGCGGCGCTGTTCGAGGGAAAGATGCTACCTCTTCTCGGCACCACTGACGGAATCACTCCGGAAATGCGGGAGCTCGATGGCCGGCTCGATGAGCTGGTCCGCATTGTCGAAACGGACTCCGGCAAGGTGGTTTCCTCTCTTGAAAAGGAGCTGAGAACAGCCGACGAAGAATTCGACGCCGAAGTGCGGAACACGATAAAGAAATCCCTCCTCATCGGTCTGATCGCTGTACTATTCCAGGCAGGGCTGGCCGCCTGGCTCATCCGCAGCATCCTAAGGCCGATAAACTCGATGGTCGCACTTCTGAGAGACATGGCCGAGGGAGAAGGGGACCTGACTAAACGGCTGGATGATACGGGGAAGGATGAAATCGCCGTGGCCAGCAGCTGGTTCAACACATTCATCGGCAAGATCCGGGAAATCGTCGGTCAGGTTGAACATACCTCCACACAGCTGGCCTCCGCGGCTACCCAGATGCAGACCGCTTCCGAGCAGATCGCCACGGGGGCCGAAGAAGTTGCCTGTCAGACCGGAACGGTAGCCACCGCCAGCGAGGAGATGGCCGCCACTTCAGGTGAAATCGCGCAGAACTGCATGTATGCGGCCGAAGGCGCCCGGGTTGCCAGCGGTGCGGCCGAAAGCGGTTCCGACGTAGTCCGCCGCACGGTTGACGGGATGCAGAGAATCACCAGCCGGGTACACGAGAGTGCCATGACGGTCAGGAGCCTCGGTGACAGGAGCGACCAGATCGGCGCGATTATCGGCACCATAGAGGATATCGCGGACCAGACAAATCTTCTGGCCCTCAATGCAGCAATCGAAGCGGCACGGGCGGGAGAGCAGGGGCGGGGCTTCGCCGTTGTGGCCGATGAGGTAAGGGCACTTGCCGAGCGCACTACAAGGGCGACCCGGGAAATCGGCGAGATGATCAAGTCGATCCAGCAGGAAACAAAAGCTGCGGTAAGCGCCATGGAGGAGGGGGTACGCGAGGTGGAAGCGGGTACGGAGGATGCGGAGAAATCGGGTCGGGCGCTGGCCGAGATACTCGAACAGATCAATGCGGTGACACAGCAGGTGGCGCAGATTGCAACAGCCGCCGAGGAGCAGACGGCCACCACCGGGGAGATCACCAGCAACATCCAGCAGATCACGGAAGTTGTGCAGTCCACCGCGAAAGGAGCCATTGATTCCGCCGGCGCCGCCGCTCAGGTAAACAGCCTGGCGGGGGAATTGCATTCCCTGGTCCGCCGTTTCAGGGCGTGACCGCTTCGAGTCTAAATTCTTCATCAGGCAGCTTTCCCATCCGGAAAGCTGCCTTTTTTGTTGGCCTTCCTTTGCCCCGCGGTTTGTGTACGAGAAAATAGAAATGCGTTTGTTCATATATATTAAAGTTATTCACCGGTGAGACGATGGGAAAACAGGTATGAAGTCCATGGAGACAATGGGCGGGCTTCCTGTCCTTCAGACATTACTCTGGTGGTTACTATGGAAAACGGAGGAAGTATGTTCAGAAACATGAAGATCGGTGTGCGTCTTGCCGGGGGATTCGCCTTAATAGTGTTGCTCATGGTCGTTTCGGGTGTGTTCGGCATTACGCAGCTGCACAACCTCGACTCGGAACTTGACCGTATTGTAGATGAGCGATGGCCGAAGGCAGAGAATGTCGGCGAGATCCATGATCAGATAAACGTTGCAGCCAGGGCACTGCGCAATGCGGTACTTCTTGACGATAGAGCCGAGGTGCAGAAGGAGGTCGGCAGAGTTGCCGCTTCGCAGGAGAATGTCGGCAAGGCGGTTGCCGAGCTGGAAAAGACCATGACCAGCCCTGAGGAGAAGGCGCTGATGGCTGAACTGGTCAGCTCCCGCGCCAGGTATGGAGAGGTTCTCAAGGAGGTGGTCGCCGACATCGAGGCGGGACGCAGGGACCTGGCGGTAAAGGCGCTCTTCACGAAGGTTCGACCGGTGCAGCAGGCCTTTATGGGTGCGGCGGAGAAGCTGGAAGCCCAGCAGGCGAAACTGATGGAGCAGGCCGGGGAGCATGCGAAGGAGGATTACCAAAATTCCCGGAACCTCATGGTGGGGCTCATCTTCCTTGCGATTATCCTCTCGGGCCTGATGGCGTGGCTCGTAATGCGGAGCATAACGCGTCCCATCGCTTTAGCGGTCGACATCAACAACAGGATTGCCGCCGGCGATCTGAGTATGGACATAGTCGTGGACCGGACGGATGAGACGGGGCAACTCCTGGCGGCCATGCAGAAAATGGTTGCATCCTTCCGGGAGATCGTCACCGACATCAACAAGCTCACGGAAGCGGCTGTAGAAGGGCGGCTGGGGGTAAGGGCGGAGGCGCAGAAACATAGTGGTGAGTTCAGAACCATTCTCGAGGGGATAAACAGCACCATCGGAACACTGGTGGGGCATCTCGATTCCATGCCTGCCCCTGCGATGATCGTGGATCGGGACATGAATATCCAGTACATGAACAGGATCGGGGCGCAGGTGGGAGGAAAATCACCTGAGCAGCTTGTCGGCACCAAATGCTACGACCATTTTCGCACCTCCGATTGCCGGACCGAGAAATGCGCCTGCCACCGCGCGATTCAGGACGAGAAGGTTTCCAGCAGCGAGACCGATGCCCATCCCGGCAACCTTGATCTGGAGATTTCGTACACCGGCGTGCCCATCAGAGACCGGAGCGGCAAGGTCATCGGCGCTTTCGAGGTGGTCAGCGACCAGACACAGGTGAAGCAGGCTGCCCGCAAGGCCCAGAAGGTGGCGGAATTCCAGGCAGTGGAAACGGCGAAGCTTACCGATGGGCTGGTGAAGCTCTCGAAGGGGGATACGGGCTTCTCTCTGGCTGCAGATCAGGGAGATGCAGACACATCGGGCGTTCGCACGTCTTATGAAAGCATTTACGCCGCTGTGAACGGGCTGAGCGATGCACTCAGGAATGTCGCCTCCCTTGCCAAGGAAATCGCTTCGGGGAACCTGACGGTGCAGGTCAAGGAGCGCTCGGAGCAGGATGAACTGATGCAGACGCTGGCGGCAATGGTGGCGCGGCTCGCGGCTGTTGTGGCGGAGGTGAAGCAGGCGGCGGATAACGTTGCATCGGGAAGCCAGGAGCTGTCGTCCAGCTCGGAGATCATGTCCCAGGGGGCAAGCGAGCAGGCCGCCGCCGCGGAGGAGGCTTCCTCTTCCATGGAAGAGATGTCTTCAAACATCAAGCAGAACGCCGACAACGCCCACCAGACGGAGAAGATCGCCATCAAATCCGCGACGGATGCACAGACCGGCGGGCAGGCGGTCCAGGAGACCGTCCATGCCATGAAGCAGATCGCCGACAAGATTACCATCATAGAAGAGATAGCGCGCCAGACCAATCTTCTGGCCCTGAATGCAGCCATCGAAGCGGCTCGGGCCGGTGAGCACGGGAAGGGATTCGCCGTAGTGGCTTCAGAGGTTCGCAAGCTGGCGGAGCGGAGCCAGGTGGCTGCAAGCGAGATAATCGAGCTTGCCGGAACTTCGGTCGAGGTCGCCGAATCGGCGGGCGGGTTGCTGGCGAGGATCGTGCCGGACATCCAGAAGACGGCCGAGCTAGTGCAGGAGATTAGTGCTGCGAGCCGGGAGCAGGATTCCGGGGCGGACCAGATAAACAGGGCCATTCAGCAGCTCGATCAGGTGATCCAGCAGAATGCGTCCGCTGCCGAAGAGATGGCTTCAACCGCCGAGGAACTCTCATCCCAGGCTGAGCAGCTGCAGGAGGTGATTTCCTTCTTTACGATCAGCGAGCAACTCTCATCAGCGAAAGCTCCTGCCCGGCCCGCCAAGGCTACTGCTCCCGCAAAACAGCAGGTTAAAGCTGCAAAGGCCAAGAAGGCCGTAGGGACCGACCTCAGGCTGGAGGATAATGACTCGCAGGATGGAGAATTTGAAAAATTCTGAGATGGCAGGCTGATCATAAAAATACGTTCTATAAAATATTTTAAAGTGATTTCCCCGACGCGGCGATGAGGAAGAACATATGAGGATATATGAATCCTCACCGTGCGCTGTCTATAGCGCCTCACATTATCTGGAGGAGGGGAACAATGAAGTTCAATGACTACCGGATCGGAACAAGACTGGCTATCGGCTTCGGGGTGGTGCTTCTGCTTTCATGCTCTCTTACAGCCCTAGGCGTAACCGGCATGTCGAAGATCAATGCCAGCCTCGAGCGTATCGTCAATGTGAACTACGAAAAAATAAAGCAGGCCAACTATTCCATGACTGCCATAAATGGTCTCGTGACCTCGATACAGCGGATGATGGTGACGACGGACCGTGAGGCGAAACTGGAGGAGAAGGCGAACATAGACAACATGCGCGGGAGCTACAAGGCGGCCATGGACAAGCTGGAAAAGCTGGAGGTCCAGGAAGAGGGCAAAAGGATGATCGCCAACGTCAAGAGCGCCCTCGAAGCTGCCAAGAAGGCCAACAATGAGGTAATCGAGCTTTCCCTTGCCGGTAACAATGCGCAGGCTGTCAGCGTCTTCGTCAAGGAGGCCGCACCGCTGGACAAGAAGATCGAGGAGGCCTTCATCGCCCTGGTGAAGTACAACGAGGGGCGGATGGACCTCCGTCACCAGGAAGCCCTGAAAACTTACTCCGGCACCCGTACGCTGAATTTCATCATCGCATCTATTTCTCTTCTAATAGGCATCGTTATTTCCTATTTCATCACCCGCAGCATCACCCGGCCCGTCGGAGCACTGGCCGCCGCAGCAGACCGGATGGCAATCGGCGACGTGAGCGTCGATGTCGCTGTCGAGTCGAAGGACGAAATAGGAAATCTCGCCCACTCCTTCAAGAACATGGTGGAGAACATCAAGCAGTCTGCCGGGGCGATGGAGCGTATCGCCAAGGGTGACATGACGGTACAGGTAACCGCCAAGTCGGACAAGGACGTTCTGGCACAGAGCATGACGGCGGTCGTCGCGGCGCTGCAGAGCCTTATCGCCGAGGCGGGGATGCTCACCGAGGCCGCCGTGGCCGGGAAGCTCGACGTGCGCGGCGACGGGGAGAAATTCAGCGGTGGTTACCGGGAAATAGTTCTCGGCGTGAACAAGACCCTGGACGAGCTTATCCGTCCCCTGCGCGTTGCAGCCGATTATGTGGACCGGATCAGCAAGGGGGACATTCCCGGAAAAATCACCGACAACTACAATGGCGACTTCAATGCCATCAAGAACAATCTGAACGATTTAATAGATGCGATGAACAATGTAACGCGGATGGCCCAGGACATAGCGGGAGGCAATCTGCTGGTAGAGGTGCGGGAGCGCTCGGCGCAGGACGAGCTGATGCGGGCGCTGGCGCAGATGGTTGCAAAGTTGAGCGATGTGGTAGGCGAAGTGAAGGAGGCGGCCGACAACGTTGCATCGGGAAGCGAGCAGCTCTCTGCCGGGTCGGAGCAGATGTCCCAGGGTGCCAGCGAGCAGGCTGCTGCTGCCGAGGAGGCTTCCTCCTCCATGGAGCAGATGTCCTCCAACATCCGGCAGAACGCGGACAACGCGCTGCAGACGGAAAAGATCGCGGTAAAGTCTGCCACCGATGCCCAGGAAGGGGGGCAGGCGGTTGCGGAAACGGTTCAGGCGATGCGGGATATCGCCGAAAAGATATCCATCATCGAGGAGATCGCCCGGCAGACCAACATGCTTGCGCTGAACGCAGCCATCGAAGCTGCACGGGCAGGTGAGCACGGAAAGGGCTTTGCCGTGGTGGCTTCCGAGGTACGCAAGCTTGCCGAGCGGAGCCAGGGTGCGGCCGCCGAAATAAGCGAGCTCTCGGCTTCAAGCGTTGAAGTGGCCGAGCGGGCCGGTGAGCTGCTGGCGAAGATGGTGCCGGACATCCAGAAAACATCGGAGCTTGTCCAGGAGATCAGTGCAGCGAGCCGCGAACAGGATACGGGCGCGGAGCAGATCAATAAGGCTATCCAGCAGCTGGATCAGGTCATTCAGCAGAACGCCTCGGCCGCCGAGGAGATGGCGTCCACCGCCGAGGAGCTTTCATCGCAGGCCGAGCAACTGCAGGAGGCCATCGCTTTCTTCAAGACCAGAGACGTCACGACACGGGGGGAGAAAACATCGCGGAAACGGACGGTGAAAGCGGCGGCTGCTCCTGTGCAACCTGCCCCTGTTCGGGCAAAGAAGGCCGTCGGCCATGATCTCAAACTGGATGAACTGTCCGACTTTCATGACGGGGATTTCGAGAAGTTCTGATCAGTATAACTGGGGGTGAAGCATGAACGAAGAAGCATCGGAAACGAATTGCCAGTACCTGACCTTCCTTCTGGATGGGGAGATATTCGCACTCGATATTTCGCAGGTGCGGGAGGTGCTGGATTTCTCTGCTGTGACCAAGGTACCTCAGACGCCCGATTTCATGCGCGGGGTGATCAATCTGCGGGGGAACGTGGTGCCGGTGGTGGACATGCGGCTGAAGTTCGGGATGGAAACCGCCGAGCGCACTGTCAATACCTGTATTATCATCGTCGAGGTGGCGGTGGACGGGGAAACGACGATCCTCGGCGCAATGGCCGATTCGGTCCAGGAAGTGCTCGAGCTCGAGTCGGCGCAGATAGAGCCGCCCCCCAGAATCGGAACGAGGCTCAACACCGAGTTCCTGCGGGGTATGGGAAAGAAGGAGGATCGCTTTGTGATGATCCTCGACATCGACAAGGTTTTCTCCTCTGAAGATCTCGCCTCGGCGGGAATAGTTCCGGATGGCACGGAGGAGGCTGTGAACGGATAACGGTTCATGACAGGCATGGAAAGAAGCGGGGCAGTCTGCCGTCACGGGGGCTGCCCCGCTTCTTTTCGCGCGTTTCTACGGATACACATTTCGCATCAGGAAAATCGTAATCAAGTTGTGAAAATCCGGGACGATACGCTACATGAACAATAGCGTTACAGCACTAGCCAGAGCTGTGATGGAAAAAGGGTCAGGGGGATACGACATGAGGCTTCTGAAAGACATGAAGATCGGCGCGAAGATATTCGGACTGGTGCTGGTGATGCTTGCATTGATGGCGGTATTGGCAGGATTTTCGGTCAAGGCTTTGAACAGCATCGGGATGGAGATCAAGGAAATCGCCGAAGAGGACATAGCCGTATCCAAGGCGGTGACGGAAGTCGGGGTCCTGCAACTGGGGCAGATGGTGCTCTTTGAAAAGGCGCTGAGACTGGGGGCGGTTGGGGACCGGGAAGGGGTGAGGCGGGTGGAGGAGGAATTCGCCAAGCTCGCACAGGGCGCGGATGCGGAGATAGCCAAGGCTGAGAAGGTGGCTGCCGCAGCCGCCAGAGCTGCATCAAACCCCGTAAAGCAGAAGGAGTTCCAGGAACATCTGGAGAAACTCAAGGTCCTCGAAAAGGAGCATGGCGATTTCGACCATCACGCGATTCAGGTGATGGATCTGCTGAAAGAGGGGAGAAACGGCGCTGCCGCCGGTCTTTCCGGGAAGGTCGAGCAGGAGGGTGAGCATCTTGATCATTCTATAGAGGCTTTCCTGAAAAAGGTCGAGCAGGGCACCGATGAGTCGATAAAGACAGCGGAGCAGGACGAGCAGAACGCGGTGAAGATGATGGCGGGCGTCGCCGTGGTAGCGCTGCTTCTCGGGGTGCTTGTCGCCATTCTGGTAATCCGTAGCATTACGAGGCCTGCCCGGACAATACTCCAGGTTGCCACCGGCATCGCAGCCGGAAAGCTGGATGATGAAATAGACATCCATCAGAAGGACGAGATGGGGCAAATGGCGGATGCCTTCCGCAGCATGCAGGGCACCATCCGCAACTTCGCGGGAGAGACGGGACGTCTCATAGAGGCCACGAAGGAGGGAAAGCTCGACACCAGGGGCGATGTCTCGTCGTTTCAGGGGGGATGGGGAGATCTCGTTAAGGGGGTCAACGATCTTATCGACGCGTTCGTCTTACCCATCCGGGTAACGTCCGACTATGTCTCCAGGATAAGCGTCGGCGATATTCCGCAACCTATAACGGAGAACTACAGGGGTGATTTCAACGACATAAAGAACAGCGTCAATTCACTCATCGAATCCACGCAGTCGATGACTTCCCTTGCCAAGGATATTGCCGGTGGGAACCTTATGGTTTCGGTTAGGGAGCGTTCGGCAAAGGACGAGCTGATGCAGGCACTGGCGTTCATGGTGAAGAAGCTGAACGAAGTGGTGACCGAGGTGAAATCGGCGGCCGACAATGTGGCTGCGGGGAGTCAGGAGCTATCTTCAGGTTCGGAGGAGATGTCCCAGGGGGCCAGCGAGCAGGCCGCCGCTGCCGAAGAGGCATCCTCCTCGATGGAGCAGATGTCTTCCAACATCCGTCAGAATGCGGACAATGCCATCCAGACCGAAAGGATCGCCCTCAAATCTGCCGGCGACGCCAAAGAGGGAGGAGAGGCGGTCGCGAAAACGGTGCATGCCATGAAGGAGATCGCGGGCAGGATTTCCATCATCGAGGAGATCGCCCGCCAGACGAACCTTCTGGCGCTCAACGCGGCCATAGAGGCGGCACGGGCCGGGGAGCACGGAAAAGGCTTTGCCGTAGTGGCTTCCGAGGTGCGGAAGCTTGCCGAGCGCAGCCAGAAAGCTGCGGCGGAAATCAACGAAATGTCCGCCTCCAGCGTGGAAGTGGCCGAGCGGGCAGGGGAACTGCTCGATCAGCTCGTGCCGAGCATACAGAAAACCGCCGAACTGGTGCAGGAGATCAGCGCCGCTAGCAAGGAGCAGGATTCCGGTGCGGAGCAGATAAACAAGGCGATCCAGCAACTCGATCAGGTAATCCAGCAGAATGCCTCCGCTTCCGAAGAGATGGCCTCCACAGCGGAAGAGCTCGCCTCCCAGGCCGAGCAGCTTCAGAGCACCATTGCTTTTTTCAGGGTCGAAGAGGGTATCAGGGCCGAGAGGCGATCCTCTCCGAAGAAGCCTGTGGAGAAGACCGTGAAGAAGCCGGTGGTGGAGAAGAAGGTGGTCGGGCATGACCTCGATCTCGGCGAGAGGCAGGACTCGGTAGATTCCGACTTCGAGAAGTTCTGATACGGACGGCACGGAGCGCGGCTAAATCCCCCCCGATTCGTGCCGATATGAGAAAAAACACACGGCTTAGGAGTGACCCATGTCGGAATCCCTCGCCCGCCAGGATGGCAGCATCACCCTTACGCGGGACGACTTTTCAAGGTTGAGCGAATTCATCTACAAGGAGTGCGGCATCAAGATGCCTCCGGCGAAGAAGACGATGCTCGAAGCGCGTTTGCAGAAGCGGCTGCGGGTGCTCGGGATGCCCACTTTCAAGAAGTACTGCGATTACCTGTTCAGCAGTGAAGGAATGCAGCAGGAACTCGTGCAGATGATCGATCTCGTAACCACCAACAAGACCGATTTCTTCCGTGAACCTGATCATTTCGATTACCTTACTAACCATGTCCTTCCGAAGTGGATGGAGGAGCGTGGCGGGAACGGCAGGCGGCTCATGATCTGGAGCGCCGGCTGTTCCACTGGGGAGGAGCCGTACACCCTCGCCATGGTGCTGGAGGAGTTTGCCGAGAACTGGCCCGGCTTCAGCTACCAGTTGCTGGCAACGGACATCTCTACCCGTGTCCTTGAAAAGGCGAAAACTGCGATCTATGACGAAGAGAGGGTAATTCCCGTTCCGATGCCCCTAAAACGTAAGTATCTCCTCCGCAGCAAGGACAGGGCTGCGGGCTTGGTGCGAATTGTCCCGGAGCTGAGGAGCAAGGTAAGTTTCCGCAGGCTCAATTTCATGGACAGCAGCTTCGGAATCAGGGAGCACATCGATATTATCTTCTGCCGAAACGTCATTATCTACTTTGACCGGCCAACGCAGAAAAACCTCCTCTCCCGGTTCATCGATCAGATGCACCCCGGAGGGTACCTGTTCATGGGGCACTCTGAGACGCTGAACGGGCTCGATCTCCCACTGCTCGCAGTGCATCCGACCGTGTACCGGAAACCGATATGAGTTCTTCGGGCGAGGAGGAGATTCCGCAGTTTTATCTGAAGCCGGGGGAGATGTATCTCGGAGAGAGTCCCGCGGTCGTTTCGACGCTCCTCGGTTCCTGCGTGTCGGTGGTGATGTACAGCCGCCGGCGGAAGATCGGCGCGATAAGCCACTCGCTCCTGCCCGTCAACAGGGGAAAGGGAGCGTGCACCTGCACCGACCGATGCACGGAAGGGTTCAGGTATGTCGAATGCTCCATCCACCGGATGCTCAAGAGTTTCCTTAGCTGCAATATCCCCCGGGGTGAGATAGAGGTAAAGGTATTCGGCGGCTCCGACATGTTCACCTTCGACACGCAGTCCGCGACTGTCGGAAGGCAGAACATCGATACCGCCATGCGCATCCTTGAGGCGGAGAATCTTCAGGTTCACGTCTCAGACGTGGGGGGGCAGAGGGGACGGAAGCTCTTTTTCTATACCCACACCGGAGAGGTGCTCCTGAAGAGGTTGAACGACAAGGAGAGTCTCGATTGCCGGTGATTTGCCGGAATGCCGGTCAAGGAGAAGCGAATTTGCCGCAAAAAGTCCGTGTGCTAATAGTTGATGATTCGGCGGTCGTGCGCCAGACCATGGCGGACATTCTGGCTTCTGATCCTCATATCGAGGTGATGGGAACCGCCACGGATCCTTTCGTTGCCGCGGAGCGGATACGGCACGAGGTTCCCGACGTTATAACTCTGGACGTCGAGATGCCCCGCATGGACGGGCTGACGTTCCTCCAGAAGATCATGAGCCAGCACCCGATTCCGGTGGTGATGTGTTCGAGCCTTGCCGACGGGGGGTCTGAAACGGCGCTGAAGGCGCTGGAATACGGGGCGGTGGAGATCATTCAGAAGCCGAAACTGGGAACCAAGCAGTTTCTGGAAGAATCCAGGGTCCGTATCTGCGATACGATCAAGGCGGCAGCCCATGCACGCATCAGGAGGATCTCAGCCCGAAGCCACCAGGTGCAGCCCAAGCTGACGGCGGACGTCATCATGCCCAAAGCCACCAACAAGGCGATGATCCAGACCACCGAAAAAGTGGTGGTGGTAGGCGCCTCCACCGGCGGCACAGAAGCGCTGCGGGTATTTCTCGAATCATTTCCTGCAGATTCTCCCGGGATCGTCATAGTGCAGCACATGCCGGAAGGGTTCACCCGCGCCTTCTCGGAACGGCTAAACGGCCTGTGCCGAATCACCGTCAAGGAAGCCGAGGATAACGACACCGTGGTTCGAGGCAGGGCGCTCATTGCTCCCGGCAACCACCACCTGCTTCTCAAGAGGAGCGGCGCCCGTTACTATGTCGAGGTAAAGGACGGCCCGCTGGTCTGCCGTCACCGCCCCTCGGTGGACGTCCTTTTTCGATCCGCTGCGCGTTATGCGGGGAAAAACGCTGTCGGGGTCATCATGACCGGAATGGGGGACGACGGTGCTCGCGGGATGAAGGAGATGAAGGAGGCAGGCGCATCGACCATCGCCCAGGATGAGGCGACCTCCATCGTTTTCGGTATGCCTCATGAAGCCATCAAGCTGGGTGGTGTCGACCTCGTTCGACCGCTGAAGGCTATCCCGGCGGAAGTTCTCAAGTTCTGCTCCTGATCCCCCTTTCCCCTTCCGGTTACCGGCAGCCTCCCAGGATTCCTGCCTTGACACGTCCTTTCCTTTTGATGTAACTTCATACGTCCCGCCGCTGCAAGGGACATACTTCAACCAGTCGAGCCCTTGTTTTCCATGAAGATAACTGCGGTAATCCCTGCCAGATTCGCTTCCACCCGTTTCCCAGGAAAAGCTCTCGCCGACATCATGGGAAAGCCAATGGTCCAGCACGTCTACGAGCGCACGGCACGGGCATCCCTAATTTCCGATGTCGTCGTCGCCACTGATGATAAACGTATCGCGGATGCCGTCCGGGCATTCGGCGGTCGGGTGGAAATGACGTCGCCGGACCACGAGACCGGGACCGACCGGCTAGCGGAGGTTGCCGGGCACCTCTCCTCGGACATTGTCGTAAATGTCCAGGGTGACGAACCTCTCATCGAGCCGGGCATGATCGATGAGGCCGTCATGCCCCTCACCCTAGATCCTGGGATTGTGATGGGGACGCTCAAGTCCCGCATCAGGACACTCCACGATTTTCTGAGCCCCAATGTGGTGAAGGTTGTGACTGACGCGGAGGGATTCGCTCTCTACTTCTCCCGTTCGCCGCTGCCGAATTTCCGCGATAAGTGGAACGATCTGAAGGACGAGGCCTTCGCCTCCGGCAAGCTCCTCTGCTACAAGCATGTGGGACTCTATGTGTACCGCCGGGAGTTTCTCCTGAAGTACGCACAGATGCCGCCTACTTTTCTGGAGATGGCGGAAAAGCTGGAACAGTTGAGGGTTCTCGAATCCGGATACCGCATAAAGGTTGTGGAAACCCTGCACGAATCGGTGGGAGTCGATGTTCCCAATGATCTGGAAAAGGTGCTGGAGAGACTGAACAGCAGCAAGTAAAGATATAACGAAAGGTAGAGGTGGAGGCAGGGGTATAGAAAAGGCGTTTTCTTTACCTCTACCTCTGCCTTTACCTGTTTTTGGGGAGTTTTGATGAAAACCAAGTTTATATTCGTAACCGGCGGCGTTGTTTCTTCCATAGGGAAAGGCCTCGCCTCCGCGTCGCTGGGCGCGCTCCTCGAGTCACGCGGGCTCAGGGTCAGCATGCAGAAGATGGACCCTTACATCAACGTCGATCCGGGCACCATGTCGCCTTTTCAACATGGCGAAGTGTTCGTCACCGACGACGGGGCGGAGACCGACCTCGATCTCGGGCACTACGAGCGGTATACCAGTTCACGCCTCTCCAAGAAGAGCAACTTCACAACCGGCCAGGTCTACTTTTCGGTTATCGAGAAGGAGCGTCGGGGGGATTATCTGGGGGGGACCGTACAGGTCATTCCGCACATTACTGACGAAATAAAGCACAAGATACTTGAGAATGCTAAAGGAAGCGATGTTGCCATAGTCGAGGTCGGCGGGACCGTCGGCGACATCGAGTCTCTGCCGTTCCTCGAAGCGATCCGCCAGTTCAAGGCGGACCGGGGCAACGGGAACGTTCTGTACATACACCTTACCCTGGTGCCCCACATCCGGACGGCGGGGGAGCTCAAGACGAAGCCGACCCAGCATTCGGTCAAGGAGCTGCGGGAAATAGGTATTCAGCCGGATATCCTCCTCTGCCGCTGCGAGACCGACCTTCCCAAGGACCTCAAGGCGAAGATTGCCCTCTTTTGCAACGTGGAGGAGAAGGCGGTCATCACTTCCGCGGACGCAGAGCACATCTACGCGGTTCCACTGGCGCTCAACCGGGAGGGGCTCGACGATCAGGTGGTCGAAAAGCTGAATATCTGGACGAAAGCTCCGGATCTCGCTCATTGGCAGGAGGTAGTTGCAAAACTTAGGGAGCCGGCGCGGGGAGAAGTGAAAATCGCCGTGGTCGGAAAGTACGTCAACCTGACCGAATCGTACAAATCCCTCTCGGAAGCTCTGACTCATGGTGGAATAGCCAACGACTGCCGCATCACGCTCACCTACCTCGATTCGGAGAAGATCGAGCGTGAGGGGATTGACGGACTCCTGGACGATGCCGACGGGATACTCGTCCCCGGCGGGTTCGGAGAGCGGGGAACCGAAGGTAAGATCGAGGCGATCAAGTATGCCCGCACCAGAAAAATACCCTTTTTCGGCATATGCCTCGGCATGCAGATGGCGGTGGTGGAGTATGCGCGCAACGTCTGCGGGCTCGACGACGCCTATTCGAGCGAGTTCAAGACCGACTGCGTCAACCCGGTGATACACCTCATGGCCGAGCAGAAGGATGTGGACCGCAAAGGGGGAACGATGAGGCTGGGCGCTTTCCCCTGCTCGCTTACGAAAGGAACCTTTGCCCAGAAAGCCTACGGTACGACCGAAATCCATGAACGCCACCGCCACCGATACGAGTTCAACAACGCTTACCGTTCCGTTCTGACCGAAAAAGGACTCGTTCTTTCAGGAGTCTACAAGGAGCGGGATCTGGTGGAAATGGTGGAAGTCTCCGACCACCCCTGGTTCGTCGGATGCCAGTTCCATCCTGAGTTCAAATCGAAACCACTGAATCCGCACCCCCTGTTCAAGGCGTTCATCGCCGCTGCACTCGAGAAGAGACCCTAAGGAACTGTCATGGTCAAGGAAATCACCATCGGAAAGGTCAGAATCGGGGGGGGGCGGCCGCTCATGCTCGTCGCCGGCCCATGCGTCATCGAGAACGAGGCGGCTACGCTGCGCTGCGCCGAGCGGCTCATGACGATCTGCAACGGGGTGTCTATCCCCCTCATCTTCAAATCCTCCTACGACAAGGCTAACCGGACCTCCGTTACCGCATTCCGCGGCCCGGGGATGAAGGAAGGGCTGCGGATACTCGAAAAGGTGAAACAGTCCCTCGGGGTGCCGGTCCTTTCCGATATCCACTCTATCGAGCAGGTGCAGCCGGCTGCCGAGGTGCTAGATGTCATGCAGATCCCTGCGTTCCTCTGCCGTCAGACCGATCTTCTCGTGGCGGCGGCAAATACCGGGCGGGTGATCAATGTCAAGAAGGGGCAATTTCTCGCCCCATGGGACATGGAAAACGTCGTAGGTAAGCTGGTGGGTTCCGGTAACGACAATGTGATCCTTACCGAGCGTGGAGTCTCCTTCGGTTACAACAACCTTGTGACCGACATGCGGAGTCTTCCGATCATGCGCAGCTTCGGCTACCCGGTGATATTCGACGCCACCCACAGCGTGCAGCTTCCCGGTGGAAAAGGTACTTCCTCCGGCGGCCAGCGCGAGTTCGTGGAGTACCTTTCACGGGCAGCGGTTGCCACCGGCATTGATGGAATCTTCATGGAGGTTCATGAGGAGCCGGACAAGGCCCTCTGCGACGGGCCGAACTCTGTCAAGCTCGATGACCTGCCGGCGCTGCTCAAGAAGCTGAAGGCGATAGACGCAATTGTCAAATGACCTTCCGGAGGCTGTTGAAAAACAGCCATCTCTCCGCCGTCCTCGAAAGCCGCCTTGTGCGGCGTAGCGCGGCTACGCCTCCGTGGGACTTTCTGCGGGTGCGACGATCTGACTATTTTTGAACAACCTGAGATGTTCAATGATCTTCTATGCTAAATCTCTGCAGTTGAACACAGAACTCAAAAGACGGAGCAGTTTTGATACTTGAAGATGCGCGAAAAGTGATACGGGTGGAAGCGGAAGCGCTCATGGCGCTGGCCGATTCCATCAATGGCGAGTTCGAGAAGGCAGTACGCCTGATCCTGTCGTCACGGGGACGTGTCGTCGTCACCGGGATGGGAAAGTCCGGACTAATCGGCCAGAAGATCGCCTCCACGATGGCGTCCACGGGAACTCCCGCCTTTTTTCTCCACCCGGCAGAGGGTATCCACGGGGACCTCGGCATGATCATGAAGGGTGACGTAGTTCTTGCAGTTTCCAACAGTGGCGAGACTGAAGAAGTGGTCCGTATCCTGCCGATCGTCAAGCGGCTTGGTGCGAGCCTCATCTCGATGGCGGGCAATCCCTCCTCCACGCTTGCCAGGGCTGGGGATGTGTTTCTCGATATTTCGGTGAAAGAAGAGGCATGCCCGCTCGGACTTGCCCCGACTGCTTCGACGACGGCCACCCTTGCAATGGGTGACGCCCTGGCGGTCGCCCTCCTTCTGGAACGGGGATTCAGGGCGGAGGATTTCGCCCTCTTCCACCCCGGCGGCTCCCTTGGAAAGAAGCTGATCCTGAAGATCGAGGACCTGATGCACGTGGGAGATGCGATTCCTCTCGTCGGCCGAGAGGTGCTGATGCGCGACGCCCTTTTCGAGATCACCGCCAAGAGGCTCGGTGTAACCGGCGTCGTCGACGAGTCCGGCGCCCTCATCGGCGTCATTACCGACGGCGACCTGCGACGGGCGCTGGAGAAGGGGCTCGACATCATGAACCTCTCCGCAGCGGACCTGATGACCCTCCGCCCCAAGCGGATCAGCCGCCACGAACTCGCCGCCAAGGCCCTTCAACTGATGGAGCAGCATTCCATCACCTCCCTCTTCGTCTTTGAAAAGGACGATTCCCACCAGCCGGTGGGGGTGATACATCTCCATGACATTCTGAAAGCGGGTATCGCGTGAGCACTTTCGAGCAGGTGCCTTCTCCCGGCGAAGTCGCACATTCGCTGTATGCACACGTCAAAGACATCAAGCTCCTCCTCCTCGATGTGGATGGCGTCCTGACCGACGGCCGGATCATCTACGACTCGAATCGGATCGAGAGCAAATTCTTCAACGTAAAGGACGGTCACGGCATAAAGATGGTCCAGCGGGCGGGAATCGAGGTGGGAATCATCTCCGGTCGCGAATCGATGGTGGTGGCGAACCGGGCGCAGGAACTGGGCATCACCTGTGTCTATCAGAAGGCCCTGGACAAACTGACCCCGTACCTTCGGATACTTGCGGAGAAGGGGCTGGAGGATTCCCAGGTCGCTTTCATGGGTGACGACATCATCGACGTTCCAGTGATGCGGAGGGTGGCATTTGCCGCGGCTCCTGCCGACGCCCTGGACTATGTGCTCCCGTATGCTCACTTCGTCGCCAGAAACCGTGGCGGATGGGGGGCCGTGCGCGAGGTGTGCGACCTGATTCTCAAGGGACAGGGCAAATGGGAGGAGATAACGGCGAAGTACTTCGCCTGAAGGATCAGGGCTGGCCAGGGCCACAAATACACCGTAATTATCATTTCGACAAAAGGCCTCCTTCATAGCAGAAGGGGGCCTTTTGCGTGCCGGCTGCCGGTTTTGCATCGAGGACTCGCCGGCTTAGCTCAATCCCGTCCCAGAACTTCCAGCAGCTCTTTGAACTCTGAATTCTTCACCGGCACGGGTTTCATCATGGCATGTGGCCGCACGAGCCGCGGGTTGTGCAGCCACTTTTGTAACCTCTCCACGTTCCAGGGTCTGTCGTTTTCGAAGGTGGCAGGATAGAACCGGCTTAGGAGGCCGGAGAGATTGGGACCGATGTCACCTTCCCCCTGGGGGCCATGTCTGGAAGTGAGTGCCCGGTGGCAGGCGCCGCATTTCCTGGCAAATATAGTAGACCCCGCACCCTCTTTCTTGCGGAAACGCAGCACAAGCGGCAGGTCGGTTGTCCCGGCGGCTGCTCGTTTTGCCATGATCGCGTTCACGATGTCGGCTGCGTTTTCCCGGTTCAGACGGAAGTCGGGCATGTTTTCTGCCGGGTGGAGGATCGACTCCTCCAGGGCCAGCGGGTGGCGGTGGGCTGAAACGCGGTCCAGGTCGCCGGAGAGGCGGTTGCCGGTTTTGCCCGAGGTGTGGCAACGGCGGCAGGCGAGGGTCTCGATCAGCTTCGAGCCGCGGGCTACTGCGGGGGAGTTCCTGATGTGGTGGCGGGCCAGCCGTCCTGCGACCAGGTTGTCATGTGCGACCTGCTTCCGCGTAGTGCGGTCGTTGCCGCCATGGCAGGAGTTGCAGGTACCGTGGTCGGCATGGTGGGCGCGGTGGCATGTGAGGCACATGGCCCTCCGCGCTGCCGTCGCTTCTCCTGCGGAAACGGAAACTGCGACAAGCACCCCTATGGCAAGACGAATTGCAGCGACCAATTCGCACCCCTGAAGAACATTGCAAGTATGGTAAGAAGCAGAATCACCGAAAACAGGCTCAACGTCGCTGTACTCACCGCACGCTGGTCCGGCGGCAGCCACCGGGCCTTCTCCGAGGGCCCGGAGAGGGGCAGCCAGGGGAGGAGAAAGAGGGCCACGGCTGACAGCAGAACCAGGTTTATCAGGTATTTTGAATAACTTACCAGTTCCTGTATCCAGAGGAGGAACCAGGCTGATTTTACCGGGTTCGGAACGCGCGCAATGTCCGCCTGTTCCTGGAGAGGGGCAGGGATAACGAGCCCCAGCAGCAGTACAGCCATAGCGAAGACAGACAGCGATCGCCGTATCAGCCGGAAGAATCTGGGAGAGCTCCTGATGTAGCCGCGATTCACAAGTATGGCAGCACCCCCTTGTTCTTCCTGATCCGGTAGAAGTGAAGCAGTGAAAGGAGGAGGAGCGCCAGCGGCGTGACGGCGACGTGGAGCACGTAGAACCTCAGGAGAGACAGGCTTTCACCGACGCCGTCGGGAACCAGCAGTGCCTTTACCGAGGCCCCGAACGGAGCTGCCTCCACCAGCTTCATCCCCGTTTCGGTTGCCCAGAGCGCAAGCTGGTCCATGGGAAGAAGGTACCCGGTATAAGCTTCGAGCAGCGCGAGGCAGAGTAGCAGGCACCCGATCACCCAGTTAAGCTCTCTCGGCTTGCGGTATGCACCCGTCAGCACCACGCGCAAGGTGTGGAGGAAGATCAGAATGAGGAGGAGATGGGATGCGAGCCGGTGCACGCTCCGCAGATACTTTCCCCCCCGGACCGCCTCTTCGAGAAAGAGGATCGAGGGGAATGCCCGGTCCGGTGTCGGCTGGTAGTAGAAGAGGAGCAGCAGCCCCGTCGCGCCCAGAATCAGCAGGGCACTGAAAGCCAGCCCGCCCAGGCAGAACGTATAGGTGAGACGGAGATTCTTCTCCAGCACTACCCGGGGAAACAGATGTCGCAGGAATTCTCTGAACATGTTCTGATAAGCGTGCACCTTGGCCGGACTCCCGTCCGTTCGGTTGCTCCTCGTTGGCGGACCTGAACTGTTGTCCTTCCTTTCAGGTATGTCCTGACACGATTGCAGCTGCCTGTGTCACTTATTGTTGCTCCATTATGAAAGCAGGATGATGAAGCCCTGACCGGATATTTCCACGCGATGCCGCTTCAGGGGCCTGTCCGCCGGACCCCTGATCACATTCCCCTCCCGGTCGAATCTGCTGCCGTGGCAGGGGCAGACGAGTTCGCCGGGGGTAACGGAGACGGTGCATCCTAGATGCGTGCAGACGAGTTCCAGGGCATGGAGGCTCTCGCCGCTTCGTATCACAGCCATTCTGGCCTGCCGGTACACCAGGGCTCCCTCGGGCGGTACCTCCGCCTTCGGCAGAACGAGCCGCCGCTGACGCAGTGGCATCCTGGGAGTGAGATAGCGGTGCAGGAGAAACAGGCCGGCGATGAAAGCGATCAGCGTGCCGAGAAAATTTCTCCGCGATCTAGCAGCAGTTTCCATTTTTCGACATAGGCCTTTCTGTAAGCCGGGCTTCTTGCCGTCATGGCTCCGTAGCGGCTTTCAGGAAGATAGCCGCCATTGGTCACCCGCTGTCCTTTCCTGTCCCAGAAGGAGTCGAGACTCATCCCATCCTCCTTGAGCCGGTATATTCGGTGCTCCTTCTTTTCCAGCAGGAATCGCCGCGGATTGTCGTGGCATCCTTCACACATCACAGTTCCACGACGGACCGTATGCGGGAAAAATGCTTTCCACTCCGCCGCCAGCAGACGGTTTTCACGTCCTACAGCCCTGTCATGGTCTATCTCCGTTGCGTAAGCAATAAACTGGGGGCGGATCGGGCTGACCCTTCCGGCTTCGTTAAGACCCAGGGGGGGCGCATCCTGCTTTTTGAGATATGCGCTCTTCACATATTCCTGATCGTCTCCCCGCAGGTCGTACTCTTCACGGGAGGGGCTGTTCCTGAAGCGAAGGTAGAAGGTGCCGTACTCCTGTGCTCCCCAAGCGGAATGGCAGGCATAGCATTCCAGCCGGGAGAGATGCGCGGGAATCCGGTGCTCTATTACGTTACGGTCGACCCGGTGGCAGTCGCGGCACCCTTTGGCGCTCCTCATCCCTGAAACCAGGCTCATCATAGTGTGACAGTCGCGGCACTGAAGCCCCGCTTCGAAATGAACGTCCGGTACCATTTTCAAAGACGTTTCTCCGAATACCTCGGGCCCCCGCTGGTAGCGCATGTGGTCTTCCCGCGGCGCAGTTCCCCGATATTCCCCTCCGACGAAATACCCCTTATGGCATGGGGCACACGACGAGTCTGCGGGTTTAACGATGGCGTGCTCTTCCTCTCCGTGGCAGTCGAGGCAGCCCTTTATGTGGCACGAGTCGCATTTTTTCTCGAAAAAACGCCCATCGGCCGCCCCCCAGGTGCGTTCGACAAACCTGCGCTCGGAGGCGCGGGTTCCCATGGAGTGGGAAAAGAGCGCCGCATATCCCTGGTGGCAGCCGGTACATCCTTTCCCCTCATTCGCCCTGAGTCCCGGCTGACCGAGGGTGTCGGACTCGGAAAGGTGACAGGAGAGGCAGGGGAGTTGGGAATGTTTTCCCCGCACCGTAACCTTGTGGCAGACCGTGCAGGTTTCTCCCCCGTGAGCCGTGGCGCTAGCGGCGATCAAGCAGACGGCGATGAAGAGTATCTTCAAGTGCACCGAAATCCAGTTCCTTTCGATAGATCGGGTCTGCCGGCCTGTCGTGGCAGATGAGGCATGTGTTGACCGCCAATGTCCGGCTGACTTCCCGCTGGTTCAGCGGTCGCGAATGCTCCCGGGTGATCGCGGACCAGGCTGTGATCTTTCCCCCCCGCATGGTGAGAAAGCCGTCTAGAGGCTTGGACTCAGACTTCTCACAGAGCATGGTGCTCTCTATCCCCCTCGACGAGGCGACGTGCTGCCCGAATCCGAGGAACGCAGGGTTGCCGTGGCATTCCATGCAGCCGATGGCGCGTTTTCCCGTGTTGTGGGAGTAAAAGGGGGCGAACCGGAGCTGCTGCTTTCCCTTGAAGCGAGCGATGTACTCGTTCCTGCTCCGCGTGCCGTCCTCTTCGATCACAGTTACGAAGGTCTGGCAACCGGGGGTGACGGGGGAAATCCGTCCCCGCTGGTTGAGAGCAAGGGGGAACGGGTATAGCGCCCTGTAGTCTTCCGTTTCGCTGAATTCTCCCGGGGTTTCCTTTTTCAGAATGAAGTCGGTTGCTGTGGCGGAGCGGTCGTAGGTAGTGTGGCAGCCGTAGCATTGCACGACGGTGCGGGAATGGCAGGTGAAGCATTCGAGCCTCTCGTGGCCATGTACCGCATGTTCCGGTGTCCCGGTTATCACCTTGCTGGTGAATACCTTGCCGCTGCGCTTCCCGAGCACCTTGACGCGCCCTCCTTCGTACCAGACGTTGGAGTAGGGACGGCCCTTCGTGGTCAGAACCATTTTCCTGCCCGCTTCCATGCGGAACCGGTACTGCTTCGATTCCCGCACCGCCTCCTCGTTTTCCCGTACGATGGGTTTGTACCGGGGGGGCGCAGTGGGGGAGCCGTGACAGTCTTCGCAGCCGATTTCAGTCTGGAGGTACATGTTTCGGTAGGAGTAACTGTCCCCCATGATGTCGCGCGACGTGTGGCAGTCTATGCAATCCATGCCGGCGGCGAAATGGACGTCCGGGACAATATGCGTCAGATTTCTCCCGCCGCTCGCCATCACTGGGCCGGGGAGGCCGTTGCGCGTGGGGACCATCCCGTTGTTCCCGTCATAGAGACCCTGATATGAAAATGCGATCCTTCCGCTGCGGCTGTGGCAGCGGGAGCAGACATCGTTGCCCGGAAGACCCGTCATCCGGTGGCTGGCTGAAGCAGGCCTTTTCCCTTGCACGGTCGTATCTTCTCCACGGTATGTGGAAATGTCGTTGAAGGGGAAATGACAGGCCGCGCAGCCGGAGGCGTGTCCCGCGGTGTGCGATTCTCCGTTCTCGGTGCCTATGTGGCAGCGGGAGCAGAACTTTCTATAAAGCTCCCCCGACAGGTTCTCCAGTTCGGCTACCGGGCGGTATTCCAAAGAGTTTCCTCCTGCATCAAAGGCTTTTCCTCCCCGGGCGGAATAGCTCCGTCCATCATCTCCTTCCCATGAAAGCTGAATATTGCGGATCATTCCGGCATTGGTGAACATGATGGTCGAGCGTACCCGCTCCAGCTGATAGCGGTGGCAGCGGCCGCAGGTCTCCTCCCAGTGCGCCGGGTCCGACGGATTGCGTGGACCGTGCATTCCCTGATGCGCCTTTTTGCCCGTGGCGGCACTGGGTACCCCACCATGGCAGGCGGTGCAGGAGCGATGGGTAGGGGAGACCTCTTCAAGGCGGCTGTGGCAGGATATGCACGTCTCTGTCTTCGTGCCGCATCCGCCCACCCACAGCGGGAGGCCAGCGAGAAGAATCATCCGTAGCGCAGTGGACGCGAACCGTGTTGCCCGAGTCAGAAGGTGCATCGCCGGCACTATACCCTACTTGCAAGCAGGCAGGCAATTTGATTCCGTCAGCATCATATAAAAAATTTGATATATGCCACGGAATATATCGTGCATAGAAAATACTTAAGCTTTTCTTTTTTTGTTCGATGAGAAGCTGGAGATTGTAATCGATGGGTTTTTCAGCGGTTGCGATGGCAGCCCCTGCCTGAGAGGCTGCCCTGCCTCCGCGAACTCACGGCCACCTGCAGCAAAATAACCGCAACGACATCTAAAGGAGGAGACATGAACTGCAAGAGTATGACGGCAGTCCTGGCGGCAATGATTGCCTTTGCCGGCCACGCTGCAGCCGACCAGGCGGCCCCCCCGGCAAAACCCGGCAATGCCAAGATCTGCACCAACTGCCACAAGCCCGACACGAATAACCTGCGCGGTCACTGGGAGAGCGTCGCGATGAAATCATCGTCGATCCAGCTCAAAATCGACGACCGCTCCGAAATTCTTCGCTTCGACAAGGGGAAGGTTCAGGTGCTCAACGCTCCCGAGAAGGGGGACACGGAGAAGATGCTCCGCAGCATCAAGAAAGGGCATGAGGTACGTATCGAGTTCACCGAGAAGGATGGCGTGAAGTACGCTTCGGTGGTCGCCTCCAAACCCCCCATCAAGCTTTCCCCCGAGGAAAAGATAGCCCTTCCGGAGGTCGAGAAGCTCGTGGCGCTTGGGCCGCAGAAAGGGAACTACCTTCTTTTCGATTCACGCCCCGCGCCCCGTTTCAAAGAGGGGTCGATTCCGACTGCGGTTTCGCTGCCCTTCCCCGAATTCGACAAGAATATCGACAAGCTTCCCCAGGACAAGAGCACGCCGATCATCTTCTACTGCAGCGGC
The DNA here is from genome assembly GCF_900187405.1 of Geobacter sp. DSM 9736. Lineage (NCBI taxonomy): Bacteria > Pseudomonadati > Thermodesulfobacteriota > Desulfuromonadia > Geobacterales > Geobacteraceae > Geobacter > Geobacter sp. DSM 9736. The sequence goes on from NZ_LT896716.1 coordinate 206,198, forward strand.
ATCACCTGCAACATGAGCCCCGGCTCGCAGAAGAAGGCGAAGGCGCTGGGATACACCAACATCAAGGTTTTCGTGGAAGGGATGCCGGCGTGGCTCTCCAAAAACTACGGCGTCGTAACGGCTCCTGCCATGAAGGACGCTTACAAGGACATCCCGTATGTTCTGCTCGATGCCAGGCCCTCCGCCGCTGCTGAAAAGGGTTTCATAAAGGGAGCGGTGACATTTCCTGCTGCCGACGACAAGGCGCTGAAGCTTCTGCCGAAGAAGGAGATGAAAGCCCCTGTGATCGTGTACGACGAGGATGGAAAAGGGAACGCTGCTGCCGTGGCCAAGGGGATCGTCAAGGCCGGTTATACCAACGTGTTCGTCCTGACGGAGGGGCTTGCCGGCTGGAAGAAGGCTCAGCTTCCGGTTGAGACTGGAAAGCTGGCCGCCAAGGTCACATATGTACCCAAGCCCAAGCCGGGTGAATTCCCCATGGAAGATTTCAAGAAGCTTATCACCTCGATTCCAGCAGGTACCGTGCTGGTCGATGTGCGCAATCCTGACGAACTGGGTGACGGCATCATCAAGGGCGCGGTCAACATTCCAGCTGACAGGATCGATCAGCATCTATCCGAGTTCAAGGATAAGAGGGTGATCGCCTACTGCAATACCGGAACCCGTGCAGAGATGGCGTATCACGCCCTGAAGGCGAAGGGCTTCACCAACGCCTTTTTCCTCAACGCGAAAGTCGATTTCGATGAGGGAAAACCTGAAATAAGCAAGTAGCCGAAGCGTTGCCGCAAACCGAAGGGGCGCCGTCTGCATGTCAGACGGGGCCCCTTCGCGTTTTATATGCGCAGAAAATACTGTAGAATCCGCTCCATTGGCCGAACATATTCCTGTAGTTTGTTTGCAGGAATGAGGGGGGGCTCTGACATGAAGTGGTTCGCAAACAGGACTATCGGAACAAAGCTTTTGATCGGGTTCGGCCTGCTGGCCCTTACCACTCTTATAATCGGGTTCATCGGAATCGGCAGCCTGAGGAGATCCACAGCTTCCGGTACGCAGATGTATGAGCTGAATACCGAACCTCTCGGCCACCTCGGACGTGCAGGTATGACTATCCAGAGGTCTCGCGTCAACATTCGCGGCATGCTCCTCGACGACAGTCAGGAACGTATGGAGGCTAATGCCGCAACTATAAGGAAAAACGACATCCTCCTGGAGAAGGATCTTGAACATGCAGCGGAAGCGATGATCGACCTCTCCACCAGAGAGGAGTTCAATAATCTGAAATCCGTTCTGGCCGGCTACCGTCCCGTGCGCGAGAAGATCATTTCCCTTGCCCTCGCAGGAGAGCGGGACGAGGCACTGGATTTGATGCGGAGCGAAGGGCTTGATTACGAGAAGCAGCTCGATGCATCCATCAATAAGCTGCTGGAGCTGAAGATCGATCTGGCGAAAGAGAACAAGGAGAGGAGTAGCCTAACTGCAAGCCGGGTGATGTTCCTGAACATGATGTTCGTCGGTCTTGGTGTGGCACTGGCTGTTGGACTCGGGATCTTCATCTCCCGGATGATAACGGCCCCTCTGTCCAAGGTCGTCGAACTGGCCACCGCCATCGCGGAGGGGGATCTGACCCGGACCCTGGACCTGCGGAGGAAGGATGAGGTGGGCCGGCTGGCGGATGCCATGAACATCATGGTGGAAAAGCTGCGTTCAATTCTGCTGCTCCTTTCCAAAGAAAGCAGACAGGTAGCCGATAGCGCCGGACATCTGACCTCATCGGCGGCACAGATAGCTAACGGAACAGAGGAGGTGTCGGCCCAGGCTGTAACTTTGGCGGCAGCCGGCGAGGAGATGGCGGCTACTTCCAACGATATAGCCGTCAGCTGCAGCAGGGCTGCTGAAGAGGCTAAGGATGCCGGCTCTTCGGCCGTCAAGGGTGCGGAGGTGGTCAAAGAGACCGTTGCAGGAATGGAACGCCTGGCGGGAAGGGTACGCGAAGCTGCGGCCACAGTCGAGCGCCTTGGGGCCGGCTCCGACAGGATCGGCAGCATAGTTCTCACTATAGAAGACATCGCCGACCAGACGAATCTCCTCGCACTCAATGCAGCCATCGAGGCAGCCAGGGCGGGTGAGCAGGGGCGTGGTTTCGCAGTCGTGGCGGACGAGGTGCGGGCACTTGCCGAGCGTACCGCCCGGGCGACCCGTGAGATCAGCGCCATGATCAGGGACATTCAACGGGATACCAGGTCGGCGGTAGTGTCCATGGATGAAGGAGTGAAGGAGGTCGAGCGGGGAACGAACGAGGCGGAGTCATCGTCACGGGCGCTTGACGAGATCCTTTCCCAGATCGACGCGGTGACGGTGCAGGTTAATCAGATAGCTACCGCCGCCGAGGAGCAGACTGCCACCACGGGCGAGATTGCCGGCAATATTCAGCAGATCACGCAGATCATCGCCGAGACCTCCCGTGGAACCCAGGAGACGGCGTCGGAGGCCCAAGAGCTGGCGCGTCTGTCCGGGGAACTGCGCAGCGTGGTTGAGCAATTCAAGCTGGCGTCGTAGCCGGCGCGAACTGACTCCTTTTCGACAAGCAGGGGGCTCCGGTCTGGTACCGGGGCCCCCTGTTCTTTTTTCTCCGGACATTGTACACTTTACCGAGCAAACAGACTTTTCGATAGAGATGTCATACCAGACCAACGGCGGCCCCGAAAGGCGCCGCTTTTTTTCGGATACGCAATGAAAAACCATACTGATTCTCAAGAAAAAGAGACCGGCGTCATCGCCATACGCGGGGCGCGTCAGAACAACCTAAAGAACCTGGACATAGATCTTCCTCTTGGCGAGCTCATCGTCGTTACCGGCGTTTCCGGCTCCGGGAAGTCCTCACTTGCCTTCGACACAGTTTATGCGGAAGGACAGCGCCGCTACGTCGAAACATTCTCCCCCTACGCGCGGCAGTTCCTGGAGAGGATGGACCGCCCGGCGGTTGACCGGATAGAGGGCATCCCCCCTGCCATCGCCATCGATCAGACCAACCCGGTCCGCACCTCCCGCTCCACCGTCGGGACCATGACGGAGCTGAACGACCATCTGAAGCTCCTCTTTGCACGTGCGGCCAGGCTTTTCTGTCGTGGGTGCGGCCGGGAGGTGCGCCGAGACACCCCCGAAAGCATTGCGGAGCAGATACTTTCTCGTGCCGAGGGGGAGCCCCTTCGCCTTGTTGTCGCATTCACCGTCACCGTTCCCGCAAATTTCGGTGCCGACGAAGTCGAGGGTTTTCTAGCTTCACAGGGATACGTGCGTATCCTTCGAAGGGACGGGAACACCATCGAAGTGATCCAGGACCGTATCGTCGTATCGGAAAAGACCCGGGGCCGACTTGCCGAGGCCCTGGAGACAGCGCTCCGGGTCGGGAAGGGGCAGGTGGCGGTGCATCTGGTGACCGGAGCCGGGGATGCCGGGACGGATACAGGAGAAACGCTGCGCTTCTCCGCCGATCTCCACTGCCCCGACTGCGACATCCACTACGGCGATCCCACGTCCAACCTCTTTTCGTTCAATTCCCCGGTAGGGGCGTGCGACACCTGCCGCGGCTTCGGGCGGGTGATCGGCGTCGATTACGGGCTTGTCATTCCCGATGGCGCAAAGACACTCGGTGACGGCGCCATCCGGCCATTCCAGAGTGGAAGTTACGGCGAGTGCCGGGACGATCTCGTGAAGTATGCCAGAAGACGGGGTGTTCCCATCGATGTGCCGTGGCGGGACCTTGAGGAGGAGCATAGGCAGTGGGTCATCGATGGGGAGGGCTCCTGGGACGAGGGGGTATGGTACGGGGTGCGCCGCTTTTTCGAGTGGCTGGAGACGAAGGCGTACAAGATGCACATTCGCGTCCTCCTCTCCAAGTACCGCGCCTACAATGAGTGTCCCGACTGCATGGGAGCCCGCCTGAAGCCAGCCTCACTCCTGTGGCGGATCGGCGGGAGAGACGCCGCGGATATACTCCCGCCGCAACAGCGGTTCATGCCGGAGGGCGTTACGGACGAGGTGTTCCGCAGGCTGCCCGGCCTTACGATACACGACGTAATGCTCCTCCCGATCTCCCGAAGCCGTGATTTTTTCCGGACTCTCCTCCTCCCGGCGCCATTGGACGAGGCGGCGGAGCTTCTGCTCAGGGAGGTGAGGACCCGCCTCGACTACCTGTGCGACGTGGGGCTTCCGTATCTGACCCTCGACCGTCAGTCGCGTACTCTCTCGGGAGGCGAGGTGCAGCGGATCAATCTGACGACGTCACTGGGGACCTCCCTGGTGAACACCCTGTTCGTCCTCGACGAACCTTCCATCGGCCTCCATCCCCGGGATATCGGCAGGGTAATAGGTGTTCTGGAGCGGCTGCGGAATGCCGGAAACTCACTCCTCGTCGTGGAGCACGACCCGCAGGTGATGCTGGCGGCGGACCGGATACTGGATATCGGGCCGGGGCCGGGGGAGCAGGGAGGGGAGGTCATCTTCTTCGGTGACCCGGCGGCTCTTCTGGGGGACCGGCAGTCGTTGACGGGGCGGTATCTTTCCGGCGAAAGGAGGGTTGGATCCGGTGTGGACCTGACTGCTCCGGCAAAGGGGAAGGCACATTCTACGGCAACACGCGACGCGGGGTGGATCGAGGTTGCGGGGGCGGCCGCCAACAACCTGAAGGGAATCGACGTCCGCATCCCCCTGAACCGCTTGGTCTGCATAACGGGAGTCTCCGGCTCGGGAAAGTCCACACTGGTGGAGGATGTCCTGCACCGGGGGCTCCTGAAAGCCTTCGGAAAGCCGACGGAGGCACCTGGAGAGCATCAGGGGATCAGATTCCTCTATGGTGACGGAAAACGGAAGGTTCATCCGATGAACGCAGCGCTGCCCGATCTGCCGGTGGAATACGCAGTGGGAGAGGTGGTCATGGTGGACCAGTCCCCCATCGGCCGCACCACCCGCTCCAATCCAGCCAGCTACGTCGGCGCCTTCGACTCCATCCGGAAGCTCTTTGCGGCTGAGCCACTCGCCAAGGAGCGCGGCTATACCGCCGGGACCTTCAGTTTCAATTCGGGGAACGGCCGCTGCCCCACCTGCGGGGGAAACGGATTCGAACATGTGGAGATGCAGTTTCTCTCCGACGTCTACATCCGCTGTCCCGACTGTGACGGCCGCCGCTATCGTGAGGAAGTTCTGGAGATCTTCCTATTTCCCCCGGGGGGAGGCGAGGGGAGGTCGGTGGCTCGGGTCCTGGATATGACCGTCTCGGAAGCTGTCGCCTTCTTTGCCGGATGCCGCGACGTTCTACGCGCCCTGGAACCCCTGGAGGCCGTTGGCCTCGGGTATCTCCGCCTAGGCCAGCCGGTTCCCACACTTTCGGGGGGGGAGGCACAGCGGCTCAAGCTGGCCGGGCATCTGGCGGAGGCCTCCCGGAGGCGGAAGGGGACGCGATCCCTCTTCCTCTTCGACGAGCCGACCACCGGCCTGCATTTCGAGGATATAGACCGCCTTCTTTCGGCGCTGCGGCGCCTGCTGGACGAGGGGGATTCTGTGGTGGTGATCGAACACAACCTGGACGTAATCGGCGCGGCGGACTGGATCATCGACCTGGGCCCGGAGGGGGGGGACGGGGGGGGCGAGGTTGTTTGCGCAGGGACTCCGCAACAGATTGTCGCCTGCGCCGAAAGCCACACCGGAACCTCTTTGAAGGAGTACGCCGATCAACTCAAGGTGCTTCGCGCAGCACCCAAAAGGAACCGGGGGCGGAGCGGAGCGTCGTCAACGGGCGGAGCAAGGACAGCGGTTGGTTTGCACGACCAAAGAGGCATCGAAATCAGGAAAGCAAGGGAGCACAACCTTCGCAACATCGACATCACTATCCCTCGGGAGAAGTTCACCGTAATCACCGGCGTCAGCGGGAGCGGGAAGAGCACCGTCGCCTTCGACATTCTCTTTGCTGAGGGGCAGCGGCGTTATCTAGAATCTCTCAACGCCTACGCCCGGCAGTTCGTGCAGCCATCCTCACGCCCGGATGTGGATGCGGTGACGGGCATTCCTCCAACGGTGGCGATCGAGCAGCGGACGAGCCGCGGGGGGAGGAAGAGCACCGTCGGAACCATGACCGAGATCCACCATTTTCTGCGGCTTCTCTTTGTGAAGCTCGGTGTGCAGCACTGCCCGGAGTGCGACATCCCGATCACGCCGCAGACTCCCGACGCCATCGTGGCCCGCCTTCTGAAAGAGTTCCGGGGGAAGCGGGTCACGCTGCTTGCTCCCCTGATCACAGCGCGTAAAGGGTACTACACCGACCTTGCCAAATGGGCCGCCGGGAAAGGGTTCAATCATCTTCGGGTCGACGGTGCGCTCCTCCCCACCGAGCCGTGGCCACGCCTCGACCGTTTCAAGGAGCACGATATCGAACTGCCGGTGGGGGAGGTGACCGTATCGGCGCGTGGGGAGAAGGAGTTGCGGGGGCTGGTCGATCTGGCGCTTCTATACGGGAAGGGGCTCGTGAAGGTGGCGGTGACGCTTTCACGAGCCCCTGCTCCGCCCGAACTTCTTTTCTCCACGAAGCGCGCCTGCCCTTCCTGCAGCAGGAGCTTCCCCGAACCCGATCCGCGCCTCTTTTCGTACAACTCGAAGCACGGCTGGTGTCAGAAATGTTTCGGCACCGGGCTTCTTATAGCCGGGTTCGATGCGGAGCAGACCGGTGAAGAGATCTGGTGGAACGAATGGTGGGAGGGGGAGGAGCGGACATGTCCGGAGTGCGGCGGGGCGAGGCTTCGGCCCGAGGCTTTGGCCATACGTTTTCGGGAACGGTCGATTGCCGACTACTCGGCGCTTCCCGTTGAGGTTGCGGAAGAGGAGTTCCGGTCGCTGAAGCTCCAGGGGCGGGAGGGGGAGATTGCACGTGACATCCTCTCGGAGCTGCGTTCGAGACTCGCTTTCCTGCGGGAAGTGGGGCTGTCTTACCTGTCGCTGGACCGCGCGGCCCCGACCCTTTCGGGAGGGGAGGCCCAGCGGATACGGCTTGCCGCGCAGCTGGGATCGAACCTGCGGGGAGTCTGCTACATTCTCGACGAGCCGACCATCGGGCTTCATCCCCGGGACAACCGGATGCTCCTGGACACTCTGGCAAAGCTGGAGGGGAAGGGGAACACGGTGGTGGTGGTCGAGCACGACGAGGATACGATCCGGCGGGCCGAACATCTCATCGACCTGGGACCGGGTGCGGGGGTAAATGGTGGATATATCGTCGCGGAGGGAACTTTGGATGATATTACCGCCTCCCCCGATTCGCTTACCGGCAGGTTTCTCGCGGAGCCGCTTCGGCACCCGATCTTCGAGCGGCGATCTCCGCTCGCTCCTGAGGAGCCCCGGTTACGGGTCCTGGGTGCCACGCTTCACAACCTCAAGGGAGTAGACGCGGAGTTTCCGCTCCGCCGGCTAGTCTGCGTCACCGGAGTGTCCGGGAGCGGGAAGAGCACCATAGTCCGGAACGTGCTTCATGACAACCTGAAGAATCTCGTGGGCAAGAAGGCGGAGGTGAAGGCGGCCCCGCTTAGGGGATGTGCTGAAGTCACCGGCTCCGAGGCGATAGGGCGAGTCCTGGAAGTGGATCAGACCCCTATCGGAAAAACCCCCAGGTCCTGCCCCGCGACCTACGTAGGGTTTTGGGACGACATCCGCAAGCTCTATGCGGGGACTCCTGAGGCGAGGATGCACGGCTACACCGCTTCCCGCTTCTCCTTCAACGTCAAGGGGGGGCGGTGCGACGAGTGCGAAGGGCAGGGGGTGAAGACGATCGAGATGAGCTTCCTTCCCGACGTGAAGGTGTCGTGCGAGCGATGCGGGGGAGGACGGTTCAACACGGAGACGCTGGTGGTCCGGTACCGTGGAAAGAGCATTGCGGAAGTCCTCGCCATGAGCGTGGACGAAGCTCTCCTCTTCTTCCAGGCTCATACTGCCATCAGAAGGCCGCTTCAGCTGCTCCAGGACGTGGGCCTCGGTTATCTGACTCTGGGGCAGCAAAGCCCGACCCTTTCGGGAGGGGAGGCGCAACGGATCAAGCTCGTTACGGAACTTGCCAAGGCGCGGGAGGAAGCGGCCTCCGGCGAGACAATGAAGACTCGTCGTTCCCCTGCCGCCTCGGCCGCTACTCTCTATATCCTCGACGAACCGACCATCGGGCTTCACATGGCGGATGTGGAAAAGCTCGTGCGGGTGCTCCATCGCCTCGTCTCCGCGGGGAACAGTGTGATCGTTATCGAACACAACCTCGACGTGATCGCGGAGGCCGACTGGGTGATGGACCTCGGTCCTGAGGGGGGTAGCGGCGGGGGTAGGATCGTCCTGCAGGGGACGCCGGAAGAGGTGGCGAGGGGGGATTCACATACGGCACGGATTGTGGCGGAGTTTCTCGCGGAGCGGGGTAGGAGTTTCTAGGAGGTTGTTGAAAAACAGCCATCTCGCCGCCGTCCTCGAAAGCCGCCTTGTGCGGCGTAGCGCGGCTACGCCTCCGCGTGGGCTTTCTGCGGGTGCGACAATCTGACTGTTTTTGAACAACCTCGTTTTTTTAACCTTCTCTATGGATTACATTGCGAAAGTTAAACTCTTGCGAGCCGGCCCGTAGTGGTGGTTCAACATGCTTCCGACACGAGTTTTCTCCTCAGCCTGCTAGTGGAATTCCTCGCCGGTGGCGGTCATGACAAGTTTGCCGTGCTTCACCCCCTTGACCCCGATCAGCTCATCCGCGATTTTCTTTATCTCCCTTGCTTTTCCGCGCACCACCAGCACTTCGAGGCAGTTATGGGCATCGAGATGGACGTGGAGCGCAGAAATTATCTGGTGATGGTAGGCGTGCTGATGCTCGGTCAGTTTGTCTGAAAGGTCCCGCACATGGTGGTTGTACACGAGGGTCACAGTCCCCACCATCTGTTCCTCGTCATCTTCCCGTTTCCCCTCTATCAATGATGCCCTGATAAGATCGCGGAGCGCTTCCGAACGGGTTGCGTAGCCTTTCTGCTGGATAAGCCGGTCAAAGTTCTGCAGAAGCTTCGCATCGATGGAGATGCCGAATCGGATCAGTTCACTCATTGGTGTTGCCCCCTTGGCACGGGATGTCGGACTGTTCTTCGAGATGCCGATGAAAGGCGACGTGGACGTGGCGGTGATGATGGCTCCGGCCGCCATGTATGTGACGGTGTTCATGGATCAGGTTGGTCCGTAGCAGCAGGTCCTCGTCTGATAGGATTTCCGACGCCGCTCCGATTTTTTCTATCCGGTGATCTTCCGACATCAGGGCCACGTGCATATCGAGGTCGGCTACCAGATTCAGGTCGTGGGTTGCGAGGATTATGGTCTTGCCCGCCTCGTTCAGGGAAACCAGCAGGTCGATGAGGAATGATTGCGTACGGGGATCGAGCCCGTTCGTCGGTTCGTCCAGCAGCAGCGCCTCGGGGTTCATGGTGAGGACGGAGCCGATGGCCACACGCTTCTTTTCTCCGCCGGACAGCATATAGGTGGGGCGGTCCGCATGGTTCTCCATGCCGAGCATCTTGAGGACTTCGAAGGCTCTCTGCTCCGCCTCTTCTTCGCTGATCGACAATTGCAGCGGGCCGTACAGCAGCTCGTCCAGCACGGTAGGGCAGAAGAGCTGCACATCGGAATCCTGGAAAACATAGCCGACCCTCTCCCTGAAGAAGCGTAGAAACCCTTCCTGCCGGAGGGTTTCCTCGGTGAGGGGATAGCCTCTGAAGGTGATGCCGCCGCTTGCCGGAAATATGAGGCCGTTCATGAGCTGGAGCAGCGTCGATTTTCCGCATCCGTTGGCGCCGATGACGGCAAAACGCTGGCCGGCGCCGATTTCGAGATTGACCCCCGCCAGAGCGGGAATCGTATCCAGGTACCGGTAATTGATCTGTTTCAGCGAGAAGAGCGGGTCCATCGTATTCCCTTTCACGCCGCCAAAATAAGGGCGGCAGCCAGAAGCGAGATGCCAAAAGCCAGGCGATCGCGTGAGCTGAGAGGGGGGAATGGCTGCAGCACTCTCTTGTTTTCGAGCCCCCGGGAGATCATTGCCTTGTAAATTTCGAAGCAACGCAGCCGGCTTTTGTGAAAGAGTGCGGCAATGCGGCCCGCAGCCCAGCGCCTCGAATGCCTGCCGTCCATTCTCCCCAGGAGACGGCTTTTCTTCGCCAAGTGCATGTCCAACACGGTGCGGCTGAAGGTAAGGACATAGTTGTAGGAAAGAATGATCACCACAACGAAGCTTTCCGGAACACGAAGCACACGCAGCGCCTTGATCAGCTCGGGAAAGGAGGTTGTATGCAGCACCAGCATCGAAAGGGCAACGGAATTGCCGATGCGCAGGGTCAGCAGACCCATGCCCTGGAGACCCTCGCGGGTCACGCCGATGGTGGAGGGGATGCGGTACTGCCAGAAATGATGTTCATGCTGCAGGTGGATCAGAGGTAACAACAGTTCCCCGTCACCGAACAGATTCAACAGCGACGGCAGGGGGATCAGCACGCCGAAAAGCAGTGCTGCCCAGCCCGCTTTCCTGAAAAAGGGGAAGGGATCGAGTCTGGAGGCGGCAACCAGCAGGAGAGTGATGAGCAGGATAGCTCCCTGCGGCATGAAGGTCCGTTTGATACTCACCACCACCAGGAAAAGCACCAGAAAGAGGACTTTGACCCGCGGATCGATCGGCTGCAACAAGCCGCGCCGCCGGGAAGATTCCCAGTGAATGTAGCTGTTCCGGATCAGCTCGGCGAGATGATGAATTCCCTTTTCCAGGATCTGGGTCCTGACCGTCCTGGAGGAGGATGAAGGCGCCGCGGCTGTTGCGCCTTTAGTAAGAAAGGTGGGGAGCGGCTGCATCAATTTTACCTAGAAGTACAGGGTGAGTGCCGTTATCAGGCGGAATTTCTCCAGACCTTCGGCGCCCTGCTGGAGCTGCTCCTCGTTCAGGCTCCTGGCAACCGGCAGCTTGACCAGTATGCCCAGGTTCGCGTTCTGCAGCGACGGCAGGGAAAACCTGATGCCGGGAGAGAGATACAAAATATCTCCGCCTGTCCCTTCAAGTCCAACGCCATTTTCACGGTCGCGCTCCAGGTGGAGGTAGTTCAGTTCGAGAATGCCGTCTACCCTGGAAACAAAAAGGTTGTCGTTGCCGTACAGTTCGTAAACGCCTGCCAGATTTCCCCGCACTTCGGAACCGAACTGAAAATTATCTCGCTCGGTGAAGATGTCGGTGCTGAGCTCTGCATTCATTGTCAAGGGACCGAAAGCGCGGGCTGCCGCTATTCCCAGCGTGTATGAAGGTGCTCCGAAACCTGTCTGCATTCCGGGGTCGAGGGTCCCGTCATTCAGCGCCTCGTTGTGGTCTCCGGTGGGGATGCTCGCCATTGCCGAAACGGTGAGCCATGTTCTGTCGCCCAGAGATTCCATGGACATGGCGGAATCCTTCTCGGTGTTGCGTGAGAACCCTGTTGCAGGGTCATGGTGAAAGCCGTAAGTGAACTGCAGCTTCACGTCGGACAGCCCGGCGTTGGAGCCGTTGCCCTCCGTGCGCTTCACGTAATACGGGACGATGAAAGTGCCCATGAGCGCAGGGGTGAAGCCGTAGCTGAAGTTGGCGTTAAGGAAGGTGAAGGATGATTTGTCTTCCGGAGCGTGTACTCTCCTCCATTCCACCTGCTCGGCCCGAACGCCGGTAACGAACGCCCCCTCGGGCAGCGTCAGCGGAGAGCTGGTTTCGATGGGGCTGCCGGGGCCGAAAGCGAGCGTGACCCCGCCATGGTGGGCCGAAGCGGTTGCCGGGACCAACATAAGAGCAAGTAGTGCAATCAGTTCCTTCATCGTGCTCTCCTGTTAATTGCAGTGAATATCAAATGCGGGGAGGTGTTTCCTTCTTCCTTGACGCCACAAAACCATAGATGCCGAAAATGCCGATGATCAGGCTGATGCCGGTGACATACTTGGTGTAGGCGGCCACCATAGGCTTGCTGAACCCTTCAAGGCCTAGCGCCTTGTCCACTTTGATCTCGGTCGTTACCCCATGGAAGCCGTGGGTGGACTCGCCCCACACCTGCAGTTTCCATATTCCGGGACGGTCGGGAACGAACCCGACATAGCCGTTTTTGTCGGTGCGTCCGGTCTGGTGAGGTTCTTTATCTCCGGGTCCGTACAGCTCGTACTGGGAGTAAACGGCAGCGTCCTTTTCCGAATAGTATGCGCGGACTGCCATCCCCTTCTGCTCGACATGATAATTGATCGAATGGGGCAGGGCGGGGGTGGCGCTCAAGAGCAGGAGCGCCAGCGTAATGGGAAGTCTTAGCGGCCTCATCTGTTCACCTCGAAGGTCAGGGTCGTCGTAGTTGCTGCGTAATCGGCATCCGGGTCGTTCCTGATCGGGTCGCGCCTCTCTACGGTATAGATCTGGCGACCTTTCTTCAGCGTCACATTAATCGTTCCCTCTCCGTCGGTCTGACCTATCTTGTCGTGGTCTCCCTCCACGGGTGCTCCCGCGTACGGCTTTCCGTCGAAAAGGACCTTGAGTGGCAGGGTGTCACCCGCCTTCATGTCGAGCGGATTGCGAATCGGCACGATATCCAGTCTCAGCCCTTCCACAGGTTTCAGCGCAGCTTCGCCTGCGGATACTATCGATTTGGAGTAATGGTAGGCTTTGAACGACTCGATGGGGCGCGTTGCCTTGCGCTTTGGGAGATTCTTCAGGCCGTATATCGTCTTGGACCAGTAGCCGCTCTCCAGGTCCGCCAGGATCAGGCAGGCCTTGCCTGAAGGATGGATCAGCATCGCCTTTGACCGGACCTCCTTTTTGAAGTCCAGCTGCACCCCTGCGGCATTGTAGACTGTGACCCTCTTCACTTTCGCGGGATCGTACTCCAGTCGCTGCTCACGATGGCCATAGACTACAGCGTAATGCTTCCCCATCCTCTCAATCCAGTAGTCGTGTGCCGAAGCTGCCGCCGCACCCATGCACAGAGCGGCCGCAAATAAGGCAACCAGTTGCGCTCCCCCTTTCACGGCAACCCCCTTCTTTGTGAGAAATGCCAGCACCAGCGCGGTGACAGTCGCTTCCAGGATGCCCACCATGGTGAGGTGCGGCAGCATTGTAGCCGGGATGGCTACTTCCAGCGGAAAAGGAAAGTATCCGCTTCCAGGCTTGTCGCCGTAGATCAATGGTTGCAGCCCTAACATCGCCGCGGTCGACAGTGCGCCGAGGTTTGTGGCAAGGTAGGCTGCCACCGCCCCTGCAACGGCGGAAACCGTAGTCCCCTGTTCACCCCATCTTGTTGCTGCACCCACAATCAGACGGTAGATGGCGGAGCCGCACAGCGCTCCGATGACCGCGACATTGAAGCAGTTTGCACCGATGGCCGTAATGCCCCCGTCCCCCATCACGATCGCCTGAATCATCAGCGAAACGGAAACGGCGACAATCGCCGCCCATGGCCCCAGGAGGATCGCCACAAGAGTTGTCCCTGAAATATGGCCGGTCGTTCCTCCGGGAAGGGGTAGAACGAACATCATCGCAACCAGGCTGAAAACGGTTCCCATTGCAAGATAGGGAACTTCGGCCGTCTTGACGGTCAGCTTCACTTTCCGGGATGCATAGCCCCAGATCGGCAGCATTCCGGCCCAGCAGGCGCCGTAGGTGACAGGGCCGAGATACCCGTCCGGTATGTGCATGGGTTCTCCTTGCGGTCTTGATGGCCGCATACGAAAAACAAAATAGTGCTACCGCAACATATAATAATCCGGTCGAATGTACGACTGAAATCTGTCGAGTGTGTTACAAAAATGCTTAGTCGTGCTACTGGCGCATGAGTATCATGATTTTATAATTTGTTCAACTTAATTTAATTTCTCCCGGGGGGTCTGCAAACAAAAAACCCCTCCGTCTGGAGGGGCTCTTTTGCCATAGCGATGGCAGGATCAGCAGCCGGCGCTTTCCTTCTTTTTTGCTTTCTTTGCAGCCGGCTTTTCGGCGTCCTTCTTTTCAGCTCCTGCTGCCTCTTTCTTCTTTTTCTCTTTTTTAGCGGGCTTGGCCTCGGCGGCTGCGTCCTTTTTTTCCGCAGGCTTCGCTTCCTCGGCGGCTGCGAGCCCTGAAAGGCTAAGGGTGAGCAGAGCTGAGGCGAACAGTACGGCAAGTCGTTTCATGTTTTCCCTCCTGGTTGGAATGAGGATCTGCACCGGGGTGCGATACCGTTTATTATCACGTTTCTTCCTGCGTTTCCACAGATGTTAAAGAAGATACACGACCATCGGCTTCGTTCCCAGTTCCTCCCGGTAGCGGAAGGTGTTGGGGCGGGAGCTTACCTTCGCGATGAGGCTCTGGGGGTCGTTGAGGTCTCCGAAGTAGGTGGCGTGCCCGAGGCAGGTGGACGTACAGCGTGTCAGTTCCCCCTTTTCGATACGGTGAACGCAGAAGTGGCACTTGCGGGCGTTTCCTATGGGAGAATGCCAGTGGCTCTTCCTTTTGAAGGTCTTGCCGTACTCCCCTGAGTTTTCGACTTCGTACGTCTCCCTCTTCATATCCCCGGTGAAGTAGCGTCCAACGTCCGCTGATCGCGCACCGTAGGAACAGGCGACGATGCAGTAGCGGCAGCCAATGCACTTCTTGTAGTCGATATAGACGATCCCGTCGTCGCGGACGTATGTAGCTGTCACCGGGCAGACCGGTGTGCAGGTGGGATTCTCGCACTGCATGCAGGGGCGCGGCAGGTACCGCATCGACGTGTTGGGGAACTCGCCGGTCTCTTCCTCCTTCACCGGCCGGTAGTGGATATCTGGAGGCGTGAGGTTTTCCGACATGCAGCCGGTGGTGCAGGCATGGCAGCCGATGCACTTCTTCAGGTCGATGGCCATCGCCCAGCGGCGCTGGTTGCGCGGTTTCTTGAGTGCCCGCTGCAGGTCTTCCCGCATGATGTCAAGAATATCTTTACCTTCGAACTGTTCCATTATCAGTTGACCTCCTTGGCGGGGTGGGGATCGAAGACGCCGGAGCGGTTGAATATGCTGTAGACTGCCGTGACCAGAGAGGCCGAAGCGACGACCACCAGGTATTCATAGATTGACGGCGAGTAGTGCACCACCTCCGGCATCTCGTAGACCCGGAATACCGGAATCTTGAAGGCCCCTATGACGAGGTCGTTGCGCGCCTTCAGTTGCGTGACCATGATGAAGATGCCTACGAACATCAGCCAGTTCGGTCCCTTCCCGACTTTGAGCAGCAGATACGGAATGATGATCACGATGACGATTCCGAAAACGAAGCTGTTGATGAGGGTAAGAGAGAATACTTCCGACCCCGCCATATGCCCGGTCAGCCCGACGGTGGTGCGCCAGAAAGTGAGTATCAGGGCGAGGCCGAGGCCGATTTTCAGCAGCACGACGAACGGAGAAAGGTGATAGTCGGCGTTGAGATTCTTCCGTTTCACGGTACGGGCGGCGATGACGGTGGTAAGGGCGCATCCGGTCAGAAAGGCGATGAAGAGGAAGTAGATCGGCATGATCGCACTGTAGTAGTAGACGCGGGAGCTGACCGTCCCGAGGAGGCTGCCCAGTGTGCTGTGCGTTATCACTGCGGTGAAGAACGCACCCCACATCACCCTGTTCGAGTGCCGGTGCGTCTGGATGTTGATGTACTCTTTCGTGATGATCAGGACGTAACAGGTGTACCAGACCGCCATCCAGAACATCGGCGATTTCGGGTTGGGCGACAGCAGGAAGTTGTACATCCGGTCGATGCGCCCCATCTCCGTCGCCAGCGAGAAAAAAGCGGCGACAGCTGTAATGATGCCGATGAATATGATCCGGGAGGCAAAGGGGCGGTATTTCTCCTCAAAGAAGACGTGGCCGAAGAAATTGACGAAGGTGCAGCCAGTGGAGAGGAGCGCGAAGTAGATGTAGGTGGATATCTGGAGCCCCCACGGGACCAGGTTGCTCGTGTTGATGGTCTTGGCATGCCCCTGGATGAAAATGGTGGCTATGGCGTAGAAGCCGACGACGAGCCCGATCAGGGAAAGATAGAAAGGGATTCCCCCCTTCCCCTTGAGAACATCGGAAAACGCCTTCGACAGTCTTTCCCTGTCGGGGAAAACGACACCGGAAAATTGCATGCTATCCCTCCTTCACGATCTTGACGAAGTTTGACCTCATTCCGGTTCCCCCCATCAGAGGGTCGATGGTGTACTTCGCCAGCATTTCCTCGTCGCCGATCCCTTTGTTGTCGGCCCGGGTCATCCCTTTCGAGCGAACTCCGAAACCGTGAACCATGTAAACGCAGTCTGGGCGAAGCCGCTGCGTCAACCTTACCTTGATCCTGCCCGGCGACTTGTATCCCGCCTGGTTCTCCAGCCGGACGTAGTCCCCGTCCCGCAGCCCCAGCTCCTTCCCTTTCACTGCGCTTACCCATACGGAGTTCTCCGGCGTGAGGTCGGTGAGCATGAAATTGTTGGTGGTCCGGGAGAATGTGTGGAGGGGTGATCGCCCGAAGAGGACCCTGAAAAAGCCTGACGGTGCCTGCTCGTGCTGCGTGTACCTGGGCACCGGATCGAATCCCTTCTCGGCCAGCTGCGCTGAATGGAGCTCTATCTTTCCCGAGGGGGTTTCAAAGGTGGGCTGGTTGAGTGGCGTGATGTAGGGGGCGGATGTCCCGGGGACTTTCACCACCCCCTTCTCCTTCAGCTCGGCATAGCTTATTCCTGCCGCCTCGCAACGTTTTGCCAGATACTCCTCCCCATCCTTCCATGGGAAGTACGCTTCGAGCCCCATTTTTTTTCCAAGCTCCTTCGTAATCCACCAGGACGGCTTACTCTCCCACATCGGGTCTATCGCCGGTTGGCGGATGGCTACCTCGAACTCCTTGAATTTTCCGAGGCTGAGGGTGTCGTGGCGCTCGAGATAGGTGCATTCGGGGAGGACTACATCCGCCCATTTCACGATGTCGGCGGGAAGAATGTCAATGGCGACGAGAAGGTCCAGGTTGTTGATCGCCTTGATCGTCTCTGCCGTGTCGGGCATGGTCTTCATCAGGTTGCAGCCGTAGACGAGCCATCCCTTGATCGGGTGCGGCTCACCCGTGATGGCCGCGGTCCGGATGGAGGTTGTGGTCTGGGAGAGGGCGAAGGGGTAGGCGCCATCCAGTGCAGGCAGATCCTCGCGGTGCTCGGGGTACTCCGGCAGGCCTGGATATTCGGGAACCTTCCCGCTTGCCGGCAGGTAGATTCCGCCGGGCCTTCCCCAGCTGCCCAGAAGCGCATTCAGGAGAGCCACGGCGCGGCTTCTCTGGGCATCGTCGCCGTACCAGGCGCTGAATCGCCCGCCCGATATGATGACGTTCGGCTTGTGGGCCGCCAGTTCGCGGGCGACATTGACGATGGTCGCAGCAGGTATGTCGGTTTCCTTCTCGGCCCACTCGGGGGTGTAGTCCTGCACGGCTGCTTTGAGCTCGGGAAGTCCCATGGCATATGCCTTAAGATACTCCGCGTCGTACAGCTCCTCGTTTACAATGACCCTGATCCAGGCCAGGAGAAGCGCCAGGTCGGTGGCCGGGCGAATGGGGAGCCAATGGTCGGCTTTCCCGGCGATGTTGGAGAGTCGGGGGTCTACCACGCAGAGCTTGGCCCCTTTGTTCAGCCCATGAATGAGATCCTGAACCTGGCTGTTGTGGGCGTTTTCCCCGAGGTGGCACCCCAGGAGGACGATGTATCTGCTTTCGCTGAAGTCGTAGAATTCGGGGGAGCCCAGTTCGGTGCCGAAGGTCATTGTAAAGCCGACGTCGCGGGGACCGCGGCACTGCGCGAAGGAGGGAGCGGTGTAGTAGGGGCTGCCGTAGGCTTTGAGGAGATGCTTCCAGAAAGCGCCTCCGGTGCCGTGGGAGAAAAGCGCCACCGCTTCCGGCCCGTATTTTTCCCTGATTGCCTGGAGCTTTCCTGCTACGACGCCGAGCGCTTCGTCCCAGCTGGCACGCTTCCATCTCGGCTCCCCGCGCTTTCCGGTATTGATCAGGGGAAACTTGAGGCGATCAGGGTCGTACAGGGAGCCGAGAGCGGCATTACCCCGGCCGCAGAGACGGCCTCGTCCCCGTTCGCTCAGCGGGTTTCCATCGACCTTTATCACCTTGCCGTTTTCGACTTTGGCGACTAGCCCGCAGTTCCAGAAACAGAGCTCGCAGAACGTGGGGACTTTTTTCAGCTCTTCGTTACCTGTTTCTTCCGCCCATGAGAGGACGGTTTGGGGCACTTTGGCTGCGGTGAGTCCTATTGACGCAGCGCCCGATATTTTCAGGAACGATCTGCGGGTGAACCTGGGCATGCACACCTCCAAAAGGCAGGTTGAGGTTAAGGTTGAGGTTAAGGGAATCACTTAACCTCAACCTGTGAGAATAGCGAACGGAGACCTCAACCTGAGTTTAATTTTTTTTACCAATCTTCCTTCTGCTTCTCGGCCAGCTTCTCGAAGTAGACAGCCGGGCTCGTGAGACGCAGGATTTCATAGTCGGAGTAGCCGAGGGCCTTGAAGTTGAGGACTCCGTTGGCCGCGTGGCAGTTCTCGCATGTGAGTGCTTTCTTCTTCGTTACCAGGTGGCTTATGGAGAAGTAGATGGTCTGCCATCCCGGAACGGGTTTGTATTTCTCGATGCCCAGGGTCTTCGCTGCCGAAGCTATGCCTGCGAGGGTGTCCCCGGTAGCCATCGGCTGGGCAAAGTCCATTGCGAGAAGCTGGCCGGTATACTCGTCGTAGTAACCTTTCCCCAGGTACATCTTGAAGGGGTATATCTTGCTTGCCTTGTCGGTCCTGCTCCCTTTCGGGCCGATGAGATGCGGCATGTTTTCCACCGTCTTGTTGTACCAGGCATAGACCGGGACGTTCTCGTTGACCTCTTTTCTAAGGGTGGTCGGCTCGTAGAACTTGTCGCTACCCATCTCCCACTTGGTGAAATCCTTGGCGAAGGCTCCGCCGGTGCGGGGAATGTGGCATGTCTCGCAGGCGATCCTGGCGGTATGCCGGTTGTAGTCGCTGTCTTTGTGCGGCTTGTCGCCGTGACAGTCGAGGCAGGAGACCCGGACGCCGTCGTTGGCCCAGTTGTTGGGGTCGTAACCCGTGGGAATCTTGTGGTCCTTGGCCTTGTGGCAGTCCACACAGACCATTTTTTTCGCGGCGTGGACGTCGTATTCCTTCGTGAAAGCGAATCCTCTCTTTACGAGAACGCCTCCTCCCGCGGATTCATGACAGACCATGCAGTTCTTTATCCCGGGTTTGCCCACCGACATGGCGGCTTTAACCGTCCGGTCCTGCCCCATCACCACCTCTCCCTTTTCGTTTTTCGAGAGTTTCCTAAGGCGAAAATCGTAGTCGGAGGAGTGGCAGACGAGGCAGTCTATTGCTGCTTCCGCTTCGGGACCAGTGCTTCCCACCCCCTGCAGGTGATTCCCCGGGTGGCAGCTGCTGCACCCGGTAATCTTGGTTTTACCTGCGGCATTTTTCGGAGTTTCCTTCAGGTCATTGACGATGTCGTTCCCGTTGCAGAAGGTGTAGACGCGGTTCTTCATTCCGTATTCTTTGTTCGGGTCCAGGTTGTCCACATTGGCAACTTTCGAAGCATGGTTCCAGTGGACGGTATCGAGGAATTTTCGGGCGGTGCCGGGGTGGCATTCCTCACAGGTGGCCGGGCCCTTGTAGCCGTTCTTCTCAATGTACTCCTTACCCGGGTGTTCCGCGGTAAATGCGGTGCTCGCAACGAGAAGCGCTGCCGATGCCGCGATCCAACGATATGCCGGTTTCATCTCCCTGCCTTTCTTTCGACCCGCCTGGTGCGGGTGCTCGGTGAGACGCTCCTGTGCGGGCGCCTTTTTTCTCAGCAGCCCGCCGTCTTTTTGAAGATCAGGCTGATGTTCTGCCCCTCTTTCGTTTCGTACTTGCAGCGGATCTCGTCCCCTTCGACGATACGGTTGTCCTTGAACTTGTCGAGGGTAAGCTCGTCGTTGACGACGACAGTGACAAGTTCATCGGTTTTGTTGTCTTTGAGGACGATGGTGGCCGTTTTGGCGTCTTTGCCGGCGACCTCGATCTTGGTGATGACGCCTACCATCTTCACCTCTTCCGCATGAGCAATGTTGCCGTAGGAAATGCCGAGGGCAATGAGGGTGACGAAAGTAAAAACGCTTACCAGCTTCTTCATGGTTCTTCTCCTTATACGGTGACGCTGTTTGTAGGCGGGCGCATGATGCGCCCGCCCGATGGATCAAAATTTGACTTCGAAGGTAGCGTAAATGTTCTGCGCGGTTTTCAGCGGGGTGAGGAGTTGCATTTGCTGGCCGTTCAGGCTCGATATCTTGACGGGAGCTCCGACCCAGTTGTTGCTGCCGGTGTACTCGAAGTCGTAATACTGGTAGCCGACCTTGAAGAAGGTCTTGGACAGGTATGAGGAGATCGGCTTCAGGTTGAGATCCTGGATGAGGTAGCCCTCGTAGACGTTGCCTCGGGTTCCCGCCTTGGCGGTCCACATGTCGTCTGCGGCAGGTGCGAATGTGATCCAGTTCTTGGAGCCGTGGTTGTATTCCGCGCCGATCTTTGTCCCGGTCGGCAGGTCGTAACGGGCACCTACGTACGTGGCCCAGCCGGTTTTGTCACTGGGGGCTTCGGGGTTGAAGAAAGAGCCGGTCATGAGCCCCTGGAACCCTGCATTGGCGGAGACATTGTCGTTTGGATGGGTCACGCTGAGACCGAACTCCGCGAACACATTAAGATTGCCGGGGCCCACCTTCTTGAGGGTGCTCAGGACGCCGGTGCCGAACCAGTCGATGTCCCCGAGATTGACGCTGGGTGCGGTATCGCCGAAAGCGGAGCTCCGCATCTCCGGAAAGTCGAAGATATTGAAGCCGCGATTCCACTGGAGATGAATACGGAGCGGGTCGGTGTCGACCGGGACGATTGCTACCCCCAGCATGTCGGTGTCACGCAGCGTATTGCCTGCCGGGTTCTCGATGCCTGAATCGAAGCCCCGCCCGTAGCATATCTTTCCGTACGCGCCCGGAAGAGCCTCGATGTCGGGGGCCCATCCCAGGGTCATGCCGTCGAAGGCGTAATCCACCAGCAGAGCTGGGGTTCCGCCGTTGCCGGGGCGCTCTGTATTGAGACGGAGGTGCTCCGGTATTCCATTGGTGGAGGGACGGCGACCGACTGAAAACCATACCGGCTCGTCGCCTATGTTTGCCCAGGTAGCATACGCCCGATCGACGTTGACGTAGTCGGAGGAGGGGATATGGCCGAGGGTGCCGTCGAAGACCCCTACCCGGTCCGCGAAATAGGGATTCCCGCTGCCGGTGACTGCAGCATCGGTGTTGGACCCGAAGGTTTTGTACATGAGAAGACGGACGTTCACAGTTACATCCTGGGTTGCTTTCGCATGCAGGTCGAGACCAAGGCGATTGGTGTAAAGGGTATCGTTCTTCGGCTTGTAGGATGGGGTCTGTTGAGCGAATGCGAAAAGCCCTCCGGGGTTGGCCGGATCGAGAAGTCCGCCGGGAGCGCCGTGGGTTGCGAGGAAGGTGTTGGCGGCGCTGTAGGTCGTGGCGTTCCTCATGGCAGACTGGAAGTTCATGAAATTAGCCACCGCTGGCCCGAATAGAACGGGGTTGCCCGCGAAACCAAGGTTCATCTGGTCCTGGGCGAATGAGAAAGTTCTGTTCACGTCGATATAGGGGGCTGTTTTTCCCCGCAGGCTGTCCACCCGGAACCGGTAGTCACCGCCGATGGTGAGCCAGCGGTTGAGGGATTTCTCCTGCTCCTTCTTTGTCTGCTGCTTAAGTGCCTCCACTTCCTTCGACAGTGCATCCAGCTTTTGCTGGAGGTCCTGGTCCGCGGCCTGTGCCGCAAACGGCAGTGCCAACCCGGCGGCGAGGGTGCCGGTCACGATGGTGCGAATAGTTGCTCGCATATGCTCTCCTTTCCGTATGAATTGTGCTGCGTAATGTATCGGTTCGGCTTTATATCTTTTTAGAAAAATATATCCAGGGGAAGATATCGGACGGAAAATATATAGTGAAAAGCAAATATTGTGCCCTTGCTATATGGGCTACAGTCCGGCCACTTTCAGAAATGCATCTTTTTGGATATAGCGAAAATGCTGTATTAGGGTGTTATTTGGCGGAGGGTGATGTGTCTTATGCGTATTTCATCCTTTAGTGAAAATTTTGGCTGTCGGGAAGGGAGTAAGGGGGGCTGTCGCCGGAGCACCGGCCTGCTGCGGATGTTGGTAGGGTGAGGCGGTGACTGCTGCCGGAGGTGGTCCTCATCTTGCAGATATTAAAATCCGGCTGTACGGGCGTCATCAAATTCTCCCGGGGTGCCCCGGTCTGCTTGATAATTCCGGACCTGCCCGTACGGGCCTATTTTTGCTAATTATTATTTTTTTATTAAAACTGTTGACGGTCTGCTACTGGGGGAGAAATAAGCATGGCTGAAGAACCCGACGGCGGCTCAAACCCCCTGCGCATCCTTTTGGTGGAGGACCATCCGGACGATGCGCTGCTGACGATTCTCGCACTGAAAAAACAGAGGCTGGAGAAAGTGACGGTACTGAATGACGCGTTGAAAGCTCTCGATTATCTGGTGCAGGGAGGCTTGAAGCCGGAGGAGAGGGCAGTGCTTCCGGACCTTATCATTGTAGATCTGAAGCTGCCGAGGATGGACGGCTTCGATTTCATCGAGAGTATCAGGAAGTACGAGGATATAGGCCGCATCCCCCTTGTGGTGTTAAGCGCGTCAAGCTCGGACAAGGACAGGGAGCGGTGCCGCGAACTCGGAGTTGATGGATACCTGACCAAGCCGCTCGATATCGGCGAGCTGAACCGGGTGCTGGAGAAGGTCAAGTTGTGCTGATGGGGAGTAGAGGAGGGGCGTGCCGATGAACGAGGATCTTGCAACCCTGAGCCACGAGGAACTTATTCAGGTGAGCTGTCTGGTGTGCAAACTGCTGAAGTGGGACAACCTCATGACCTGGGACGAGGCATTGCGACAGGCTTACCACCAGGTGGTCGAGGAGAGCGAGTGGAGGAAAGGGCAGGCAATGCAGAAAACCTTATCCGGCTGCTGCGATTGCAGGAGCTGAGTGGCCGGTCGTTGCCCCTCCCTTTCTAGTTCCCTTCCATTCTGCTTCCCCTGAGTCCCTGCTCCAGAGTTGGATACCGCAGCACCACCCCGAGCCGTTCCAGCATTTTTCTGTTATCGAGGCAGCGGGATTCGCTGAAGTAGGAGAGAAGCAGCGGGTTCATAACCCCTCCCGCTTCCTTCCGGGTAACCTGGGGCGGACGGATCAGCCCGAAGAAGTCGGCGACGGCATTAAAGTAGTGTGTCATGGTAGTGCACTCACCGTCACTGACGTTGAATATCTCTCCTGCTTCACCCTTTTCCGCGGCTGCAAGGCATATTGTCGCCAGATCCTCTGCATGGACCCGATTCGACAGAGGAGATTCGTTCTCGCGCAACACCGGATTTCCGCTCTCTATGTGCGGTATTGGGAGTCTTCCAGGCCCATAGATGGCGCTTACGCGCAGGATCACAACCGGCACGTTCCGCTCCCTGCCCCACTCAAGAAGATACCGTTCCGCATCCAGCCTGCGTTTCCCACGGGGAGTCAGGGGGGCGGGCGACGCTGTTTCGTCAACCAGTGCACCTCCACAGTCGCCGTATACGCCGCTGGTGCTCATGTATATCAGCTTTGCCGGTTCCTTCCCTTTTCCGACGGCGGCACAGAATGTCCTGACCCGCGGATCAAGAAGTCCTCCGCCCGGAGGGGGCGCAAGGTAGTACACCATGGCTCCTCCCGTTGGAAGAGATGGGAGCGATTCCGGGTCATCCAGGTTACCGCGCACTACCCGGACTCCCTCCTGCTCAAGCTGTGCTGCCCGCTCTTCATTCCTTACCATGCCGAAAACTTCATCACTACTTGCCTGTGCAAGGCGTGCTATCCGGGCTCCGACATAACCGCAGCCGATGATGAGGGTTTTTCCCATCTCCCTGCTCCTTGTTGTTATTTCTCCAGGTTTTCGGCTCCTTGCTCCCTGGCTCTCCGTCTCTGGAATTTCATCCTGGATTTATGCGGGGCCTATCTCCCGCCCCCTGATCAGGTTCTCTATCTGTCGAGGGGAAGGGCGCTTGCTGAATGCGTTGTTACGTCGGGCTGCCGCCTCGATGTTCTCAAGTGTGGCTACGAGCCGGTCAAGAGTCGCAATTCTGTAGAACCTGCCTATCTGCCCGCCGATGCGGGAAAGATCGGTGCCGGCAGGAAACACGATGACCCCGTAGACGGGGATGTTCCAGGAGCCTCGCTTCTGCACGATGCGCATGAGGCTCATGCAGTACTCGTTTACCTGATGGTAAGGGTTGTCCCCCCAGAGACTCAGGATTTCACGCCGTTCTCCGCCGCTGACCGCGTGCCATTTGTCGTTCGCAAAATCCCCGTCAGACTCGATCACGCCGCTGTAATTCTTGGCCTCGATTACGATGAGGCACTCCTTGCTGATGACGATGCAGTCGGTGAACTGGCTGTGGCTTTTACCCGCCGAGACATTGAAGCTGTTGATGATGCGCCAGTCTCCGCGGGTGTGTTTCGGGCTGCGGAAGACATGTTCGAACAGCTTCTGCTCCAGCACGTTGACATGCGCCGTAGACGCCGGCTGCGAGGAAGGGGTGCGGCTGACGGTCTCAAGAGCTGCGATCTTGTTCCGCAGCAGGTCCATTTCCAGTTTTGTCTGGTCGAGTTCCGCGGTCAGCTTCTCCTGCTGCTCCCGCTTCGCCTCTTCAAGCTCCTTTACCATCGATGCCGTGAGCTGCTGGTATTCGATGTCGTTCTTGACCCGCTGCTCCAGCTCCTTTATGCGATCGAGGTACAACTCGAACTGCTTTGTGGTGAAGCGGTCCTGTTCCTCCAGTTGCGCGTTTTTTTCCTCAAGAAGCTTGAGGTTCGTTTCGGCATTGCTGATGAGTTCGTGTTCCCGCTGCCGGGCATTGTGCATCTGGATACGCCGCACGCGGAGCAGCAGTTCAACGATCATCCAGACAAGTATTCCACCCAAGAGACAGAAGGCCATTATTTTCCGGTACTGTTTCCAGGGCCCGATGTTCTTGAACGGAGACCTCAGCCATTCTCCGTAGTCCTCGTCGAAATTCATGGGAAGGTTCTTGAGCACGTAAAGGCGCGCGATGATCTGCACCGGGGAGGAAGCCGTTGCCGATACCGGTGTGGCTCCTTCCAGCAGGATGTACTGCGCTTTCTTCAGGTCTTTTTCCGTTGGAAATTTACGCCACTCAAGGTTCGGGCTGGAGGAGTAGAGGATCTTCTGGTCAGGGCATTCACGGCCGGTCGAAGTGCAGTCTGTTATGACGAAACCGAACATGCCGAAGTTGCTGTCGAGCACGTTCTGAAGCGCTACTATGTCGTTCATCAGCAGATAATATGAAAGACGGGTGCGCAACTGGTCGGAAAGAAAATTGAGGTCGGCGGTGTGGACCTTGAAGAGCGCTTTATTGTAGTTCTGGTCGTAATACTCCTTGGCGAGCGGCTTTGCGAGAAGGACCGCAGGGAGCAGAAAGACGATGCTGCGCAGCAATGCTGTGAGGAGGAATTTTACCACGACCTGTTCCTGGAGGAGTGAGTGCGACTGTTCGTTAATAGCGGATGCGAGGGCTCATGTCAAGGCAATGCCTGCCGTGGCATACTCCTCATCGCATCAGCCGTTTCCTGATAACGTTTGCTGCTGCTCATAGGGAACAAATAATATTTTTCCCCTTGAACAACATTCTTCACCATGATAAAGTCCAATCATTCATTAGTAAAAAGTTTCCGATACACGACAATACTAAACCATCCGCGAGGGTGGGACGGAAAGCCTAAGGGTCTCACGAAGACAGCCGGGTCGCCGAAATATCGCGAGGATATTCGGCCCCGGCTTTTTTGTACCCCGAACGTGGAGAATTCATAGATAAACAAGGTTGCGCAGGAGCGTCAATCGCCGGCAAGAGCGGCGACAGCAAGGGTGGTACACGATAATACTCAACCATTCGCGAGAATGGGGCGGAAAGCCTAAGGGTCTCACCGAGACAGCCGGGTTGCCGAAATATCACGAGGATATTCGGCCCCGGTTTTTTTTGTGCCGGGGAGGGTAAACATGTCGCTGCCGGAGACGGCAGGGACGGAAACCATGGATCCTCAGGTTCCATCGGAAAAAGAGTAAGACGGAGGTAAGAATGAAAACGAAGAATGTGGTACTCTCAATCGCGGTTCTGGGCCTTGCGGTCGCCATAAGCGGGTGCGGCAGCAGTGGAGGAGGAGTTTCCCTTTCCGGCGGAGCCGCGACTTCCGGCCAGCAGACCCCTGCTGCTGATTCCACCGCAGGTACTGCCACAGCGGCCGTCCAGGCGGGTAAAACCATCTATGATGGCAGGTGTGCGGGGTGCCACAAGCTGGGGAGCTACGATACGACCGGTTCCTACATGGATCTGATGGGTACGGGGAACAACATTGAAGCCAAATTTTCCGGCTCCCACAACGGCATCACTCTGGCCGCTACCGAATCGCGGGATGTCAGGGCTTTCATAGATGTAAATTCCGGCATTGCTCCAGCTCCCGCGGCTGATCCGACGCCCGATGCCCCAACCTCGCCGGCACCGGCTGCCGGCACCCCCCAGCCCGCAACGAGCACCAACGGAAAAAACCTCTACGACGGCAGGTGTGCCGGTTGCCACAAACTCGGGAGCTATGATGCCGCCGGGTCTCCTGAGCTTGCGGGCAAAGGAAGCGCGGTGACAACCAAGCTCGCCGCTTCCCACATGGGTATCACCCTTGCCGCCACAGATGTGGCCGACATCAGGACATTCATCGAAGCGAACTCTGCGAGCCCAGCTCCGGCCCCCGTTGTTACTACGCCGCCCGTACCGGTCCCGGTTTCTCCCCAGGAGCCGGCATCCACGCCAACACCTGCTCCGGCTGCGCCTGCCGGGAAGGCTTCGTTCGACAGCAAATGTGCAGGATGCCATTCCTTCGCGACCCTTTCCGGCAGGGGTAACCTCGTCGCATCCAAATTCCCGGTAGCGGGGGCAGCTGGGCATAACGGCATCACACTCTCGGCAACAGAGATAACCGATATCAGGTCCTACCTCGATGCCCCGGCTGCCGGCCAGCCCGCTTCTCCGTCGGCACCGGCGCCGGTTGTCCTTGATGGTCAGACGCTCTACGCAAACTACTGCGCCCTGTGCCACGGATCACTCACCAGATCGGACATCAGGGGAGAATCCGCAAGCGATACCCAGTCCGCCATCAACAGAAACAAGGGAGGGATGGGGACAGCCACGCTGAAGAGCCTTACCATCACCCAGTTGGAAGCCATCGCAAACGCGCTGAGGTAGTAGCGCTTCGCTGATGCGGGACAACAAGAAGGGGCTGCTGAGCAGCCCCTTCGTTATTTCTTCGATGTGTCACGGCTGTCCGGCATTTCGGCCAGCGCGTCGAGGAGAGCTCCCACGATGGGTTTGATCCGATCATCGCTCAGGCCGTAACCCGACAGCAGCACTTTTTCCATTACCTGCTCCCCGTAGATCTTCCGCGCTTCCGGCAGGGCCGCCAGCCTTTCTGCTATCTCCTTCTTTAGGCGTGACCGGGCAAGCCCGAGGTCGTGGCGGAAAGATTTGAGAGCCTCCCTTCGGAGGTGCTCCGCCGCCCATTGCTCCACAACCCGATATCCCTTGCTGTTTTCCACGAAAGCTCCCCAGTCGGCTGTCGTATCGTCGGCGAGTCCGTCGGCTTCCACTTCGCCGTAGATCTGCCGCAGCAGCCCCAAGGGTAGTTCTTCGTCCTGCTCAAGTCCGAAAAAGCCCGGGCGGCCTACGATTTTCCCTCCCACCCGTACTGCTACTCCGAAGCTCTTGAGTTTCTGTCTACGGTCCACGATCTTGAACCGCAAACGGACAGGGCCTGCGTCGGGAAGTTCGGCATCGAGCTGAAAGCCCGTGCCGGGAATGTCTTCCATATCGACAAGAGTGCCGTTTACATGGATATGGAAGTCGCGCTGCCTTCCGTACTCGATGGTGAGCAGTTCCTTGAGTTTCTCCGGGCTCGGGAAGGAGAGGTTCTGATTCAGGTCCGAGAGGGTGATCGTCGTGCCATGGTCGGAGGGATCGCAGGGGACGGTGTTGATGAGCAGGTCGAACTGCTCCAGGTCCATGTCTGCTGCGAGGAGGTCATGGCGTGGAATCGTGAGGTAGGTTGCGGTACCTGCCGCCCGGGTTTCCAGCTGCATGATGTCCGCTGCCATGAGACCTGCGAACTTGCCGATCCCCTTGCGCCCCTTCACCCGGCGGTTCTTCCAGGAGGTGAGGTCCCCCAGGGAGGAGCGCCGGTCACGCGCCACCGTAAGGTACTCCCGGCGCACTTCACGCTCGTCCATCCCGATGCCGTCATCCCTGATGATGATCGGGTCGCTGGTAAGCGGTTCAGGAAGCTGGATCCAGACGTTCTCCGCGTCGGCGTCCCACGCATTGTCCACCAGTTCCTTCAGCGCGTGCTCCGTCGAGCGGTACGTTTCGCCCAGCAGCATTGCCAGCCGCGGATCGATCTTGAAGTGTGCGGTCTGGATCATGGGCAGCCTCTTTCTGCACGTTCCACCGTTCTCTTCATTCTACCCCCTAAAGGCGTATCAGATCTTCATGCTGCTCTTCGTGCGGATTGATATGGATCATGACGTCACCCACGTTCGGAAATTTCTCGAATATCAGCCGCTTGACGTGGGTAGCAATGGCATGGGAGTTTTTTACCGTCATCTCAGGGTCCATGTCCAGCTTCAGGTCCACGATTACATATTGGCCGGATCTGCGTGCCTTGATCTCGTGGACATGCTCCACTCCCTCCACCCCTTCCGCGAGGAGGGTTATCGCACTGACCAGTTCCTGCGAGGGGAGGGCGTCCATAAGGTCGTGTGCCGCGGAGCGAAAGGTTACCCAGCCTATATGAAAGATGAATAACGATGTGATGCCGGCAGCTATCGGGTCCATTGCGCCGAAGCCGAAAAAGGCGGCAGTGACGCCGATCAGGGTGGCGATGGAGGTGAGCGCGTCTTTGCGGTGGTCTCTGGCGATAGCTATGATCGCCGGACTTTCGAGGCGAGCCCCCTTTCGGATCGAATAGCGGAAAAGCCACTCCTTCGTGATGATTGTCAGAAGTGCGGCGGCTACCGCAACGAATCCCGGTGTTTCATGTCCACCCAGAATGATCGACCGGGCGGAGCGGTACAGGATTCCGGCGCCGGTGCCGAAGATGATGATCGACACGATCACGGCCGAGATGCTCTCGGCTTTTCCGTGGCCGTAGGGGTGCTCCTCATCGAAGGGCTTGCGGCCTATGCGCAGCGCGACCATCGTCGAAAATATGGCGATAAAGTCGCATGCACTCTCTACGCCGTCGGCAAGGACGGCTTCCGATCTTCCAAAATAGCCGGCAAGAATCTTCCCGGTCATGAGGAGCGCGTTGACCAGGAAGCCGATACGGATGACCTGCTCGGCTTCTCCGAAGCGTTCATTGCGCTGCATCGAAACCTCCGGAAGAGAGAAGAGGGTGCCGTCCCCGAATCAACTTCATCAGAGGGCATCTCCTTCCTCGGCTGGCCGGATGTCCTTGAGGCGAAGCTGAAGGCCCTGGCGGCCGTTCCAGACGTTCTTCTGCAGGGTGAAGGCGATATCGGCGCATCCCTGCGTTCCCCATTCCCCCGCCATGTTGAATCCTATAGCCTCGAACGTGCGTCCCCCGGCCGCAACCCGCAGTTTAAGGTGCGATTCCTTGAGAATACGCCGTTCGGCGATCTTCACCCTTCGCAGTGCGAAGACCGGCTCAGGATTTCCTGCTCCGAAAGGTGCGAGATGCTCCATCTGATCCGCCAGATCAAGGGTAATGTCAGTCGGATCGAGTTCCGCATCGATGTTTATTTCCGGTGTGAGATCCTCCTCGGACAGGGAACCGGCCGCCACCTGATCGAACATCTCGACGAACGCTTCCAGGGTCGCTTCGTCGATGGTCAGCCCGGCGGCATATTTGTGCCCTCCGAACTTGACCAGGTGCTCGGAGCAAGCGTTGAGGGCGTCATGGAGGTGGAAATTCGGGATGCTTCGTCCGGAGCCGCGGCCGCTTCCTTCCTGGAGAGCGATGAGAACGGTGGGCCGGTAGAAGATGTCAACGATACGGGAGGCTACGATGCCGATAACCCCCGGATGCCATGCCTCGGAGGAGAGTACGATGCTTTTTCTTCCCGAGGCGGCTCCGTCTTGCACCATGGCAAGAGCCTGGCGAAGGATTTCCTGCTCGATGGCCTGACGTTCCGCATTGCTTCTGTCGAGATCCAGCGCTATCTGGGCAGAGCGGGCCGCATCCCGGCTAAGCAGCAGTTCCACCCCCAGGGCGGCGTCTTCCAGTCTGCCTGCGGCGTTGAGGCGAGGGGCGAGACGGAACCCGACGCCGCCGCAACTCACTGCGCCGGAAATCCCGGCTACCCTTTTCAGCGCTTCTACGCCTGGCCTCGTCGTCCGGGACAGCTGTATAAGACCATGACGGGCGAAAATACGGTTTTCATCTATGAGTGGAACTATGTCGGCAATGGTTCCGAGAGCGACGAGGTCGAGGAATTCGCGCAGGTTCGGTTCAGTAACGGAGCCGAAGAAGCCGAGCTCCCGCAGGCGGCTGCGCAGCGCGATGAGCAGGTTGAAGGCGACTCCGACCCCTGCGAGTTGCTTGAAGGGGAAACGGCAGTCCGGGTGGAGCGGGTTGACGAGAGCCAGCGCCTCGGGGAGCTTCGCCGGGGGAGTATGATGATCGGTGATGATGAGGTCGAGGCCGAGATCCTTGCAGAGAGCGGCTTCGGACACTGCGGTTATTCCGCAGTCAACGGTCACTATTATCCGGGCGCCCCGGGCGGCTACGGCCTCTATTCCATCGGCGGCAAGCCCGTATCCTTCTTCGAGGCGGTGGGGAATGTAATAGAAGCAATCGAGGCCGACGG
Source organism: Geobacter sp. DSM 9736 (assembly GCF_900187405.1). Classification (NCBI taxonomy): domain Bacteria; kingdom Pseudomonadati; phylum Thermodesulfobacteriota; class Desulfuromonadia; order Geobacterales; family Geobacteraceae; genus Geobacter; species Geobacter sp. DSM 9736. The sequence goes on from NZ_LT896716.1 coordinate 237,277, forward strand.
CACGAAAGAAGCCTATGAGCAGGGCAACGGAGGTAATACCGTCCACGTCGTAATCGCCGTAGACGCACACCCTCTCTCCGCGGGCAATCGCCGTCGTCAGCCGCTCCACTGCCGCTTCCATGCCGTGAAGCAGGAAAGGGTCGTGGAGTTCCCCCAGCGCTGCGGAGAGAAAGAGGTTGGCTCTGTCGGGGTCCGAAATTCCCCTGTTCAGGAGAATTCGTCCTAGCAGGGGGGGGATTCCCGTACTGGTCAACCGGTCGATATCGGCCCGGTCGGGGTTGCGTATGTTCCAGCGTCTTGCGATCACCGGTTTCATGCCATGCCCCGTGGTATCATTGCCGGGCCGGGAACGAAAAATCCCCGGCCGGAGCCGGGGATTCTCTTCACTTCAGGCCTCCGCCGCTTTTCAGCTGCTCTATCATTCCCCTGATCTGTTGTGCCTGAGGGCTGGAGGAGTCGACGGCAAGAAACCGGTTCCAGGCGGCTATGGCCTTGTCCGGCTGGTTCAGGTCGGTCGCGTAGACGATGCCGATGTTGAAGAGGCTCTGCACATGCTTCGGATCTATCTGCGCCGCCTTCTCGAAGTTGGCGATAGCTTTGTCGTACCAGCCTACGTTCTTGTACATCACTCCCTGGTCGGTGAGTACGTTGGGGTTGTTCGGCTGAAGTTCGAGGGCTTTGCCGTAGGCGGAAATCGCCTTCTGGGGCTGGTTTGTGTCGAAATAATCGTTGCCGAGCTGGACCCATGCCTGAACGTTCTTCGGATCCTGCGCGACGATCTTTTCCGCTTCGGTTATCCGTTGCTGGACTTCGGCCGGTGAAGTGGCCGGCATGGCATTGCCCACCGGCGCGGCCGGTTCTTTGCTCTTGTTGGCGACGCCGAGCACGAGGACCGTACCGAGTATACCTACAAGCAGTGCGATGACGACGTAAAGCATATTTTCCTTGTTCACGAAATCTCCTCCTTAAGCTTTTGCTTTTGCGCCACGGTTCTCGAGTATTACCACTACCGGGCTCGCAACGAAAATTGACGAGTAGGTTGCCACGACGACTCCGACGACGAGGGCGAAGGCGAAGTCATGGATGACTTCACCGCCGAAGAGGAAAAGGGAGAAAGCCGCCAGAAATGTGGTGATGGAGGTGATGACGGTCCGTGATAGTACCTCGTTGATGCTCTTGTTGAAGATTGACGGCAGCGATTCCTTCAGGTTCTTATGGAGGTTTTCCCGGATCCTGTCGAAGACCACGACCGTGTCGGTAAGCGAGTAGCCGGCGATTGTGAGGACCGCGGTGATCAGCAGGAGATTGACCTCCTTGTCGAGGACGAAGAAGACCGCAATCATGGCCAGGACGTCATGGGTGGTAGATACAACGGCGCCTACACCGAACTTGAAGTCGAAACGCCAGGCGATGTAGATGATGATGCCGATGAGCGAGATAACGACTGCAACAAGCGTGTCCTTCCTGAGTTTATCCCCGATGGAGGGGCCGATTTCGGTGGAGCTCTCTACTACGAAGCTGTTGCCGGGCATTTCCTGCTTGAACACACCCTCTATGGTTTCCGCTACCTTCCCCGTTGCGAGGGTGGTCTTGCCGACCTTGATGAGGAGTTTGTTACCCTCCTTTATCTCCTGGAGGTTAGCTTCCTTCAGGTTGTGCTTTGCAAGGGCTTGCCGGGCCTGCTCGATGCTTACCGGCTGGGCGAATTTCAGCTGGACCGACGTGCCGCCGGAGAAGTCGATCCCCATGTTGGCGGTACCGAGTGCAATCTGGATTATCCCGATGATGCCGATGATGCTGATGATACCGGAGATGATGAAGGAGATATTCTTCATTCCTATGAAATCGATGTTGGTCTTCTTGAGCAGTTCCATTCAACCCTCCCTATATGCTCAGTCTCTTTACACCACGCGACAGGAACCAGTCGTAGATGACTCTGGTGGCGACCAGCGCGGTGAAGAGATTGATGATGATACCAAGGCTCAGCGACACCGCGAAACCCTTCACGGGCCCGGTGCCGAACTGGAAGAGGACGGCCGCGGTTATGAGTGTGGTGACATGGGAATCCATGATGGTGAGAAACGCTTTGTCATATCCGGCATCCACTCCTGCCGCCGGGGTCTTGCCGAGCCGTAGCTCCTCCCGGATACGCTCGAAGATGAGGACGTTGGAGTCGACCGACATCCCCACGAGCAGGACGATTGCCGCGATGCCCGGAAGAGTCAGCGTTGCACCCAGTGCGGCAAGGGCCCCCATCAGGTAGACGATGTTGAGGACCATGCCCGCATTGGCGATCAGGCCCGACAGCTTGTAGTAGATGGCCATGAAGACTACGACGAGAGCCACACCAACAAGTCCGGCGATGAGCCCCTTGTTGATCGAGTCCTGGCCCAGCGATGGCCCTACGGTCACATTCTGGATAATGTTGACCGGTGCCGGGAGGGAGCCTGCACGAAGCACTATGGCGAGGTCTGCGGCTTCCTTTTCGGTGAAGGAGCCGGAGATCTGGGCGCTGCCGCCGGAAATGCGCTCCCGGATGACCGGGGCGGAGTAGATGTTGTTGTCGAGAACGATGGCGAAACGTTTGCCCACGTTGGCAGCCGTGATCTGGTCGAAGAGGCGGGCGCCGGTCGAATTGAATTCTATGGCAACGTAAGGCTGGTTGAACTGGGAGTCGATCCGTACCTGTGCGTCTGTGAGAAGGTCGCCGGTAATTATCGCCTTGCGCTTGACGACCAGAGGGTTTTCGGAAACCGCGCCGGTGGTGGGATCCACCCTCTTTTCCATGAGGAGTTCATCATCCTCGGGGATCGTGCCGGGGGTGGCGCCGATGGGATTGATGCTTTCATCCACCAGCTTGAACTCCAGCCGCGCCGTCTTTCCAATCAGCTCGATGGCGCGCTTCGGGTCCTTTATGCCCGGAAGTTGAACCACGATGTGATTGATTCCTTCCCGTTGGATGACAGGTTCGGAAACTCCGAACTGGTCTATCCTGTTACGGATAGTTTCGAGCGCCTGGGCAACTGCCTTGTCCTTGCGATCCTGGGCCGTCTTTTCGTTCATCCTGAGCTGAAGGGTTATAAAGCCCCCCTGTTCTCCCTGCGGGAGCAGTTCGAGCTCCGGGTATTTCTTCTTAACCAGCTGCTGTACGGTGTCGGCGGTTCCTTTGTCGTAGAGGGTCATCTCTACCCGATCTCCTCCCGCTTTCCCGATACGCTTGAAGCGGAGGTTCTGGGCGCTGAGCGAGTCTTCAAGGTCGCCGGCGATCAGGTCGAGAGCACCTTCAACCGCCTTCTCGGTTTCAACCTCCATCACCAGGTGGGTACCACCCTGGAGGTCGAGCCCCAGATGGATTTTGTCCTTGGGGAGGAGCCCTTTCCACCAGGAGGGAAGAGGGGAAACCAGGGTAGGGACAAGATAGAGGCAGGAAATCATTAAAAACAGGAAAATCAGTGAAGCGCGCCAGGTTAGGCCCTTGGACATACGACATGCTCCTTTCGCTATGGTCGAACCGGCCTGAGCCTTCAAGCAAGCTCGTTTCGGCAAAGAGATCGATGCTCACCCGCCTGAGCGGGTGGCAGGCTCAGCTTTTTTTCACCACGCTGGCGACGTGTCCCTTGTTGAACTTGACGTTCACTCCGGTGGAGATTTCGAGCGTAACGACATCTCCTTCGAGGGAGGTCACCTTTCCGTGCATACCGCCGGCGGTGATTACCTGGTCTCCCTTCTTGAGTGAGTCGAGGAGCGCCCGGTGTTCCTTGGCTTTCTTCTGCTGGGGGCGGATGAGGAGAAAGTAGAAAATCGCGAACATCAGGACCAGCGGCACCAGGTTGAGCAGCGCAGACTGGCTGCCGCCGCCGGTGCCTCCTGGGGGTGCTGCCATTGCAAAAGCCAAACCTAACATAGTGAAGACCTCCGGACTCAAGAATTACCGGGCCATGCAGGGAGACGCCGTATGCGGGTTCTCCTCAATGGACCGGGTGTGTAGGTTGAAGTATAAAGCTGTATCACTGCACGGCAACTGCTGCCGCTAAGCACTCATGTGATGCGGTACCCGTTCTGACTCCGTTCGTAGAAATCGGCCCTGAACTGCTTGAACCGGTCTTCGGCGATAGCTTTCCGCGCTTCGGCCATCAGGTTCAGGAAGTAGTGGAGGTTATGCCACGTGTTGAGCCGTGAAGCCAGGATTTCCCGTGACCGGAAGAGGTGCCGGAGGTAAGCGCGGCTGTAATTGCGGCAAACGTAGCAGGTGCAGTCGGGGTCAACCGGCGACTGATCTTCGGCATATGCCGCTCCCTTGATGTTGAGGCGACCCCTGGAAGTGAAGAGCATTCCGTTTCTGGCATTTCTGGTCGGCATCACGCAGTCGAACATGTCGAATCCAGCATTGATCGCTTCCACAAGATCCTCCGGGGCGCCTATTCCCATGACGTAGCGAGGCTGTTCCTCGGGGAGAAACGGTGCGCACTGATTCAGCATCTCGTGCATTACCGGTTTTTCTTCCCCAACCGACAAGCCTCCGAGGGCGTAGCCGTCGAAGCCGATCTCCTGCATTTCCATGGCGCTCTGTCTCCGCAGGTCCGGATACATTCCCCCCTGGACGATTCCAAAAAGCGCCTGCCCCTCCCGCCGATGAACAGCTTTGCAGCGGCGTGCCCATCGCCCGGTAAGTTCCATGGAGCGGCGAACGTAACCGTACTCTGCCGGATAAGGAGGGCACTCGTCGAAGCACATGATGATGTCGCTCCCGAGCGACTCCTGAATGCGAATTGCGGTTTCGGGGGAGATGAAATGGGTGGAGCCGTCCAGGTGCGAGCGGAAACTTACCCCTTCTTCGGAGATCTTGCGCAGCTCCCCGAGGCTGAAGACCTGAAAACCGCCGCTATCGGTGAGGATCGGGCCCTTCCAGTTCATGAAGCCGTGGAGACCGCCGAGTCGGCCGATGAGGTCGTGGCCGGGCCGGAGGTAAAGATGGTAGGTGTTGGCGAGGATGATCTGGGCGCCGGCTTCCCGCAGTTCCTCGGGGGTCATGGCCTTCACCGTCGCCTGGGTCCCCACGGGCATGAAAATAGGGGTGTCGATGGTGCCGTGCGTGGTTGTCAAAGAGCCGAGCCGGGCGGATGTGGAGCTGTCCCGGTGAAGAACCTTGAATGTTAGTGACGACAAGATGATCCTTTACTGCGGTCGAGGGGCCGCATTGCCCCTCGATCTTTGGTTACTCGATGAACATGGCATCGCCGTAGCTGAAGAAACGGAACTGCCGCTCCACTGCCTGCGCGTATGCCTCCAGCAGAAAATCCTTGCCGGCAAAGGCGGAAACGAGCATGAGCAGCGTGGACTTCGGCAGGTGAAAGTTCGTGATAAGCGCGTCTACGATCCTGAACCGGTAGCCGGGATAGATGAATATGTCCGCTTCCGTCTCGCCTGGCACCAGCACTCCGGCCTCATCGCTTGCGTGCTCCAGCGCCCGGCACACTGTGGTCCCCAGCGCCACGACACGTCCGCCTTTTCGGCGCGTCTCCGCGACTGCATCTGCCGTAGCTATAGGAATACTGCATAATTCCCGGTGCATCCGGTGCTCCCGGATGTCGTCCACGCGCACGGGCAGAAAGGTTCCCAGCCCTACGTGGAGGGTGACGGAGGCAATCGCTATTCCGCGGGCGACCAGTTCGTTCAGAAGCTCCGGTGTCATGTGCAGCCCGGCTGTGGGGGCTGCTACAGCTCCCCTGTTCCGACCGAAGACAGTCTGGTACCGCTCCTGGTCGAGGTCAGCCGAGGAACGCCTGATGTAAGGGGGGAGCGGCATCTGCCCAGCCCGATCAAGCCATTCTTCGAATCCTTCTTCAGGGGAAAAGGCTACCCTCCAGGTTTCATCCTGCCGTTCCACTACCTGTGCCGTAACCCCGTGAGGCAACCGTATCATCTGGCCGGGGCGAGGTGATTTCGATGCCCTGAGGAGGCACTGCCACACCTCCCCTGGCCCTGCGAGCCGCCGCACGAGAAATATCTCGGTTCGGCCGCCGCTCTCCTTGCTCCCTATGAGCCGCGCGGGTATGACCCGGGTATCGTTGAGGACGAGCAGGTCACCCGGGCGCAGCAGCGAAACGATTCCCGAAAAGACGGTTTCGGTCACCGTTCCATGGCTTCTTCGAAGAACGAGCAGTCGCGCGGCGTCCCGACGGGAAAGCGGTTCCTGGGCGATCAGTTCCGGAGGCAGCTGATAATCGAAGGTATCGAGATGCACGGTGTCAGTCGGCCGTCAACCTGCTCATGCGGACTCCCGGGTAATAGTAGGAAAGTATTTCCCGGTAGTCGAATCCGTCGGCTGCGCGCTGCTTCGATCCCCATTGGCAGAGCCCTACTCCGTGGCCGTAGCCGTTACCGGAAAATGATGCGTTCTCCGCGGAGGTCCTTACCTCGAAATTGGTGCTCTTGATTATGGTGGAGCCGACAGCCATGCGAAACTTGCCGGCAGGGACGACCTGCCGTCCTCTGGAAGTCACTAGGATAACCTCGCCGAGCCTGCCGCTCCTGTTTCTGCTTCCCGACACGATTTCCTTGATTCCTGCGCCAGGGATGCCCGCAGCATTAAGCTGCGTTTCTATCCTGCTTAGTGGAAGCACCTGCTCCCACCGGGCTGAAGGAGCGGTAGTGCAGTATCTGCATTCCACCCCCTTGAGGTATGGGAGCGAGGAGCCCCAGACATTCTCCGCCGCTTCGGTATGCCCGCCGCAATTCGAGTGGTAGAAGGCCCGTATTACATTGCCGTTGTATGTAAGAATCTCACCGGCAGTCTCTTCGACACCACGTGCGGCACGGCTGTCCTCGCTGTCCGATCCGTCATATACCTGGTCCATGATGCTCGATTCCAGGTCGTAAAGCGGATTTCTGCGCGTTCCCTTCTGGTAAACGGCATAGGAGCGGGCAATCACGGCCTGAGCTTTCACTGCCTCAATAGGCCACTGAGAGGAAATCTCGCTGTTGATCAGACCTACAAGGTATTCTTCGAGCGGGAGCTCGTTCACGACCAGGATCCCCTTGGCGTCGGGGAGGCATTCGATGGTGCCCCGGTAGCGCTTACCATTCACAAGTACATAAACGGGTGCGGACGCGACAAGGGACCCTACATGGCGGCCATTCACGGACAGGCCTTCCCTGGTCCTCCTTACTTCCAGCGGGTAGGAAAGACGAAGGGGATCACCCTTTCCGTCGGTTGCCAGAATTCCCGCCCCATCCACCCGCAGAACTTCGACCCCCTTCGAGATGGCTACTCTGATCATTTCCGGTTGCAGAGCCGCACGGGCCACCAGGGAGGGGATGAATGCCAGCGCCAGAATGAGAAGTAACCATCTTTTCACACGGAGATCCTTGTCAAAACTGGACGATGAAATCATAAAAATACACGCGAAGTCAATGTATTTAATGCCGGACAGGGGGCGGAGCTTGGCAAGTGAATTGCTACAATGTCATATTCTGCCAAAGGGCGCTAGAAGAGCCGGTAGTCCGAAGAGAAACCGGATGTTCAGGATTCGGAAGTGTGTCGCTCGTTTTGTCACGGTATCCGGAAGAGCAAAACCCTTGTGTCTCGCCAACCTCCGTTATCATACATTTTACAATAAGTGAAACTTAATTCTATCAGAGGCGGGGCGGCGGCTCTGGTTTACAGGCACTATTAGTCAGGGTTAATCGTCAAAGCGCTGTACTTTGTCTGTGATATGCAGTAGGCTGCGCATTCGCATAGCGGGAGACGATGAATTCACTGAAAGTAAAAATACTTGGATTGATTACTGCCATAGCGCTTCTGATAATAGCAGCTTCGGCATACATCAATGTCCAACAGCAGAAGCATCTGACTACGGATATAATCGAGCGTGATGCACAGGTTTTGACCGAAACCATCAGAACTGCAATCGCCGATGTCATGCGCAGTGGTCATCACGCCGATGTGCGCAGTATCTTTTCACGCATCCGTTCAGAGAATCACATCCGTTCCCTGCGTATCGTGAACCAGGAAGGCGTGGTCCTCAACTCCGCCGTGGCGGGGGAGATCGGCGCCATCACTCCCAGCAGGGAGCTGAAAGAAATCCGCTCGGGCAACCACGAGCGCGTTCACAACATGGCAGGGACTCGCGTCTACCACAGCCTTACCCCCATCTACAACGGTCCCCATTGCAGTGGCTGCCATGACCCTGCACGAAAGGTTCTGGGTGTCCTAGAACTGGAAATGTCGCTGGATTACGTCAACGATTTCTTCCAGGAGGGGCGTAGGTTCATTCTCGTGACTACCTCCGTCCTGGTCCTTCTTCTCGTTGCCTGTGTTTTTCTCTTTCTTCACATCTATGTGGACAAGCCGGTGAGGCAGATGGTTCGTGCAATGACCCAGGTGGAGGAGGGAAACCTGCACGAGCAGCCGGTGATTACGAGCAGTCAGGAGATGAACCTGCTCACCACGCACTTCAACCGGATGATCGAGCGGCTTAAGAGTCTTGTGGAAACCACCGTGGAGAACGAGGTGCAACTTGCCAAGGCGGAAGATAAGCTGGCACACCATTACGAGATCCACCAGATGAACCATAAACTGGCCGAGCAGATAAAGGAGATCGAAAACCTCAATATAATTCTGGAGGAGCGTATCGAGGAGATTGAGGGAGCAAACTACAAGATAGCCGATCTGGCGGGTGAACTGGAGGACAAGAACTATAACCTGGAAAAAGCTGTGGCAAAACTTTCCACCCTCTACAAGGTTGGCCTGGGCATCAACTCGATCATTGAGCTGGACAAGCTGTTCAACCTGATCGTGCGCACTACCATGGAGACTCTGCAGGCACAGATCGGTTACATAGTCCTCTACACTCCTAAGCAGGGGGTGCTTAGAATAAAGGCGCTCCACGGCCTGAACGATGTCTCCCCGGACGCTCACCTGCTGCCGATGCAGCCTTCAGGAGTGGCGACCTGGGTGATCAACAACCGGAAGCCGCTGCTGATCACCGACATGAAGGATGCACCCGGGTTCGACCGGTTCAGCGTGCTCGGTTACGAACGGAAGACCCTGGTTGCGGCACCCCTCATTGCCAAGGACGGGATTATCGGTACCATTACTGTGGTCAACAAGGTGGATAATTCGATTTACAATAACGAAGATCTGGAACTATTGACCACGATAGCTGCACAGGCAAGCATCGCCATCACCAATGCAAAACTGTACGATGAGCAGCAGAGGACCTACATGAATACGATCCACGCCCTCGTCTCGGCCATCGAAGCAAACGACAGTTACACACGCGGTCACTCCGAGCGGGTGACCCGCTACAGCCTGAAGCTGGCCGCGAAGCTCGGCCTTTCCGAAGAGCGGATGAAGATCATCGAGCGTGCAGCTATCCTCCACGATATAGGAAAGATCGGTATTAATCTCGCCCTTCTCAACAAGCAGGGGCTCCTCACACCCGAGGAGGTGCGCGAGCTGCAGCAGCATCCCGACATAGGGATGAAAATTCTCGAGCCGATCGAATTTCTCCACGACGTTCGCCTCTGCATAGGTCAGCATCATGAAAGGTTCGACGGACATGGGTACCCGCACAGCCTGAAAGGTGACCAGCTGCTCCTCGAATCGAGGATACTTGCGATAGCCGACGCTTTCGACGCCATGACTTCCGACCGGCCGTACCGAAAGGCCCTCAGCATCGAAACCGCGGTCGAGGAGCTGAAAAAGAACAGCGGCGGGCAATTCGACCCCGACCTCGTTCGCCATTTCATCCAGACTATAGGATGCGATTCAATGCTTGCCGGTTCCCCCGGTGATTCGGCCTTTATTTCCACATCCGCCGCCTGACGCTCAATCCCCTGCTCCTTGCCCGCTTCGCCCGGACCTTGCCCGAGTTCCACAAATCGTGTATACCATCTATGGTCATGGTCATGCCGGTGAGATGTTTTTCACCGGTCCAGGAGTCTCTCGTTGCCTAACCTTCTCGACGTACAGGGCCTTTCGGTCCACTTCAGGCTGTCCCGTGGCATACTCAAAGCCGTGGACAGGATCGACCTCTCGCTGCAGAGGGGGGAAACACTCGCCCTTGTGGGGGAATCGGGGTGCGGCAAAAGCATGACTGCCTACTCGCTCATGCGCCTCGTGCCTCCTCCGGGAGAGATTTCCGCGGGGAAGATACTGTTCGACGGTACCGATCTGCTGGGCCTTACGGAGGAAGAGATGCGCAGGCTGCGTGGAGACCGCCTCGCCATGATATTCCAGGAGCCCATGACCTCTCTCAATCCGGTTTTTACAATCGGAAAGCAGATTGCCGAAGGGTTGCGGCTGCATCGCGGCGTTTCAAGAAATGAGGCGCGGCAGGAAACGCTTAAACTTCTGACCCAGGTAGGCATTCCTTCAGCGGAACGTCGCCTGGATGACTACCCACACCAGTTGAGCGGAGGGATGCGCCAGCGGGTGATGATCGCCATGGCGCTCGCCTGCCGCCCGCAGCTTCTCATTGCGGATGAACCTACCACCGCACTTGACGTAACGATCCAGGCCCAGATCCTCGAATTGCTCGATCGCCTGAAAGAAGAGAGAGGCACGGCCCTGATTCTCATCACCCACGACCTGGGCATCGTCGCGGAGCACACGGACCGGACGGTGATCATGTACGCGGGCCGGATCATGGAATCGGCTCCCACCCGGGAGTTGTTTGAAAACCCGCTTCACCCCTACACCGAGGGGCTCCTCAATTCGCTGCCGCAAGCCGCGAAGCCGGGAGAGGCGCTGCGGACCATCCCGGGCCACGTGCCAGACCTTCTCGCCGGGCTTCCCGGCTGCGGGTTCTGCGACCGCTGCACTGACAGGCAATGGCTTTGCAGGGGGGAGGAACCACCCATGAAGGAGGTCAGCCCGGGCCACATGGTCCGCTGCTGGAAATTTGCATGAACCCTCTTCTGCAGCTTAATGACCTGCGAAAACATTTTTCCGTCCATTCCACCTTCGGAGCGCCTCAAGTTCTCAGGGCGGTGGATGGTGTGACCCTCTCACTGGGGGAAGGTGAAACTGTCGGCCTTGCCGGCGAGTCCGGGTGCGGAAAATCTACCGTGGCAAAAATCGCCATGGGGCTGGTGCCGCCGACTTCGGGCTCTGTTCTGTTTGAGGGAAAACCCCTTGCTGAAATGGGAAAGCGGGAGCTGGCTTCCTTCAGGAAAAGCACCCAGATGATTTTCCAGGACCCGTTTTCATCCCTTAATCCGCGCATGAGAGTCGGAGAAATCATCGGCGAGCCCCTCGCTATCCACGGAATCGCAGCCGGAGCAGCCCGGCACGAACGGGTTGTTCAGCTCATGGATAAGGTGGGGCTCCCGGCGGAGCATTACCGGAGGTATCCCCACGAGTTTTCAGGGGGGCAGCGCCAGAGGATAGGCATCGCACGCGCCCTTGCCGTGAATCCACGCCTGCTGATTGCAGATGAGCCCGTATCGGCCCTGGACCTTTCGATCCAGGCGCAGATTATCAATCTCCTGAAGGATCTGCAGGCGGAGCTCAGGCTGTCGTACCTTTTCATAGCTCACGATCTGTCGGTTGTCCGCCACGTGAGTGACCGGATCGCGATCATGTACCTCGGCAGGATTGTCGAGACGGCAGTAACGGATCAGCTCTTCTCCCGCTACCAGCATCCCTACACGGAAGCGCTCCTCTCCGCGGTGCCTCTTGTCGGTCGGGCAGCGCCCAAAAAGAGGATCATCCTGCAGGGGGAGCTCCCTTCACCGTTGTCGCCACCTTCCGGGTGTCCCTTCCACACACGCTGTCCGTATGTACAGCCCCCCATTTGCACCGAAATTCACCCTCCACTGGAAGAGAAAAAGCCGGGACACTTCGCAGCCTGCCATTTCAGCAACGACCTCTTTTAATCATTATAGGGTTGACAGCATTAGTGTTCTTGCATATAAGGCACTTAATAAGCTTATGTTGAAAAGGGAGAGACCCTATGGAATTCGAGAAGGAAAAGTATCTGGAAGGGGAGGCAGAGGTTCTGAAAGTGCTCGGGCATCCTATCAGACTCAAAATCGTTGCAGGACTCTGTGAACGTGAATGTAACGTAAAGCATATCTGGGAGTGCCTGGGGCTTCCTCAAGCCACAGTGTCCCAGCATCTGGCGCTTTTGAAGAACAAGCGGATCATAGAAGGGAAACGCGACGGAGTGGAAGTCCACTACACTGTCATCCATCCTCTGGCCCGTCGTATCGTAAACATCATTTCCTGACAACCCACAGGTACCATGCCGACGGCAGGATATGCCACCAGCGCCTTCCACTAACACCCGGTGGAGATATTAAAAAAACCCGCTGCTTCGCCCTAACACAGTGGTTTAACTGTGGTTAACGGAGAAAGGTCGTGTGCCGTACTGCGCTCTTTTTAGAAAGAGGACCGGAGTGCGAGGTGAAAGGCGACATCGGGGGATGTGCCGACAACGAGGATATCTTCCGAGACGCCGATATCCAGGGCTGTATTGCCGGTGATCCCGAAGGTCACCCCCCCCAGCCACTGAAGGGTGGTTATCCCCAGTTCGTGGAGGGAGCTGTTCCGGTAAAAAGGTGAATGGGCGTAGAACTGTGACTTCAGGACGAACCAGTCCACCGGGCTCCACCCCAGGCCGATGGAGCCGAAACCCGCCACCTGGCGCCGCATATGGGAAAGCACATCCCCTTTAGCGGTCACTACTCCTCCTGCCGCACCGAAAAGGCTGATACGTCCTTCACCGACGTCGTAGGTGTCGGAACCGGTTATCCAGAGGGCGCAGTCGGTTCCGCCACTGCCGTGAAGCATGGCGCTGTCGCCTGTCGGGAGCTTCAGTGCGGCTCTCAGCGCAATGGAGGATCGGGAGTCTTCCGGGTCATGGTACAGCTGGTATGCTGTCGTGAGCCTGAGGTCCCCCACTCCGTCGTTGGGTTCATCTACCTGGAAGAGCCGGGTGCCATTGCGGCTGTAGGTGTAGAGCAGCCGGTCCTTCGGTATCTCGTCACGACCATTCTGGGGGATTTTGAACAGGTCGTGAAAACTGGAGACGAAACCGTCCAGGAAACCACCAGTCTCGACGATCCATGGAAGGTCGAAACCCACCTCCCATCGGGGGGCAATGCCGTAACGGACTGCGAGGGTCGCGCGATAGGTTTCGCCGTCGAGCGTGATGTCTTCCGTGTCGGTCTTGTCGATTCCATGGTTGCTTGCCAGATCGGCTGCCACTAGTACGGACATTCGTCCCCGTCCTGCCAGCGTTCCCCCCTCTATGGCCGGCAGGCCGAAAATCTGTATCAAAGGACTTTGATTGAAGGTGTGGAAGGGGGTGATTTCTACCCCCCAGGATCTGCCGGGGGTCAGCAGCGTGAGGAGGGTGATCAGCAGCATGCATGCAGCAAGGCTGCCCAGGCACGACCTATAATTATATGAAATTAATGTGTGCATTAAGAAAAGCTAGCACATTGATGGCGAAAGTAAAGGAAGCTACCCCGGAGGCCTGAAATGCACGTTTACTCAACGGTCCTTCATCTGCACCTTCCCAGCACCTCGCTCAAAGGTAAAAGGGGGATCGTCAAGAGCATACTTGCCCGTGCGCGGAACAGATTCAATGTGGCCGCGGCGGAAGTGGATCTGCAGGATGTGCCGGGCTCTGCCCTGCTCGGCTTCGTTACCGTAACCGAGAGCCGTGCCGCAGGCCGTAGAATACTGGAGCAGCTGGAAGAGTGGGTGGTGGAGGAGCGTCCGGATGTGGATCTGGTCGGAGCGGACATAGAGGAGCGATGATCCCGCTCCTCCTTGCCTTTCCGAGAATCCGTGGTAACCTTGCAAGAATTACCAATTTTTATGGAGAAGGAGGAATCGATCACCATGACTTACACAGCCAAGGACTACAGCAAGCTTATAGGGATGAGCGGTTTCAGCGAGGCTCTTTTGAAGAACCATTTTACCCTTTATCAGGGGTACGTGACCAATACCAACAAGGTTCTCGAAACACTGGACAATCTGGTGAAGGAGGACAAGACGTCCACTCCGGAGTTTGCGGAACTTAAGCGCCGGTTCGGATGGGAATTCAACGGAATGCGCCTCCATGAGCTTTACTTCGAGAACCTCGGGGGGAACGGTCAGGTCAACAGGGAAGGACGGCTCGCCAGGAAAAAGATGGAAGACTTCGGCAGCATCGAAGCCTGGGAAAAGGATTTCCGCGGGGTTGCCGCCATGCGCGGCATTGGCTGGGCGATCCTTTATCAGGACAACGTGAGCGGGCGACTCTTCAATTTCTGGATCAACGAACATGACGCGGGGCATCCATCCGGCTGCACGCCGCTGCTCATCCTGGATGTTTTCGAGCACGCATTCATGCTGGATTACCAGCTTAAGCGGCCCGACTACATCCAGGCATTCTTCTCCAATGTGGATTGGGCGGCGGTGGAGGCGCGGCTAAAATAGGACGCCCCGGAACCGGGTGAAGCTCCCTTCCCCGTTTCGCGGAGGTATCCATGAAAGCCCTTTTCATCAGTGCGGACAACTTCGAGGACCTGGAGCTGTTCGTCCCGTACTACCGTCTCCTGGAGGCGGGGATCGACGTTGATCTCGCTTCCATGAAGACCGGAGCCATCAAGGGGAAACACGGCTACGAGATCAACGTGAGCAAGACTCTCGACGAGGTGCGTCCGGAGGATTATCAGATTCTCGTCCTTCCGGGGGGAAAAGCTCCGGAGGCCATAAGGAACGTACCGAGGGCGCAGGAGATTGCCCGGCATTTCATGCAGCGGGAAAAGCCGGTCGCGGCAATATGCCACGGTCCTCAAACCCTGATAAGCGCAGGGCTGCTGAAGGGGCGGCGCGCCACCTCCTATCAGTCGGTAGCGCCCGAGATGAGGGATGCAGGGGTCAGCTACGAAGACAGTGAGGTGGTTGTGGAAGGCAAACTTGTGACGTCCCGCCAACCGGAGGACCTGCCTGCTTTTACTCGTGAGATGATGAGGATGATCGGCAGGTGAAACTGTTTTACCGGTGCCGCAGAAACGGGTGACGGCCTTTGATCGGAATCATACGTATTGGAACGGGGGACAGAGTGGACAGCCTGTCCCCCTTTTTGCGCCCTGCTTTTTGAAGAAGGAATTGATTAGCCACTTCCCACACCCCCCCCTTAGATGATATGAATCAGAAACAAGCTGGATTACGTGGAAAAGAAGGGACGCATGGCAACGGACCTCAGCAGGCTTAAAATCGAGAAGCGGGCGCCGGAGACGGGCGCGCGAGGGCGAAGAAGGTGGCGGCTGCCTGCAGCGCTTGTGGGGGGTATCGCCATCGTTGCGGCCGCCCTGGCTCTCTTCCCCCGGAGCGTCGAAATAAGTACCGCAAGCGTTTCCCAGGTCTATCCCTCCCAGTCATTCACCCTTCTCAATGCCAGTGGATACGTGGTGGCTGACCGCAAGGCTGCAGTCGCCGCCAAGATAACCGGCCGGCTCGACTGGCTCGGAGTTGAAGAGGGCACCCGTGTTCGGGAGGGGCAGGTGCTTGCCCGCCTCGAGAACCTCGATACCCGGGCGGCCAGGGATCAGGCGGCCGCGAATCTTGCCGGCGCTTCCGCTTCCGTGGAGCAGGCCCTGGCCGAGATCGGCGACGCGAAGAGCGCCTTCGAGCGGCAGAAGGAACTGGTGGGGCAGGGAATAGTCGCCAAATCCGAGTTCGATGCAGCCGAAGCCCGATACCTGAAGGCTCAAGCTGCGCTGGAGGGGGCGCGTCACCAGGTCCGCTCGGCGCAGGCAGCGCTCAGGAATGCTCAGGTAAATCTGGATTACACCTTTATAAGAGCGCCCTTCGACGCAGTGGTGCTTACCAAGAATGCGGATGTCGGGGATATAGTGACTCCCATTGGAGCCGCGGCCAACGCCAAGGCGGCCGTAGTAACTATTGCCGACATGAATTCGCTGCAGGTGGAGGCTGACGTCTCCGAGGCGAATCTGGGGAAGGTGAGGTCCGGGCAGCCCTGCGAGATACAGCTGGACGCCTTTCCCGATTCGAGGTTTCGCGGCCGGGTCCACATGATCGTTCCCACCGCTGACAGATCCAAGGCAACGGTCATGGTGAAGGTCCGTTTCCTGGATCTGGACAGCCGGATACTCCCTGAAATGAGCGCAAAAGTGGCCTTTCTGCAGCGCGAGGTGAAGCCGGAGGAGAGTTCTCCGCGGCTCGCGGTAAACCCGGCTGCCGTGACCACCCGTGACGGACGCCAGGTTATTTTTGTCGTAAAGGATGGGAGGGTGTCGGCCGTTCCGGTAACCCTGGGGGGCAGGATCGGCGACATGGTGGAGGTGCGAAGCGGGTTGAAGGCGGGGGATAAAGTGGCTCTCAAGCCTCTCGGCGAGCTGAAGGACGGAAGCAAGGTAACGACTGCGGATAAATAGCATTCAGGGAGAGAAAAAACGAGTGGGAGAATCTTCACTTCCCCTGGTGGAAATCAAGAACCTAATCAAGTCGTACCGTCGGGGGGTGCAGACCATCCCGGTCCTGCAGGATATTTCTTTCGATATCGCCGAAGGAGAATTTCTCGCACTCATGGGACCTTCCGGCTCCGGCAAGAGCACGCTTCTAAATCTCATAGCAGGGATCGATAAGCCGGATAGCGGGGAAATCCGGGTTTCGGGTACGGACATCGTCCAGCTCGACGACACAGCGCTTGCCGGCTGGCGGGCCTCAAATGTCGGTTTCATTTTTCAGTTCTACAACCTGATGCCGGTTCTTACCGCGTTTGAGAATGTCGAACTACCATTGCTTCTTACGCATCTGTCGCGGCGGGAGCGGCGGGAGCATGTCGAGCTGGTGCTGGACGTGGTGGGGCTTGCCGACCGGATGGACCATTATCCGTCACAGCTTTCGGGGGGGCAGCAGCAGCGAGTGGCGGTCGCCCGTGCCATCGTCACCGATCCCGCGATCCTGGTTGCGGATGAACCTACGGGGGACCTGGACAGGGTTTCGGCAGAGGAGATACTCCAACTGATGGATCGCCTCGTGCGGGAATTCGGCAAGACGATCATCATGGTTACTCACGACCCGCGGGCGGCCGAAAAGGCCCACCTCATCCGCCATCTGGAGAAGGGGGTGCTGGCGGAGTGAGCGGCGCTGCCGCATCCGGCGTGAATCATGTTCCTCCTCAAGCTCATCATACGAAACGCCTTCCGTCACAGGCTCCGTTCCATGCTGACGATAGTCGGAGTAGCTATAGCGATCCTGGCCTTCGGGCTCCTGCGCACCCTGGTGGGGCTCTGGTACCTGGGGGTGGAGTCCTCCTCCGCGACTCGCCTCGTCACCCGAAACGCAATTTCCCTCGTATTCTCTCTCCCTATTTCGTACAAGGACCGGATCCGCCAGGTGGAGGGGGTCAAGCAGATTTCATGGGGTAATTGGTTCGGCGGCGTCTATATCGACGAGAAGAATTTCTTTCCGAATTTCGCCATAGAGCCGAGAAGCTACCTTGAGCTCTACCCGGAGTTCATGCTTTCTCCCGACCAGCGCAGTGCGTTCATCCTCGACAGGAAGGGTGCCGTGGCGGGGCGGAAGGTGGCCGCAAAGTACGGATGGAAGGTGGGGGATCAGATAACTTTGCGCGGCACCATCTTTCCCGGCCAGTGGTCCTTCACGCTAAGGGGAATATACAGAGGCGCCCAGAAAAGCACAGACGAGACGCAGTTCTTCTTCCACTGGGATTACCTTAACGAGACACTGAGGAAGACGGAACCGCGCAGAGCGGATCAGGCCGGTTTCTACATGATCGGGGTAACTCATCCCGACCTGGCAGCACAGGTTTCCACCGATGTCGATGCCATCTTCAAGAACTCCCTGGCGGAGACCCTGACCGAAACGGAACGTGCCTTCCAGATGGGGTTCGTTTCGATGACCGAAGCGATCATGATCGCCATACGGATCGTCTCCTACGTGGTAATCGTCATCATAATGGTGGTTGCGGCCAACACAATGGCGATGACGGCACGTGAGCGGCTGTCCGAGTATGCAACCATGAAGGCCTTGGGCTTCGGAGGCGGACACATCGCAGCCACGATATTCGGGGAGTCACTGGTAATCGCCACTCTCGGCGGAATTGCCGGAATAGCCCTGACTTTTCCTGCCGCTCACTGGATCGAGACGGAACTCGCCCAGTATTTTCCCGTTTTCACCATCAAGCCCTCAACCATTTGCTTCGACATGATCGCCGCCTGGACCGTGGGTATAGTCGCAGCTGTCTTCCCGACCTGGCGCGGTGCAACCATCCGTATCGCAGAGGGCTTCCGGAGGATCGGGTGACGGGAATCCCCTACTATTACAGCTTCCGCAACCTCTGGACACGGCGCCTGACCACGGGCCTCACCGCCGCGGGCATGGCCATGGTGGTGTTCGTCTTTGCTGCGACACTCATGCTCGCGGAGGGGCTCCGGAAGACTCTGGTGGACACAGGATCTCCAGACAACGTGGTGGCGATCAGAAAATCCTCCAATTCGGAGGTGCAGAGCGGAGTGGAAAGGCCGCAGGCGTCCATAGTGGAGAGCCTTTCGGACGTTGCGGTGGGGAGTGACGGGCAGCCCCTCGTAGCCAAGGAACTTGTGGTGCTCATCAACTTACCGAAGCGCGGAACTGGCAACCCGTCAAATGTGGTGATCCGAGGTGTTTCGGCTGCGTCTTTCCGGCTTCGCCCCCAGGTGAGGCTGGTAGACGGGCGGTTGCCGCGTCCTGGTTCTGCGGAAGTCATGGCCGGAGCCAGTATTGCGCGACGTTTTCAAGGAGGGGGGATAGGCGAGACACTTCGCTTCGGCATGCGTAACTGGCAGGTGGTTGGAGTATTCGACGCCGGCAATTCCGGGTTCAATTCGGAAATCTGGGGAGATGCCGATCAGCTCATGCAGGCATTCCGCCGGCCGATCTACTCGTCGGTTATCTTCAAGATGCGGGATCCGTCCCGCTTCGACCTGATCAAGGCCGTCATAGAAGGTGACCCACGGCTCACCCTAGAGGCCAAGCGGGAGACGCAGTTCTACGCGGACCAGTCCGAAGCCATGGCCAAATTCCTGCGGATTCTCGGTATTACCCTCACTATAATTTTTTCACTAGGAGCGGTGATCGGTGCGATGATTACCATGTATGCCGCCGTGGCGAACCGCATAACGGAGATCGGCACCCTGCGTGCGCTGGGGTTCCGCAGGGGAAGCATCCTGGCGGCTTTTATTCTCGAATCCCTGCTGCTTGGTTTCATCGGGGGTGTCATTGGGGTGATCGGCGCATCCTTCATGCAGCTCATCACCATTTCCACCATGAACTGGCAGACTTTTGCGGAGCTTGCCTTCTCCTTCGCCCTGACGTTCGACATCATCTGGAAGTCCCTTCTTTTTTCAATGGTCATGGGTCTCGTCGGGGGAGTGCTCCCCGCCTTCAGGGCGGCGCGGCTGGCCATTGTCGACGCCCTTCGCGCTACATGAACAACAATATGGCATGTTGGAACCGTGCAGAGTTGGACGTAATGAAAAACTGTTTGCTTTTTTGCCCTCTTTCTTATACATTGGCTGCCTTCCGAAAGCCCCTGATCCCCTCCGTAAGGTTTTTTCAGATTGTCCACCAAGAAAACAGTCACAGAGCTCAGGCAGGAAATAGACGCCATCGATGATGCGTTTCTCGACCTGCTCAACCGCCGGGCCGAACTGGTCGTGGAGGTAGGACGGCTGAAGCGGGACGAACAGCGGGATTTTCACGTCCCGAGCCGCGAGCGGGAGATCTACGAACGGTTGACTGCGCGAAATGCGGGGCCCTTCCCCAACGAGTCGCTGCGAAGTGTGTTCCGCGAGATCATTTCGGCTTCTTTGGCTCTCGAGGAACCGATGAAGGTTGCGTTCTTCGGGCCCAAGGCTACCTTTACCCACATGGCTGCCAAGCAGGTATTCGGTCTTTCCGCCGAACTGATTCCCCAGAAATCAATACCGTCCGTCTTCGAAGAGGTTGAGAAAGGAAAGGCGCTTTACGGCGTAGTTCCGGTGGAAAATTCCACCGAGGGCATGGTGTCGCACACGCTCGACATGTTCATGGAGAGTGAGCTCAAGATCAATGCCGAAGTCATGCTGGAAATACATCACTTTCTCCTTTCCCGTACCGGCCGCTTCGAAGATGTAAAGAAGGTGTATTCCCACCCCCAGCCGATCGCCCAGTGCCGGGAGTGGCTTAGAGAGAACCTGCCAAGTGTCCCTGTGGTCGATGTTGCTTCCACTGCGGTGGCCGCGCAGATTGCCAGCGAGGATTACACGGCAGCTGCCATTGCCAGCGAAATAGCTTCGACGATGTACGATCTCAGGATTGTACGGGAGCGGATCGAGGACCAGGTAAACAACTTCACCCGCTTCCTCGTCATTGGGAAGAAGCTTGCAGAGGGAAGCGGCGACGACAAGACATCGCTCATGTTTTCGGTTAAGGACGAGGTCGGCATTCTCTACCGGATGCTGGAGCCGTTCGCCAAGCGTGGAATCAACCTTTCCAAAATAGAATCACGCCCCCTCAAGAAGAAGGCGTGGGAGTATATCTTCTACCTTGATCTCATGGGGCACATATCCGAGCCGAAAGTCGCAGAGGCGGTCCAGGAACTGAAGGACTGTTGCCAATTCGTCAAGCTACTCGGTTCCTACCCCCGCGCCAAGTAGTGCATTACACCAGGGCATCTACGGTTGGATGCGTTGCCCGACCACTTTGACCATTGATAGGAGGAACGATGCCGCTCATTCGTCGGCTGGCAGTCATCGGCGTCGGCCTCATAGGCGGCTCGCTCGCGCGCATACTGCGGGAGAAGGGTGAGGTTGAGGAGATCGTTGGCATCGGCCGCGGTGAATCCAACCTGCAACGGGGGGTGGAGCTGGGGGTGATCGACCGCTATTGTCTCGATCCGGTGGAAGGAGTAGCCGGAGCGGACATGGTTTTTCTAGCCACTCCTGTCAGCACCATTTTCCCCCTTACTGCGTCGATTGCGCCCGTTCTCGATCCCGGGTGCATAGTCACCGACGGGGGGAGCGTGAAGGAGGAGATCGTACGGCAGTGCGAGTCGGTGATGCAGTCGGGCACCTTCTTCGTCGGGGGGCATCCCATCGCAGGAACCGAACACTCAGGCGTCGAGGCTTCTTTTGCGACGCTCTATCAGGGGAAGCGGTGCATCATAACGCCTACGCCTTCGACCGATCCTTCCGCCCTTGAGAAGGTCGGCAGAATGTGGGAAATAGCAGGGAGCAGCGTCGTTCTCATGGATCCGGTGAAGCATGACCGGGTGGTGGGGGCCATTTCCCACCTTCCGCACATGGTGGCCTATGCACTTGTGAACGCAGTCGGCGGCTATGACCGGTTCGAGGAAAGCATACTCAGCTATTCCGCCGGGGGGTTCAGGGACTTCACCCGCATCGCTTCATCCGACCCGGTGATGTGGCGTGACATCGCCGTTGCCAACCGAGAGAGTATAATCGAGATGATGGACCTCTTCGCCAGGTACTTTGCTGACCTCCGCGAGATGGTAGAAAAGGGTGACGGACAGGGGCTGCAGGAATTCTTCGCCCGTTCCAAGCACCAGCGGGATGCGATTCTCTGAGCTGCTGGTCTAGCACATGGGGTCTGATTTTACAGGAGTTCACGTGGAGTATACGGTACAACCGGCGAAAGCAGTGAAAGGCGAAATGGTGGTGCCGGGGGATAAATCGATATCCCACCGCTCCATCATGCTGGGGTCCCTTGCCGAAGGTCAAACCAGGGTTACCGGCTTTCTTCGTGGCGAGGACAATCTCGCCACCCTCAACGCCTTCCGTGCAATGGGGATCGACATCACCGACGATGGTACTACGCTTCGCATCTCCGGTAAGGGACTGCGCGGGTTGAGCGAGCCGACGGATGTTCTCGACTGCGGCAACTCCGGTACGTCCATGCGGCTTATGGCCGGACTCCTGGCGGGCCAGTCATTTTTTTCCGTTCTGACTGGAGACCAGTATTTGCGCCGTCGGCCGATGAAGCGTGTAATCGAGCCGCTGGCACGGATGGGGGGGACTATTTTCGGTCGCTCCGGAGGCGACAGGGCACCGCTTGCAATCGTCGGACGGCCCCTTGCCGGTATCAGCCATCATTCCGCCGTTGCGAGCGCGCAGGTCAAGTCCGCCCTGATGCTGGCCGGGCTGTACGCAGAGGGTGAGACTACAATAACCGAGCCTCACCTCTCCCGGGACCATTCGGAGCGCATGTTCCGGTATTTCGGTGCCGACGTGGCATCTTTCACGGGAGGGGTGACGGTGCGCGGGGGGCGAGAGCTTCAGGGACGGGACATCATAGTCCCAGGGGACATATCTTCGGCGGCTTTCTTCATCGTTGCCGCCCTCATCGTTCCCGGCTCGGAGCTGCTCATTCGGGGTGTCGGCGTGAATCCGACGCGTACCGGCATACTGGACATCCTTACCGCAATGGGGGGAGACATACAGCTCCTCGACTGCCGTGACCTGTCGGGAGAGCCGGTGGCGGATATCCTGGTCAGGGCTTCTCGGTTGCGGGGTGTCGAGATAGGGGGGGATGTGGTCCCTCGTGCGATTGATGAATTTCCTGTGATCTGCGTTGCCGCCGCTCTCGCCGACGGCCAGACCACGTTGAGAGACGCTCATGAGCTGCGTGTCAAGGAGACGGACCGAATCACCGCCATGGCGAAGAACCTTTGCCGTGCGGGGGTTGCTATCGCCGAGACTCCCGACGGCATGGTGATCGAAGGCGCAGGACGAATCGACGGGTGCAGGGCGGAGAGTTTCGGTGACCACCGGATAGCCATGTCGATGCTCGTGGCCGGGCTTGCGGCAAGCGGAGAAGTCACCGTGGACGACGTTGAGTGCATCGGAACCTCTTTTCCAGATTTCATTCCTTTACTACAGAAGGTTGCCAACTCGTGAGATTGAACGGGAAAAACGGGCGGGGCCTCATCATCGCCATAGATGGTCCTTCCGGTGCGGGGAAGAGCACGGTGACAAAACTGCTCGCCGACCGGCTCGGTTACATCTTTCTCGACACCGGTGCAATGTTCAGGGCGGTTGCGCTGGCGGCCCAACGTGCAGGAATCTCCGTGGAGGATGATGATGCTCTCGCCAATCTTTGCCGCGGCATAGCCATATCCTTTGAACGCAGAGACGGCTGCTGTTGCCGCGTCATGCTCAACGACGAAGATGTTTCCTCGGCCATCAGGAGTCCGGAAATCAGTCTCCTGACCTCCAGGATCTCAGCCCGGAAAGTGGTGCGGGAGTTTCTTCTTACACTCCAGCGCGAGATGGGGAGTAAGGGAGGGGTTATTCTTGAGGGGCGGGATATCGGTACTGTGGTTTTCCCCGATGCCGACGTGAAGGTATTTCTCTCGGCCTCAGCCGAAGTACGCGGGAAAAGGCGTTTCATCGAGCTGAAGGCCAAGGGCGTGGATGTCGACCTGGAGACGACGGTGGGGGAGGTAATGCAGCGGGACGAGCAGGACGTCCGAAGGGAACATGCTCCATTGCGGCAGGCGGAAGATGCCATCGTAATCGATTCGACTGAACTTACGGTGGACGATGTGGTTGACACCATTGAAAAGATGGTAGCGGAAAAGCTCAGGGCATAGGTTCTCATGGAGATACTACTCGCAAAACAGGCAGGATTCTGCTTCGGTGTCAAACGCGCCACTCAAATGGCGTTTGAGGCGGCGGGCAAGGGAGGCAAGACCTTTACTCTCGGTCCGATCATACATTCTCCTCAGGTTGTGCAGCGGCTTGAAGAGTTGGGGGTGAAGGTTCTTCGTGAAGTAGCCGAAATCGAGAACGGCACCATCATCATCAGGTCTCATGGTGTGGCTTCGGATGATTTGGAGGAGGCTGTGCGTCGGGAGCTGGAGGTGGTGGATGCAACCTGCCCCTTCGTGAAGAAAGCACAGGACCATGTAATGGGCTTGTCCGAGGGTGGGTACGATGTGGTGGTGGTTGGAGACGCTGACCATCCCGAGGTTCAGGGAATCGTCTCCTATGCCAAGGGCAAGGTGTTCGTGGTGGGTTCCGGTGAGGAGGCTTTTCATCTGCCTCGCATGGCGAAAATAGGTATCGTCGCGCAGACGACTCAATCCATGGAGAACCTGAAGGCCGTTGTTCTGCAGTGCTTGACGAAAGGTGGGGAGTTGAGGATCTTCAACACCATATGCGATGCTACCGCTGTTCGTCAGGAAGAGGCAAAGGAGCTGGCGAAGCGGGTGGATTGCATGATTGTCATCGGCGGCTACAACAGCGCGAACACCAAGCGTCTCGCCGAGGTCTGCGCAGAGCTGCAGCCGAAGACGCATCACATAGAGACGGCGGAGCAGGTTGATCCTGAATGGTTCAGTGGTGTCAAATGCGTCGGAGTCACTGCCGGGGCCTCTACACCCAAGTGGATCATCGATGAGGTGATCGAGAGGGTTGAGCAGATCAATAGCGACAAAAAGTATTGAGTTTTTATGGAATACTGCTAGTATGGAAAGGTTTCCGAAAGGCGAAATATATCAGGGGGTACCATTGTAATGGCCGATGAGAGAAGATCAAACAGATTCAAGGACGCGCCAATCAAGCGTTTTCATGATAGCGATGAGGAGCTGGAACAGGGGCAGGGTGAGTTCGAGGAACTCTTCCACGGAAGCCTTCGCGCGTTGCAGGTAGGTGAGGTTGTCAAGGGCGTAGTCGTGCAGATCAGCCAGGATTTCGTGCTGGTGGATGTCGGGTACAAATCTGAAGGATGCATAGCCATCAATGAGTTCATAAACGAGAGCGGTGATCTCGAGGTAAAGGTCGGCGACGAAGTGCGCGTCCTCTTTGAACGTGCGGAGAACGAGCGGGGATACATCGTTCTGTCGAAGAAGAAGGCGGAAGCGCAAGCCGGCTGGGAGAAGATTGCCGAGGCTGGTGGAGAAGGGGGCATCATCGAAGGAAAGGTCATTTCCAAGGTGAAAGGCGGCCTCATGGTCGATATAGGCGTGCAGGCATTTCTTCCTGCATCTCAGGTAGATATACGGCCTGGAGGGAACCTTGACAAGTATATCGGTCTTTCAGGAAAGTTCAAGATACTGAAAATGAACCGTAAGCGTGGGAACGTAGTTCTTTCTCGCCGCGTGATCCTCGAAGAGGAGCGCAGTGTGATGAAGGATCAGACGCTGGAGAAGCTGGCCGAAGGTCAGGTTATGGAAGGGACCGTCAAGAACATTACCGAGTATGGCGCATTCGTGGATCTCGGTGGCGTCGACGGGCTTCTTCACGTTACCGACATGTCATGGGGCCGGCTCGGGCATCCTTCAGAAATGATAAAAGTAGGTGACAAGCTGAATGTCATGGTGCTGAAGTATGACCGCTCCAAAGAGAAAATTTCGCTGGGGCTCAAGCAGGCAATGCCGGATCCGTGGCTGTCTGTCGAACAGAAGTATACGGTCGGCGACCGGGTACGTGGCAGAGTGGTAAGTCTCGCTGAATACGGCGCTTTTATAGCTCTTGAGGAAGGGGTGGAGGGGCTAGTCCACGTCTCGGAAATGTCGTGGACCAGAAGAGTGCGTCACCCCTCCGAGATTCTGAAAGTAGGGGAAGAGGTGGAAGCCGCTGTTCTTGGAGTCGATATGGGCAATCGTAGGATCTCGCTCGGACTCAAGCAGACCGAAGTGAATCCTTGGACCGTTATCGGCGAGCGGTACCCCGTAGGAACGAAGATCGAGGGTCAGATCAAGAACATCACCGATTTCGGCGTATTTATCGGAATCGAAGACGGCATCGACGGCCTTGTGCATGTCTCCGACGTCTCTTGGACGAAGCGGATAAAGCATCCGGGTGAGGTATTCAGTAAAGGCCAGACGGTTCAGGCTGTCGTGCTCAACATCGACGTGGACAACGAGCGCCTGTCGCTGGGTATCAAGCAGCTTACCCCCGATCCCTGGTCCGAGATTCCCAGCCGCTACAGGCCTGGCACCCGCGTAAAAGGTAAAGTGTCGTCTGTGACCGACTTCGGAATCTTCATCGAGCTTGAGGAGGGGATCGAGGGGCTTATTCATGTCTCCGAACTCTCGCATGAAAAACTGCCTACGCCGAAAGGATTCGCAGAGGTTGGGGACGAGTTGGAAGCGGTAGTGTTGAGCGTGGATACGTCCGACAGAAAAATCGGCCTGTCCGTCAAGAGTCTGCAGAGTGCAATAGAGAAAGCTGAGCTGGCCGCCTACATGGAATCACAAGGGGAAGCGACTTCCAACCTGGGAGACCTGCTAAAAGACCTGAAGAAAAACGGCGGGGATCAATAAATAACGCAACAGAGGCCCCCAGATGGGTGGCCTCTGATCAATTTAAATGCTGCACGAGGTGGGTGAATGACGAAGAGTGAACTGGTGGAGAAGATTGTCGAACGTAATACCATGCTGACTCGCAAGGAGTCGGAGATGATCATCAATATTGTTTTTGATTCGATGAGCGAAGCTTTACAGAATGGGGACAAGGTCGAAATCCGCGGTTTTGGCAGTTTTACCGTGCGGGAGCGTTCGGCCAGGGAAGCGAGGAACCCGAAGAGCGGTGAGCTTGTCGACATCCCAGCCAAGAAAGTGCCATTCTTCAAGACCGGCAAGGAGCTCAGGGAGCGTGTTGATTCCTGAACTCCTGCTGCCTAACTTCCCGACAAGATATATATCCCCCGGTTATGGTAATACCTGCGTCATGCAGGTGTTTCCATAACTGGTGGGAGTCAGTCTGTAGGGCACGCTGAGTTCTTGGCCCGGATGGCGGAATTGGTAGACGCAAGGGACTTAAAATCCCTCGGCGCTTAGCGCTGTGCCGGTTCGACCCCGGCTCCGGGCACCATCATTCATCTTCCGTTGTCGATCAAGCTTTTCATTCAGGTGCTTCGCAGGAGAGCTGTTGCATCCTGGAGAACCTGTGCCAATTCTTCCGCCCGATCCGTTCCCAGGCGGATTCTTTTTCCATCTTTCAGTTCTATCTCCACCGTATGCCGTCCCGACACGTCGATCGACCAGACCCTAAACCTATCTTTCTTCATGACCGAGATCCGCTCGATCTCTGTCAGGCTCACATCTCTGCGAATAAGGCCAAGGCCGAAATACCAGATCAGCCGGCCCTCTGTCACTTCGATGGTAAGTACCGGAAAAAGCACTGCACACACCGCCAGCATAACCAATCCCAGCCAGGACCAGGGGCGGCCAAGAAAAATTAGGAGACTTATCCCTAGGATAACCATCAACAGGTATCCGAGCTGAGTATGGCGATAGTGCATGAGTTTACCATTATGATGAGATGTTAATTGAGAGGATATTACCGGTTCACTGATGACCGGTCAATGATTCATTTAACTTCATGCATCGTCTACTTCTCCCTCGTACCCTACTTTCTTGGTCGCCGTGTTTCGGGGAAATAGTTGACGCATTTAGTATGGTATGATATTTCTAGCATGCTCCTGTGTTCCGCCAACTTCCGATTATGAGGTAATCTATGTTTTCAGGCTTGCGCGACGATATCAAGGCCGTTTTTGACCGCGATCCTGCAGCTCGAAGTTCGCTCGAAGTCTTTTTTTGCTATCCCGGACTTCACGCCCTCTGGTTTCATCGCCTTGCCCATTGGCTGTGGGTGCATGGTTTTTACTTTCTCGGGCGTTTCACTTCACATCTGGGGCGGTTTTTTACAGGGATAGAGATTCATCCGGGCGCCAAGATTGGCAGACGTTTTTTCATCGATCACGGTATGGGAGTCGTGATCGGGGAAACAGCCGAGATCGGCGACAATGTTACACTCTATCACGGGGTGACCCTCGGCGGTGTCAGCTGGGAAAAGACAAAGCGTCATCCGACGATAGAGGACAATGTTGTGATCGGATCCGGCGCTAAGATACTCGGTCCATTTACTGTAGGCGCTGACAGCAAGGTGGGCTCCAACTCAGTGGTTGTCAAGGAAGTACCTCCTCATTCGACCGTCGTTGGCATACCTGGGCGGGTGGTGATGGCTCCTGACAAAGAGCCCGGCGGAAGGGTGGATCTGGAGCACGGAAAACTTCCAGACCCTGAGGCCAAAGCAATTTCTTGCCTTTTCGATCAGATAAGGGAGCTGGAGAAGAAATATCAAGCTCTTGCCGCTGAGCACGAAACGCTCAAAAAGAAGGTAGCCGGACTGTAAATGCGTTTATCCACGAAGGCTCAATACGCAGTCAGGGCGCTTGTAGATCTGTCTATGAATTCTGCGGGAAGGCCGGTCGCACTAAAGGATATCGCGCGTCGGGAGGATATCCCCCTCAACTATCTCGAGCAGCTTTTCAATCGGCTCAAAAAAGGGGACCTTGTCAGGAGTGTTCGCGGCCCTGGCGGGGGCTATGTCCTCGCCCGAAAGGGTGAGCGGATCCCGGTCAGCGAAATCGTGACAACGGTGGAAGAACCACTGAACCCAGTGGCATGCCTTGATGAGAGCGGATCCGGGTGCTCACGGGCTGCCCGGTGCGTAACATACGACCTCTGGAAGGAACTCGGCGATACCATCCACAAATTCCTCTCCTCGAAGACCCTGGAAGACCTGGTGCGGGAAGCGGCGGACAAAACCCCCGGAATTGAACGTTAATCTACAATGATCTACATGGACTACAATGCGACGACCCCCGTTCGTCCGGAGGTTCTTGATGCGATGTTGCCGTTTTATCGGGAACGGTTCGGCAACCCTTCGAGCATTCATCGGGCAGGAAGGGACGCGAAGAGGGCGGTAGAGGAAGCACGTGAGCGGGTTGCCCGCCTTGTGAACTGCGACCCGGCGGAAGTCGTCTTCACCTCCTCCGGAACCGAAGCGGACAACATGGCCATCAAAGGGGTCGCGGAGGCTTTGCGGGGACGCGGCAACCACATCATCACCACAACTGTCGAGCATCCTGCCGTCAGCAACGCCTGTTCTTATCTGGAGCAAGCCGGTTTCGAGGTGACGCGGGTGGATGTGGGCCGGACGGGACTAGTCGACCCGGAGGCGATCGAGGCTGCCATTACGCCCCAGACGATCCTAATCTCCGTCATGTTCGCCAACAATGAAACGGGGACTCTGATGCCGGTTGCGCAGCTGGGTGAAATCGCGAGCCGTCGCAGGATATATCTCCATTCCGATGCCGTTCAGGCTGTTGGACGTCTGCCTGTGGATGTCAGAGAGATGAATATCCAGCTCCTCTCCCTCTCCGGACATAAGCTACATGCGCCGAAAGGAACGGGAGCGCTCGTGGTGAGGAAGGGTGTAAAGGTCGTTCCCTTCATACACGGGGGCGCCCAGGAGAGAAACCGCCGTGCCGGAACCGAGAACGTGGCAGGGGCCGTGGCTTTCGGAAAAGCTTGCGAGCTCGCTTGCGATGAGATGATGCAGGAGGCCCGGCGACTTGCGCTGTTGCGGGACCGACTTGAAGAAGGCATCCTCACACGTGTGCCCGGCGCACAGATCAACGGCAGCCGCGGAAGAAGGCTCCCTAATACCCTCAGTGTATCATTCGAGGGTGTGGCCGCGGACTCCCTCCTCATGAGCCTTGATCTTGAGGGGGTCGCGGTTTCCTCCGGAGCAGCCTGCAGTTCCGGCACCCTTCGCTCCTCTGCCGTTCTTGCAGCCATGGGGATACCCCCTGAAATCGCGAGAGGCTCTATCCGGTTTTCCCTCGGTCTCTACAACTGCGATGAGGATGTGACAAGAGTGCTCGATCTGCTGCCACACCTCGTGGAGCGGCTGCGCAGCTAGCGCGCGCCATTCTTTTTCATCAGCATGAATCAGGAAGAACGGAATCAACATGAATAATGCCAGACCCAGACGCGTAGTCGTCGCCATGAGCGGCGGCGTCGATTCCTCGGTAACCGCCGCACTACTCAGGGAGCAGGGGCACGAGGTGATCGGGATCTCCATGCAGCTGTGGGATCATTCCGATTCTGCAGCGGATGAGAACTTCGGTTCCTGTTGTTCTCTGGACGACCTCCAGGATGCCCGGCGGGTGGCGGAGCAACTCGATATCCCTTTTTACGTGGTCAATTTCGAGGAGGAGTTCAGGCGGATCGTCGTCGAAGATTTCGTTGACGAATACTTCAGGGGGCGAACCCCGAACCCGTGCGTTCGTTGCAACCAGGTGGTGAAATTCGAGCTTCTTCTGGCCAAGGCCCGGGGACTCGGCGCCGACTGTCTCGCCACCGGGCACTATGCCCGCATCGCACGGGAAGATGGTAACTATAGGCTCCTCAAAGGGGTGGACCCCCAGAAGGATCAGAGCTACTTCCTCTTCGCTCTCACCCCCGAGCAGATGGCGTCGACCTTGTTCCCTCTGGGGGAGCTCACGAAACAGGAAGTCCGCAGGCTGGCGGCGCACTACGGTCTGAGAGTCGCCGAAAAGGGGGAGAGTCAGGAGATCTGTTTCATACCGGATGACGATTATGTGCGGTTTCTCGAAGAGGAGCGCGGAACTGGGCTTCTTTCGGGGAAGATCGTGGACCGGAGAGGAAACGTCCTCGGAACCCACGACGGAATCTACAGGTACACCGTCGGACAGCGCAAGGGGCTCGGAATAGCCCACGCTCATCCTCTTTATGTGGTGGGGGTCGATGCGGAGAGGTGCGAAGTGGTTGTCGGAGCGAAGGATGAACTCCTGAGCCGCGGTGTCATTGCGGAACACATGAATTGGATTGTGCCTCCGCATGCCGATCCAATGGGGGCCTCCTGCAAGATTCGCTACCGTCACCAGCCGGTACCGTGCGTTGTCCGTCCGCTGGCAGGGGGGGGAGCAGAGGTATTGTTCGGGGAGCCTCAACGTGCGGTCACTCCTGGGCAGGCCGTAGTCCTTTACGATGGTGATAGCGTTTTGGGCGGTGGCTGGATAACGGCGGGGATCGAGTAAGGTATGCAACGGGTCGCAATCACCACCCTAGGGTGCAAGACAAACCAGTTCGAATCAGCCGGTATGGGGGAAATACTCGGCAAGGAAGGATTTGTCGTCGTTCCTTTCGATGAACAGGCCGATGTCTACATCATCAATACCTGCACTGTGACCGCCCGCACTGATGCCGAGTCGCGGCGGCTCATACGCCGGGCGCAAAGGAAAACCCCGAATGCGCGAATCGTGGTGACCGGTTGCTACGCGCAGGTCGCCCCCGAGGAACTCCGCGCACTTCCCGGTGTCGATCTCATCCTTGGAAATACTGAAAAAAAAGATATCGTCTCTTTCCTGCGGGAAGCGCCTGCGGAAGGGAGGGTTCTCGTCTCGGACATAACCGGCGAAAGGCATGCTGCACCGCTGGCGCTGGAAAGCTTCGCCGAGCATACGCGTGCATTTCTCCAGGTCCAGAATGGATGCGACGCTTTCTGTTCCTACTGTATCGTACCCTATGCCAGAGGGCGCAGCAGAAGTGTTTCCACTGAAGAGGTCCTCAAAGGCATCGCTTCATTTGCTGCCTCCGGGTATCAGGAAGTGGTCCTCACCGGTATCCATCTGAGTGCTTACGGGCTTGATCTGGAGCCGCCGGCATCGCTTCATGGTTTATTGCAGGAGGTGGAGAGACGGCAGCTCGTCCCGCGGTTGCGCCTGGGTTCCCTGGAGCCCGCCGAGATAGGTGATGAGCTGATAGATCTGGTAGCGCGGTCGAAAGTAATATGCCCCCATATCCACATCCCCCTCCAGAGCGGGGCGGACGGAGTTCTTCATCGGATGAACCGGACCTACACAGCCCGATTCTTCGCCGAACTTGTCGGTCGCCTTTCTGCTGCAGTTCCTGGAATCTGTATAGGTCTAGACATGATCGCAGGATTTCCCGGTGAAACGGAGGAAGAATTCCTGGCGGGCTGGAGTCTTGTCGAATCCCTCCCCATAGCCTATCTTCACGTCTTTCCCTATTCCCTCCGCCCCGGAACTGCGGCTGCGTCCATGTCCGGCCACCTTCCACCCCGCGTAATTACCGAGCGGGCGCGCCGGCTCCGCGAGCTTTCAGAAAGAAAGAGGGATGAATATCATGCATGCTTCGTCGGGAAAACGATCCGGGTCCTGGTTCAATCCTCGGATGGCTCGGGGAATCTGAAAGGGTTATCCCGTCACTACGTCTCCGTCTCCTTTCCCGGAAATCGGGATACGTATAATCGCGAGGTGACGGTCCGCATCCTGGGTAGTTCAGGTGAGGGGCTGGTGGGAGAGCTGCAGGCGGTCCTGTAATAACTCCATGGCTGCCGCTGCGCAAGAAGCTATGCGATCGTGTGGCGGATGTCCTTCCCCTTCACCATGAAGATAACCATTTCCGCCACGTTTGTTGCGTGGTCTGCAATCCGTTCGAGGCACTTTGCAATATAGTTGATCTTGATTGCGCGGGAGATAGTTGCCGGGTCCGCCATCATGAACGTCAATAGTTCCCGCTGGATCTGATCGTTCAGGTCGTCCACCTGCTGGTCATCCCTACAAACCTTGAGCGCGAGTTCGTCGTCACCCCTGACAAACGCGTCCAGCGCTTCCTTCACCATGTCCGATGCGAGCTTAGCCATCCGGGGCAGGTCGATGTACGGCTTGAGCGGCTGCTCCATGTTCAGCTCCCGGGTCCGCTTGCAGATGTTGGCGCACTGGTCTCCGATTCTCTCCAGATCCGTCACTATCTTCAGCGCGATCGTTACGAATCTCAAATCGCGGGCCGCGGGCTGCCGACGGGCAAGAAGGTGGAGGCACTTCTCGTCTATCTCCATCTCCAGGCCATTGATTTCGTGGTCGAACTTGATGGTCCGCTCCGCTAGCTCCGTGTCCCGTTCGACGAGGGCTTTCATGGCGTTGGCGATCATCTGCTCCACCTTGCCCCCCATTTCGAGAAGCTTACCGCGTATCTCATTCAGCTCCTCGTCGAAATGCCTGCTGAAGTGCTCCCTTTCCATTTATCTTCTCCAATCGTGAATCAGGTCAAGGTTGAGGTTGAGGATAGAAGCTAACCGCAACGCGTGAGAGTGGTAAACCGCTTAGCCGAACCGCCCCGTGATATAGTCTTCAGTCCGCTTTTTTTCCGGGGCCGTGAATATTTTCCGTGTCGCGTCGCATTCGATCAGTTCCCCCAGGTAGAAGAATGCCGTTACGTCGGATACCCGTGCTGCCTGCTGCATGTTATGGGTGACGATGACGATGGTGTACTTTTCCTTCAGCTCTTCGATCAGTTCCTCGATCTTTAGGGTGGAAATCGGGTCGAGCGCCGAGGCGGGTTCATCCATCAAAATTACCTCCGGCTTGACCGCAATGGTCCTGGCTATGCACAGCCGCTGCTGTTGCCCTCCCGATAGTTCCATAGCATTGGATTTCAACCGGTCTTTCACTTCGTCCCAGAGGGCGACCCGCTGCAGGCTGGATTCGACAACTTCATCGAGCGCATTCCGCTTCACTCCACCCATGAGCTTGTACCCTGCGATGACGTTATCGTAGATCGACATTGCAGGGAAGGGGTTGGGCTTCTGGAACACCATGCCGATCCGCCGTCTGATGGAGACGGGATCGGCGCTCTTGTCGTAGATGTTGGTTCCTTCCAGCAGTATCTGCCCCGTCACCCGTGCCGCGGGCACGAGATCGTGCATCCGGTTGATGCTGCGCAGGACGGTGGATTTGCCGCACCCCGAGGGTCCGATGATAGCTGTTACGCTGTTTTCCCTGAAGGAGAGATCGACGTTTTTCACAGCATGGTTCTGACCGAAAAAGACATTCAGCTGATGCAGTTCGAGTTTTTGGTTCATTCGTTCCCCTAGCTTCTATGCTTGCTCCTGCCGAAGTATCTGGCGGAGAGGTTGATGCCGAACATAAGTGTAACGAGGACCAGCGCGCCTCCCCATGCCAGCTTGTGCCAGTCTTCATAAGGTGATATCGCGAAGTTGAAGATCTGTAGGGGGAGGGCTGCCATCGGCTGGGCGAGGCTGGTTCCCCAGAACTGGTTGCCGAGGGAGGTGAACAGAAGCGGTGCCGTCTCACCGGCAATGCGGGCGAGCGCGAGGAGTATGCCTGTCACGACTCCCGTGAGGGCGCTTCGCAGCGTGACCTTGAGGGTCGTCCGCCAGAGGGGGATCCCGAGGGCCAGGGACGCTTCCCGCAGAGAGTCCGGGACCATCTTGAGCTGCTCTTCTGTGGTTCTGAGCACGATAGGTACCATGATGAGGGAGAGGGCAGCCGCCCCTGCCCAGGCCGAAAAACCTTTCATGGGGACAACGATAAGAGCGTATGCGACCATCCCGGTAATGATCGATGGAATTCCTGAAAGAATATCGGCGGCAAAACGGATGGCGGTGGATATGCGGTTTCCTCCGTACTCAGATAGGTAGATGGCTCCGAGCACTCCTACGGGTACACCCAGAAAGGATGCAAGGCCGACCACTATGGCAGACCCGGCTATGCCGTTTGCCATCCCTCCGCCGGCCTCTCCGGTCGGCCTGGGAATTTCCGTGAAGAAGTCGAGGGTGATGCTGTCGAGGCCCATTTTCATGATGTGCGCGAAGATGAGTCCGAGAGGGATCAATACCGCCACGGTGGAAAGCATCATCAGCAAGGTCATCAGCATGCTGCCCAGTTTACGGCTTCGGAGCCTCATCGGCGGCCTCCTTCCTTTCGGGTCACACTCCATAGGAGTAGGCGGGCGAAACCGTTGATGACGATGGTCACCGTCAGCAGGATGAGGCCGATTTCCATCAGCGCGGCTGAATGAAGGGGCGAAGTAGCCTCCGCGAATTCGTTGGCGATGACGCTCGGCATCGTGTAGGCGGGAGAGAGAAGCGACAGGGAGATCTGTGGCGAGTTTCCAATCACCATGGTGACCGCCATGGTTTCACCCACCGCACGTCCGAGTCCGAGGATGACGGCGCCGACGATCCCCGACTTCCCGTACGGGAGGACCGCCATACGGATCATTTCCCACCTGGTAGCTCCCAGGGCTATTGCAGCCTCCTTCTGGGTCTGCGGCACGGCCAATAGCACCTCCTTGGTAATGGAGGTGATTATCGGCACAACCATGACCATAAGTATGAAGATGGCAGCAAGCATGCTCACACCGTAAGGTGCCCCCTCAAAGAAGGGGAGGAACCCGAGGTGCTCGATGAGCAGGGGCTGTACCGAGCGCTGCAGCCACGGAGCCATGACAAGAACTCCCCACAGGCCGTAGATGACACTCGGAATCGCGGCAAGGAGCTCAACGAGTGCTGCAATCGCGGCACCCGCCCGTTTTGGGGCTATCTCCGTGATGAAAAGTGCTGTGCCGACGCTGAGTGGAGTAGCCAGAGCCAGCGCAAGCACCGACGAGACAAGGGAACCGTACAGATAAGGAAGCGCGCCGAACTTCTCCTGGACCACGTCCCAATCGCTTCCGGTCAGAAAGCTCAGTCCGAAGGCACGCAGAGAGGGAAGGCTCTGTCGGATCATCTCGTACATCATCAGGCACAGGATTGCGATGATACTTAGGGCCAGGAGCGCGGTAATGCCCTTGAAGACGCAGTCACCACAGAACCCGGGTTCAATCTTCCATTTTCGTTGTACTTCAGATGCCAAAAGAAAGCTCCGATCGGATCATGGGAAGCGGCTGGCTGAGTTTGGGCTGCCGCTTCCCGCAGAAAAGCAGCAGTTACTGGATTGTCTTGATCGTCTTTTCTACCATTTTCGTCACATTCTGGGGTAGCGGGGCGTAGAGGAGGGGGGCTGCCATCTTCTGCCCCTTGGTCATGCTCCACCTGAGAAATTCGACCAGCTTTTTCCCCTTTACCGGGTCCTTCTGCTTCTCGTAGACGAGGAGCCACGTGAAGCCGACGATCGGGTAAGCTTCCTTTCCCGGCTGATTGACGAGGGATATCCGGTAGTCTGCAGGCATCTTTTTTGCTGCGGCGGCTGCCGCAGCGCTCGTCGTTTTGATTGAGGGCTCGATGAACGCCCCTGCCTTGTTCCTGATGGTAGCATAGGAGAGCTTGTTCTCTATGGCGTAGGCCATTTCGACGTACCCAATGGTGTAGCGGGTCGTCTTTATCTGGCCGGCTACTCCTTCATTTCCCTTGCCGCCGAGTCCCACCGGCCATTTTACCGAAGCACCCTTGCCGACCTTTTGGGCCCACTCAGGGCTCACTCCTGACAGATAATCGGTGAAGATGCTGGTGGTTCCGCTTCCGTCGGAGCGGCGAACGACGATGATCGGCTGATTGGGAAGTTGCATGCCGGGGTTGTCCCTGACGATTCTCGGGTCGTTCCACTTGGTGAGCTTACCCAGGAAAATTTCGGCGACATTCTCCGACGAGAGCTTGAGCCCCTTGCCTATCCCTGGGACATTATAGGTGACGACCACCGCCCCCATAACCGTAGGAATGTGCAGCAGCTTTCCCGGCGCCGCCTTCAGTTCCTGATCGCTAAGAAATTTGTCTGAGGCTCCGAAGTCGACGGTTTGAGCGGTTATCTGCTTGATTCCACCGCCGCTGCCGATGGACTGGTAATTGAACTTGACTGTAGGGTCGATCTTTGCGTACTCGCTGAACCATTTGGAGTAAAGCGGGTAGGGGAAGGTCGCCCCCGCTCCGTTTACCAGAGTCTCGGCGAAGGCCGTAGGCGCGATCAGAAACGACGGCAGGATAAGAACCAAACAGATGCTTAATCTCAGGTTGCTCAGCATATCTCCTCCTTGTATCTTTTTTGCTCCTTGTATCATTGAAGTGTTACAGGCGTGTTACGGAGAGGGTAAGATTGGGTTAAACATGTGCTCATATGCAAATTGTAGCAATTTTTCAGGTAGATGCATTTGGCGTGGGAGGGTGAGGTAAGCAGTTTCGGCTGGCCGCATGGAGGACGAACTGCTGCAGACTCAGCTTCGGTGGGGAAGGAGGTGCGTAGGGAAGGTATATCTGGCGGTGCTTCGGTCAGGCGTTAGAGGCGATACGCAGCTTTTTCTGTGCATCCAGGCACTCTTCGCACATTTTGCCGATTTCCTCTGTCGTAAAGCCGTTGATGACCAGTCGCTCGTTATATGTAAGCTCAATCCAGGCCCCAAACCTTTTGACCCTTTTACAGCCGGGGCAGACTATGACAGCTTTCCGTTCCATGGTAATCCCTTTCTGCAGAAAGGAAAAAAACCCATTCGGCAGTTGCCGCAGAATACAAGCAATACAAGGTGCGATTATACCACGTCGAGCGGATATGTCCTTCTGTCTATGAGCAATACTTTTTACTGATCGGTGAGGATTCGATCAATCTGCCAGCCATGCGGCGAGCCGGTCGGCCAGCAGTGCATTCTCAGCATCGAGAAACTTGTTCTGGAAAAGTGCGTCATCTCCAAATACCAAGAACTCCCCCTTTCCGCGCTTCCCCGTCACAGCGACCGCGAACCGCTGCACCGCATCACCCCCGGAAAGTGTGCTGCTGCCGTCGAGGTCAATCCATGCACGATCTCCGGTTTCGGCGATTACGGTGCAAGGGTCGCCGGTACAGGCGAGTGCCCAGGCACCGTGGAGACTGAAACCTTCGATGCCGCGGGTAAAGGAATCCTGCGAAAGGCGCTGAACCCTGAAATTCTGGGGATTCCCCTTGATTGCGTTTTCCGTCTCCCGCAGGGTTCCGTTTGAGAAATCCACGTCGAGGCGATGGAGAAGTGCTGTCAGTGGCTGGGCGATGTGAAGCATGATGGCGAGTTTCCCCCCCTTCTCGACAAACCGGACGATCGCTTCGATTTCCTTATCCGAATATTGCTTGAAAGGCCCCGAAAGCACGAGGCCCGTTGCCTCGGCAAGAGCTTCCGGGGTTATCTCATGGTGCAGGGCAGCCACTTTCGAGTTCACCCGGCGGAGACGCGCGGCGAACTCCGACAGATCGAGGGGGGACTCTCGATTCATCAGGAAGCGCTGGTCATGCCCCTCGTCAATGAGGATTGCTCCGGCTTCTGCTGCGGTCGCTGATACCGGTACGATAAGGGCGAGAGTCAGTAAGAGAGAGATCTGAATGATTGGCTTCATAGACGACTCCTTGTGATGGCAAGTATGCGACACAAACAGATAAAGACGACCTGTTTGGTCTTATATACTCTGTGCTCTGAATATGCAACTCCTATTTCTTTCTATGGCTGTTTTCCGCTTCCATGAAAGGGGCATGTGCGGGGTGTGTCCGGTTACTCTCCAGGTGGAGCAGCATATATGAAACAGGTGCGGTCGCTTTTTATAATAAATGCTTTATAATTCAGAAGCTGCCCACGCGCCTCGAATTTTACTGCATAACTTACGGAGCGATGATTTCGGTATTCCTGGCGATATCTATTATCCTATGTACTGCCGGAGCATGCAGCGCGGTGGAGTTGACCGTGGTCCCGTCAGGCGAAAGGACATTCGCTGTTACTGGTACGGGAATTGACAGACTTGCCGCCGTGGATGTCTATCTGACATACGATCCTAAATATCTGGCCGGGCCCCGGGTGGTCAAGGGAGCGCTGGCCCGGGAGGCCCTGCTGAAATGGAGCGTACGGGGCGCCGGCAGCCTGCGGATCGGCATCCTCAATCCCGGGTCGTTCGCATCTTCAGGGGAACTCGCAAGTGTATCCTTTGATAAGGTGCAGGATGTTTCTGGTGGGGTTGCCACAATGGCCGTGTCGGCCATAGATCGCCGAGGGATGCCTGTACCCGTTCGCACAAAGATTTCTGTGCCGCCCGGCCCGGCAGTTCCCACACCTTCATCCGCTTCGCGCCCCGATCCTGATAAGCGTGTCGCACTTCATTCATCGGTACTCGACCGGTTCAGGGAATTCAAGGGAGAAAGGACGCCGGGAAACTTGATGTTTCTCTTCCAGGCGCCGGCGGGGGCAGGGTACAGGCAGGAGCCACCGGTGGCAATTTCCAACGGGATCGGTAGAGTAAAACTGTTCATTTCCTCCAGGGAGAGGGAGGAGCTTGCTCCCGGCTTTGCCGTTCGCGGTGCGAGACTCTTTTCCATCGGGGTGAGGGAAGGTGGTTGGGTGATAGAGGTCGTGCCGGAGAAGGGGACGATAGAAGCCGTGCTCAGCATCATGAGGGGAGGTATGCTGTACGAAATACCGCTCGTCGTGGCCCCCCTTTACGAAAACGGAAAGAAGAAGCCTTTTGAGGAAGCCGAGCTTTTGGAGCTTCTGGTGGGAAGAGCCGGGGTGGAGCAGGCATCCTTTGACCTCAACCACGACGGAAGGCATGATTTCATCGACGACTATATCCTCATTGCCAACTATCTGTCTGGAGGGGGATCGGCGGCACAGAAAGCCGCGATATTTTAGTTTTTCGTGTTGACAATGGATTTCCGGAAGATGTATTAATTGAACCCAATTTCTGCAATGACCCTTATAAAAGACAGGAGGATGACCAGTGCTATTAAAAAGGACGAGTGCTATTCTGGGGATGCTGTCGCTGCTCTTCGCGACCACCGCATTTGCCGCCCAAGGGGGTAAGAAGGTAGCTACGGTGGAGATCCCGGTGAATCAGGAAATGTATTCCGCCACTCCCACCCCTCTCACTCCAGCCCAGTGCGCTCAGTGCCACGAGAAGGTTTTCGGAAGCCTGAAGACCGCCGGCGGCAAGCACCGTTTTGAGTGCCAGAAGTGCCACACCTCGTTCCACAGTTACAACCCGAAGAAGGGGAACTGGGACGAAATAATGCCCAAGTGCGATTCCTGTCACGCAAAGCCCCACGGGCAGGCAATCACCGACTGCAGCAACTGTCACTCCGATCCTCATGCACCCAAGAAAATGGGAATGACGACCCGGCTTGTGAATGCCTGCGGTCAGTGCCATGCAGGTCCGAAGGAACAGGTAGTCAAGTTCCCGAGCAAGCACAGCAAGCTCGCGTGCCAGAAATGCCATACCTCCCACGGATTCAAACCGGCATGTTCAGCGTGCCATAAGCCCCACTATCAGGGGCAGGAGTTCTCGACCTGCATCAAGTGCCACCCGGTGCACAAGCCGCGTGAGATTACCTACGAAAAGACGACACCTGCTGTTGCCTGCGGCGCCTGCCACGGAAAGGTCTTCGAGAAGTGGAAGAAGACACCCAGCCTCCACGGCAAGGTGAACTGCGCCAACTGCCACCATACACGGCACAAATACGTTCCGCAGTGCCAGGAGTGCCACGGGACTCCCCACAAGAAGGAAATTCTTGAGAAATTCCCGAAATGTCTCGGATGTCACCTGGATGTACAT
Source organism: Geobacter sp. DSM 9736 (assembly GCF_900187405.1). NCBI lineage: Bacteria > Pseudomonadati > Thermodesulfobacteriota > Desulfuromonadia > Geobacterales > Geobacteraceae > Geobacter > Geobacter sp. DSM 9736. Next base: position 277,438 of record NZ_LT896716.1, read on the forward strand.
GACCTGCCGGTGAACCAGAAAAAGAAGTAACTTGGTTGTAACTGCAACTTCAGCCCCCGGTGATCCCACCGGGGGCTTTTCTTTTGGACTGCCCCCCTTGCTACAGAGGATGGATATTTTTCTGGTGAAAGGGGGAATTGCAGCTATAATGGCGCCGTGAGTTCCTTCGCTTTCTCTCTCATCCTTTTTTCAGGGCTGATGCATGCCCTCTGGAACCTGCTGGTGAAGCGGAGCCGCCACAAGACCGTTTTCATCTGGTGGATGTTTGTCTGCTCCGCACTTCTGTTCACCCTGATGCTACCCTTGCTTCCCGGCACTTTCCCTGCTCCCGATAAAACGGTGATGCTGCTTGGAGCAGGGGGAGCCTGCTGTTTTTTCCTTTATCACCTCTGCAATGGCCGCGCGTATCGCAGCGGCGATCTTTCCCTTACGTACCCCCTTTCCCAGACTTCGATGCTCTACGTGCCGTTGTGGGGAGGACTGCTTCTCGATGAACGGCTGACAGTGGCGGGAGGGAGTGGCATGCTCCTCGTTATGACGGGTGCATGTTTCATTCAATTACGGCGACTTTCGCTGGAGGAGATGCTGAGGCCGGTGAGGAATCTTTCCGACCCTTCGGTCCAGGCCGCCCTTGCGGCGGGGTTCATCTATTCTCTTGGGGCAGTCATAGACAAGTCGGGAGTGCAGCGCTATTCTCCGCTATATTTTACTTACCTGCTCGTGATCTTCATGTTAGGGCTGATGACGGTGAATCTGCTTCGCAGCCGGTACCGCGATCAGGTTCTGACCGAATGGAGGGAAAACCGGGGGCTGATCCTCCTGAGCGGGCCTGTGATGATGGGTTCCTTCCTCTCCTTTCGCTACGGTCTGAGCCTTTCGCCGATGAGCTACGCCGTTGCTGTGCGGCAGGTGAGCGTAGTGATCGGGGTCCTGATCGGGATCATGTTTCTGGGGGAAAGATGCGGCAGGATCAGGATCGCCTCGGCTTTCCTCATTGTCGTCGGGGTCTTCCTGATCCGGCTTGCCGCAGAGTGAATGTTCGGGATGAGACTCTATGGATCTGTTCTTCCTTAAAAAAGCTGTAACACCTTTCCTTTTGCCTCCCGGCTTATTCATAGTCGCGCTGCTAATGGCGGGAGCATTGATGATGCGGCGCAGGAACTATCCTGCGGGAATGTTCTGCATAGTGGCGGGTCTTTTCATGTGGGGATTTTCGACTGCTCCGGTGGCTGACAGGCTGATCGGGCCCCTGGAAGCGGCGTATGATATTCCGCGCAGCTTGAAGGGTGATGTGGTTGTGCTGCTTGGAGGAGGAATACGCGACGGGGCGCCTGATCTGACGGGGGAAGGAACTCCGGGGGAGGAGATGATGACGAGGATCGTCACGGCCTTGCGTACCCAGAGGCGGCTCAATGTGCCGGTGATAGTTTCGGGCGGAACCGTGGTACCCGGAAGAGCTCCGGAGGCGCAGATAGTAAGGCGGTTCCTTCTCGACCTCGGTGTTCCGCCGGAGAAGGTCCTGGTGGAGGACAAGAGCCGCGATACTGTGGAGAATGCGAGACTGAGCCGTGCGCTCTGTGCCCGTCACGGTTTCAAAAATCCTCTCCTCGTGACTTCGGCCTTTCACATGCGCCGTGCAAGACTTGCCTTCGTGCGGGAGGGGCTGGCGGTGACCCCGTTGCCGGCCAACTTCAGGACATGGGACAAGAAAAAGTACGTATGGCTGGATTACCTTCCGGATGCCGGAGCATTGGGGGACAGTGCTACAGCCATACGTGAGCGGCTCGGTCTGCTTGTGGCCACGTTTTATGCTGCAAAGGGTAAGCGTCTACCGTGACAGGGTCTTGCCGCCGTCTCCGCGGCGAAGCGTGAAGGAGAATGTTGTCCCTGCACCGGGACGGCTCGTGACAGATATCTCTCCGCCATGGAGTTGAACAATGTGCTTTACTATCGAGAGCCCCAGGCCGGTCCCTCCTTCGGCACGGCTGCGAGCCTCATCTACCCGGTAAAACCGCTCGAACAGACGTGGAAGGTCTTTATCAGGTATGCCGGGACCAGTATCCCGTACGGAGACCTTCACCATGCCGTCTGCAGTATCTGCGGTAACTGTTATCGAACCCTCCTCCGGAGTGTATTTCACCGCATTGTCCAGCAGGTTGATGAAAACCTGTTCGAGCCTTTTCCGTTCTGCCAGCACCGGAGGGATTTCCCCGAGGTTGCAGATGTTCACAGTTATACCCTTGCTTTCCGCCTTCCTCTCCAGCAGCCCTACGCAATGCCCAATGACGCCGGCAAGAGGGGTCGGGGAAAGAGTGAGTTCTATTTTCCCCGATTCAAGCTCCGAGAGTGCCAGAAGGTCGTTTACGAGGCTTGCAAGGCGGTCGGAATGACGGTAGATGATTCCGACGAACTTTCTGATCTCTTCAGTGCTTGAGGAGTCGTTTTCCATGACTGTTTCGGCGTAGCCTCGGATTACGGTGACGGGTGTCCTGAGTTCGTGGGAGACATTGGCGACAAAATCCTTTCTCACCTTTTCAAGCCGCTTTATGTCGGTTATGTCATGAAACACCGCCACGACTCCTTCAAGCGCTTCGTTGCCCAGCAGAGGCACCCAGTGAGTCAGGAGGCTCTTCCCCTGGGGAAGCGACAGCTCCTCGATCGTCTCTTCCCTGGTCTCGGACACGTGGCGGAAAGTATCATGGAGTGCCGGGTGACGCACGATCTCCAGAAGGGTCATTCCAAGTACCTCTTCCCCTACTCCAAAGAGTGTGCGGAACGCGGGATTGACCATCAGGATGATCCCCCTCGTATCGGTAACCAGAAGTCCCTCCCCCATTCCATGGAGTATCGCGTCGAGCCTGTTCTTCTCTGTCGAAAGCCGGTTCATCTGCGCTGATAGCTGTGCAGACATTGCATTCATAGCCGCTGCCAGCTCCCCCAGCTCGTCTTTCCCATGTACCCGCACGCGACGTTCAAAGTTACCCTGCGCCATGTCCCGGGCGATCGCCGCCATGGTTCTTAGGGACCGGGAGAGGACGCGCGAAAGTATATAGCCGAGCAGAAACGCGGCTGCGACGGACAGGGCTATCGCGATGAAGAGGCTGTGGTGCAGGCTGCTCTTCGCATGCGCCAGTGAGGTGAGCGGCAGTGCCAGGCGGATCACTCCTCTCTCGCCGCTTTTAGAACTGAACGGGGCAGCTGCGTAAAGCATCGCCACATGGAGCGTAGATGAATACCGGGTCGCCGCACCCTGCTTCCCCGCAAACGCCTCGCGGACCTCCGGCCGGTCGCCGTGATTGTCCAGTTCCTTGATATTGGAGGTGGCTATCTCTGAATCCCCCACAACAGTGCCGTCACTGGCAATTACTGTTGCTCGTGCATTGATGCTGGAGCCGATGGCCTGCGCCAGTTCCTGCCCATGCAGGCTGAGCTCCGAACCTTGTCGCGTAGCCATGAGCGCAGAAAGCCTGACCTCGTTTTTAAGGTTTTGAGAAATTTCCTGAAGCAGGTACCGGTTGATGGTCCGGTCAAGGTAAAAATAGAGAAATCCCCCCATTACAAGTATCAACAGAAGATGGGAGGCCATCAGTTTCCACTGGATGCCTATTTTCATGGTTTCTCCACCTTGTAGCCGAACCCGCGAACTGTTACTATCATGGCGCCTGCTGTTCCGAGCTTGCTGCGGAGTCGGGTTACATGGGTATCCACGGTGCGGGTATCCCCGGCATAATCATATCCCCATACCTCCATCAGCAAACGATCACGACTGTGAACCCTCCCGATACGTTCGCACAGTTTGAGCAGAAGCTTGTATTCGGTAGTAGTCAGGTCCACGTGCGCTTCGTCTACCGTGACCCTGTGCCCTTCTGGGTCGATGCAAATAGACCCTGCCCTGATCATTCCCGTTGCAGTTGAACCGATATCTTTTCCGGATCTGCGCAAAACGGCCCGCACCCGCAGCATCAGTTCCCTCACCGAAAAGGGTTTGACGATGTAATCGTCGGCGCCCACTTCGAAACCAACCACCCGGTCTATCTCTTCCCCCTTGGCGGTAACCATGATGATCGGTATCGATTTTGTCTGCTCATGTTCCTTTAGATGCCTGCATACCTCGATGCCGTTCCTGCCTGGGAGCATGAGGTCGAGCAAAATCAGGTCGGGCTTCTCAGTGAGAGCGAGGGTGCAACCTTCAATACCGTTTGCGGATGTGACGGTCCTATAGCCTCCCTCCTGGAGATGTAACACGACAAGATCGGCAAGGTCTTTTTCATCTTCTATTACGAGAATTGAGTGTGCCATTACCCCTCCTGAGAGGGGAATTGTAACTGAAATATCCGGTATTGTGGAGATGTTGATGTAAAATCTTGAAAAAACAAATACTTATAGTATTCCACAGCAGTTGTGGAAATCCATGTGGAAAAAGTCTCTAATCTTCAGCAAAGGGGTTTTAAAACAAAAGTAAATAGCAAATTGCCTAAAAAACAGGCATGGCATCCACTGGTTTGTGTTGTGTATTTAGTAATGATTCAGGGTACTTATTTCGGGACCGCGATATTATTCACAAAATCGACTTCAAGCATTTCTTTAGAACAGCATGGGGTTGTCAGAATTACAATGCAGGAAAAAGACGATGTTTTATAAAACTTGACACTCCGTCGATACTATGGTAAGTCCGTGAATCGATTTGTTTTTCTTTAAAAGCCCCGGCTAATGGTTTGGAGGATTGCGTGCGTTTTACACCTAGTAGCGAGTTGCAGGCGAGGTGCGCGGAACTGCGCCGGTATATGGCGGCTGAAGGCCTTGATGGCGTCATCATCGTCCAGAATGCGGATCTTTTCTATTTTACCGGAACTATCCAAAGTGGAAACCTGTACGTTCCGGTCCAGGGAGAGCCGCTATACATGGTTCGAAAGGACGTCATGCGGGCGCGGATGGAATCCGGATTGAAGGAGATTGTTCCATTCTCCTCAATGAAGGAGATGCCGCGAATTCTGGCGCAGTACGGATATCCTGTTCCTAAGCGGTTTGGAATGGAGCTGGATGTCCTTCCGGTGAACTTCTTCCATAAGTACCAGTCCGTCTTTCCTGGTGCTGAGATACTTGACGCTACGCCTTTGATCCGCAAAGTGCGGATGATAAAGAGTCATTACGAGATTCATATCCTTATGGATGCGGCAAACCAGGTGGATAAGGTGTATCGACGAGCCGGAGAGGTGATAAGGGAGGGAATGACGGATCTCGAACTTGCAGCGGAGTTGGAGATGACCGCACGCAAGGAAGGGCATCAGGGGCTGTTGCGGATGCGTGCGTTCAATGCCGAACTCTTCTACGCCCATATTTTCTCTGGGGCCGATACTGCTGTGCCGGCCTATGTAGATACTCCCTTGGGAGGCCTCGGGCTCACCCCGGCATTCGGGCAGGGTGCGGGATTAAAGAAGATCGAGCGGAACGAACCCATCATCGTCGATTTTGCCGGATGCTTCGACGGATACATGGTGGATCAGACCAGGATCTTCGCCATTGGAGGGATTTCGGACCGCCTTCGTCGAGCCTACGACGATATGCTCAAGGTACAGGAGCGGATGATGGACATGGCGCCGGAGCGGCCCACGTGGGGACAAATCTATGAAGAGTGTCGTGCGCTGGCTGCAGGCATGGGGTATGCCGATAGTTTTATGGGAAATAAAGGTGCCCAGGTATCTTTCATCGGGCATGGTATAGGCATTGAAATAGATGAATATCCCTTCATAGCACGGGGTTTCGAAGATATGACGCTGGAGCCGGGGATGGTTTTCGCTTTCGAGCCTAAGGTGGTATTCCCGGGTGAAGGGGCGGTGGGTATAGAGAATACATTTCATTTTACCGATAACGGTCTGAAAACCTTGACCTTCTCAAATCAGGATCTGGTAGTCCTTGATCGTTAATAATTTTTTTTTTAAATTGTATTGATTTTCATTTTGCACGGTGATATATGTTAGCAAAATTTTGTATACAGTATACCTAAAATGCCCAGGCATACGGAAATCTCCATTTGAATTAATTAAAACTTTGCAGTAATTGAGCCGGCCCTTTGGGCTGGTCCTGATACGGTCGTTGCGTTGTTGCAGTAATCAATGTGAAGGAAAGGAGGGAGTAGAAGCCTATCCAGCATGTAATGTGTTGAGATCCGCTGTAAAAACCAAAACAGACGAAAGGAGAGTAACTACCATGGCACTCAAGGACACTTTGAAGCAGAAAATTGAGGAATTCCGTCCCCGCACCACCAAACTCGTCAAGGAATACGGCAAGGTTATCATCGATACCGTAACCATTGACCAGGCGATCGGCGGTGCCCGTGATATCCGCAGTCTCGTTACCGACATATCCTATCTTGATCCTCAAGAGGGAATCCGGTTCCGTGGCAAGACCATTCCGGAAACCTTCGAAGCTCTTCCCAAGGCTCCCAATTCCGATTATCCGACCGTCGAGTCCTTCTGGTATTTCCTCCTCACCGGTGATGTCCCGACACAGGCGCAGGTAGACGAAGTCATCAAAGAGTGGAAGACCCGCCAGCAGGTACCCCAGTATGTCTTCGACGCAATCCGGGCGCTTCCGCGTGATAGCCACCCGATGGTTATGCTCTCCGTCGGTATACTCGCCTTGCAGAAGGATTCCAAGTTCTGCGCTTTCTACAACTCCGGCAAATTCAACAAGATGACCGCCTGGGAATCCGTCTACGAGGACGCCAGCGACCTCGTAGCCAGAATTCCGATCATCGCGGCCTTCATCTATAACCTGAAATACCGCAATGACAAGCAGGTCGACATCGATCCTAGCCTCGACATGGGGGCCAACTTCGCACATATGATCGGCCAGGTTGAGCAGTACAAGGATGTTGCGCGCATGTACTTCATCCTCCACTCCGACCATGAGTCGGGCAACGTTTCCGCCCATACGACTCATCTTGTTCACTCTGCGCTGTCCGATCCTTACTACGCATACTCCGCAGGCCTCAACGGCCTTGCCGGTCCGCTCCATGGCCTTGCCAACCAGGAAGTTCTCGACTGGACCATCAAGTTCCAGGAGAAATACTGCAAAGGCGTTGAGCCCACCAAGGAACTCGTTACCAAGGCACTTTGGGATACCCTCAATGCTGGCCAGGTCGTTCCGGGCTACGGCCACGCCGTTCTCCGCAAGACCGACCCGCGCTACATGTCGCAGCGTGAGTTCTGCCTCAAGACCCCGGGTCTCAAGGACGATCCGCTGTTCAAGCTCGTGGCCATGATCTTTGAGGTTGCCCCTGGCGTCCTCACCGAGCACGGCAAGGCGAAGAACCCCTGGCCGAACGTCGACGCTCAGTCCGGCGTCATCCAGTGGTACTATGGCGTCAAGGAGTGGGATTTCTACACCGTGCTCTTCGGTGTAGGCCGCGCTCTCGGCTGCATGGCCAACATCACCTGGGACCGCGGCCTCGGCTACGCTATCGAGCGTCCGAAGTCCGTGACTACCCCGATGCTGGAGAAGTGGGCTGCCGAGGGTGGCCGTGAAATTCCGGGGTTCGGTAAGCTCAAGTCCGCCTAAAAAAAAGTAGTTTGCGGTAAAAAAGGAGATGCTTCGGCATCTCCCAGACTGCTGACAAAGTCCTCGCCTCAGGCGGGGACTTTTTTTATAATGCGCGCATGTTACGAGAACACGGGAATAAGCAAACGGCGCTGGAATTTGTAAGCATCGAGGAACTGGTTCCGAGGGATCACCTTCTGCGCAAGATCGACAAAGTCATCGACTTTGAATTCATCCGAAACAGGGTAAGGGACCTGTACTGCGCAGACAATGGCCGACCGGCCATCGATCCCGTGGTTCTGTTCAAGATGCTCTTCATCGGGTATTTGTACGGCATCCGCAGCGAGCGTCAGCTGGTTCGTGATGTCCAGGTCAATGTTGCGTACCGCTGGTTTCTGCGGATGGGGCTTAGCGACAAGGTGCCGGATGCCTCAACCATCAGCCAGAACAGGCGGCGGCGGTTCTTGTCGAGCACCATCTATCAGGAGATCTTTGACGAGATCGTTTTGCAGGCGATGCGGCGCAAGATGGTCGATGGCAAGGTGCTCTACAGCGACTCGACCCACCTCAAGGCCAACGCCAACAAGCACAAGTTCAAGTTGCAGGACGTGCAGAAATCGACCAGAGACTACCTGGAGAAGCTAGATGAGGATATAGCGAAGGACCGGGAGTCACATGGGAAGAAGCCATTTGCCGCTAAGCAGCACAAGCCCGAGATCAAGGAAACAAAGGTAAGCACCACCGACCCCGACAGTGGGTACATGGTGCGCGAAGGCAAGCCCAAGGGGTTCTTCTATCTCGATCACCGCACCGTCGACGGCCGCCACAGCATCATCACCGACACCTTCGTCACCCCTGCCAACGTGCATGACAGCATACCCTATCTCGACAGGCTCGACCGCCAAACGGAGAGATTCGGTTTCAACGTAGAAGCAGTAGGACTTGATGCAGGGTACTTCACTGCGGGCATCTGCAAGGGGCTTGAAGAGCGCGACATCTATGGCGCCATCGCGTACCGACGTCCGACCCACATCAAAGGCTACTTGCGCAAGATCGACTTCAGATACGAGGCTCAAACCGACAGCTACCGCTGCCCCAATGGGAAAACCCTCCAATACAGAACAACCGATCGTGGCGGCTACCGCCACTATGCATCAGATGCTAGTGATTGCGTCGCCTGTCCATACCTCTCCCGGTGCACCAGAAGCGCCAACAGCACCAAAGTGGTAACTCGCCACATCTGGCAGGACAGCAAGGACCGAATCAACGAGCACAGGCTTACCACACAAGGCAAGCAGATATACGGCAGGCGCAAAGAGACAGTGGAGCGCAGCTTCGCGGACTCAAAGCAGCTGCACGGGCATCGGTACGCACGGATGCGAGGGTTGCAGCGTGTATTTGAGCAATGTCTTCTGTGTGCGGCGGTGCAGAACATGAAGAAGATCGCCCTAGTCGCGGATCGCAAGGGCTTTTTACGTCTGTTGAGGCACCTGTGGGAGGTAATTCGGCCTCAGGAAACGTCGTACGGTTGGCTGAGAACGATCAAAGTGGAGTGCTGAAAGGACGCTGGATATAAAATTAGATCCAAAACCGACAAACCCCACTTCCGAAAAAGCGGGGTTTGTCATTGACCTGGGAGATGCTTCGGCATCTCCTTTTTTTGTGGCTGGGAATTAAAAGAGGGCCGGGTGACATTTGGAGGCTCAGGAGTTGACGCACCCCTTGCTTGACATGGTGCTAAACAGCATTATCTTTTCAGAAAGGTGGGTATATGCCGCAGTTACAGGGGGACGTGATTTATGCTGCCTGAGATGATGTGCGGGAGAGGCAGGGGAGAGCTCAATACCGTGAGTATGTGACAAAGACAAAAGAAGCAAAGGCAACGCCCAAAATATGGGAATAGCCGCGGCTGCGAGGATGTTGGTGTACTCCCTGTCTCAGAATACTTCGGCGCTGAAGATGTGAATGCTCGCACCTTCCTGCCAGGCATCGGGAGGAAGTCCGGCTTTGAGGCATGTTTGGGCTAGGAAGGTGTCGCGGTCCCAGCGCTGCTCAACTGCTACCTGAGGGAGCAGAACGCCCCGCTGATAATTTTTTTCGATATAGAGGCCGTGAGTGCCGGCAATGATCTCATCGATGGAGGAGATCTTGTGCATGGGGGACAGTACTGATATTTCCAGGCGGAAATCGTTGAGGTCCCCCTTTTTCATGGGGTAAAACCTCGGATCCCTTGTGGCGGCTGAGATCGCCATTTCCTGCACCAGCTTGCACAACGGGTCTTCCGAAGTAAAGCTGCCGATGCAGCCACGAAGCGAGCCCCCCTGTTTTATGGTAACGAAGCACCCTCTGTGGGAGCCGAGACTGCCTGATGGGGGAGGCAGCAGTGGCAGGGTGCCGTCAGTGATGAATTGGATTATGCTGTTTCGAGCTACCTCAAGCAGTACCGATTTTTCATTATCCGATAATTTCCGTTCCACAGGAGCTCCTTAGTTGTGGTAAAAGGGTACGGTTTAATTGAAAAACAGCGGCTAATGTACTATAGTCAGTCACGGTTTGGCAACAATTAAGCCTTTCTTAGCTGTGTCGGTGGGCAGTTACAGAGACATGGATTCACCGAAAGGTTGTTAAGGAATGTTATTCTATCTTAGGAGGTCGTGATGGCGAAGCGGTATAAAGTCCTCGTGGGAGGGGAATGGATCGGGGACGACGGAAGGGGAATAGACGTTATTAATCCATTTGACGATTCCGTTGTCGGTGTAGTTCCTGAAACGACCATGGATGGGGTTGATGAGGCTATTGAGGCGGCCCGGGCCGGATTTATAGCCGTATCTCAGCTTCCTGGATACAGGCGGGCGGAGATTCTCAACCGGACCGCGGAACTGATCCTGCGCGACCAGGAAGAAATTGCGGAGATCATTGCACGTGAAGCCGGGAAATCATGGAAGTTCGCCATAACCGAAGCCAAACGCAGTGCGGAGACTTTCAGTTTCGCCGCAGTGGAGGCAAAGGCTGCTCATGGGGAAATTGTGCCGATGGATGCATCTCCCGTTTCGGCCGGCCGGTTCGGGTTTTACATACGCACGCCCATCGGGGTTATCGGCGCAATCAGCCCCTTTAATTTCCCGCTTAATCTGGTAGCTCACAAGGTCGCCCCAGCCATTGCGGCAGGAAACTCAATAGTCCTCAAGCCGGCCACCAAGACACCCCTTTCCTCCATCAAGCTCGCGGAATTGCTGACGGAGGCAGGTCTTCCACCCGGCGGCATCAACCTCGTGATCGGCAGCGGAAAGACCGTGGGGAACAAGCTTGTGGAGGACGAAAGGCTTGCGATGCTTACCTTCACCGGCAGTCCCCCGGTGGGCAGGGACATCAAATCCCGTAGCGGGTTGAAAAGGGTGACGCTTGAGCTCGGGTCGAATTCCCCCACTATTATTGCCGAAGACGGGGACGTCGATCATGCGGTGGGGAGATGTGTCGTCGGTAGCTTTGCCAACTCCGGGCAGGTGTGCATTTCGGTTCAGCGAATATTCGTACATACAGCCAGATACGACGAGTTCATCGGTAAATTCATCGAGGCCACCAACAAACTGAAGGTTGGAAACCCCCTTGATCCTGATAGCGATATAGGACCGATGATTTCCCGTTATGAGCTGGAGCGGGCGGTGTCGTGGCTTGAAGAGGCGAAAAATGCCGGAGCGACGATTGCGGCGGGCGGAGGTGTAGTAGGGAACTGTCTGCAACCGACAATTCTCACCGGCGTCACTAGGGATATGAAGGTTATGTGCTCGGAGGTCTTTGCGCCGATCGTCTCTGTCGTGCGGTGCGACTCTTATGAGGAGGCCCTCGACATGGCTGACGATTCGGTATACGGTCTACAGGCGGGGGTGTATACCAGCGACATCAACAAGGCCTTCCATGCGATAAAGAAGCTGGATGTAGGCGGGGTCATCATTAACGATGTGCCGACCTTTCGAGTGGATCACATGCCGTACGGAGGCAACAAGGAGAGTGGGCTCGGTAGGGAGGGTGTGCGTTATGCAATGGAGGAAATGACTAATATTAAAATGGTCTGCATCAATCTCTAGTCACGATGAAATTGCGTTCTATAACGTAGGGAAATGAAACAAAGAAAAAAATATAATTCAGGTTAAAAAAATCTTGACAATTTGTTTGAGAGTAGTATATTTCGCAGTCGTTGTGCCGCACCAAGCCATGCGCTCTGCGCTATCATGGTAATCAAAAAAGGAAAGAGGTGATTATGTCAATGAAAAAAGTGATCTCCTTAGCTCTGTGTCTGGGTCTGGCTCTGTCCTTCGCCGCCGGCTGCAAGAAGAAAGAAGAAGCTCCGGCTCCGGCTCCGGCTCCGGCCGCAACCGAGCAGCAGGCTCCGGCTGCCCAGCAGCCGATGTCTTCCGCTCAGGCTCCGGCAGCTCCGGCAGCTCCGGCTGAGCACAAGTAATCTGTACCAGTCTCAGTCCTGCTACAGAAAACGGCCTGTGGAATTCATTCCGCAGGCCGTTTTGCTTTAAGGAGCCTCCTGTTACCCCGCCATGCGATAGTCTGGGTTCCACAATCTATTGTGATGGCATAAAAGTCTGAACAGGTGAGTAAAACGAGACATGGTTCTCTGTGACCTGTCACCGGGGAAAGTCCTTGACAATAGGCGCTCTTCAATGGTATCTGAGACGGTCGTTTCAAATATCACGGGGAGGGAAAAGTATGGAAAGAACATTCGCTATAATCAAGCCCGATGCAGTGGAAAGAAAACTTACCGGCAAGGTTCTTGACAAAATAGAGGGAGCCGGTTTCAAGGTTGTAGGTATGAAGAAAATACAACTGACTAAATGCGAGGCAGAAGGATTTTACTACGTTCACAGGGAGCGCCCCTTCTTTGGCGATCTCTGCACCTTCATGTCCCGCAGTCCCGTTGTGGTCCTGGCTCTGGAAAAGGATAACGCCATAGCCGCATGGCGCGAACTTATGGGTGCAACCAACCCGGCCAATGCAGATGCAGGGACAATTCGCAAGGAATTCGGTGTGAGCATCGAGGAAAACACGGTGCACGGTTCCGATTCTCCGGAATCGGCCGCTTTCGAAATTCCCTACTTCTTCAGTCAGCTGGAGCTATGCTGATAGGTCACGTCACCATCGAACTTCGAGCCCTTCTTCCGTGAAGGGCTTTTTTCATATCCGCATGCAAAAAAAAGATCTAAAAAATCTGACAATCGAAGAACTCGAGACGCTGTTCCTCGGAGCAGGGAAGGAGCGCTTCCGCGCGAAGCAGATATTCAAGTGGATGTATCAGAAGGGGGTGGAAGATTTCTCCCTGATGAGCAACATCTCGCGTGGCTTTCAGCACGAGCTTTCCGAAACTGCATATATAAGCACCCTTCATCCCGAAGCGGTTGAGGTTTCGCAGGATGGTACACGTAAATACCTCTTCAAACTTGACGATGGGGAGCGGGTCGAATCGGTGCTTATACCCGACGAAGGGCGAAACACGCTCTGCATTTCAAGCCAGGTAGGTTGTGCCATGGGCTGCGCTTTCTGTCTCACGGGCACCTTCAGGCTTACCCGGAATCTCACTACTGCTGAAATCGTCAACCAGGTATGTGCAGTCAGGAGAGAGGCAGACATCAGGAACATAGTCCTGATGGGAATGGGCGAGCCGCTGGCCAACCTTCACAATGTGATACGCGCCCTCAAAATCATCATTGATCCGGATGGACTTCAGTTCTCAAACCGCCGTGTTACCGTTTCCACGTCGGGGCTTGTTCCTGAAATGGAGCAACTGGGGAAGGCTGTCACCGTCAACCTTGCCGTTTCCCTCAATGCAACTACGGATGAAATGCGTGACAGGCTCATGCCGATCAACAGGCGCTACCCTCTATCTGAGCTGATGGCTGCATGCCGCCGGTTTCCGCTTCCGTCGCGGCGGATGATTACATTCGAGTACGTCCTGATCCGGGACATGAACGACTCGCTGGAGGATGCCAAGCGGCTCGTTCGGCTTATCAGCTCTGTGCCTGCGAAGGTGAATCTGATCGCATTCAACGAGCATGAAGGGTGCAGTTTCAAAGCCCCTACGCAGGAAGCGATCGACCGGATGCACCGGTTTTTGCTGGACAAGCACATCACCGTCATCACCCGTTCGAGCCGCGGAGCAGACATTTCCGCCGCATGCGGCCAACTGAAGGGGAAGCTGGACAAGAAGCAGGTAGAGGCAAAGGAAGAGGTAGAGAATGAACCTCACTTCTAATACTTTTCCTGATTCTGCTTACGACATCAACCGGTTCAGTTTTTCTCTCAACCTCAACTTCAAATAACCTATTTTTCAGGAGATTCTTTATGGAGCAGGTAATTGGTGTCATCGGCGGCAGCGGTCTCTATGAGATGGCTGAGCTGCAGGATATGCGAACCGTATCGGTAAGCACCCCGTTCGGAAATCCGTCGGATGACTTCATTGTCGGCACCCTCGAAGGAGTAAAAATGGTTTTTCTCCCCCGACACGGTAAGGGGCACCGGCTTCTGCCCGGGGAGATCAACTACCGGGCCAATATCTACGGCATGAAGAGTCTCGGTGTCACACGCCTGATTTCGGTCTCGGCGGTGGGAAGTATGAAAGAGGAGATAGTGCCGGGAAACATCGTGATTCCGGACCAGTTCATCGATCGTACAAACGCCCATCGAAGAGGCAGTTTTTTCGGTGATGGCGTCGTTGCCCATGTCCAGTTCGCCGATCCAGTATGCGGGGAACTTTCCCGCTGCCTTGCTTCAGCTGCACGGGCAGCGGGTGCTACCGTCCATGAAGGGGGTACGTACATCTGCATGGAAGGCCCTGCCTTTTCTACCAGGGCTGAGTCGAACCTCTATCGTTCCTTTGGCGTATCCGTCATCGGCATGACCAATATACCCGAGGCTAAACTGGCCCGTGAAGCGGAGCTATGCTATGGGGTCATCGCTCTGGCTACTGACTACGACTGCTGGCACGAGGCCCACGAGGACGTCTCGGTCGAGGCCATCGTCGCCCTCATCAAGAAGAACGTTACGATGGCCCGCGCGATCATCAAAGGCGCCGCGACCAGCATCCATGGCTACCGGACCTGCCAGTGCGGCGACTCGCTTCAGCATGCAATCATAACTGATCGCGGTGTCATCCCGGAGAAGGTGAAGCGGGATCTCGGCCTTATCATCGGCAGGTACCTCGACTGACGGTAAGGCAGCAGAAGGAAATTCATTTTGGAGGATACAGGGATGAGCATTCTAGTCGTAGGGTCAGTGGCTTTCGATTCGGTGGAAACCCCTTTCGGTCAAGTAGAAAACGTTTTAGGAGGATCTGCCACATATTTTGCCACCTCTGCCAGCTTTTTTACAGATGTGAATCTAGTGGCGGTTGTAGGCGATGATTTCCCCGAGGAGCATCTGGAGTTTCTCCGGTCACGAAACATCGATCTTCGTGGACTCACGAGAACCAGCGGCAAGACCTTTCATTGGAAGGGGAAGTACGGGTACGACCTGAATGAGGCACAGACGCTTGAAACCCATCTGAATGTGTTCGAGAGTTTTCGCCCGGAGATTCCTCCCGAGTATGCGGATGCCGAGTACCTGATCCTGGCGAATATCGATCCCGATCTTCAGCTGGAAGTGCTGAACCAGGTGAAGACCCCGCGGGTGGTAGCTTGCGACACGATGAACTTCTGGATAGCTTCCAAGTCGGAATCGCTCAAGAAGGTCATTCAGCGTGCCGATTTCTTTATCATCAATGAAGGAGAAGCCCGCCAGCTATCCGGTGAATCTAACCTGGTAAAAGCAGCGCGTAAGATCCTAGATTTCGGAGCCAAAACTCTTATCATCAAACGAGGGGAGTACGGTGTTCTCATGTTCCGTTCATCCGTCTTTGCTGCTCCGGCATACCCGCTAGAAGAAGTGTTCGATCCTACGGGGGCCGGAGACACATTTGCCGGCGGGTTCATGGGGTACCTGGCCAGCACCGGGGACCTTTCCGACGATGGTCTTCGCAGAGCGATCGTTTTCGGGAGCGTGATGGCCTCCTTCAACGTGGAAGATTTCAGCCTTAACAGACTGAAGTCGCTTCAGCACAGGGAGATCGAAGAAAGGTACCGGAACTTCAAGAATCTCACGCATTTTCAGGGGCTCCCGTTGTCGAAATAGCGCGGGCCAGATTGACTTTGCCCGGCAACTCTGGTAGTTACTCTATCCCAGTGCGCATCACATCTTTGCAAGGTCTCGTCATGACAGGTTTTTTCAGGATAACGCCGCTCCTGCTCTTTCTCGCTCTTGCCGGCTGCGCTATTGGGGAAGCAGCCCGAAAGGAGGCTGCGTATCACTACCAGATGGGGCTTTCCTATTTAGTGGAAAACAACGTCACCGGTGCGCTGATCGAGCTGACTGAAGCGGAAAAGCTGACTCCTGACGATCCGGAGCTTCTAAATTACCTCGGGCTCGCCTACTACAGGAAAGGGCGTTTCGAGATAGCCGAATCGAAATATATGCGTGCTCTGGATCTGAAACACAACTATTCCGACGCACGCAATAATCTCGGCGTAACGTATATGGAAATGAAGCGCTGGGACGAGGCGATTCGGGAGTTTAAAGTCGTCACAGATGACATATTTTATCGTGATCAGGGTTCCGCAACCATCAATCTTGGCCTTGCGTATTTCGGAAAAGGTGATCTTCCAAAGGCGCTCTCGGTACTTCGGTCTGCGACCAGCGCCAATCCACGAGACCCGCGAGCACACCTTCATCTCGGCAGAGTGTACCTGGCTCAAGATAAAACGGAACTTGCGATCGGTGCGTTTAAACGGGCCATCGATCTTCAGCAAGGCTACGTGAACGCCTACTATAATCTCGGCCTCGCCTACATTAAAAACATGGAAAACGGGAATGCAAAGGACGCGTTCAGAATGGTGATGCGTCTGGCACCGGATTCCGAGATCGGACAGCTTTCCAGGGAGCATATCGACACCCTGAAGTGAGGGATCAGTGAGCACAATTCCGGAAACATGGGTTGGGAAGCCGGTTGGGCAAATTCTTCGGGAGACGAGGGAGGCGCGGGGCTTTTCGTTGGAGGACGCTGCGCGGGTGACGCGCATCAGCAAAAACTACCTCGCATCCATCGAGGCAGAAGCATATGAGAAACTGCCGAGCCCGGCTTACATCAAGGGGTTCCTGAGGATCTACGCTGGGTATCTCGATCTTTCCGGGGATGCTGTGGTTGCATGCTATGAACGCGGTACGGCACCAGTGCCTCCGGTTGTGGAGAAGCCAGCTGCGAGGCCTGCGCCCAAAGGGGACAAAGCATTTACCCGCAAGAGCGGCCGCTGGTCAATTCCCCTGCTGCTTCTCGTCTTGGTGCTGATCGCTTCATTCTTTTACGGGGAGCGTGACGAAAGGCCCCAGCGGCCGCAACCTCCCACTCCACCCCCGCCTCCAGCGGCACTTCCTCCTTCTCCGGTGCTGCCGCCGCGAACTTCCGCTATACCTCCTCCTCCGGAGGAAGCCCCCGCGGCTCCTGCGCAGGAGACGACCATAGAAGCCCCGGTGCCTCAGGGTAAAGGCCTCGTCCTACGGCTAAAGGTTAACCAGGACAGCCTACTTTCCATCTCCATTGACAGTGGAACCTCTCAAAAGTACGACCTGAAGAGTGGAGACGTCATCGAGTGGAAAGGGGAAAAGGCGTTCACCCTTGAGCTCAGTAATGGAGGGGGGGTAGCGGCGGAGTTGAACGGCAAGCCCGTGGCACCCCTTGGTGCCGTCGGAAAGCCTGCACATGTGGTTCTGAAAGCCGAAGGCACGCAGGCTCCGGAGTAATAGTTTTCATTATCCAAATTATTTAGAGCTCACGGCGATCCAGCCGGTGGAAGAGGAGACTACACACATGCAGCTTGCAGCTCGCTGCCGGAAATGCGGCAGGATCATGAGGAGTGAAAGAATAGACCCCTACCGGGTGAAAATGACCTGCAGTTGCGGGTTTTCCGATTTCCGTACCTTAACTGAAAGGGTAAAGACGGTAAACCCTTTCTTCCATAAGGCGAGCTTTACACCTTTTCTGGAGAGTGAGCGGGGCAAGATGATCCTCACCATGCAGCGGGCAAACCGCGAGCACCTGGAGATCATTTCGCTCGAAGAGATCAGCATGCTCGTCTCTTCCGATTTCGAACTCGCAGATGTGTTGCAGACAGTTGCAAAAAAGATGGCTGAACAGCTGAAGGTGAGCGTTTGCAGTATCTACCTGACCGATGGGGACGAGCTGGTACTCGCGGCTACGCACGGTTTCGAACCCTCCTTCATCGGGAAAATCAGGATCAGGTTCGGCGAGGGGATAACAGGGACCGTCGCCAGAGACAAGCAGCACATATCCCTGAGCCGCGCCTCTCAGGACCCGCGGTACAAGCATTTTCCCGAGCTACAGGAAGAAAAGTACAATTCCATGCTGTCCTTTCCTATCACCGACAAAAAAGATGTATATGGGGTCATCAATCTTAACTCGACATCGCTCAAGACCTTCTCCGAAGATGAAACCTATTTCGTCTCAATCATCGCCAATCTTATCCTAACAGCCATAAAACTTCGCACGCGGATCTCTGCGAGAAAGTAGCGGATGCCCGCCTTGACTTGGGGGGAGTTCATGATAGACTCGGCTATGACATGCTTTTATAATTAGAACAGGATCTGCGGGTGGCCAAACAAGCAAAAAGAATTCTTGTGGTGGATGATGAGGAGAACGCGCGGCTTGCGCTTACCAAACTCCTGTCGAACGAAGGTTTCGTTGTAGAGAGTGTGGCAAACGGCTTCGAAGCCCTGAATTACCTTCGGCAGCAGGACGTGAATCTTATCATCACCGACATTAACATGCCGGAGATGAACGGCATCACGTTCCTGAAGGAATTGAACAAGAGTTTCCCCAAGAGCAACGTAATCATGATTACCGCCTACGGTGGCGTCGAATCCTACATTGAAGCAATGAACCTGGGTGCTTTCGAGTACATCAACAAGCCTGTGAAGATTGATGATCTGAAGCTGATTCTCAAGAAGATCTTCAAAGAGACGACCCACTAAACGCAGCGAAGCGAACTGCCGGGAGTTCAGCGCTTATTCAGGAGGGTATATGAAACCGTTCGAGAAGATCCTGTTCGCCAATGACTTTTCGGAAAATTCCGAACATGCTTTCGACTTTGCCTACACCCTTGCCAGGAATTTCAACGCCCGGCTTCTTATGATCCATGTCATTAACGAGCCCGTGGATCTTCGCGGCTTTTACGTTCCGCACATCTCTTTTGAAAAGCTTGAAAAGGAAATCGAGGAGGGGGCGGAGAAAATGATGGATAAATTCTGCCGCAGCAGAATCCAGGACTATTCGAATTATGAGACGTACATCGTCTCAGGCATACCCTACGAAGAGATACTCAAGAAAGCGGACGACGAGCAGGTCTCGCTGATCGTGCTTGGGACACAGGGGCGGAGCGGAATTGATCACTTCCTTTTCGGCAGCACCGCCGAGCGGGTGGTGCGCAGGGCGAAATGCCCGGTGATGACTGTCCGTCTTCCCGAAGAGTAGTGGCTGGAGATGATAGATGTGAATATGAAGGGGCGGCCTCGGCCGCCCCTTGTCGTTTCAGTGTAACACACGTTGACATGCGTTCCTGAGTAGCTTATCCTGAACCCCTGAACCAATGAGAGAAAGCCAACGGCGGAACGGGGATATGGATAAGACCGGGACAGCAGGCTCCAACATACTGATCATCGATGACGAGAAGATCATCCTCGACCTTACCTCGATCATTCTGAAAAACCGTGGCTACAATGTCCTTACCGCTTCGGACGCCGGCACGGGGTTCAGCATTATCGAAAGCGAGAAGCCCGAGCTGGTACTTCTCGACTACATGATGCCCGGCATCGACGGACTGACGGCTCTGAAGGAAATCCGACTTCGTTTTCCCGAAACCTACGTGATCATGTTCACAGGAAAGGGGAGCGAGGAGATTGCCGTCGAGCTTATGAAAGCCGGCGCATCCGACTATATCCTCAAGCCCTTCAACAACCAGGACCTGGCGGACCGTATCGCCGGCGTCCTGAAGATCAGGGACGTGGAATTACGGAATCTTGAACTTCTCGCGGAACGGGAACGGCTGCTCAAGGAGATAGAAGCCTGGAACGTTGAGCTGGAGGCGCGGGTCAGGGAGAAAACCGAGGCTCTTCAACAGGCGCAGGCTGAGAATGTTCAGACGGAGAAGCTTGCCACCCTCGGCTACCTTTCCGCCGGGATGGCTCATGAGGTACGCAATCCTCTCAATTCCATCACCCTTTTTGTACAGCTTCTCAAAGGGGGGCTTGAAGAGAAAGAGAAGCAGGAATACATAAGCCGCATCCTGAAGGAGGTGGATCGCATTGACAACATTCTCAGCAAGCTCCTCAATGCATCGAAACGCCCCCGTTACGAGCTGAAGGATGTTCACATCGACCGCCTCATCGACCAGACACTTGAGATCTTTGCTCCGCAGATAGAGCGCAACGGCATCCAGGTAATCCGGGATTACCGGACTGCTCCTCCTGCGATTCAGGCCGATCCTTCAGAAATAGAGCAGATTTTCACCAATCTCTTCCTCAATTCCATCTATGAAATGGCCCATGGAGGTACGCTTACAGTTCACCTCGACTGCGGCGAATCCGGTATTTTCACGAAGGTTTCGGATACCGGAAGAGGAATCCCCAAGAAGGACCTTCCCAACATATTCGACCCCTTCTTCACGAGCAAGAGTGGGGGGAGCGGCCTAGGGCTTTCCGTCGTCCTTCGTATCGTGAAGACCTACAAGGGTAGGATAGAGGTTGAGGAAACGAGCGATGCGGGAACTACATTCAGGATTTTCCTCCCTTTTACTTCATAAATAGCCCCCTTTCATACTCAAACAGCGACCCTGCCGGTCTCTTCGGCAGCATTCCCCTTTCCTTTTCGCACACCCTTTTGTATGATGGCTCTGTTTTTTGAAGAGTCAGAGGTCTGTCTGGATGAAGAGCCGGGGCAAAATTCTGCTGATAGATGACGATCAGGCATTCCTGGGCCTGCTGTCCGCGGCCTTTACCGACAGCGGCTTTTCGGTCGTTACCGCCGGTGATGGTGTGGCCGGCATCAAGGCATTCGTGCAGGAGCATCCTCAGGTTGTCATAGCGGATCTGGTCATGCCGCGGCTGGGAGGCGTTAGTACCTGCATGGAAATTGCGCGCCTGGCCGGAGCGGATGAACCGGTCATCATCCTTCTGACCTCGATGTTTCACGAGCCCCCTCACGAGCATCAGATACCCGAGATGGGGGCAAAATTCCACCTTTCGAAACGAACCAAACCTGTGGATATCGTAATCATAGTAGAGCAGCTGCTCGACAGGAACCGATCCTCAGCCGGATACTGATGCCGTTTCTCATCCGCAACATCACGCTCTCCCCCGACGACCGGGAAGAGCTTCTTCTGACCAGAATTCTGCGGCACTTCTCCCTGCAGCCTTCCGAAGTGAAGCAATGGCGTATAGTGCGCAAGGGGGTCGATGCTCGCAGGAAAAAGCAGATCAGGGTCGTTTACACCGTGGAGCTCACTCTAGATCGTGAGGATGCCTTCGCGCGACGATGCGCAGATAATCCTGATGTAGAAAGAGTTACCCCAGCGGCCTCTTTCATTCCCGTTCAGATAGAGTCGTCGAAGAAGATCGTGATTGTAGGATTCGGTCCGGCTGGAATCTTCGCCGCTCTCCGTCTCTCCGAGTATGGGCTCGCACCGTTGGTCATCGAACGTGGAGCCGAAATGGCGAGAAGGGTGAAGGACGTTCAGCTTTTCTGGAACCAAGGCTCACTGGACCCGGAAAGCAATGTTCAGTTCGGTGAGGGGGGCGCCGGCACCTTTTCAGACGGTAAACTAACCACGCGGGTTCGAGATTCCAACATCGGCTATATTCTGGATCAACTGGTCAGATTCGGGGCACCCCAGGAGATACGCTACCTGGCAAAACCGCATATAGGCACAGACCGGCTGCGGGACGTCGTCGTCAACATGAGGCGTCACCTGGCGGCGAGGGGGATAGAGGTACGGTTCGGGAACCGGCTCACAGGTATTGCCGCAGAAGGGGGGGCACTGAGAGGGGCCCTGATCAATGAGCGGCTGGAGGAGGCATGTGATGTTCTTGTTCTGGCTCCGGGACATAGCGCGCGCGATACCTACCGCATGCTCCACGACGCGGGGGTTAGGCTGGAGCAGAAGGCATTCAGCATCGGACTTCGCGTCGAACACCCCCAGGAGCTGATCAACACCATACAGTACGGCATCCCGGGGCACCCACATCTTCCCCAGGCCGAATATGCCCTTGCCTACAACGATCCCAGCTCCGGCCGGTCGGCGTATTCATTCTGCATGTGCCCGGGGGGCATGGTCGTAGCCAGCTCCTCAGAAACCGGAGGGGTTGTCACCAATGGAATGAGCAACCACCTGCGAAACGCCCCCTTCGCCAACAGCGCTCTCGTGGTGACGGTGGGCCCCCGGGATTTCACTGACAAGTCGCCGCTGGCAGGGATAGAGTTCCAACGGATATGGGAGCGGAAGGCGTTCACTGCAGCAGGGGAGGGCTACCTGGCGCCTGCGCAGAATCTCCTCAGCTTCCTCGGAGAAAAAGGTGATCTTCCCCTTCGCTCCAGCTATCTTCCCGGTGTCTTGCGCTACGATCTGCCCATGGTGCTTCCTCCCTTCGTAACAGACACCCTCAGGGATGGTCTTCGCCAGTTTGACAGAAAGATGCGCGGTTTTGTGACGAGGGAGGCGACGCTAACCGGCGTGGAGACGCGCACCTCGGCACCTGTAAGAATAGAACGGGGTGAAGATATGCAGTCAGTCAGTCTTGCCGGCCTTTACCCAGCCGGCGAAGGGGCCGGTTACGCGGGGGGCATCGTCAGTGCCGCACTCGACGGCATTCGGGTGGCTGATGCCGTTGCAGAACGGTTGCGGATGGAGCGGAACCTCACTTTGCAAACCTCTAAAGGAGCATGCTTTGAGTAAAGTTTTCGTCAGTGACATAAGAGACCGCAGCCTTGTCGATTCGGTCTTTCTCGTCAAGGAAAAGATCACCGCTATGGCCAAGAACGGCAAGCCTTACCTTACACTGCGGCTCATGGACCGCACGGGTGAGGTGGAAGCGAAGGTCTGGGACAATGTGGATCTCCTCGCCGCCCAGTTCGATAAGGACGATTTTGTTGCCATCCGCTCCAAGGCTACTGTGTACCTGGGGAAGATGCAGCTGGTCGTTTCGGAACTGCGAAGGATGCCGGACCAAGATGTCGTTCTGGCGGACTTTCTGCCGGAAACGGCCCGCTGCATCAGAGAGATGGAGGCAGAGCTGCACGATCTCCTCGCATCTCTTACGGATGTTCATCTGAGGAGGCTCCTTCAGGCTTTTGTCGATGATCCGCCCTTTATGGCCCTTTACAGAATGGCGCCGGCAGCCAAAGGTATGCACCACGTCTACCTTGGGGGCCTGCTCGAGCATTCCCTGGCGGTTGCCCGTCTTGTGGACAGGGTGGTGCCGCTCTACGGGGGGATCAACCGGGACCTCCTCATCGCTGGTGCTCTTCTACACGATGTGGGGAAGGTGCGGGAAATGGCCTTCTCCCGCTCCTTCGACTATACGGACGAAGGAAAACTGCTCGGTCACATCACTATCGGCATCGAGATGATACAGGAGAAGATCCTGGCTATTAACGGGTTTCCCCCAGAGCTCGCGATGCTTCTCAAGCACATGCTTCTCTCCCACCACGGGCAGTATGAATACGGTTCCCCGAAAAGGCCGAAAACGCTGGAAGCGACGATTCTCAATTACCTCGACGACCTCGATTCCAAGATAAACGGCATAAGGACCCACATGAACAAGGAGCTTGAGAGCTCCTCCCGCTGGACCTCCTATCACCGGCTTTACGACCGGTATTTCTACAAGGAAAACTTGCTTCCGGCCGAGGAGGAAGAGACGGTCACGGAAATGGCTGCCGAGATGGTCATTCCGGTGCCCAATGCAGACTCCCCCAAACCCGACTGCCGGAAAGGATTCCGGAACTCACCGTTCGAGCAGCTGAAGGAGGGCACACTCGATCTGTTCTGATACGATTTATGATGAAGCAATATTACATTCTTCCGGAGGAACGATGATATTCGAGTCGGTGGTCGTTGGAGAGCTGGGTGTGAACTGCTTCATTCTCGGCTGTGAAAAGACTAAGGAAGGGATTGTTGTCGATCCCGGGGGGGAGCCCGGTCGTATCCTCGCAGCAGTCAGCCAGCTGGGGCTGTCGGTGAAATATGTGATAAATACGCATGGTCATTTTGACCATGTCGGGGGGGTGAAGGAGGTTCTGGCCGCTACGGGTGCGCGGTATCTCGTCCATCGTGAAGACGTGCCCTTCCTCTCAAGGGCCTCTGATTCCGCCAGGGCATATGGTCTCAGAGCCGAAAATCCTCCGCTGCCCGACGAGTTCATGGAGGATGGATTGACGGTCAGCTTTGGAGAGTGCAGGCTGAAAGTGATTCACACCCCTGGCCATACGCCCGGTGGATGCTGCCTCTACCTGGAAGATGAAAACGTAGTAATTACCGGAGATACCCTCTTTGCCGAATCAGTCGGCAGAACCGACCTGCCTGGCGGTTCCCACGAGATTCTTGTCGCTGGAATCCGGGACAGGCTCCTCAACTTGCCGGAGGAAACATCCGTCTGGCCGGGACATGGGCCTGCGAGCACCATCGGCCATGAGCGGCGGCATAATCCGTATCTGCATTAAGAGGTTCCTGGAGCGCAACCGCACGAACATCCTGCACCGGGGAGTGACCATGCCCAAAAGTCGTGGCGATGGGAGAGCAAACAGCTATCATGGAGGGGAGATGCTCAAAGGCAAGAAGATCGTACTAGGCGTGACCGGCGGAATCGCCGCCTACAAGTCGGTGGAGCTGTTGCGCCTTTTAACGAAGGCGGGAGCGGATGTTCACGTCATAATGACCCGTTCGGCCACCGAATTCGTCACCCCGCTCACCTTTCAGACCCTCTCAATGAACCCGGTGAACACCGAGCTCTTCAACCTCATATCGGAGCGGGAGATTGGTCACATTTCCCTGGCTGACAGGGCGGATCTCTTCATCATCGCTCCCGCAACGGCCAACGTGATAGGCAAGCTCGCCGGCGGTATAGCGGACGACATGCTTACTACCACGGTCATGGCCACCAAAGCGCCGGTTCTTATCGCACCGGCCATGAACGTGAACATGTACCGCAACCCGATTTACCGGGAGAACGAGGAAAAACTAAAGAAACACGGATATTTTTTCGTTGAGCCCGTTCGCGGGATGCTGGCGTGCGGATGGGAGGGAGAAGGGAAACTGCAGGACCCGAAAGAGATTTTCGAAGCGGCCATGGATGCTCTTTCCGTCAAGGATCTCGCCGGGGAGAAAATCCTTGTCACGGCAGGTCCTACGCGGGAAGAGATCGATCCAGTGCGTTTTATCAGCAACTACTCCTCGGGGAAAATGGGATATGCGATTGCACGAGCCGCACGACGGCGTGGAGCTGCAGTCACACTGATAACCGGTCCTTCGTCGGTTCAGAAACCATGTGGGATGGAGTCTGTTTCCGTTGTGAGTGCCGGGCAGATGCGGGATGAGGTCATTTCCAGGGCCAAGGGGAGTACCGTCATAGTTATGGCCGCCGCAGTGGCCGATTACAGGCCCGCAGCCCGTTCCGGTGATAAAATCAAGAAGAACGGAGAGACTCAGCAACTGGAGCTTGTGAAGAACTCCGATATTCTTGCAGAACTTGGGAGGGGGAAAAACGGCCAACTGCTGGTGGGTTTTGCCGCGGAAACGGAAAATCTTCTAGGTAATGCTTCGAGGAAGTTGCAGGAGAAAAACCTCGACCTGCTGGTAGCCAACGACGTCTCGGCCGACGGCGCAGGTTTCGATATCGATACGAATATCGTAAAGCTTCTTTTCAAGGACGGGAGAGTGGAGGACCTGCCTCTCATGACCAAGGCGGAGGTGGCGGACCAAATCCTCGACCGGGTAGCAGCCCTGAGGGGGAAGGGATAGTAGAGAGTGGGGGAATGGCCGGGCGCCCCGGGGATGAAGGCGATACCTCCACGCGGAATGGCATAATCCTGTCAGTGATGCTCCGCAGAGAGAAGCTGCAGCAGTCTTGCCGGCTCGCAGATTGCGCTTCGCAGCCCTTCCTTCATCTCCTCGATCTGCCCTACGGCATCTTCTTTCGTGATCTTGCCGCTACGGTAGAGGAGCCGGAGATTTTTCCGCACTGCTTCGGCCGTTGCGAGAGCGCGTTCCCCCGTGGGGTCGGCCTGGAAGAACACCGATTCCTCCATCCGCGTCAGGATGTCGAAGACCGCTTCCTGGGCCAGGGTCATGTACTCGTCCCGGTCGGTGTCGTCCAGAGCGAATCGTGAAGAGTTGTCCAAAGTTTTAAGTACCTGCTGCCACTTTTCGAGCCGGCTCAGGAGGAGGATCGAGTTGAATATCCTCTTGTTGGTGCCGAAGGAGAAGAGCGTGTCGGAAAGAACCCTTCGAAGAAGTGCATCGTTGGCACGGTAATTTTCCATCGACACCTTCCTGCCAGTCTCCCATATCTCCTTGTCCACGAAATTCTCGAAACGCATTTCCCAATAGGCGTGCTTGAGAGTGAGGGTCGAGAAGCTCAGCATGATCTTGTGCGGGACGAAATAGTTGTGAGCGACGGTGTCGGCGGCGAGATGGGCGAGATAGCCATAGGCACAGGCCTTCTGCGGCTCCAGTTCCGCGTTGTCCAGGACCTTGAGACCTATCCGCCAGCGATGGCAGTGGAGCAGATAGTGGGTGAACTTCTTTCCGATGGTTATGTCCGCCGCGAGGCACCCGTAGAGAAAATCGTATGGGTAGGCGGCGATGATGGCGGCAATGGCCGGCCGTATTGCCGACAGGTTCCGTAAAACGTCTGATCCCAGCTGAAGGTGGACTCCCGCCCCCCATGCCAGCGCATCGGTAGGGATGAGGCAGGCGGCGAGCAGCATGAATGTGAATATGAGCATCCGGACATAGTATTGGGTGCCCACGTAAAAGTAAAGGAGTTTGCCGTGGCGGAAAATACTCCTGCCTTGGAGACCTTAGCATCTCTCCGGGCCTACCTGGAGGAACTGCGGGATACAGGTGTCGAAGCCATACCGCTTGCCGTGCCCCTTCCGGCCGGAGCGGAGAGGTCTGTGCCGGAGCAGGCGTCGGTGGAAAGTCTCTGCTCCATCAGGTCGGACCTTGGGGAGTGCGGCCGGTGCGGGTTGGGTGCCACCCGGACAAACCTCGTATTCGGGGTCGGGAACCCTGATGCGCGTCTCGTATTCGTAGGCGAGGCTCCGGGAAGGGATGAGGACTTTCAGGGGGAGCCGTTCGTGGGAGAGGCGGGGCAGCTGCTGACAAAGATCATTCAGGCGATGGGGTTTAGCCGCGAGGAGGTCTATATCTGCAACGTCCTGAAGTGTCGTCCACCCCAGAACCGCAATCCGCAGCCGCCGGAGATCGAGGCGTGCGAACCGTTTCTGCTGCGCCAGCTGAAGGCGATCTCTCCTGAGGCCGTGATCTGTCTCGGTACCTTCGCCGCGCAGACGCTGCTCCGCACCAAGGAACCGATCTCGCGCCTGCGCGGGAAGTTCCACAATTACCACGGGATTCCACTGATGCCGACATTTCATCCGGCCTTCCTCCTGCGGAACCCGGCTATGAAGCGTGAGGTATGGTCAGATGTGCAGCAGGTGATGAAACTTCTCGGAAAGGATCAGGCCACATGACCCTCCCCAGTCACCGGGAGGCGTGCGGATCGTAGAGGAGGGGCTATGTACGAAAATCTGTATGAAAAGCAGATGACCGGGGAAGGGGAGCTACCCTTCGAACTTCCAGCCTGGATTGCACGAGCTCCTTTCGAGGAATACCTCGGTATGCGCATCGAGACGGCGACTGCTGGAGCTGCCGAGCTGACGATGCCGTTTACGGTTAAGCTCGCCCAGGGGAAAGGGCTTATGCACGGGGGTGCGATAACTGCCCTCGCGGATACCGCAGTCGCGATGGCCATCAAGAGCGTGCTGCCCGAGGGAAGTCATTTCGCCACGGTGGAGTTGGGGCTGCGCTTCCACGCCCCGGTACGTGGTGGAACGGTACGAGCCGTGGCCCGGATAGTGGAGCGGGATGACAGGAACATTAGAGGGGAAGCGGAAGTTTTCGACGGCAGCGGCATGAAGGTGGCCACCTTCACGGCGTTGTTCAGGGTCAAGCGGCAGAAATGACGGCGCTGGCCGGTTGAACCGGCCGCGCCGCTTCAGAGGTATCTACGCGATCTTGAATCGGCCGACCAGGTTTTGCAGCTGCTGCGCCTGGTCGGCCAGCTGTGCGGCAGCGGAAGAGGTTTCTTCCGCTCCCCTGGCAGTTTGCTGTACGACGCCGCTGATCTGGAGAATGTTCGAGGATATCTCCCCCGTTGTGGCAGTCTGCTCCTCGGCTGCGGTGGCTATCTGATTTATCTGCATCGAGACGTCGTTTATCTGCTCCAGGATTTCCCGGAGGGCACGCCCCGACTCCCTCGACGATTCAGTACCTTTCTCTACCTGGTCCACACCCTCTTCCATGGCTTTGACCGCTTCTCTCGTTTCTCCCTGGATCGCTTTTATCATGTCGCCTATTTCGCGGGTCGCTTTAGTGGTGCGCTCTGCCAGCGCCCTAACCTCATCGGCCACTACTGCGAACCCCCGCCCCTGTTCACCGGCCCGAGCGGCCTCGATGGCCGCATTGAGTGCCAACAGGTTCGTCTGGTCCGCTATGTCCTCTATGGTGCCGATGATGGCGCCTATCTGCTCCGAACGGGTTCCGAGGGCGGTCACTGTTCCAGCCGTCTTTTTCACCGTATCGGCGATGCGCCCCATTCCGGCGATAGTTTCCTGAACCACGGAGGCTCCATCCGCTGCGGTGGCGCTCGTTCGTCCGGCAGTTTCCGCGGCTGCCGTGCAGTTGCGGGCGATGTCGCTGCTCGTTGAAGACATTTGCTCCGTTGCGGTGGCCACCGTGCCCGCCTGGGACGCGACTTCCTCCGCGCTGGTAGCGATCTGGTCGGCGGTCGAATGCAACTGTTTAGAAGCCGAGGCGATTCCAGAAGAAACAAAGATTGTTTGCGAAACCATATCCCTAAGGCTTAGGACCATCTCTTTCATGGCAGCCATCAGCTGCCCCGTTTCATCCTTGGATTCTACGGTTACCTCAACCGTCAGATCACCCTGGGAGATACGTTGGGCGACATGTACGCCTGCGGAAAGCGGACGTGTTATCGACCGTGCAATCAGGAACCCGAAGCATCCGGCCAAGATCACACCTCCCAGCAGGAAGGAGAGCGACATGAGCCTGCTTGCCCGGTAGGAACTTTCGCTTCTCTCGTACTCCGTCTTTGCAACCTTCAACTGCACATCCACCAGCTCGCTGAACTTGCCCGATACGGGGTCTACGGCCGGATACAGGTCGGAGACGGTGAACGTGGCAAGACCCTCCGCATCTTGGGCACTGAGAACGCCGCGCAGTTTTTCCACAGCGACATCGGCTACTTTCATGAGGGGTTTTATCTCATCGATGAGCCTCTGTTCTTCGGAAACGAGGGAGGTCCCCAGATATGCCTGCCATTTTTCCCTGATTACCCTGCTTGCTTCCTCCACATTCTTCCGGCCTTCTTCCCATCCGATATTGCCGTTGCGAACCTTGTGTGAAGTATCGACTATGTTTACGGCGTACATGTCCGCTATGACCTTCAGATCCTTCAGCGGTACGACCCGGTCCCTGTAGACGGTATTCAGCCCTTCATTGGCCTTGGCGGCACTTCTAAGGCCGATCACTCCAATGAGGATGAGGAGGATGGACATGAACCCTACCAGGAAAAACAACCTTGATGCTACCTTTACGTCTTTCAGCATGTTGACCCCTTTCGCCGTTGAAGTGATCAAGTGTTACCTGAATGAAATCTATCGCCGGAGAGACAGTAAAACTTTAGCGATCTCTCCCTCTTAAAGCAGACTCACTCCATTGCCGAAAGATGAGATAGCATCAAGCGGAATTTTCACCCCTGATGGAGCAACGAGTGAGTCCTTCCCACGAACCACAGTCTTCTGCTGCCTCCTTTCCGACTCCGGTACGGATGTTCATCCAGGTCGTAGTCGTTCTGTTTTTCCTCGAGATGCTGGTCATGTTTCTGCTTCCCTACCTGCAGCTGAAAAGCGAGGGTGCAGCGGAAAATTTCGCCGATTCCGTGCTCCTTACAATTCTCAGTGCTCCACTTCTCTGGCACCTGATCGTCCGCCCTTTGCGCGGTATCGCTTTAATGGAAATGACGCGAGCCGACACGGTCCTGGAAAACATGGTGGACGGTGTCGTAGTTTTCGACACCACCGGCGTGATCGAGAGTGTCAATGCCGCTTTTCTCGCCATTTTTCAATGCCGGGCGGATGAGATGATCGGGAGGAAGATGGATTCGTTCGTCCATCTTCAGGAGAATGCCGCGCGTCTTGATGATGCCGCTTCCGATACAGAGAGGCAGATGATCTGGACCCGAGCGGACGGCAGCACGGTCGAGGTGGATATTTCGGTCAGCACCTTCAGTTCCGAGGGGATGGTGCGGACTGTTGCCATCGTAAGGGACATTACCGAGCGGAACAGGGAGCGGCGGCACCTGCACGAGACTAACCAGCAGCTGCACGCTCTTGTACAGGCTTCTCCTCTCGCCATCGTAGCACTCGACGCTTCCGGAATGGTGACTACGTGGAACCGCGCCGCCGAGCACATTTTCGGCTGGAGCAGCGAAGAGGTCATAGGAGCGCCCTTTCCTGCGTGCGACGAGGAGATGCGCATAGAGCACGGTCGGGTACGTGAGCAGGTAATGACGGGCAGGCCCTTTACCAACCTGGAGCTGCAGCGCCTGAGGAAAGACGGGAGGGTGATCGACGTCAGCGTATCGGCCGCTCCTCTCTTCGACACTTCAGGGGGCATAACCGGGATCATGAGCATCATCGCGGACATCACTTCACGCAAGAGGTCTGAGACCGATCTGCGGCTCTTCAAGCGGGCCATCAAGGCGACCGACAACGGGATTACGATCGTCGATGTCTCGACTCAGGAGAGGCGGATCATTTATGTCAATCCCGCCGTCCCAAAGATTACGGGTTATCAGGCGGATGAGGTGGTGGGCAAGGACCTCGGTTTCCTCTGCGCGGGGGAAAGGGATGGTGCGACATTCGCCAGAATCGAGGCTGCGCTTAAGGAGAACGGAGAGGGGCGCTTCCTTTTCCGCAACCGGCGGAAGGACGGCTCATTTTTCTGGAACGAGCTCTTCCTGGGGCCGGTCCGGGACGAAAAGGGAAGAGTGGGCCACTACATAGCGGTGATGAACGACGTCAGTGAGCGGAAGCGGTTCGAGGAGCAGCTTGTCTATCTTGCCAACCATGACGCGCTCACGGGCCTGCCGAACCGCAACCTGTTCATGGACCGCCTCGGACAGGTGCTGGCATACAATGCGCGCACCGACCGGCAGGCATGCGTGATGTTTCTAGATCTGGATCATTTCAAGGTAATCAATGACACGCTGGGGCATCCGTGCGGGGACAAGCTGCTGCAGACGGTGGCACGTCTGATCTCGGGCTGCCTGAGGACCGGCGACACGGTGGCAAGGCTCGGGGGGGATGAGTTTACTGTCATCCTGCCGAACATTGCAGGAAGTCACGAAATAGTCGCAGTGGCCGAAAAGATACTCGAGATTATCGCCCACCCGGTAGAGCTCGACGGGACCGAGCTGTTCGTCACCGCCAGCATAGGCATAACGCTCTTCCCCGCCGATGGCTCCACGGTGGACCTACTGCTGAAGAATGCCGATACCGCGATGTATCATGCGAAGGAGCAGGGACGGAACAACTACCAGTTCTTCTCCGAAGAGATGAACCGCCTCGTGTTCGAGAGAATGTTCATGGAGACCAACCTGCGGCGCGCGCTGGATCGCCAGGAACTGCTCCTCCACTACCAGCCGCAGCTCGACCTCTCTACCGGAGAAGTCATAGGGATGGAGGCTCTGGTACGCTGGCAGCACCCGGAGCTGGGGCTGATCCCTCCGGTCCGCTTCATTCCTCTAGCCGAGGAGTGTGGCCTCATTACGCAACTGGGTGAATGGGTTCTTAGGACGGCATGCCGGCAGAACCGTCAGTGGCAGGAGGAGGGGCTCTCTCCTCTGAAGGTGGCGGTCAATATCTCGGCTCGGCAGTTCAGGCAGCACAACCTCGTCGATCTTGTGGCTCGGGTACTGGAGGAAACGGGGCTTGAACCCGGTTTCCTGGAGCTGGAGCTGACGGAGAGCATCATCATGAAGGATCTGGAGCAGACCGTCCGCACCCTTCGCGACCTGGAGGCAATGGGTATTTCTCTCGCCATCGACGACTTCGGAACCGGCTACTCCTCCCTCAGCTATCTGCAGCGGTTTCCCATCAACACGCTGAAAATCGACCAATCTTTCATCCGCGATCTCAGCACCAATCCCGATGATAATGCCATCGTCCAGACTATTATCGTGATGGCTCACCAGCTTGGAATGAAAGTCACTGCCGAGGGTGTCGAGACAGAGGAGCAACTGGCGTTCCTTTGCAACCACAGCTGTGAAAAGATGCAGGGGTACTATTTCAGCAAACCCCTCCCCGCCGACGCTTTCGCCCTGTTGCTCCGTGAACGAAAAAAGCTGCCGCTAGGGCAGCCGTGATCGCCTAACATTAAAAAGCTTGCACGGCCTGCAGGTGTTCCAGTAAAATCGGGCGCACTACTAAAGGAAACGTCGTGGCCCGTGTAAAGCGATACAAATTCATACTATTCAGCGTCCTGCTGCTGGTCACCTTAGGACTCGTCAGTCACGGCACGCGTGTGCCGAACCTTAAGGAAGTACTTTCCTCTTCGGCTAAACCGAAGCCCCGCCCGCGGGCCGTCGTAAAAACGCAGATAAAGGCTTGCCAGGAGAGCATCAAGAAGCATTGCGACCCTTCCCCCGTCCTGCTCAACCGTCAGGACCCTGCCGCTGCTCCCGTGCACGCTCCCGTTCTGAGAAATCCTGACACTCCTCCTTTTTTCCCCCTAGTTGTAGTCTCCTCCAAACCCTCCCGAGCTTCGCCCCGGATTTTCCTGTCCTGAAGTCCCCCGGGAAGCTGCTAGCTTCCCCCTGAAAGCATCCTCCTGCATCCGCGGCTCTCGCCGTCCGGCTTTCGTGCATGATTAAGTTCATACGCGTCGCGTGTGACGTGCCCGTGGATATGTGCATCGCGCATGGAGAAAAGTTATGAGACTTTCGATAGTAATCCCCGTGTTCAATGCCGAAAACACGATCGAAGCACTGTGCAATAGACTCTTCGACCTCTACTCCTCGTCCTGTGAACTCGAAATAGTGCTCGTCAACGACAACAGCCAGGACAGCACCCATACCATATGCAGCCGCCTGCACCGCAGCCGGCCGGACACAGTCACCTACGTGCGGCTTTCCCGTAATTTCGGCGAGCACAGCGCCGTGATGGCCGGCCTGAATGTAGCTACCGGTGATTTCTGCGTGGTCATGGATGACGACTTCCAGAATCCTCCGGAGGAGGTGGGGCGTCTCGTCGAGGAGATCGGCAAGGGCTATGATGTTGTCTATACCAGGTACGCGGAGAAGCGTGACAGTCTTTTCAGAAATATGGGGAGCCGTCTGAATGACAAGGTGGCGAATATCGTGCTCAGGAAGCCAGCCGACCTGTACCTGTCGAGCTTCAAGATCATGAACCGGTTTCTCGTGGACGAGATCATCAAGTATACCGGACCTGATCCCTACATAGACGCGATAATCCTCAGGACCACAGCCAGCATCGGAAAAATCGAGGTCCGCCACGACGCGAGAAGGCACGGCAGGTCGGGATACACCTTCATGAAACTGGTGTCCCTGTGGGGGAACATGGTGATCGGCTGCTCCCTCATCCCACTTAGGATACTGGGTGTTGTCGGACTTGTCATGACGGCAGCAGGCGTCTACATCGGGGGGGAGGCTCTTGTCGATTACCTGATCCCCCACCTCCAGGACCCGAGCGAGTACAGGGTCATCATGTCTTACTCGGTATTTTCCCGTGGCTTCCTGCTCCTCTGCCTCAGCGTGGTCGGAGAATACGTCGGGCGCATCTACCTGTCGCTTAACAGCGACCCCCAGTTCGTCATACGCGAAAGACTTTCGGTTCGCCGAAAACTGATGGCGGCAGCGACGACGGAGGAGCGTAGAAAGGGATACGATGCCGCACTGCGTGCCTGAAATGGTGGCCGAAGTGCAGGATGGATCTTCCTCGGCGCCCGATTTTGTGTACGACCTTTGCCATTCACGAACGAGCGCGAATGCCCTCCACTCCGACGAGCATGTGGATTTCTGGATCGAAGAGCGCCTTGCCCGGCCCCGTCTTCACATCATACCCACGCCCCTGGAAAGGTTGTGCCGGTGGCGGATCGACCCGATCAGCGGCAATATCCGTCACGATTCGGGCCGTTTTTTCACCGTAACGGGAGTCAAGGTACGTCATCGGACCCAGACGGCCGAGCTGGAATGGGACCAGCCGATGATCGACCAGCCCGAAGTGGGTATTCTCGGCATTATCGCGAAGAAGATCGACGGTATCCTCCATTTCTGCCTGCAGGCGAAGGAAGAGCCCGGCAACGTGAATTCGGTGCAGCTTTCCCCCTCCGTGCAGGCTACGTACAGCAACTACACACGTGTGCATGGCGGCAGCGCGCCCCCGTTCGTAAATTTCTTTTTAAATCCTCCTCCGGAAAAGGTTATTTTTTCGAAGCTTCAGACCGAGGATGGAGGGCGCTTCCTCTACAAGTCGAACCGGAACATGATCGTGCTGGTGGACGAGAACGAACTGCCTGTCCTCCCCGAAGGCTTCATCTGGCTCACTCTCCGACAGATTGCGCGTCTCCTTCTCCGGGACAACCTGATCCACGCCACTACCCGAAGTATTCTTTCCTGCCTGGTTTTCCCCCTCCGGGAGTCGGAGGATTACCGGATGCTTCGTTCGCTGCCCGAGATCATACAGTGGCTGGACGACCAGAAGGCCTTCAATCACCTGTTCGTCAAGCGGGAGGGGCTCAACACGCTGCAGGAATGGGAAATGGATCGCGACGGGTATTTTTCGCACCGGGAGGGGAGGTTTTTCCGTGTCATCGGCATCAATGTGACCTCTGCCGGCCGCGAGGTATCCTCCTGGAGCCAGCCGATCGTCGAAACCCCCGAAAAGGGGGTGATCGGCCTCCTGATGAGGGTGATCGCAGGTGAGAGGTACTTCCTGATGCAGGCGAAGCCTGATGTGGGGAACCGGAGCATAATTCAGCTGGGGCCGACCGTCCAGTTCACGCCGGGAAACTACATCGGCAACAGGAGACTGGCAAAACCCTTTCTGTTCGACGACTTCATGGGGAGCGGTCGATTCCCCGTCATATCCGCCGGCTTCCAGTCGGAAGAAGGAGCGCGTTTTTTCCGTGAGGAACATCTGCATACGGTTCTGATGCTTCCGGAAGGAACGGAGCTTCTTCTCCCTCCCGAATTCCGCTGGCTCAATGAAGCGCAGCTCCACTTTTTCCTCCACCTTGGGGAGAGTGTGAACTCGTGCGCACGGAGCGTGCTGTCATGTCTGCTGTAAAAGCCGGTGAAGAAATGACTGCGGGGGGAGAAGCGAATGAAACGGCTGTCCGTTACTGGGACTACCTTCGGGATTACAGGCGGCATCGGGAGGAGCTTCTTGCGGTAGTTGACAGCGTCCTTTCCTCCGGTCGGCTCATACTCGGAAAGCGTGTGGAGTCTCTGGAAAATAAATTTTCCCTTTACTGCGGCGCAAGATTCGGTGTCGGTGTCAACTCGGGCACCGATGCGCTCTTCCTTTCACTCAAGGCTCTCGGGATAGGTGAGGGGGACGAGGTCGTCACCGTCGCCAACACGGCAGTCCCTACCGTAGCCGCAATCAGGTCCACGGGGGCCACGCCTGTCTTCGTGGATGTGGAGCCCGACACTTTCCTCATGGATGTCCGCCTGCTGCCCCAGGTTCTGACTTCACGGACCCGTTGCGTGCTGCCGGTGCATCTATGCGGGCAACCGGTG
Source organism: Geobacter sp. DSM 9736 (assembly GCF_900187405.1). Taxonomy (NCBI): domain Bacteria; kingdom Pseudomonadati; phylum Thermodesulfobacteriota; class Desulfuromonadia; order Geobacterales; family Geobacteraceae; genus Geobacter; species Geobacter sp. DSM 9736. The sequence goes on from NZ_LT896716.1 coordinate 313,201, forward strand.
GACCTGGCCCCGCTCCAGGAGTTCGCTGAGTTGGAGGGGGTGGAGATTCTTGAAGATTGTGCGCAGGCGGCAGGAGCGACCTACAGGGGCAGAAGGGTCGGGAGCTTCGGATCCATCGGTGCCTTTTCCTTCTATCCGACGAAGATACTCGGCGGGTACGGGGACGGGGGGATGGCCGTCACTTCCTGCGAAACGCTGTACCGGAAGCTGAAGCGCCTCCGTTTCTACGGGATGGAGGGGGCTTACTGCAGCGAGGAGGAGGGGTACAACTCCCGTCTGGACGAGCTGCAGGCGGCACTCCTCGATTTCCGACTCGGCCTTCTGGAGGAAGAGGTCGGAAGGCGACGGGCAATAGCCGCCATGTACAGCGAGCATCTGAGCGGGGTAGGCGACCTGGTCCTTCCCGCGGAGGGGAAGGAGAGGGAGCACCGCTTCTACCTCTACACGATCCGGACCTCTTTCCGGGGTGAGCTCATGGCTTTTCTTGCCGAAAAAGGGGTGGAAACCCGGGTCAACTATCCCACACCGATCCACCTCATGCCTGGATACCGCTTCCTCGGCTACAGGGAAGGGAGCCTGCCGGTAACGGAGCGGCTGGCGGGGGAGATACTCTCCCTTCCGATGTATCACGATCTTTCGGATCACGAAGTGTGGCGGGTGATCGAAGAAATCCGCTGCTTTTTCGCGCGCGACCTCCCGTCGATTACGAGGCCAGCGTGAACAAACCTGAATACGAGCGTATGTACCGGGTGGAGGACTCCCACTGGTGGTACAGGGGCCTTCACGATCTAGTTATCAGGCACGTCTCCAGGGAATCCGCAGGAAGAAAAGGGTTGTCGCTACTCGACGCCGGCTGCGGCACCGGCCGGCTCTGTTCCCTTCTCACTTCCTTCGGGGATGTTGCAGGGTGCGATGTATCTTCGGATGCCCTGGCGTTCTGCAGAGAGCGGGGGCTGGGAAACGTCTTTCATGCCGACCTGAACCAGGTCGACCTGGGCTGCTGCCGGTACGACATCATCACCGCAATCGACGTGCTCTACCATCGGAACATCAGGGACGACCATGCAGTTGTGGCGCGGTTTCACCGGGCGCTCAAGCCGGGAGGGCTCCTCATCGTCAACCTGGTTGCGTTCGAGTTTCTCCGCAGCACCCATGACATAGCTGTTCATACGAGGAAGCGGTACCGGAGGAAGGAAGCGGTGGAGATGCTGGAGCGCGCGGGGCTGCAGGTGGAAACAGCAGCATACCGGCTCGGATTTCTATTCCCCCCTATTGCCTGCTACCGGCTGGCCAGGCGCATCCTCCACGCCGGCGGGGAGGCGTCTGCGGTCGATTCAGATGTGCGGCTCCCCTCGCCGGGGATAAACCGTCTTCTTCTGGGCGCGGTACTCCTGGAGAACAGGCTCGTGCAGAGGGGCTTGGGGCCCGCTGGTTCATCCGTGTTCCTTACGGCTCGGAAGTCGTCCCAAAAGTAATCATCAGGAGTTATCGGCACATGAAAAACAGGAAAAACAAGGCCGGGGTCAGCCCGGCCGGCCCGGCAGAAGTTCCGGCTCCTGCCTCCGTATCCGATGCAAGCCTGATGGAGGACCCATTCATCCATCTCCTCCTCCTGATCTGCCTCTGTTTCGCCTCCTACTGGAACAGCATGGCCGTTCCCTTTACCTTCGACGATTTCCCCTATCTCTGCGAGAATCCACTGATACGAAGTCTTAGCTTCTTTTCCGGCTCCCTCCCCCCCGACAGTGCATTTACGAACATCGACCTCAAATACAACTTCATCCTCCGCCCCGTAGCCTACTTCACCTTCACCCTCAACTACCTTGCGGGGGGGATGCAGCCGGGATCGTATCATCTGGTAAACCTCCTGATCCATCTCGGAAGCACGCTGCTGGTATACCTGCTGGTCCGAAGCCTTCTCATCCTTGCACGGCAGACGGGGAAGGATGAGAAGAGCCTCTCTTTCATCTCCTTCTTCACGGCCGCCATCTTCGCCGTTCATCCCGTCCAGACCCAGGCGGTCACCTACATCGTGCAACGGTTCACGTCGCTGGCGGCTTTTCTTTACCTGCTGACGATATTTCTCTATCTCAGGTACCGTTCTTCGGGCAGCAGCGCGCTCAGGGCCGTCTACTTCCTTGCCGCACTCGCCTCGGCAGTCTGCGCCATGAAAACCAAGGAGATCGCCTTTACGCTCCCCTTCGTCCTGCTAATGGTCGAGTTCCTCTTTCTTGAAGGGAGCAGGCGCAAGCGCATTCTGGGCCTGCTCCCCTTTCTCCTCACCATGCTGATCATACCGCTGAATGTGGCCGAGCTTTCCGCACAGTCGAGCCAGTCAGGTTCGGTCCTTATGAATGGGACAAATCTGGTCAATTTCAAGAATGTCTCGCCGGCAGATTATGCAATAACGCAATTACGGGTGCTCATGACCTACTTGCGCCTGCTCATTTTTCCGGTGAACCTGAACATCGACTACGATTATCCCCTCTACACAAGCCTCTTCGACCGAATAATTCTCCTCTCGCTTGCAGGAAACCTGCTGCTTTTCGGCGGCGGAATATGGCTGCTGAAGCTCTCCTATGGCGAAACAGTGCACCGCCTGCACTTGAGGATCGCAGCCTTCGGGATTCTATGGTATTTCACCGCCCTATCCGTCGAGTCGAGCATCATTCCGCTGGACGATCTTATATTCGAGCACAGGCTGTATCTTCCCTCGGTCGGATTCCTACTTTCCGCCGTGACGGGGGCAGACCTTCTCAGGCAGTCTCTTCCCCGGCGCACTCCTGCCGTTGCCGGTGCGATCTGCCTCATACTGATCGTGTTTTCGATGGCAACCATCAGGAGAAACAGCGACTGGAAGAATATCTGGCAGGACGCCGTGGAGAAGAGTCCGAATAAGGCGCGCCCATGGAACAACCTTGGGGACGCCCTCATGAAGGGGGGGAATCCCGTACAGGCCATAACCAGCTTCAAGAAGGCGCTGGATTTACAGCCGGACTACGCCGATGCATGGATGAATCTGGGAACCGCGTACATTGATGCGGGTGAGTACGATAAGGCACTGGAAGTTCTCCATTCGGTGCTTCGGAAAAATCCGCTGGACTTTCATGCCCTTAATAGCGTAGGTGTAGCATATGCCAATCAGGGAGAGATTGAGAAGGCGGTCGGCTTTTTCGAAAAAAGCAACGCCGTCAATCCGGCATACGACACCGCCCGCACTAATCTTGAACGGGCACGCCGTGAGCTGGGCCTTGGAGGGTATAGTCCGCCGATCCCCGAAATAGGGGTTCGGTCCTTGGAGTGATCCGGTAGGAATGATGAAGAGCTTTCCCATAAAATCCACGCTACTGCTACTGGCGGTTCTTGGGGCGCTCTTCTGGGTGAGCGACAACTACCTGCTGTTCCACTCTCTCGTCGAGATCTTCTCCGTAGTGATAGCCTGCGGCATTTTCATAATCGCTTGGAACAGCCGCCGCTTCATGGAGAACCACTATTTCCTGTTCCTAGGGATCGGCTGCCTCTTTGTTGGAGCCCTGGACCTCCTTCACACCCTCGCTTACAAGAACATGGGAGTCTTCGCGGCAAACGATCCCGACCTTCCGACCCAGCTCTGGCTTTCCGCCCGATTCGTACAAGCCGCCTCCTTTCTCCTGGCCCCGATTTTCCTGACGCGCAAGCTCCTTCCCCATGTTGCCGTTGCCGCATTTGCCGGAGTCACTGCAATCCTACTGGCTTCGATCTTCGCATGGGATATCTTTCCCGTCTGCTTCACTGAGGGGCAGGGGCTCACCACCTTCAAGCGTACAAGTGAATATCTCATCGCCCTATCCCTGCTCGGTGGCCTGATCCTGATACGGCGCAAGAAGGGGGAGTTCGACCCCCAGGTGGCCCAGCTCCTCAATCTGGCGCTTGCCGTTCTCATCGCTTCCGAGCTCGCCTTCACCCTCTATACCGACGTGTTCGGCATCAGCAACAAGATCGGCCATTTTCTGAAGATGGCTGGCTTTTTCCTGATATACAAGGCTTTGATCGAAATCGGCCTGACCCGTCCCTACGACCTGCTTTTCCGCGAGCTGAAAAAGAGCGAGGAAGCCCTGGCAAAGGAGCGGAACGATCTGGTCGAAAGCGAGGAGAAGTTCCGGTTGCTGGCGGAAAACGCCCAGGACGTGATCTATGCCTTCCATTTCGAGCCGATTCCGGGTTTCCAGTATGTGAGTCCCTCTGTTGCCAGAATTACCGGTTATACACCCGATGAATTTTATGAAGACCCGACACTTCCGGAAAGGATCGTGTGTTCCCGCGACCGCACCCTCCTTAAAGAGGTCTATGACTCTCCCGAAAGGTTCTTCACCAAGCCCTTCAGTCTGTGCTGCGTGAAAAAGGATGGAACGGAATTCTGGATGGAGCAGCTCATCCGCCCCATTTACGATCCAGGCGGGATAATTGTTTCCGTCATGGGAATCGGCCGAGACATCACCGAGCGAAAGGTGGCAGAGGAACGGATCGAGATGCTGAACACCGATCTGGCGGCGCGGGCATATCAGCTGGAGATTTCATACGGCGAGCTGGAGAAGTCGAACCAGCGACTCGCATCTGTAAACCGGGAGCTTGAGGTCGCCAACCGAGATCTTGAGGCCTTCAACTACACCGTGTCACACGACCTCCGTGCGCCCCTCGCCAATATCAGCGGCTCATGCAATGTTCTTGTCGAAGCGCACGCAGGTGAGCTTTCCGGGCAGGCTCTGGAGTTCCTCGGTTATATAGAAAAAGAGACTGTCCGCATGAGCGATCTGATCAGGGTCCTGCTCAATTTCTCCAGGTTCAGCCGGCAGCCCCTGCAGAAGCAGGCTGTCGACCTGACTGCCGAGGCACGTTCCGTTGCCGCCGAACTGCAGATGAGCCGGCCTCACCCTGGTGCGAAGATATCCATCGCCGAGGGACTGAGCTGCCACGGCGACCCCGGCCTGTTGCGCGTAGTTCTTGAAAACCTGATCGGAAACGCCTGGAAATACAGTGCGAAGACGGAGACTCCCTTTATAGAAGTGGGAATGACCGAGCGCGAAGGGGAAGTGCTTTTCTTCATCCGTGACAATGGTGTCGGTTTCGATCAGGAGCAGGGGGAAAAGCTCTTCCGCCCCTTTCAGCGCCTGCATTCCCGCGACTTCGAGGGGTTCGGCATAGGGCTGGCGACTGTTCAGAGGATCATCGAGCGGCACGACGGGCGGGTTTTCGCCGAAGGGGCTGTCGGAAAGGGAGCCACTTTCTATTTCATCGTAGGTCCCTGATGCTGAAGTCCTGCAAGCTGTCCCCCTGTGACGGTACCTTCCTGTTCACTGCTGCCGGAGCCCCTCCCCGGGCTCCGGCCATTTTGTTTTACGTGCGCACATTGATCCACACGCTCTTTCTCCGACCATGTATTCACCTGCCGATGCCTCTACCGGCCATCGACTAGTACGTTCCACCCTTTCTGCTGAAGATTGAAGACGTGACTCCGGCCGGTATCGGAGGGGGGGCTGTTTCCGGTCAAGTCGAGGGTGCCCCCGCCGGCTCCAAGGGAATCGAGGGTGGCGAGTACGGAATCTACGGCTGCAGTTGTCAGCCTGTTGTTCTGTGCAAAGACTCTGGTGAGGCCCGTGCACCCGTTGAGGGTCAGGCTCGTCAGCTCGTTGTCGTTGATTACCAGCTCTCCTCCCGTTCCATCCACGAACCCGCCTGTGAAATCCGCCGCCGAATACCTGTTGCCGTATGCCCGTACACTCATGATAAGGGGTGAGGCCGTCTTCAGCTCCCCTTCCTGATTGTCGTTCCATATCCAGAGTTGCCGGAGGACCGGCCACTGGGTCAGATTGTTGTAAAGCCGCGGGTTGGAAATCTGAGGGTTGTCCCTGGTGCAGATATGCCACATGCGGGCTCCCGTCGAGCCCCAGGTGATTGTGGGATACTGATTCACCGCTGCCCTCAGGTCCTCAAGATTTGTGGAGCCGGAGAGATCCAGTGCCTGCAGCGGGTTGCCCTCCACGTTCAACCGCACCAGGGCGGGGGTGTTTGCCAGATTTATTGAGGTGAGCGAGCCGTTGAAGATCTCGACGGTCCTGAGGTTGATGAAATTGCTGAAATCAATCGACGGGATCTTTGAATAGGAGGCGCAGAACAGCTCCAGGAACGGCGCTACCACCGCGAGGCCGCGGACTTCGGACACGTCCTGCTGGGGGATCTGTCTGATGTCGCTGCTTCCGTCGTCTGAGGCGTCATATCCGACATTTATCCCGCTGAGGGCGCTCCAGGGGGTGACCACGAGGGTATGGGTGCGGGTTGCGGCCGAGCCGAAGTCTTTGACGGGTGTAGGGGAGTCGCTGGTGGTGCCGTCACTCCAGGTCCAGCTGACAACCCCTCCTTCTTTTACCGACAGTACGGGGGCAAATGAGGCACCTGTCGTAGTGAAGGTAATGGGGCCGTCAGGGTCGGTATCTACGCTGCTCAAGGTGCTGCCGCCGTTGCCGCCTCCTCCTCCGCAGCCGAAGATGGCCAGGAATGATACTGCCGATAACAGGACGAGTGCTGCTCGTAGTTTCATTGTCGATCCTCCGTGTTGGCGCGGAACCCCCCGGCAATAGCAGGAGAATCCCGCAAATGATCCGGCGCGGCATGAATGGCTGCGTCCGGTCGGGCGTTAGTGAGATTAGGAGCTGTCGGACCGGGCCCCGCCGGGAGGGATAATTATGGCGTGACGGTGCCGTGGCTTCGAGGCCTGTCCGGAGTGCTGTGATTATCTACGTTAATACTATTTAACATATAAAACTTTTTCCGCAATGAGAGGGGGACGGGCGCGAGCGATGGGTGGGAAAAACCATTCCTCGATTTCGGCGTGCTGATTCCGCGTGGCTCACTTCTGGGGAAGCCTCACCACGGAGAACCAGTAGTCTTCGATGCTTCTGATGATCCTGTACATTTCCTCAAGCCCCATCGGTTTTGTGATGTAGCAACTGGCATGGGATGAGTAGGAAAGGGCCACATCTGCCTCCGATTCGGATGTGGTCAGTATGATAACGGGGATGACCTTCAGGTCGTCATCATTCTTGATCTCCGAGAGCACCTGGCGCCCGTCCTTTTTCGGCATGTTCAGATCGAGCATTATCAGGTCTGGGCGCGGAGCCTCGGCGAATCTTCCGTTGCGGCGAAGAAACTCGACAGCTTCCACCCCGTCTCCAACGGTTGAGAGGTTTATCCGGTAGCGGCTTTCCGCAAAGGCTTCCTGCATCAGAAAAGCATCGGCCTCGTTGTCTTCAACCAGCAGAATGTCAAAGGACTTGCTCATGGTCGTATCTCCTCGGGAAGGGTGAACCAGAAGGTCGAGCCTTCGCCCGGCGTCGATTCCACCCATATTCTTCCTCCGTGCGATTCCACGATCTTGCGGCAGATGGCGAGCCCCATGCCGGTGCCCGGATACCGGGACCGGGGATTAAGCCGCTGGAACATGACGAAGATCTGATCGAAGTACTGGGACTCGATGCCGATGCCGTTGTCGTGGACCCCGAACAGCCATTCGTGCTGTAATCGGCTGACGGAAATGTGGACAGAGGGCCGGACATCCTTCCGTCTGAAGCTCAGGGCATTCTCCACGAGGTTCCGGATCAGTTGCACGAGCTGTCCCATGTCGCCGGTGATGCGGGGCAGTGCGTCCATGGTAATGACAGCTCCAATTTCATCCAGTCGCTGCTTTACCCCTTCGAGGGCCTTTTCGGCTACCTCTTTCATTGAAACCGGAGCCGGGTTCCACGTTGGGGAGCCAAGTTCGAAAAAGGCGAGAATATCGTTCACCAGGGCTGAGATGCGATTGGCTCCCTCCACCGCGAATCCGATGTACCTGTCCGCTTTCTCGTCCAGGAGCCCCCGGTATTTCAGGGCAAGAAGCTCCACGTAGCGCGTCACGTTACGCAACGGTTCCTGGAGGTCGTGAGACGCCACATAGGCGAACTGCTGGAGTTCCCGGTTGGAGCGCTCCAGGGCGGCTATTGTGTAGCGCAGCCTTCGCTCGACCTGTTTCCGCTCAGTTATGTTGTGGACGATCTTGGAGGCCCCGATGATGTTGCCCCTGGCATCGGTGATGGGGGAGAGGGTAAGCTCTACTGGAACTGTCGTGCCGTCTTTACGCAGGCGCACCGTCTCAAAGCGGTCCTGGATTCCTTCCCGCATTTTTCTCACCATTTCCAGCCCCTCCTGTTCAAGGCCGGGGGGGAAGAGCATCGAAACGTGCCTACCGAGTGTTTCTTCCGCCGGATACCCGTAAAGTCTTTCGGCCCCCTTGTTCCAGGTCTGTATGATGCCGTTCAGGTCTTCGCTGAAGATGGCGTCTTCGGCGCTGTCGACGATGGCGGCAAGCCTTCCCATGGCTTCCTCAGTACGTTTCTGCTCGGTGATGTCGCGGAAGAAGATCGCCATGCCGTCGGCATACGGGCGGATATGTACCTCGAAGAGCTTTTTTTCCTGCTGATATGAGTAGTATTCGTGGAAGCTCGCCGGCTCCTTCGTCTGCATCGCCCGCCGGTATTCCTCCTCTATCCAGGAGCCTGAAGATTCGGGACGTTTTTCCCAGTAGGTTTGTCCCAGCATGTCGCGAGCTCGCATCCCGGTAAGCTCCTCGGCCCTTCGATTGAAATAGGTTATCCTCCACTGCCGGTCCAGAGCGATGAAGCCGTCGCTCATGCTGTCCAGGATGCTCTCTATCCTTTCCAGTGCTAATTTAAGATCATGTATGTCGGTGGACGTGCCATACCACTTTATGATCTCCCCAAGTCTTGAGCGGAGCGGAACGCTCCGGCAGAGATGCCACCGGTAGTCGCCGTCGTGCCGCCTGATCCTGTGCTCGACTTCGTACTGATCCCCTGTTTCGACCGAATGCAGCCATTTCTCTTCCGTAGCCATCCGGTCCTCGGGATGGATCCCGGCGAGTATCGCAATGTTGTCGTGCTCTTTCAGACCAACATAATTCTCAAAGGTGCGGTTGATGAAGTCGACGGCGCCGTTGGCCGTAGCCGTCCATACCAGGTTCGGCAGGAGGTCGGCGATCATCCTGAATCGCCGCTCGCTTTCGCGCAGCTCTTCTTCCGCCTGCTTCCGTTCCGTGATGTCGATGTTGATGCCGATGATCCTGAGGGGAGGGCTCCGGTTCTCCATCTCAACATAGGCTTGCCCCCTGGACGCCAGCCAGCGAACGGTTCCATCCGGCATCGGTACACGGTATTCGAGCTGGAAGGTGCTGCCGGATGCAGGGTCGCAAGCCTGCCGCGTAGCATTCTCGATGAGGTGCCGGTCTTCGGGGTGGATGAGCTTAAGCACCTCCTCATACGTCGTGCGGCCGTCTGCCGGAACCCCGAACAGGGCCAGCGAATTCTCGTCCCAGGCCACTGTGCGGGAAGCTGTGTCCATGTCGAATGTTCCCATCCGTGCGGCATTAAGCGCCAGCTGGAGCTTCTTCGAATGGTAGCGCGCCTCTTCTTCGGCCCGCTTCGCTCTCCGCGCGTACCCCAGCATCAGCGGATAGAGAAGCAGCGCGGAGAAAAGGATGAAAAGAATCCCCTTGTATACCGAGATGAGGAACCTGAGGTCGTGCTCGGCCACCAGCGCGGCGAGGACTCGGTCGGAAGTGTAGATCCAGAGCGTACCGAAGATAAGGTAGGCGACGATGATGCGCAGAAGGCTTGTGTGCTCGGACCTGGAGAGCTTCATGCCTGGACTCCGTCGAGTCTTCCTGCGGAGGTGAATAAATCTCTATATCTGTAACTTTATCAGTTCCCCGGATATCGGCAAAAAAGAGGGTGGGAGTATTGCAATCCGCAGCGGGCTCTTCATTCAGTCGGGCGCTTAAGGTCGGTGATGTCGCGGAATCTCCCTGCAAGCCCGATGATGGGGCCGGACACTTGCAACAGCGTTCGCCACGAGCTTTTACTATTCTATCCCTGGCAGATCTTTGGGCAATACGAGGATTTCAGGTCTTACAAAAATCTGCATGAAGTGAGGATTGTGCCGATAAAGACTGGAACGGTCATCGTGCGGTTACCGTTACCACCACACGGGGAGAAGTCGCCCCACGCATTGCGGAAGGTTTAGCATGATGAAAGCAGCTCACTGGATGAAGCTGGCGCTTCCGGTCGCCATGGTGTTTCTTCTTACCGTGCAGAAAGGAAACGGTTTCCTCCTGCTCATTATTATGCCCTTCTTTCTGGCGGCCCTGGTCTACAGCCTCGTGCTGATGATCAGGCGGCCCGGCGAGCGCAGGAGCCGCGGGATACGCCTCGCCGTCTGGTGCACGATGCTGGCTCTCTCCGGCGCCCTTCAGGCATACTGGAGCGCGGCTTCCCGCAGCGATGCCGAATCGGCCCTGAAGGGGGTGCTGGCGCACAAGGAGCGCACCGGGGTGTATCCGTCGGACCTGGGGAAGGCGGGTATAGATGAGACGTACCTGAGAGAGAAGTCGGGGGTGAGATACCGGATGAGCGATGGACGCCCCTTTCTGGCGTACCCGGCGGCATTCATGCCGCTGACCATGCAGGAGTATGATTTCCAGGTGAAAAAATGGAAGCGCAACGCTTATTAGCACGGATGAGGACTATACTTACTCAGCCGGTGCCGGAGGCGCCGGGCATTCCCACTGTTGATGAAGTGATGTCACAACCGGCCGCTCCACAGGGGCAGAAATCGGAATGATAGAACTAGAAGACATAGATGTAGAACTGATGAGGAGTGCGTGGAAGAAGGAATTCATCCGCCTGGGCATCCTCGCGACGACTGTGAAAGCTGGTGACGAACTTGTCTTTTACAGTAAGACCGGGATTGATTCACATGAAGAGGAGAGGTTGACGTTGATGCTCGGTGTGAGGGTAAGGGTCAGGGAGATATGCGGGGATGAAACGGAGCAGTTCGAAAGAGCCTTCCAATACGCGACATGCACCCCTAAAGCCTCTGTCGGCGCCTGCCCGGCATGCGGAAGCGTGCAGTCGATACCGATATGGTACGGTCTGATAGATAGGGAGGAATTTGACGGGCTGCAGGAAGAGAATTTCGTGCAGGGGGGGTGCCTGCTTGAAGAAGATTCACCCACTCACCAATGCACCGGATGCGGGTGCAGGTACATTCTGGAGCAGGTTGAGATGCCGATACGGCATGAGGAGAATTGATGAGCATTGCGGAAGGACGTATAGCGCCGTCTGGCCTGTTCAGGCTGACCGGCTACGATCAGTACGATTACTGCGACTACCGTGTGGGAGATTATCCGAGCCTCGAAATCGCCATCAGGGAAGCCCGCTCAAGAGCCCTGACTCCCAATGCCGTTCCCTCATCATTCTCCGATATCTTTTTCGTGTACGACCACCTCGGCGTTTGCAGGTACAGGGTTACCCACGACGAGCTCATGGAAACCGGCGCTTCGGGTGCTCCATAGCTCCGCATCCCCTCCTGGCCGGCGACTACAGTTCTATGATGAACTCCGCGCCCCTGCCTGTATTTCTCGCCCTCAATGTCCCACCCATGTTCTTCTCGATTATCGCCTTGGACATGAACAGGCCGATGCCCGTTCCCTTGTCGGGACCCTTCGTCGTGAAATAGGGCTCGAAGATCTTGTCCAGAAGATCGGGACCGATTCCTCCCGCATTGTCGGCGATAGCGATCACCGTCCTACCGTTCACCCCCGAAAGTGTCACCGCTACCTCGGGCGCCTCGATCTCGTTCTCCACCAGCTGATCCCGGGCATTTAGAAGAATGTTCAGGATCACCTGTGCGAATTCGCCAGGATGCCCCGTGACCGGCGGGTCATTCAGAATCTGCAGCTTAACCCCTATGCCGATCTCCCTGAAACTCCCCTCCATTATGGAGACGGCCTGTTGCAGTATTTCGGCGGGGGAGAAGGTGGCGGCTTCCTCGCTGCGTCGGAAGTAGTTCCTGAAATCATCTATGGTCGCAGACATGTGGTGGATGATCGTCATGCATTTCTCGGCCGTAGTGCTTATGTAGGCTTCGGTAGCTTCTCCCAGGCTGAACATGATGGGCATCTGCTGAATGTAGAGCCCCAGCGTGTTGAGCGGCTGACGCCACTGGTGGGCTATGTTGTTCACCATCTCTCCCATTGCCGCGAGACGGTTCTGCTGGATCAGGTATCTTTCCTTTTCCCGTTGTTCCTCCGCTTCCTGAAGGCGGTGCAGCATCTCATGGTGCTGCAGTTCCTTGGCCTCCTCTTTTTTCTGCACCTCGCGCTGCAGGCTTTCAACCGCTTGCGCCAATTCGAGAGTCCGCTCCCGAACACGTTTTTCCAGCAGTTCCTGCGATTTCCTCCTTTTTTCTTCCTGCCGCTGTTTCTGCTGGCATTCCGACAGGAAATCGAAGCTGAACTGCTCCCAATTCACCGTAGCTGCGGTTTCTTGCAGATTCATCCATCCCTCCTTTTCGTCATGAAATAGAAAGCAGGTGATGAGGCCGGAAAAGAACGTTATAAGATTTTTAATTATAACAAGCTATTTATTGATTGCATCATCGGCCGGAAAAAAAGAGGGGGAAAAGATGCGACTGGGCAGAGGGGAGAGGAGCCGTTACTCGCCGTCGCTAGCGGATTATGATGTTGCTGATGAGCGCGGTACCGCCGGCTATCGTCAGCGAGCCGTTAATGGTAGTGAATCCGATGTCGGTGAGGAAAGAGCCGTCTTTCCCCCCTTCCAGAACGGTAGTTATCGGCTTGTCCAGTACGATATCTTCATGGAAGGTGGAGGCCTGCAGCCTGATGGTGCTGTCGTTACCCAGGGCGTTGTAGGCGGACTGCAGGGTGGAATATCTCTGCATCGTTTCCGCCACCGATACAGTCTCTTTCCGGACGAAGGCCGCACTTACGTTTCTGGCTGCGCCCATTGAAACGGTGCAGGTTCCAGTGCCGCTGCAGTCCCCGCTCCACCCGGCAAAGTCCGCGTCCCATGAGGGCACGGCCTGGAGGCTGACGGTGGCGGTATCGCTGAACGAAGCACTGCACCCGGCGGAGGACCCGCTGATACAGGCTATGCCTGCCGGGTTGCTGTCGACCCGCCCAGTACCGGTGCCGCTTGGCGTGACGTTCAGTGTGTCGTACCGCACCGGCGTGACGCTGTCGGAGGGGCTGGAGGGCTGGCTGCTTCCGGCGGCGTTGGTTGCCGTGACGGTGAATGTGTAGGAGGTACCGTTGCTAAGGCCTGTGACGGTGATGGGGCTGCCTGTCCCGGTTGCGGTAATGTTCCCCGGTGCGGCGGTGACCGTGTAGCCGGTGATGGTGCTGCCTCCGTCGTCAGACGGTGCGGTGAAGGAGACGGTCGCGGTCTGGTTGCCTGCAGTTGCGGAGCTGATCTGTGGGGGGGGCGGAGGGACGATGGCGGCGAATGTGGCGCTCACGCTGTGGTCTGATGTAATCGGGCCGAAGGAATGGGTGAATGATGTCCGCTCCGAGACAGTTCGAGGGACCCCATCTACAGTAACTGCAGCCAGGAAGTTCCCGGAGCCGGGAATGGCGGTGCAGGCTGCGGGAGTGCTGTAGGTGACCAGAGTCCACGGGGTGCAGGTAATCGTGCCGTTGCCGCTTGTTGCCGTGCCGATGGTGAATGTCAGGGGGGTGAAGGAGAAGTTGACGTAACAGTCCGCGGAAATGGTCCCGGTGGTGTAGCTGTTGCCGGTGAAGCTTCCCGCCGGGCAGGTGCCGCCGACGTCGCCCGGTTTGTGTCCTGCCGCCGGGCTGACCGCGAAGGTGGCCGAGGTGCCGCTGGTTACGGTGACCGGGCTGGCCGACGCAATGCTTCCGTTGGACCCGGTGACGGTTCCGGTCACCGTATATGTGGCGGTGCTCCTCACTCCCGAAAGGGCGAAATCATCGATCTGCCAGTACCAGTCGTATCTGGCGTTGTAGTAGCGGAACCTGACGGCCACATACTGCCTTCCGGCCGCCAGTGCGGATATATCGAGCTTTTCGGCGGAAGGTCCGTGATCGGCTCCGCTCTTTCTCCAGACGTTGTTCCAGGTCGCCCCGCCATCGGTGCTAAGATCCACATCGCAGATCTCGTCGCTGTAGTACCGGAAATATGTACGGAAGCTCAGGTAGGCCTTGGTGAAGCTGGTGAGGTCGTAGATCGGGGACTTCAGGACTGTATCCATGGTGACGCGTCCGGCGTAGTCGCTGTCGACCACGGCAAAGCCGCCGCTGCCACCGGTCTGGTTTCCCCGACGGGCGGGGTCGTCGAAGCGCCACCCGGCAGATGTGCCGGAGACGGTCCACGCGGCAGGACTAGCGCCGCTTGAAAAGGATTCTGAGCCGACGGACGTGGTGGCGATGAATTCCGCCTGGACGGTCTTGCTGCCATTCATGGTGAATGTACAGGTGGATGCTGTGCCGCTGCAGGCTCCCGACCAGCCGGCGAAGGCGGAGCTGCCGGCAGGCGTTGCCGTAAGGGTGACGGTGGTGCCTTCGGGCACCGAAGCGGTACAGGACGTTCCGCAGTATATCCCCATGGACCCGCTCACCGTGCCGCTTCCCGCACCGGTTTTCGTAACAGTGAGGGGATGGCCCGTTACATTGCCCAGGATGCTTGCGGCGGTATCGACCTCTATTCTTCGCTTCACCAGACCGTTTCGGATATCGGTGATGCTGGTCCCCGAGTTGAGAAGCGCCGTGAGGATCTCGTCCACGGTGGCGGCGGGCTTTACCGACTTGAGGATGGCCCAGGCTCCGGCGACATGCGGGGTGGCCATGGATGTGCCGTCCCATGACGCATATCCGCTCCCGGGAACGGATGAACTTATGGCGGACCCCGGTGCCAGTAGAGTGAGGATCGAGGCGCTGTTGGAGTAGGATGCCACATAATCCGACTTGGTGGTCGCCCCGACACTGATGGCTGTGGAGATACATGCCGGGGCAGAGATGCTGGCTGCATACCCCTCGTTGCCGGAGGCGATCACCGTGGCGATCCCCGCTGCGCGCAGGTTGTCGACGGCCGCCTTGAGGGAAGCCTGAGAAGCGTCGCAATAGCTCCCGTAGGAGCCGCCTCCAAGGCTCATGTTCACCGACGATATGCTGTAGGTGCCGCGGAGGCTGTAAACGTACTGAAGAGCGCTGATCTGGTCGGACGTGTACGACATGACGCAGGGCCCTGTTGCGCCGACGCCGCAGGCGGAAACGGGGAACTGTGAGAAGACCTGCACGGCAACTATGCCCGCGTCCTTTGCCACACCGCTGAAGGTCGGGCCTTTGCCTGCGGCGATACCTGCAACGTGGGTCCCATGGTCGCAACCCTCCACAGCTGAGCTGCAGTTGGCGCCCGAGCCCGGAGCCGTAGATCCCCTGGTGCAGACCGCCGTGGACCCGTCCGGGGTATACGTGGTGGAATAGCATGCTTCGGCGACCACTTTCCCGGAGAGGAAAGGGTGGTTCTTGTCGACGCCGGTGTCGAGGATTGCCACTACCTGGCCGGTGCCGGTGTATCCATTGAACATTCCGCCGGCGTCTCCTCCGATAAGGGGCACGCTTTGGGCCAGCGCCGGCGGGACCGGTATGTCCTCCTCTATCGCGTCTATTTCAGCGGAGCCAGCGAGAGTTTCAAAATCGGCAGGATCCACATCCAGAGCCATGTAAGGGATGAAATCGAACTTCTTGGCGCTGGCGGCATTTTTGCGGGAGAGTCTGGCGAGGACCCGGTGCTGGGCGGCGGCTATTGCGGTCCGCTGCCTCCCGGCAGCGGCCTTCTCCTTAAGTTCCGCATCGAGCTGGAACGTGCCGTTCAGTTCCACCGGGGGAGCCAGACGGACAATGATCTTTGCGGACCCTTTCTCCTTGAGCGACCTGTCTATCTTTTCCAAATGAGGAATGGAGAGGTGGGGCGCACCGGCCGGGCGGAGAGAGTGTGCCGACGCGTTGAGTTCAGCGGTTGCAACGGCTGATGACATTAACAGGAGGAAAAGAAATGTCAGCTTTTTCATGACTCGGTTGAGAGCCTTTCGGCCGGTATTATTGCTGCAGCCTTGCCGGCAGGTCATCCTGCCCGTGATCGGGTTTTTTGCCGTGCAAAATATGCTCCCGTTCCGTTGCCGAGTCTTTACGGATATTTGCGGCGACGGAGCGGGGACGGAGACGTTTTAAGGGGCAGTGAAATCGCGGGAAGGTACGAGAAGGCGCGGGAAAAGGCAGAGACGGG
The DNA here is from genome assembly GCF_900187405.1 of Geobacter sp. DSM 9736. NCBI lineage: Bacteria > Pseudomonadati > Thermodesulfobacteriota > Desulfuromonadia > Geobacterales > Geobacteraceae > Geobacter > Geobacter sp. DSM 9736. The sequence goes on from NZ_LT896716.1 coordinate 329,388, forward strand.
CGCTATCTGCCAGGAAGAGCCGCAGTCGCTCTAGACAGCCAACCGTGCAACGCAGTCATCGATGGCGTCGAACAGATGATCGAAGCTCAGAGGTTTAAGGAAGTAGTGGTCGATAGTCACGGCCCTGTCCCTGGATGCCTCCCGAATGGTTTTGTCACCATAAGCAGTGATGAGGATTGTCTTGGTTTCCGGCTTTATGGACTGAACGAGCTGAGCCAGTTTGATGCCATCTATTTCAGGCATATTGACATCAGTTATAAGTATGTCCGGAAGGTACCTGCTGAAGTCACTCAGCCCTTTTCTTCCGTTGTTTGCACACATTACCGAGAAGTCGGGAAAGCAGAGGGAAATCATCTTGCTTATCAGTTCCAGGGCTATCTCGTCATCCTCACACACCAGTACGGAAACATTGCTGCGTGACGTCAAGTTCATCCTCCTGCCCGAAGCTGATAATGAGAGTGCGTTGCGGCAAAGTAACACAACTGTCGATGCTGCGCAATCATTCCCGTAACAAAAGAGGAGGGTGACTTCCGTTCCACTTGGTGAACCGAAAGTGAAACTGTCTATAATGGTTGCTTTTTAACTTGTCCGTATATATTCTGCCTCCGATACGACAAAGCGGAGTTTTTTATGGATCACACCATGACTGCTGATGAGGCTTCGCTTCGGAGCGAGCATGTACTGCGCGCCCTCCTGAACGTCACCACCGAGGAGTCGATCTGGTTCCTCGACAGGGACGGGATCATTCTGATGGCGAATGAAACGGGAGCCCGCAGATTCGGCCGCACGCCTGCGGATATGGTCGGGCTTCCTGCCGAAGATTTTCTTCCTCCCGAAGTGCGGGAACCTAGAATGGCTCTGTTCCGACAGGTGGTGGAAACGGGTGAGTCTCTCCAGTTCATCGACGAGCGAGACGGGATCAGGCTTCACCACAGTCTCTGTCCGGTCAGGGAGGAGAATGGCTGTGTCACCGGAGTCGTCTCCTGCAGCCGCGACATTACCGGATGCAGTCAGGCCGAGGAATCGCTGCGGGAGAGCCTGGAGCGGCTGGTCCTGGCGGTTCAGGGTGGAAGGGCCGGCATTTGGGAGAGCGACCCGGAGACGGGAGAGACCTCGTGGCGGGAGGGGATGGCCGAACTTCTTGCGGTCCCGGCCGATCGGGCAGACGCCGAAAGCAGGCACCGGCTGGAATTCCTCCATCCGGAAGACCGTGACCGCGCAGAGAACGAATTCAAGGCGGCCCTTGAAGAAAAGGCTTCCCTGGAGACGGAGTACCGTGTGGTTCGCGGGGATGGTTCTGTCCGCTGGTTCGCTTCACGGGCGAAGACCGTTACCACCCCCGGCCGGAAGATTATCGGCGTCGACTATGACATCACCGAGCTCAAAGCAGCCGAGGAGAACCTGAGGAGATCTGTGGAGCGTTACGAGCAGCAGGTTCGGCTCTTTGACGCAGTTGTCTCCACCACCCCTGATTTCGTGTACGTTTTCGATCTGCAGGGGCGCTTTCTCTACGCTAACCGCCGGCTGCTGGAGGTGTGGGGGATGAACCTGCCCGACATCGTTGGCAGGACCTGCCGGGAGCTGGGATACGAGCAGTGGCATCACGACATGCACATGCGCGAGATCGCCCAGGTCATCGCTACGAAAGCTCCCATAAAGGGAGAAGTCCCCTTCGAAGCTCAAAGAACAGGGATCTTCGGTGTTTACGAATATATCTTTACGCCTGTGCTCGGAGCTGGGGGAGAAGTCGAACTTATCGCGGGGACGACACGGGATGTCACCGACCGCAAACAGGCTGAAGAGGAGCTGCGGAAAGCTCATGATGAGCTGGAGCAGCGGGTGGCGGAACGTACCGCTCTGCTGGAAAATACCGTGAAGGAGTTAAGGGAAAAGGAGCACATGCTCATCCACCAGAGCCGGATGGCGGCTATGGGTGAGATGATCAGCAACATAGCCCATCAATGGCGCCAGCCCCTCAATTCTTTGGGACTTCTGGTCCAGGGCCTGCCGCTCCTTCACAGGAAGGACGTCCTGAACGAGGAGTCACTGGGGAAGGCGGTCAAAATGGCGATGGAACTTATTACCCACATGTCGGGTACCATCGACGACTTCAGGAACTTTTTCAAGCCGGAGAGGGAAAAGGTTCATTTCAGGCTGGGAGATGTGGTCACTGACGGCATCAAACTCATCGAGGCGGCCTTCAAAAGCCGCCAGATCGACATCACGGTGCATTGTGAGGAGGACCCGGAGATCTACGGCTACCCCAGCGAGTATGCCCAGGTGGTGCTGAATATACTGAGCAACGCGAAGGATGCATTCGAGGAGCGCCGGACCAGTGACCCGCAGGTCTTTGTCACCATATCTACAAGGTATTCACGGTCGCTGCTGACAATCCGCGACAATGCCGGGGGGATTGAGGAAGGCATCATCGGCAAGGTCTTCGAGCCCTACTTTACTACAAAAGGCTCTCAAGGCACGGGGATCGGCCTCTTCATGGCTAAAAACATCATAGAGAAAAACATGGGCGGCAGGATAGGCGTACGCAACACGGAGCAGGGCGCGGAGTTCTTCATCGAAGTCTGACCCCGGCCTTTTTGTCCATCCACAACCTCATGAAGGCAGGCAAGCTGAACAATGTGAAAAGGGTTGTGGCTGCTATTCCGAAATTCGTCGCCCATCCGATGGACGCCAGGGCGCCATACTCCGTAAAAGCCAGCGATCCGAACGCTGCGATAGTGGTTAGCGCCGATAGAAATACAGCCCTTCCCGACTGCACGAATCTCTCGATGCAGTCATCCTCCTGGCAGTTCCTCACGCGATGCGCCACGTGGAGGCCATAGTCGCTACCCATACCCAGGACAGTGACGAGCACCATTACGTTCATGAAGTTGAGGCGCATGTCGCACAACGCCATTATCCCCAGCATGGCTATTCCCCCCGAGGCGATGGGGAAAAGGGAGTAGAAGATCCCCACGGGGGTAGTGAAGTGGGAGACCAGCAGAAACAGAAGCATGATGCCGCCAATTGCGATGGCCCACCTGAAGCTGGCTTTCACCGACTGGACGAGCTGCGTGCTTACCAGGTCAACGCTTGTGGCCCTTGCACCGGGAACTTCCTCCTGTAACTTCTGAAGGAAGGAGTTCTGCCGGAATTCCGCACCCCGGTAGTTGAGGTAGGTGAGGAGATGATACCCCCCGCTGTCCTGGATCAGGTGTCTTTCGACGATTCCGTGGAAAGGAGAACGGGCAAGGCGCTCGACACCTTCACGTATCGGTATCGGGGCTGCCTGTGGAAGTCCTGCGATACGAGAGATGTATTCCTCAAAGGGCTCGAGGGCAAACCCCTCCTGCGAGAATGCAGTCGTCAGTCTCGTGCCGAGATCCCTCCGTCCCACCGACTCCATCACTCCCTCGATCACCTTCCGCTGGGCCTGCTCCTCGTTGAGTACCTGCCCCAGTGATGAGAAGGAAAGTATTTCTCCTCGGGATCTGGCCCCTCTTGCCAGTTCCTCCACCCTGCTTCCATGAGCCATGACCCTCTCGAAATCGGCCCCCTCGACGGCGACTATCAGCTGCTTCGGGCTCACGCTCAGGTGTTTCTCTACCTTTTCCTGCGCCTGGAAGGCTTCGGAAGCTTCCGGTTGCAGGTTTTTCAGCTCGGATTCGAATGAAATGTTTCTTGCCGACAGGAGGAGGCAAAGCACTGCCGTCAGCGAGAGGAGGATCGTCAGCCGATAACGGCGCTGACCCGTTCTCCAGAGGAGAGCAAGGCCGAAACCGGGAAGTTTTTTGTACTCCTTCAGCGGGAATTTCTTCTCCATGAACAGCAGGAGCGGCGGCAGGAAGAAGTAGGTCGCATAGAGCGAGTAGATGACGCCGAGTCCGACCAGCAGCCCCAGTTCAGCAAGGATGCGGAGGTCGGAGACGGAGAGAGCCAGAAAGGGAAGGGCTGTCGTCAACGCCGCGGTGAAGAGGGCGTACCCGGTATCGACGGTGGCAAACCTTAGAGCCTCCTCCGACGATCTCCCGTTGCTTCTTTCGAAATGGAACCTGTCATAGAGATGGATCGAGTAGTCCGTGCCGAGGCCGATGATAAGGGAGGTGAAGGCAAAGGAGATGATGCTGATGGAGGGATAGAAGAGTCCACCTGTACCTACTGCCAGAACGACGCCGAACAGGAGTATCAACGGAATCAGCAGAGTTGGGAGAAACCTTCGATACGAGGCGTAGAAGAGGACCAGCACAATGATCAGCGAGGAGATGACTCCTGCGATGATGTTCTCCTTCAGTACGGCCTCGTCGGTTACGGCGCTGATATGAGCTCCGGCGCACGAGATACTGACCGTCGCATCCTTGCGTGCCTCGTTGATGACCCCCACGACTTTTCGGGCGAATCCGATGTCGGTTACCGGTCTGCTAGGCTCCGCTATGATAATGAGAACTTTTCCGTCGCGAGAAAGAAAGTAGGGGGAGGATGTATCCAGATCCAGTGCCTGGGATGCACTCTTCAGCCGCGGCAGGATCAGGTCGCGCAGGTATAGCGGGTCCGCTGCTATGATATCGGTGAAGGCCCCCGGCATCGACAGTTCCGTCTTTGCCTTCTCAAGGGACGATTTCATCGCTGTGGCCGATAGGGATTCGTTGAGCCGCGGCAGGTCGGACCGGTCGAGAAAAAGCTGCGGCCGCGTGACTGCATAAGCAATGAAATCCGCGAAGGATGATGCTTCCGCAGGATCGAAGACCCGGTACTTCACCTTGCTGAAGGCGGGCAAGCCCTCTATGGAGGCAGCACGGAGTTTTGCGGCAAACCTCTCCGCCTCCGCTATTACCTCCTCTTTTTCACCTTCCAGCAGGAAGTAAGCGTTCCCGGCGCTCCCCGTCCACTTCAGGGTGTCTGTCAGAAGGGATAACGGCCCTGTCTGGGGGAACATCTTGAAGATGTCCGACTCGAAATGTGTTCGAGCGATGGAAATGCAGGAAAGGAGAAAAAGGAGACAGCAGGATGCGAAGACGATGACGGGTCTTCCGGTGGTGACCCTGAAAATCCATTCAAGGTGACGCTGGACCGAAGATTGTGCCGCTGAAAGAATTTTATTATAGGCGTTGATGATCATGCGTTACCTGAAGAAGTGAAGTTCGTTAGATTTTACAAAAGGCCCCCGGCTTCGCAAGGGCTCTTGCGCCCTCCTGTGAACCCGTGAGGGTCGGGCCTCGAATAGAACGGAAAGATTTGAGAGAGGAGAGGAGGACGATGAAGATGAATGACGACGATATATTCTGGCGCTACAGCGGCATCCCGAGCCGCCGCATTTTTTCGACGAGGGTGGTGCGGTTCAAGTTGAGAAGGGCGGCGGCGCGGGCCTTAACCCCTTTGGAGAGTGCAAGCGCTTCCTCGATCATCTTCCGTTCGATCTCGTTCAGCGTCTTCATCAGGTCCACCCCTTTTGCCGTTACCTTCGTTGAAAGATCATCCTTCTTTCCGAGAGACCTGGTGATGGCCGAGGGTAGGTCCTCCAGGTGCACCATGTTTCCTTCGGTAAGCGCCACTAGCCGCTCCATGACATTCTCCAGTTCGCGGACGTTCCCGGGCCACTCGTATGAGTCGAGGGCTTCGACGACCTCCTTGGACATGTTCATGAGCGGGCGTTTCATTTCCTTGCAATACTTGGCCAGGAAGTGGCGGGCGAGGGGGAGGATATCCTCGATCCTCTCGCGGAGCGGCGGGAGGTTTACCGGGATGACGTTGAGTCGGTAAAAAAGGTCTTCCCTGAAGTTTCCCCTCTTTACCTCTTCCGCCAGGTTCTGGTTGGTGGCGGAGATGACCCGCACGTCGATCTTCATTGGGCGGGTGGAGCCCACCCGCTCCACCTCCTGCTCCTGAAGCACGCGCAGGAGCTTCGTCTGGAGCAGCATCGGCATGGTGCCGATCTCGTCCAGGAAGATGGTACCGTGGTTGGCCGCCTCGAACTTGCCGAGCTTGTCGCGTGTCGCGCCTGTGAAGGCCCCTTTGACATATCCGAATAGCTCGCTCTCCAGGAGGTTTTCCGGAATCGCTCCGCAGTGGACGGCTATGAACGGCTTTGCGCGGCGTTCTCCGTTGAAGTGGATCGCCTTTGCGACGACTTCCTTCCCCGTGCCCGACTCGCCGGATATGAGGACGGTAGAGTCGGTCGAGATGATCCGCTTCATCCGGTTGAAGACCTTCTGCATCGAAAGGGAGCTGCCGATGATGTTGGCGAACTCGTACTTGTCCTGCAACTGCTTCTTCAGGTAGACGTTTTCGGTAAGGAGACGGTTCTTTTCAACCGCCTTGGCGATGATGTGGCGGAGCTCTTCGATGTTGAGGGGCTTGGTGATGTAGTCGAAGGCGCCTTCCTTCATGGCGCTCACTGCGGTTTCAGCCGAGGCGTGGCCGGTGATGAGGATGACCTCGGTGGCGGGGGAGGATTCCTTTACCTTCTTGAGGATATCGATGCCGTTGATGTCGGGGAGGAAGAGGTCGGTGATGACGATCTCGAACTGCTCCGTGTTCAGGTACCTGAGGGCTTCGGTACCCGAAGCGGCCCCCTTCACCACATATTTCATCCCCTTCAGCAGCAGCAGGAGCGCTTCGCGGCTCGGATCCTCGTCGTCGACAAGCAATATTTTGATACGATCTTTCATGACCCCCACCCAATCTGGAACGAGATACCATCTTTGTTCCTTTTTTGCAAGGCGGGAATTGACGCAGGTGTATCGCCCGGTATACTTTACAGTCCATGCGTCTAACTCTTCTGTCGGTCATGCTGCTGTTGCTCCTCCCCGATGCGGTCGTTGCGGCCCCTGTCAGGGTGGGTGTTGTTGCCGTCGAAGGCGCCATCGGGCCTGTAGCCGAGCAGTATCTGCGGCGCAACATCCAGCAGGCCGGGACTCGTGGTGAGCAGTTCCTTGTCGTGGAGATGGATTCTCCTGGCGGGCTGGACACCGCCATGCGCGGCATGGTCAAGACCATCCTGGCCAGTCCGGTTCCCGTCGTTGTCCACGTGGTTCCGGAGGGGGCGCGGGCGGCATCCGCCGGCGCCGTCATAGCGCTGGCTGCCGATATTTTCGCCATGGCTCCCGGGACCAATGTTGGTGCTGCACATCCCGTAGCCATCGGAGAGAAACCGGACAAGGTGATGAGCCGGAAGATGGTCAACGACGCTGCCGCCTATGTGGAAGGGATAGCTGCGCGGCGGGGCAGGGATATGCAGCTGGCCAGGCGGATGGTAGTGGAGAGCCTTTCGCTGCCCGCGGAACGGGCGATGGAGGGGGGAGTGGCGGATATGATCGCTACCGACCGCAGCGATCTCCTCCGTAAACTCGATGGCCGTGCAGTAACCCGCGGGACCGGCAGCATCATCCTGCGCACCGCCGATGTGGAGCCGGTCGTCCATCGGATGAACACCGGAGAGAGGATACTTCAGGCGATAAGCGACCCGGACGTCGCCTACATCCTCATGATGGTGGGGCTTCTAGGGCTTTTCTTCGAACTTTCGACCCCCGGAGTCATCCTGCCCGGTGTTGTCGGGGCCATCTCACTTCTCCTCGCATTCTTCGCATTTCAGACGCTCCCGGTAAACTACGTGGGAATTCTTCTCATCTTCGTGGCGCTAGTTCTTTTCGTGCTGGAAGTAAAGGTCGTTTCGTACGGTATGCTTACCCTGGGGGGGATAGTCGTCATGGCGCTTGGCTCCCTGTTCCTTTTCGAGTCTCCGGACCCGTGGCTGCGGGTTTCGCGAAGCCTTATCGCCATCACTGTCGCAGCAGCCGCGGCCTTTTCCGTCTTCGCCGTTAGCCGGGCTGTAAGGGCCCATCGGCACCCCCCGTCTACCGGGCGCGAAGGGCTTGTCGGGGAACCCGGGATTGCGGACACCGATATCGCGGCCGAGGGGAAGGTCGTCGTCCACGGGGAGTACTGGAACGCCTGGAGCGAAGAGCGGATCGCCCGGGGTGACCGGATCGTAGTGGTCGACCTGGAGGGCCTGCGTCTGAAAGTAAAGAAAGGCTAGTTGCCGAAGTCTCTCTGTCGCAACCCTGGCTTTGCCTACAACAAGGAGGTACACGTGATCGACATATTCAGCTATGTCCCCCTTCTCTTCGTCCTCGTCCTGGTCGTAATGTTCGCAGCCAGCGCGATAAGAGTGCTGCCGGAGTACGAACGGGGGGTGCTCTTCAGGCTGGGGCGGCTCGCCGGGGTGAGAGGTCCCGGACTCTTCTTCATCATCCCGGGCATCGACCGGCTCGTGCGCGTATCGCTACGTACCGTCGCCATGGATGTGCCCCCCCAGGATGTAATCACCCGCGATAACGTAACGGTGAAGGTTTCCGCTGTCATCTACTTCCGGGTAATGGCCGCCGAAAAAGCCATCGTGGATGTTGAGAACTACCTCTACGCCACGAGCCAGCTCTCCCAGACCACCCTGCGCAGCGTACTCGGGCAGGTGGAACTGGACGAGCTTCTCGCCAACCGGGAGAAGATCAACAAGGAGCTGCAGGAGATCCTCGACCGGCACACCGAGCCGTGGGGAGTCAAGGTCGCGAATGTGGAAGTGAAGAACATCGACCTCCCCCAGGAGATGCTGAGGGCCATCGCGAAGCAGGCCGAAGCGGAGCGGGAGCGCCGTGCCAAGGTGATCCACGCGGAAGGGGAGCTTCAGGCCTCAGAGAAACTCGCCCAGGCTGCCACCGTGCTTGCCGCACAGCCGGCTTCGCTGCAGCTGCGTTTTCTGCAGACGCTGACGGAGATTGCGGCCGAGAAGAACTCCACCACCATCTTCCCCGTCCCGATCGACCTGCTGAAGATGTTCCTCGAAAAGGGCGAGAAATAGCAGAATGACCGCCGGGAGCCGCCGATGCTGATGGAGATGCACGCACATACCTCGGAACATTCGCCATGCAGCGCAGTTTCGGCTGTGGAGCTGGTGAGCCAGGTCTTCTTCAAAGGGCTGCAGGGGATCGTGCTCACCGACCATCACCATCTCTGGCTTCCCGAGGACATCCAGGCGCTTCGGCACGCGGCACGGGTGCCGAACCATTTCCTCATCCTGAGCGGACAGGAGGTCTCCACCTCCGATTACGGCGACGTACTGGTTTACGGGGCAACAAGGACACTGCTGCGGCACACCCCCGTGAGCGAGATCCGGCGCGAGTTCCCGGAGGCCGCCCTCGTCTGGGCCCATCCCTACCGGGACGGCCGCATCCCCTCCGATGAGAAGCTGCGGAACGCCGATATTCACGCTGTCGAGATCTTCAATTCGAACCACACCGTCCGGGGGAACAGCCGGGGGCTTCAGGACTGGCACCGTCTCCGATTCACCGCGATAGCCGGCACCGATACCCACGGAAAGAGCTACGCCGGCACCTATCCCACCATCTTCGACCATCCCGTAACCACCATCGATGAGCTTGCGGGAGAGATACGGCACGCCCGCTGCCGCCCCTTTCTCAAGGAGATACCGAAAGCGGGAGCGACGGCGCAGGTGCTGGAAGTGACCATCGGGACCAAGGGGGGAGTGGATACCAGGGAAAGGATCATCATCAAGAGCCTTCCAAACGAGGAGAAATGGAAGTCTGCCGCGCGCGGGTATGCCGTCATGGAGGCGGTCTCGGCCCATGGTTTCGGCGACGGGCTTTTCAGGGTACCGCGCCCCGTGGATTCCGATTCGGCGGCGCATCTACTGATAGAGGAGGGGCTTCGGGGAAAGTCTCTCCATGACAAGCTGGTCTCGGCGACACCCGTAGACGGCCGCGAGTACCTGAGGCTCTCTGCCCGATGGCTTGCCCGGCTGCACAACTCGCGCCTGGTCATTACCGATCCCGACGAGTTCCTTCCGAAAGAGGCAATGCGCTTCGAGCGCTACCTCCAGCACTTCACCGCGACCCGTAACCCCCGCAGCCGCAAATTTCGGGAGATCATGGAGGCTGTCCAGGAGGAGGAGAAACGGGTGGCTTCACACGAGCGAGCGGGCTTTGTCCAGGGGCATGGGGACTATCATCCGAAGAACATCTTCATCTGTCACGACTCTGCCGATGATACCCGTGGGACGAGCTATGTCGCCGCCATCGATTTCGGCAGCTCCCTCGTGCTTCCCCCAGCATTCGACGTGGGATGCTTCCTTGCCCAGTTCCGGAACCAGTTTTTCGTACAACCGGAGGTGTTGCGGAACTACCCGGAGGGAATATTCGTCGAGGCATACCTGCGGGAGGCGGGTAATGCCGGAGCGGGTTTCCTGCGGCAGGTGGAGCTGTTCAAGGCCCGGGCCAACCTCCAGATCGCGTCGTACCTGGTAAATGTCGGGCTGGGGGAGAGCGAGGACCTCTGGAGGGTGCTCGTGGAGGCGGAGCAGGCGATCAATATCTATAATGCAGGGTGACAGGCAGGTTAAGGTTGAGGTTAAGGTTAAGAAAGAGAATCAATCTGCTATTCAATTAAAAGGAGGAAACCAATGCTCAACAAGACGATGACGGAGGCGCTCAACAGGCAGCTTAACGAGGAGCTTTATTCGGCGTACCTCTACCTCTCCATGTCATCCTACGCAGGGTCCATCGGCCTCAAGGGGGCGGCCAACTGGTTCATGGTACAGTACCAGGAGGAGATGGCGCATTTCATGAAGTTCTACACCTACATCAACAACCAGGGGGAGCATGTGGTGCTTCTGCCGCTGGCCGCGCCTCCCTCCGAGTTCGATTCGCTCCTCGACATGTTCGAGAAGACCCTGAAGCACGAGCAGCACATAACGTCATGCATCAACGATCTTGTGGACCTGGCGCTTCGTGAGAAGGACCACGCGACCAGCATTTTCCTGCAGTGGTTCGTGACAGAGCAGATCGAGGAGGAGGAGAACGACCGGGACCTTATCGCCAAGCTGAAGCTCATCGGGGACAACGGGCAGGGGTTACTGATGCTCGATAACGAGATGGGGACGCGGGTCTTCGTGCCGCCGGCTCAGACGGGGGCGTGACAGGAGTCGCCGCACCGGAAATCATCCAGATCGTAAAAAAGCCCTCGGCAATCGCCGGGGGCTTTTTCATACAAAGAGTTGTGAAAGCTACTTCGCGGCCGCTTCCATCCGCTCCACTTTCGCCTTCCCTTTCAGCTCGGTAATATATTCGGCTACCGCCTGCTGCATTTTCTGGTTTTTCAGGTATTCCTTGATCTTGTCCTTCTCGTCGGAGAATTTCGCCGTCTCGGCTTCCTTCTTCTCCGTCAGCTTGATGATGTGGTAGCCGAACTGAGTTTCGACAACGTCGCTCACCTCGCCTGGCTTGAGTGAAAATGCTGCTTTTTCGAAGGGGGGCACCATCTGACCCTTGCCGAAGTAGCCGAGGTCTCCACCCTGGGCGCTGCTGGGGCAGGTGGAGTTTTCCTTGGCAAGGACTGCGAAATCTCCCCCTTCCTTGATCTTTTTGAGGAGCCCGTCTGCCTTCTCCCGTGCTTTCTTCTTATCTTCAGCGCTTGCCTTCGAGTCCACCCCTACCAGGATGTGGCTCGCCTTGATGCTTTCCGGGCGCTTGAACTTGTCGATGTTTTCCTTGTAGAACTTCTCCGCCTCGCTGTCCGGGACCGTGATCCTGGAGGCGACTTCCTTTTCCACAAGGTTATTGATGATGATGTCCTTGCGGGTCAGCTCCTTCAGCTCTTTTTCGGTGAGGCTGTTGGCGTTCAGTGCCTTTTCGAACTCCTCCTGGCTCGGGAACCGTGCCTTGCCCTGGGCGACCTTTTCGTCGGCAAGCTTTTCCACGTCCTTGGGCGCCTGCTTGACCCCTGCCTGATAGAGGACTTCGGCGGCGATCATCTGCTCCAGCGCTCCTTCCTCCAGCTGCTCCACCTGCTCCGGCGTCGGCTGCTGGGGGGACCGGTTCTGGGCGAGGAAAATCTTCACGGCGCGGTCGATCTCTCCACGCGTTATGGCTACGCCGTTCACCTTTGCCACCACCGCGTCCGGCGATTGCTTCGGGGCTGCCGCCTCCAGCTTTACCGGCGGTTTCTCATCGGCCTTCGTGAGTGAAGGACTCGCCATTGAAGCCATTACGGCTGCGAATGCAAATGTGACGGTTTTCAGCATTGCGTTCATTCTGCTCTCCTTTGAAAAGGGATTGTTGACGATGGGTCTGCTCGGGGATCTTCCGGATTGAAGGGGGCCGGGCAAAAAAATCAACGCGTGTAACTATAGCATGTTGTGTGGTGTTGACAAGATCACTTTTTGACATAAAAAAGAAAATGCTAATTATAGAAAGGGAACTGTTTTGCTGTGTAGAACGTCATTACTTGCTTGACTTTGTCAGAGATATCTGGTTTATGTGTCTCCAGGGTGAGCAGTGTATAAGTATTCGGAATACTGAAACTATTTTAGCGTTACTAAAACTTTTATCATGCTTTATCGGTTTTATTTTGGATAAAAACATAGTGGAGGAGCCCTAACGATGCAGGAGAAAAAATTCAGAAAAATAATGGCTGCAAATCGCGGCGAGATTGCGATCCGTATCTTTCGTGCGTGCACGGAACTGGGTATCGGCACCGTCGCAATCTATTCCGACGAGGACAAGCTGTCGCTGCATCGCTACAAGGCTGACGAGGCTTACCTTGTAGGGAAGGGGAAGGGTCCCATCGATGCCTATCTGGGCATTGACGAGATCATCTCCATCGCGAAACGCGCCGAGGTGGACGCCATTCATCCGGGATACGGTTTTCTCTCGGAGAACGCGGAGTTTGCGGAAGCGTGCGAGAGGGCGGGCATAGCTTTCATCGGACCGACTGCAGACATGCAGCGCGCCCTCGGGGATAAGGTCTCTGCCCGGAAGGTGGCGCTGGCGGCTGGAGTCCGGACCGTACCGGGGACCGAAGATCCCATCGAGAAGGAAGAGGAGGCGCTGAAGTTCGCCAAGGAGTCGGGATACCCGATCATAATCAAAGCTGCGGCAGGTGGCGGCGGGCGCGGCATGCGGGTGGCCCACAACAAGAAGGAGCTGCTGGAAGGGCTGGTGGCGGCCCGCAGCGAAGCCAAGGCCTCCTTCGGCAACCCCGCAGTATTTCTGGAGCGCTACCTCATCAACCCCAAGCATATCGAGGTGCAGGTCCTCGGCGACGCCTACGGCAATCTCGTCCACTTCTACGAGCGGGACTGCTCGATCCAGCGCCGCCACCAGAAGGTGGTGGAGTTCGCGCCGGCTCTCTGTCTCACCAACAAGCAGCGCCAGGAGCTTTGCACTGCTGCCCTCAAGATAGCGGGGCAGGTCTCGTACCGCAACGCCGGGACCGTAGAGTTCCTCGTGGACCAGGAAGGGGAGTGGTACTTCATCGAGATGAACCCGCGCATCCAGGTGGAGCACACCGTCACCGAGATGATCACCGGCCGCAACCTCGTGCAGGCGCAGATCCTCATCGCCGAAGGGAAGAAGCTTTCCGACCCGGAGATCAACATCCCCTCCCAGAGCGCCATCGACATGCGCGGCTACGCCATCCAGTGCCGGATAACCACCGAGGACCCCACCAACAATTTCGCCCCCGACTTCGGGACCCTCACTACCTACCGTTCCGCGGCAGGCTTCGGCGTGCGTCTCGATGCTGGGAACGCCTTCACCGGCTCAAAGATCACCCCCCACTACGATTCCCTTCTCGTGAAGGTCACCAGTTGGGGCCTAACCTTCGAGGAAGCGGCCCACGTGATGCACCGCTCACTCCAGGAATTCCGCGTCCGCGGTGTTAAGACCAACATACCCTTCCTGGAGAACGTGGTGACTCATCAGGTTTTCCTGGCCGGAACATGCGATACTTCATTCATCGAGAAGCACCCGGAGCTTCTCCAGATCCGGGAGAAGAAGGACCGCGCCAGCAAGGTGCTGAAATACATAGGCGACGTAGTGGTGAACGGCTCACCCGGTATAGCCAGGCCGCTAAGATCGGCTGAGCTGATGGAGCCGCACGTCCCGGAGATCGACTACACCAAGCCGCGTCCTGCCGGTTCCCGCGACCTGCTCATGGAGCTGGGGGCGGAGGGGCTCTCCAAGTGGATCCTCGAACAGAAGAAGCTCCTTCTTACCGATACCACGATGCGGGACGCCCACCAGTCCAACCTGGCGACCCGGATGCGGACCTACGACCTGCTTAAGATCGCTGAGCCGACCTCCTACCTGGGGGCCGACCTCTTTTCGCTGGAGTGCTGGGGGGGCGCCACCTTCGACGTCTCAATGCGCTTCCTGAAAGAATGCCCCTGGCAGCGGCTCCACAAGCTCTCGGAGGCGATTCCGAACATCCTCTTCCAGATGCTCCTTCGCGGCTCCAACGCCGTCGGTTACACCAACTATCCCGACAACGTGGTGCAACGGTTCGTCGACGAGGCGGCTGCATCGGGTGTCGACATCTTCCGCGTGTTCGACTCCCTCAACTGGACCACCGGGATGAAGGTCGCCATGGAGGCGGTCCGCAAGACAGGGAAGATCTGCGAGGCCGCCATCTGTTACACCGGCGACATCACCGACCCGAAGCGGGAGAAGTATCCCCTCGAGTACTACGTGAACATGGCGAAGGAACTGGAGCAGATGGGGGCCCACATCCTCGCCATCAAGGACATGGCAGGGCTCCTGAAGCCGATGGCGGCATACAAGCTCGTGAAGGCGCTCAAGGAGAACATCGGCATTCCGGTCCACCTCCATACCCACGATACATCCTCCAACGGTGCTGCCACACTGCTGATGGCCTGCCAGGCAGGTGTGGACATCGTCGACGCCGCGCTCTCCTCACTTTCCGGCCTCACCGCCCAACCCAACCTGAACGCGCTGGTGGCGGCACTCAAGGGGACCGAATGGGACCCCCAGGTCAACTACCAGGGGCTGCAGGAACTGGCCAACTACTGGGAGACGGTGCGGGATTACTATGCACCGTTCGAATCGGGGCTCAAAAGCGGCACCGCAGAGGTCTACCACCACGAGATCCCCGGCGGCCAGTACTCCAACTACAAGCCGCAGGTGGCCGGCCTCGGCCTCCTCGACCGGTGGGAGGAGTGCAAGGAGATGTACTACAAGGTTAACCACCTCTTCGGCGACATCGTGAAGGTCACCCCCTCCTCCAAGGTTGTTGGGGACATGGCGATGTTCCTCGTCAAGAACAACCTGGAGCCGGAGGATGTCTTCACAAAGGCTGACGAGCTGGCCTTCCCCGAGTCGGTCATCGGGATGTTCAAGGGGATGCTCGGCCAGCCGTACCAGGGGTGGCCGGAGGCCCTCCAGAAGATCATCCTGCGCGGCGAGGAGCCGATCTCCTGCCGTCCCGGCGAGCTGCTGGAGCCGGCGGACTTCGAGGAGAAGCGCCTGGAATCGGAGCTGAAGGTCGGGCAGCCGGTGGATGACAAGTCCCTGATGAGCTACCTCCTCTATCCCCACGTCTACCCGGAGTTCGTAAAGCACCGCCAGGAGTTTTCCGACACCTCTGTCATTCCGACGCCGATCTTCTTCTACGGCCTGGAGCCGGGGCAGGAGACCTCCATCGAGATCGAGCCGGGAAAAACCCTTATCATCAAGCTCAACGCCATCGGAAAGGTACACCCAGACGGAACCCGCCACATCTTCTTCGAGCTGAACGGCCAGCAGCGGCAGGTCGTCGTGCGCGACCAGTCGGTGCAGACCGACGAGGCGGTTCGGGAGAAGGCGGATAAGGGGAACACCAAGCACATAGGCGCGCCCATGCCGGGCAAGGTCCTTAAGGTTGCGGTGAAGCCGGGGGATCAGGTGAAGGCCGGCGACGTCCTGATGGTCACAGAGGCGATGAAGATGGAGACCAACATAAAGGCGAAGGAGGACGGAGCGATCGCCGAGGTGAAGTTCAAGGAGGGGGAGAAGGTGGAGAAGGAGGACCTGATCATCGTCTTAGCGTAGGCGACGCCATATTCGCGCCCTTCCGCCGCCGGCTCCTCCTCAGGCTCCTCGACGTAGCGCCTGCTACGCCTGCGGGCCATCGGTCGTCGCCGACGACGGAATCATCGCGAATCTGACGCCGCTGAGGCATGAATGCCGCGGCGTAGCCTGCTAAGCCTCCGTGGGGCTGTCTGCGGGTGCGACGATCTGGCTATTTTTGAACAACCTGAGCGTTTCGACAAACTCCTGATCCCGAAGGTGAAGAAAAGGGCAGTTCCTATTGGAGCTGCCCTTTTTTAACGTCGTTAACTACACAAACTACACAACGCAATATCGATACTCGAAAGGATTCCTGTTATCGGATAAAAATCTGGAAAAGTGAGAATTACTTCAGTATCATCTTGCGCTGGAAACGGCAGAATAGGCCGTCAAAAAGGTGAGGGAAGACTTAGATTTGTGAAGCGTGTAGATCTGACACGTTGACTGCGAACGGCGAAGCTCTCGTCTGTGTACGGTACCGATATGACGCCAACAAGCGGAAGCAATACCAGACCATTGAAATAATCGTCAGTGAGTCTGACTGGATTCTGCCACCGCCTAAATATCCGGATAGTAAGCTCGTCGGCCTCAAGATCGGCGTGAAAGAGACTAATCTACAATCCCAGGTAAAAGCTAACGGTGGTCGCTGGGATAAGGACAAGAAGGTCTGGGTAATCCCTTACGGGTGCATTCGAGGGACGACACTGGAAAAGTTTATAGTAATAGAAATGAGTAGCGTCGGTTAAAAATGACCGATGTTTATAATAGTATAAATTCTTAGTTACCTAGCATGCTCGCGGGTTTATAATATTAGAAACATTGCTGGTTTATATATGTATAAACTTGTTAATAATAGAAATTTATTTATACATATATAAATTATGTTCTAACTGCTCAATAACGAGTTGAAAAGAAATGGAGATGAAATGAATCGATTGATTATCTATACCGTAATTTCCTGCAGTCTGACTGTTACTCCTTGCCTTGCCACTGGTGCTTCTAATGCTACAAAAAATTTGAAGAATGAGCCGAAATTGGTTGAGGGGTTAATGTGTGGAGATACCCCTTTCAAGAAATTTACAGAAGCTGAAGCTTACGGGAGACCAAAATTTTTAGGTTGCGCCAAAATCTACAGCAAAAACGATACTAAATACTTTTTCAATGATAGGGGCCAACTGTACCAGGTTGACAGAAGTTGTAACGAATCAGAAATAGCAGCCTTTTCCAAAAAACATGGCAAACCAATTATTCGAAAGCGCGGCGATGCTACCTATGAAATGGAAGAGTCTATTTGGGAGGGACAGAACGTTAAAATTTCATTTGGGAAACAAACAGTGGACGCAAACGGAGTGTTAGAAAAGAAATGTTTCCTTTTGTACGCTTGTATTAATGTTGAGCACTCCAATTATGATTGCAACAACTTGGAGACTGAAACTCAAAAGGAACGAGTTGATAGTTTTATTGCCAATCTGGGCGTTGACTTCACTAATAGTATTCATAAAGGCACAGATAACAGTGATTTAGAGAAATATATCGAGTCAACAAATACCGCCGCAGTAAAAATGGGATTGCCAAAACCCCATTCCATAGAAGTTGGTCAAGCCATGGGTATTCCTCAATTATGCCTGAAATATGAAACGAAGGATTATCTCCCATTAAAAACAGCACTATTCAAAAGAATTGGTGACATTACGATGAATTATATGTTTGACAGTTTGGATTATGATGGAAAAACAGCATATATTTCGACTTTCCAAAACAAGAAATCAGACCGCTTAGATATGTGCATAAATAGTAGATAAGTATGCTTTCAACCAAGCGCTAGACCGGCCCAGAAACAAAGTCGGCCGGTCAGCTCTCAGCCGTTGTAGCGATTAGGAAATAAACAAGTGTCATCAATACATGATGCCGGCTTCCTCTCAGAGGAAATAAAGGAATGGATTCAGAAACACAGGAAGGAAAACGAAAAGTGGTTTTCCTTAAGCGAGAGATGCAGCAAGCTCGGCCAGGAAGTCCTCCTTTCCATCAAGGTTAACAACAACGATCTTCAAAAGATTTTGGTATCTCTTTGGTTTAACAGGCTATTGAGCCATTTCCAGGCAATTGTGCTGCTCATGGAAAGAGGAATGCTATATGAAGCACAAATATTACTTCGAACTTTGGTAGAAGTATCTTTTTCGTTAGTTTCAGTTGCCGAGAATCCAGACATTGCACAGGATTTTCTAAAGGACGACAAAGTACAGCAATTAAAGGCATTGAACACCTACATGAACCTGCCAAAAAATCTACGAGTCCAAGACGAACAGCAGGAAGCCGGGATAAGGAAGCTGATCGATGACCTCAAATGCGAAATATGCAAAAACAAATACAAGGAACTTAAAACAGAATTCATCGCGCAAAAAGCCAAAATGTCGGATTACTACAACACGATATATGCAAGTTTATGCAGCACAGTTCACAGCAGAATCCGAGACCTTGAATCACACCTTCTTCTAAATCAGGACAATGACATCGAACAATTGAATTGGGGGCCTGATGTTTCAGGCCTTGACATGGTGCTTCTGGCAGCCAATGAAACTTTTATAGTATCTACAAAAAGAGTTTTACAACTATTTGATCTTCAAGAAATTGCAGAAGAGTTTAATGCGTGTGGTGCTGAATTCGACGATATGTGAGTCGAAGCTACAACCAGGCCCTTGGACACCGACCGGGGCTGAGAAGCGCCCCGGTGCGGGTCAAGGGCGCAAGCCGTTGGGTGAATATGAGAGAGAACATAAAAAGACACAAAGTCACGCTCATTTTCTCATGTAGCCTTGTTTTGATCGCTCTGATGGATACTAAGGCGTATCTTCTGAACGGAAGTATCATCTATCGGAATTGGGCGAATCCTGAAGGTACAGGCTTGGTCATCAGCGGTTGGCAAGCACTAGGAGTCCTGGTCGGAGAGGCAGCTATTGGAGCCTATGGGCTGATTCTGGTTATTAAAACCCATGTCGATAAAGGTAAATGCCACGAGGAAGAGCAGTAGAAATAATGACACCTAACCAGGCCGTTGGAAGAGAGTGAAGTAAGGACATGAAGTATTTTAAGAAGAGCAACAATGTGGATTAAAAAGACGGCTGGAGAAATCCAGAAGGCAAAGCAGGTAAGGAACACAAAGAGGTTCATTTCCGGCTTCTTGCTAGCAGCGTTTCTTCAAGCCATTGGCTGGGACAAATACCAGCGTCCCTTCCATCCTGTTTTTCCTTTCTGGGGGATTCCGCTTGTTATCTGCATAATTATGGGAGTGCTTTTCACAGTGTTTCGAAATATGGACCCTGAGCACAGGGTAGTGATTTGTCCGACCTGTGGAAAATCAAAAAATGCTGACGGCAACATCTCATGTTCTTGTGGAGGGAATTTTATTCCAATGGATCACGTCACGTGGGTGCCGGATAAATGAAGGAGTTGCAGGGTTGCGAAGAAGCTAATAGGGGGCGGCCGACCGACATAGGGCACAGACAGAGCGAAGCCCCAACTTTCGGCTAGACCAGACCGCCCCCAGAACCTGGCGGACTTGTCAGCCTCATGCTGTTGAACACGAAGCTGACAAGATGATCGCAGATAGTCAATGCAGCCCAGGAAAAAACATATGAAAGAGAGCTTATGAAGTACGAATGGGAGGAGCGCTATGACTTGGACATGCCCAGCGTGCGGTAGTAATAACGAGGGAGACATAGTTCGATGCACATGTGGGGCTGAGGACACACCACCTGTTATCAAATCTGTCACCAAGACGGAAGCTGAAATTGCAGGAGAAAAGGCGCAAGCTGCAAAAGAGGCAGGAGCAAAATTCTTTCAAATAGTGATGCCCTTAAGTACTACCCGTGGTGGGGTAGTGCCAATGATGGGGGTATTTACTACAAGCGAAACAGCGGATCACGCATCTATATTAGAAGCAGTCGAAGAACATGGCTGGCACCTTGAGCATGTTAATTATGTCTTCAAAATGACCGAAATCGTGAGTCGTGACAAACTCCTTTCCAGTGGGCAACAGGAAGCTGTCTCGGGTGAGGTGCTTGGAATTTATATTTTTCGTATGAATGTGCAACCAACGCCACCGGCCCAATAACCAGCCGGCTTTGGAATCTATAAAACACCATCAGAACGAGGGGGGGGAAATGAGGATTGTTTTATGTTTGATGATATTGCTTGTGGCAACGGTTGTACAGGCTCAAGTGATAGGTAGTTGGAAAGATGATGGCCCTGAGGGTATCGGTACTGATATTACCATATACAAGTCCAGTGGTGCCTATCATCTGAAACAGGTTTTCCGAGACGGAAGCAGAAGTGACAAAAAGGTCAAAAAAGTTGGATCGAAATATATTCAGTACGGATCACAAGACTATTATGTTATTGACAGAGACGGGACATTGAAATGTTATGACAAGCAAGGGTTAGTTTTTGAAGCAAGATCAGTTAATCTACCAAAAGTTACAGAACAAAACACCTCTGGCGGCCAATCTTGTTATCAATTGGGAGTCAAGTATGGACGTTGTGCAACACTCTCAATGAAAGGTAAAGCTTGTAATCCAAGCGATGACATAGTTATTCCTACACGTTGCCGTGGTAATGCAGACACACAGCGTGGAATTGAAGCTGGGGCTAGGTCAGTTTATTGAAGTTGGATTATTTGGACCATCACGTCACACCACATGAATGTTCCAACGAGGCCAGTAGACCCGGTCGAGACAAGGCCGCGCCGGGTCTCCGCCCGACCGTTGGCAGAGATGACAACCGTCCGTGTTGGGTCGGACCACGGCAAGTATTTGAATTTTTGAGGATTTGCGTGTGAATTGCCCTGCATATCGGCCTTAGAAGTACATTTTTACCCCCGAAAACGAGCCTCTAAGCATGGCACGAGCGAACCGTCATTACATTCCCGGGCAGGTATGGCACATCACGCATCGGTGCCATAAAAAGGAGTTCCTGCTGAAATTCGCCAAAGACAGGCGCCGGTGGCAGTCCTGGCTCTTCGAGGCGAAGAAACGCTTCGGCCTGCGAGTCCTCAATTATGCAGTCACGTCCAATCACATCCATCTGCTGGTGATAGACAGCGCGCCGGAAGTCATTCCCAACAGCATCCAGCTTATTGCCGGAAGAACTGCCCAGGAGTTCAACCAACGCAAGGAACGCAAAGGCGCATTCTGGGAGGATCGTTATCATGCAACGGCGGTAGAACGGAACGAGCACCTTATTCGCTGCCTCGTCTACATCGATCTGAACATGGTCCGTGCAGGAGTCGTGAAGCATCCATCCGAATGGGAAAACGGCGGTTACAACGAAATCCAGAACCCGCGTGAGCGCTATAGCGTGATTGATCAGCAGGGGCTGCGGGAGTTCTGCGGCATCCCTGATTCCGAGCAGGTTGCAGATCACCACCGCAAGTGGGTCGAGGACGCACTGGTAAGTGGTCGGCCTCAACGGGAGAGTCTCTGGAGCGAGAGCATCGCTGTCGGCAGCAGCGGATATGTGGAGGAGATAAAGGCTCGTCTGGGAATAAGGGCGGTAGGGAGAATGATACAAGAGGATACAAGTGAAGTATGTTTCCTGCGAGAAGAGCCAGCGCCTTACAATGCCGATTTCACCCCCGAAAATGCGCTTCTAAGACCTGAAAATAGCTTCTATTGGCAGGAATTCTGAATCAATTCAGCATTTTGATTTGGTCCGACCCCGGGATCCGGGATCCTCAAGCACCATCAGAGAACGGCATAAGAAAGTCAGGCACACACTGGATCGGTGAAGATGGCCAACTTAGGCGGCCAGGTGGCTTCTTTCTTGACAAATACCTGAAGCGGGTAGGTTACAGCGTTAACCCGGAGATTAAAATATTTGCCAGACCATACACAACAAATGTTCTCCATTGCTGGACCGGACGGCGGAACGGGAGAAGAGACCGCCAACCTACCGCTGCTGAACTACAAAATTGTAAGCCATGGTGGCACAAAGAAATTGAATTCATCAGACCAAGGGTGGTTATCCTCCTTGGAAAGCCAGCAGCTGAATCTTTCAGCGCAGTCTGTGGAGACGATAGACCATTCAAGGATCTAATAGTAGCCCAAGGGGAATGGATGCAGTTTGGCGACACCAGCATAAAACGTTACGTCCTTCCCCATCCGACGGCGCCTTATCCTGAAAAATCTGCAATCTACAGTACTGTTTTCAAGCTTGTATCTGTCGACTTGAAGTAGACAAGCTCAACCCGCGACGGCACACGGTCTTCGCTACGCTACGCGGGTGCGCCTTGAGACGTTGGCAAACTGAGGAAAATGAAAAATAATAGAACCCTTATCTGTTGGCTAGTAGTAGTGTGCGCCTCCTTGTGGGCAGAAGGGGGTCACGCTTCTGAGCCTGGCGGAACTTTTCTCATACTATTCTTTGCTGGACTGATCTTTGCGCCAATAATTCAGCTGTTCATCTACCCCATTCTAGTCATATCTGATGCGAAACCATGGACAATAATTGTTGTAGGCGCTGTCTCATTGGCATGGGGAGCTTTTGCAGGTGTCTCCTTGGTAGGATACATAGGCGGAACTTATTTTTGCCTAACGCTATTGTTATTCTTGGCCTCATACCTTAAGAAAACAGCGAAGATAGAGAAAATGAAAGCTGAATCAAATCAAAATAAGAGCTTATCTGACAAAGAAGTGTAGGCGTGAAGCTCGACGCTGTATATCTAAAAATGAAAGCTGATATGTTGCCAACTCGCGGCTAGACCAGACCGCCCGGAAGAACTGGGCGGGCTGGTCAGCCTTTCGGCCGTTGGCCTACAGAAGGAGAATTATTATGGCAGATCACATAAATTACTCATCAGATGCGCCAATATCTACGCCAGATAAGGATAGATTCTCACGATGGCCCTTTTCCAAGCGAATATCGGAGGTCATTGCTAACAGGACTGATCCAAGTAGCATCGTTATCGGACTTTATGGGGCTTGGGGTGATGGAAAAACTACAGTATTGAACTTCATTGAAGAAGCATTAAAAACTGAATCAAATGTTATATGTATCAGATTTAATCCTTGGCGATATGGCACAGAAGAACAATTACTTGAAGGATTTTTTCATAACATTGCAGATGCTCTTGATACAAAGCTGATAACTTCTGGAGAAAAGTTAAAAGACATTGTCAAAAAGGTTGCGCCGGCAGCTGCCGGCGCATTTGGGCAAAAAGGTGTTGGTGATGGTGTAGCTCAATTTATGACTGGTCCGTCCTTAAGCGAATTAAGGTCTAGAATAGAAACCGCATTGGAAGAAGCAAAAAAGAGAGTTGTGATATTAGCTGATGACATCGACCGGCTGGAAAAAGAAGAAATTCATGCAACGTTCAGGCTAGTAAAGCTGACCGCAGACTTTAAATATACTTCCTACATACTGGCGTTTGACGAACAAGTGGTTTCATCTGCATTGCAAGATAGATATGGTGCAGGGGCTGAGAATGCAGGTAAAGCGTTCCTAGAAAAGATTATTCAGGTGCCACTAAACTTACCTTCTGTGGATCGGAAAGTATTAAGAGGATTTTGTTTTGAAGGTGTAGACAATGCGCTCGCTATAGCTGAAATCAAGCTAACAGATCAGCAGGTTCAGGAATTTGTCAGAGATTTCACACTCGCTTTTGATAAAAGGCTAAAAACTCCGAGAATCGCTAGGATGTATGGCAACATCTTAATGTTCTCATTGCCAATTCTTAAAGGAGAAACAAATCCGGTAGATGTCATGTTAATAGAAGGTGTGAGAGTGTTTTTCCCTAAACTTTACGAGGTCATAAAAAAAGATGCGGGGATGTTCACCGGTAGCGTAAGGGACTCTTATGGTAACCGAGATAAAGAGAAATCACACACTATTTCTACCATTGAAAAAGCAATAAACTCATCGGACCCAGAAGAGGTAGACGGAATATTAAGTTTATTAAAATCAATCTTTCCAAAACTTGAAGCAGTGTACGGAAACACACACTATGGAAGTGATTGGGAAAAAAGCTGGTCGGAGGCTCAGAGGATATGCTCTTCGGCATATTTCCAAAGATATTTCACTTATGCTATTCCTGAGGACGATATCCCAGACCAGACAATACAACTTCTTATCGAAGTTTCATCAAAGGAAGATCTCGCTGAAACCGCTAAACTACTAGACGAATTATTGACAACTCAAAATGCAGATCGGCTCATAAGAAAACTACGCTCACGCGCCAAATCACTATCACGAGAGTCATCGATGACATTGGCAGGAGTTCTTCTGCTCTATTCTGGTAGATGTCCTAACCCAGAAAACTTATTCAACTTCAACAATCCATTTGCTCAAGCGGCAATGCTTGTTAGTGACCTAATTCAAAACATTTCAGAAAAAAGTGAAAAAATATCTTTTTCTCAGCTTTGTATTAAAAATGCGCCAGACCTTGAATTCTCTGTCGAGATTTGCCGATGGCTACGAGTAAAAGATAAAGATCGGCCTGAAATTGACGGCTTTACAGAAGACGAAATAAATGCAATTGGGACTATCTTAGCCGAGCGTATTAAATCAGCTTTAGAAGGTGATGTAGATATCACTACAGACTACCCTAAAACATGTGGCAATTTGTTGTATCAGATCAAAAAATACATTGGTAAATCAGGCGTAGAAGACTATCTTGTCAGCTTTTTCAAAACTCGCAAACAGTCTGTTTTCAGGTTTTTAGACACATTCGTTCCTACCGCATGGGGAGTGGAATCTGGAATATCGCATAAATCTGACCTAGAAAGAGAACAGTACAATGCCATAGTTGGTCTAGTTGATCCTGAAATCATCCTCTCCGCAATAACACAGGAAATTGGCCAACTGCCTGCCGTTGCAAAAGAATATCCAAGAGACGATAACGATAGAAACCTATTGCTTACCAACCAATTTCTTTGGCTGCACAACTATGTCCTTCAGGAACAGGCTAAATCAGAGGAGGGCAAAGGCCAACAAGCGGCGGCAGACGGACAAGCCGCTGCGCCTTGAGACGTTATGCAGAAGAAAGAAGACGAGAGTGATACATGAAATTTGAGGAAAAATTCATTGCCTTCGTTGATGTACTTGGCTTCAAGAGCATGGTCGAAGCGTCAGAAGCTGGAACTGGCATGACATTGCCAGAAATCGTCGAATGCCTTTCAAAGCTGGGGACACGAGAGGATGAGGATAAAATCCTCCGTCGTGGAGCAACGATCTGCCCAGGAAGTATGTGCATCGAAAAGAACCTCAATTTCAGAATTACCCAAATTTCAGACTGCGTTATTGTTTCATCAGAAGTTTCACCTGCTGGACTTATTAACCTTGTAAGCCACTGCTGGGGCGCTGTTATCGAGTTGCTCGTACGTGGGATTATGTGCCGCGGGTATATCACAAGGGGGGCAATATATCACCAAGACGGCCAGGTTATCGGAAGTGGCTATCAGAGGGCATACGCCCGTGAGGCTGGCGTATGTGCTTTTAAGCTTGAAGCAGACGAGCGCGGAACTCCATTTGTTGAAATTGATGAAGAGGTGTGCCGTTTTGTAGATGAAGAAACAGACTCATGTGTTAAGGAAATGTTCTCACGAATGGTAAAAACAGAAGACGGGACAACTGCTTTGTTTCCCTTCAAACGGCTTTCACATTCATTTATTATTGCCGGATTCGGCAGAACGTTCGATGCTGAAAAAGAAAAAGAAGCAAATAACAATGTCAGGAAGCAATTATTGGCCTTAAAGGAAAGGGTCATGTACTACGTAGACCATACTAATACTAGAGCGGTAGCGAAGGCGAAGCACTATCTGCGTGCCCTTGACGAACAACTCACTGTTTGTGACATGACTGATGATATGATAAGCAAACTCTGTGCTCCACTGCCATTGAGGCGATTATAGAGAGCGCTGATGCATAACACTCGGGTGCTGCCGGCAAGCGGCAGACCCTCAAGCCGTTGGGCAAGGAACATTAAGAACAAAGGAAGAAGATATGGCTGATACTATTGAGAAGTACACCGAGAAAATGAAAAACATCTGCAAACAGCTACTTTCTCTCGACACTGATCTTGTGGAGGCGCTGATGCATGGTGACCCATTTGATAAGCTGATTAGGAACATGAGCACAAGAAATTCCGAAGGCGAAATTTTTTACAACCACAAAAGAATGTTAAACCACTATCCAAGATCAAGTAGAGCCAATGATATTGTTAATAACAATTCTTTGACAGATAATGAGAAAATAAAACTATTATATCTTGAGCATGACTTTCCATTAGGCCTTATAAAGTCAGAGCTGAAACAAGGCTTAAAAAAGAAGAGCAATGATGAATTGTTTGAAATTGTCGAAAAATCTTTGGCAGTCACTTTAGTTACAAAAGAAGAGAGGCGTGAAATTGACTCTAAGTATAAATCAACAATGCCAGAAAACGGTCAGAATCGTTATGAGGCAACCAATATTACATTGATGACAAAGGGTTTGTAGCAGGCAAGCTGTTGCGGTGAATGTGGAAATGGGTTGGGTCCGTGTTGGGTCGGACCACGGCAAGTATTTGAAATTTTGAGGGTATGCCTGTGAATTGACCCTGTATATCGGCCTTAGAAGTACATTTTTACCCCCGAAAACGAGCCTCTAAGCATGGCACGAGCGAACCGTCATTACATTCCCGGGCAGGTATGGCACATCACGCATCGGTGCCATAAAAAGGAGTTCCTGCTGAAATTTGCCAAAGACAGGCGCCGGTGGCAGTCCTGGCTCTTCGAGGCGAAGAAACGCTTCGGCCTGCGAGTCCTCAATTATGCAGTCACGTCCAATCACATCCATCTGCTGGTGATAGACAGCGCGCCGGAAGTCATTCCCAACAGCATCCAGCTTATTGCCGGAAGAACTGCCCAGGAGTTCAACCAACGCAAGGAACGCAAAGGCGCATTCTGGGAGGATCGTTATCATGCAACGGCGGTAGAACGGAACGAGCACCTTATTCGCTGCCTCGTCTACATCGATCTGAACATGGTCCGTGCAGGAGTCGTGAAGCATCCATCCGAATGGGAAAACGGCGGTTACAACTAAATCCAGAACCCGCGTGAGCGCTATAGCGTGATTGATCAGCAGGGGCTGCGGGAGTTCTGCGGCATCCCTGATTCCGAGCAGGTTGCAGATCACCACCGCAAGTGGGTCGAGGACGCACTGGTAAGTGGTCGGCCTCAACGGGAGAGTCTCTGGAGCGAGAGCATCGCTGTCGGCAGCAGCGGATATGTGGAGGAGATAAAGGCTCGTCTGGGAATAAGGGCGGTAGGGAGAATGATACAAGAGGATACAAGTGAAGTATGTTTCCTGCGAGAAGAGCCAGCGCCTTACAATGCCGATTTCACCCCCGAAAATGCGCTTCTAAGACCTGAAAATAGCTTCTATTGGCAGGAATTCTGAATCAATTCAGCATTTTGATTTGGTCCGACCCTGGGATCTATCCAGATGGCGACGGAATGGGCGAAAAGACATCAATTACCAAAAAGAGAAATTCTGGAATGCTCTCTTATTACTTCGAAATGACCATCAAGGGAAAAAAGTTGGGCACCTGCTTCGATTGCTGCCACAGCAATATAACAATCAGCCAGACCGACAGTTATTCCTTTCCGGCGCAAGGTGTAGGCCATCTGGCCGGCTTTCTCCCATAACGAGGGCGATTCAGGAAGAAATTGAAAGACATGAACAAAATCCCTGATGACCGATAGCTCTCGCTCGGACTTGGCTCCTTGCATTAACTCTCCGAGGATCAGTCCAATACAGCAGACACTATCCGAGTCAAGGAGATCAACAACGGCACCATGAACAGGTTGCTGTTTTCTGAAAAAATCGATCCAGACAGAGGTGTCGATGAGAACCTTAGCCAAGACGGTTGTCTCCGTGTCGTAGCTTGTCTGCTTCGACGACAAACTCCAGCTTACCAGCTAAGGATTTGATCCGTTCCAGTTTTCGCAGCCTGATTTCGTCTCTTATAGCGGTAATTACGGCTTCGGTTTTGCTGCGTGCATTAACAAGAGACATCAGTTCGGTCAGAAGATCTTGTGGAAGCGTTATGGTAGTTCGCGCCATGACATTTCTCCATGAATATAATGCATGAAATTTTGTACCATTATTGTGCTACATTGTAAACATATTTTGCGGCTCTCGCGGCAATGGGGTTGCTTTTTTATCGTTCAAATGTGCGGACTGCAGAGCACAGGATAGGTACGTGATCAAGCTTGCCCAATAAGGCACACCAGCCGACGCCAGAAAGCGGTGCGGCTGAGCTTGGTCGTTGTCAGCATGAAGAAGATGACCAAACGTGTAAATTAGCGATGCGGTTATTTGCTGGCAAGAAACCCTGCCACCTCTTTTTTGAAGCCTCAGCCCCATCAGTACACTCACCATGCCAGGAATAATTGCAGGACGTGATGTAGACCTCATTCAGTTCCGCCTCAAGACCGCAACCCAACGGTCGAAGAGTAATAACGTGGCCAGGCGGATTGCAACTCTCGGAAACCTTGCCGCAATCCTTGCCACTTGGAAATCTGACGCGCAAATCCACTGGTTTACAATACCACATGATATTCGAGCCGCAGCCGGCACGTTGTGGTACTGACATAGACATTTGACGGAGACCATGAAAGTATCGTCTGCTATTATCATTGCGCTGGTTCTCCTTGGAACACCGGGTGGTGCGAAAGATTCCCGGGACGAAGTCTTTGTTTTCAAAGCTTCACGAGGAGACATAGCATTCAATCACACCGCCCATCAGAAGTGGCTCGCTCCCCAAGGGTGCAGACCCTGTCACAAGACGGAAAAGCCGTCATTGTACAAGCCGGAGAAATCCTTCGATCCAGTCATAGCCCATTACTTCTGCAAGGGTTGCCATCGTGAAAAAGGCCGGGGTCCGATGGAATGTCATCAATGTCACAAGCGGAACAAGTAAGTATCGAGTACAAATAAAGAGAGTATGAGATGGGCCGAGCCTATATAGTCTGTGGGAGCCCTGGAGCCGGTAAGACTGTCTATGGGAAGAAGCTGGCGGAGCGGCTGGGCGCGGCCTTTCTGGACATTGACGTCTCAACCGAAGGATTGGTGCGATTGGCGCTGGAACTGGCTGGACGAGACCCTGCCGACAGGGACAGTACCTTCTTCAAGGAGCACTTTCGCGAGCCGATCTACGAGCAGTTGTTCGATATAGCCTGCGACAACCTGCGGCACATCGATGTGGTCATTGCCGGACCGTTTACCAGGGAGCTCAGAAATCCCGACTGGTGCGAAAGGCTGGCGGTACGCCTGGGGGCTCCCGTGGAGATTCACTACATTTCCTGCCCCCCTGAAATCCGGATGAAACGGATGCGCAGGCGCGGGAACGATCGGGACGAAGCTAAGCTCCGCAATTGGAAAAAATACGTTCGGTACTACGACGAAACACCACCCCTCTGCCCGCATGTTCTTGTCGATAATTCCGAGGATAGTGAAGGCGATCCGGACGTTTGACACAAAAGGGCAGCCGTTGCGGCTGCCCTTTCTAGTGCTACTGCATTTTTTCTGTGCCTAGAACTGAATCTGGCACTTCTGCGCCGTCCCCTCGGTCTTGAACCAGAGAAGCACCTTCTTCGACCGGGCGCACCAGTCCTTGATGTCCTTCTCGAAGGTGGAGCAGTCTGCCATGACTTCCAGCACGTCTCCAGGCTTCATTTTGGTCGCCATGACCGTTACCTTGAGAGTCGGTTGGGGGCATTTGAGCCCCTTTGCATCAAGTATCGTTACCGCCATGATGATGCCTCCTTTCGTGACTCGTTCCGAAGAACCAGCGGGCCGAGTTGCCGCACCGATTCAACCATTTCCCCTATGACCCGCACGAATTTCTCTCCTTCGCCTGCAGATACGTAGTCCATCCGGAAGCGTTCCTCTTCGATGCCGAACTGGCCGAGGAGCTGTTTCATGATGACGCTTCGCTGGGCGGCACGGTAGTTTCCCTCCTTGTAGTGGCAGTCTCCCGGGTGGCATGCGAGGATGATAACCCCGTCGGCGCCATTCTCAAAAGAACGGAGGATGAACTCCGGTTCGACCCGGCCGCTGCACATGACCCGGATGACATTGACGTTGGGCGGATAGGGGGTCTGGGCGGACCCCGCCTTGTCGGCTCCCGCATAGGAGCACCAGTTGCAGAGAAACCCGATTATTTTCGGCTCGAACGTTGCCGTTGCCTCAGTGCTCATCCAAGGACCCCCTGTATTTCTTCGATGATCTGCTTGTTTGTGAAATGGTTGCCGGTAATGGCCCCGGCGGGGCAGGCGGCGACGCAGGTGCCGCAGCCGTGGCAGAGGACGGCATTTACCGTCGAGACCTCCTTCTCAGCATCGAAGGATACTGCCTTGTAAGGGCAGACCGTGAGGCAGACCTTGCAGCCGGCGCATCTCTCTTCGTCTATTTCGGCATTGATCGGCTCGATCTCAAGTTTCCTCCCCTCGGCGAGGTCGGAGAGAACGTGGCCGGTGGCCGCCATTCCCTGGAGTGCCGCTTTCTGTATATCCATCGGCGCCTGGCATGACCCCGCCAGGTATACCCCCTTTATCTTGCTCCTGGCAGCGTCTATCCTTCCGTGAAGCTCCTCGAAGAAACCGAATCTGTCCAGGGTGACGTCAAGCAGCCTGCCCAGCTCAGCTGTGGCCGGACCCGGCACCACTGCAGGACAGAGCACCACCATGTCGGCTTCTACCCGGCTTTCTCCGGATATGACGACGGCGCCGCCTTTGTTTCCTGCCGTCACCGCCAGTTCGTCACCTGATTCGAATCGATGGAACGTGGCATTGGGGCTTTTGCGTGCATGGTGGTAGAGGGTGAAGGCGCTCTTGTCGGGAAGGGCGACCTCCCGGTAGAAGTGATGCACCCTTGCATCGGGAAGTTTGCCTCCGATGAGGTGGTTGAACTTGAAGGCATACTGGCAGCATATCCCTGAGCAGTATTCGCGGTGATCAGGGTCGAGGCTGCCGACGCAGTGGATGATAGCTACCGATCCGGGCACACTGCCATCCCTCCTAAGGATCTCGCCTCCAGTAGGCCCTGTGGAGGAGAGGAGCCGTTCGAACTCCAGACTCGTATAGACGTCGGGGAGGGTTCCGTAGCCCAGTGAGGGGATGGATGAGCAGTCGAGAAGGGATGCGCCGGTGGCGAGTATTATCCCGCCGACGTTCCGCTCGATGACTCGCTCCTGGTCGTCGTAGTTGATGACATCTTCACCCATAGGGCATGAATCCTTGCATGCGCGGCATTCTTCGCCACGGCTTCTGACGCAAGCCTCCATGTCGAGGAAAGGCGCATTGGGAAGAGCGCCCATGAAAGGAAAGTCTATGGCGCGCCGTTGGTTGAGACCGCAGTTGAAGGCGTTGGATGCCTCGCCGGGGCAGACGGCGATGCACTCGCCGCAGCCGATGCACTGGTGCTGGTCCACGTAGCGGGGGCGCTGGTGGATCGTGGCGATAAAGTTGCCGTAAAAGCCGGCTACGTCCACGAGTTCCGCCATGGTCAGGAGTTCTATGTTTTCCGCATGCTCCCCGTGAAGGATCTCCCCGAGTACCGGTTCCAGCATGCAGGGTCCGCATTCCATGTCCGGAAACAGCTCTTCGTAACGGACCGGCAGTCCGCCGATCACTGGCTCCTTCTCCACCAGCACCACCTTCCGCCCGGCTTCGGCGAGGGTCAGGGCCGCTTTGAGCCCCGCCGGTCCGGCGCCGACGATGAGGACGTCACGGGAGGCCTCCAGTTCCTTTTTCTCAAGGGGGACATGGTGGCGCACTCGGGCAACTGCACCGCTGATGGCCGCAACGGCTTTCGCTACGGCTTTCTCAGCCTCTTCGGTTACCCAGGCAACCTGCTCCCGGATGTTGACCATCTGCAAGAGGTACGGGTTCATCCCGGCTTTTGTCATGACCCGCATAAAGGTGCCTTCATGATCCCGGGGTGAGCAGGCGGCGACGACGATCCGGTCGGGGCGGTTTTCGGCGATGTCGGCCTCTAGAAATGCCTTCCCATCCTCGGAGCAGATGAAGTCCGCCGTCTTGAACCAGGCAACGTCAGGGAGGGCGGAAACAGCCTTGCCGACTTCCGCGGGGTCTATTTTTTCCGCTATGTTGGAGCCGCAGTTGCAGAAATATACCGCAATCTTCATGCTTTCCTCCTGTCACACTCGAGTACACCAAGGATCTCCCCCACCAGCAGCGGCACGGTGGCGGCAACGGATGGAGTCAGTTCCTCGCTGAATGTTTCGACTTCGCTGGCCTCAACTCCCCAGACCCTGATCTCCTCCGGGAGGTGAATCCCCGCCATTCGCCCCATCTGCAGCGCCGTCGCAAGGTCGGTATCGTGGGTGGATACGGTGTTCTTTGTGGTGACGAAACGCTCGATTTCAAATGGCAGGACCGTACCGGGGACATGCTCTCCGGTTATGATCGCATCGACCACATATGCCCTGTCGAATCCCGCCATCGCTTCCATGAGCCGTATGCCCCCTGTCCCGAGCTCGCACACCTCCACGTCGTTCCTCTCCCGCACTGCCGGCGCGATCTCCCTAACCACGTGAATGCCTACGCCGTCGTCGGTGAGGAGCGCGTTACCCATTCCGATGATGATGGAGCGCGTCCCCATCAGAACTCTCTCCGTATGACGCGCAAGGTTTTCCCCCGGCTGTCGCGGATGTTCAGGGTAAGCGGCATCTTTCCGGGAAGGGTGTGGGTCGCGCAGGAAAAACAGGGATCGTAGAGGCGGAATGCCATTTCGACTCTGTTGAGGATCCCCTCCTCAACCACTTTCCCGCAGGTGATCAGTTTTTCCGCAACGCGTTTGATCGACATGGCGATGGGTGCGTGGTTGTTGGTGGTGCCCACCAACAGGTTCACCTTTTTCAGCACCCCCTTCTCGTCGGTTGTGTAATGGTGGGTGAGGGTGCCGCGGGGGGCCTCGACAGACCCGATTCCGGAGCGGTTCGCACACCCGTCCTGCGGTATCGCACGAACCTCCGGCGAAAGAATTTCCGGGTCCCTGGCAAGCTCCAGCATGTGCTCGGCAGCGTAGAGAAGCTCGATGAGGCGGGCCCAGTGGGTGGCGAGCCGGTGGTGGATGGGCTGGTACCTGCCTTCGATCTTCTTGCAGCCGAAGGTCTCGTAGAGCCGCTCGTACTCCTCCTGTGCACGTGGTGTCGCCATACCGTCGGAGACGTTGAGGCGCGACAGGGGGGTGGCGCAGTAGATGCCGCTCTCCTTCCCGTCGACGAACCCTTTCCAGCCGATTTTTTTCAGATATGGGAATTTCAGGTAGCTCCAGGGTTCCACCCGTTCCGCTATCTGGTTCATGTAGTCGGATGCTGGATAGGTGACTAGTTCGCTCCCTTCCGGGTCCACGACCCTGATCATTCCGTCGTAGAAGTTTACCTTCCTGTTCGGGTCCACCGTTCCCATGGAATAGGTGCGGTGGAGGTAGATGTCGGAGGTGACGAGGTCGAGGAATGCAGGGTTCTTGAGGACGATGTCGTCGAAAGCCTTGAGGCTGAAAAGGGCGAAGTCGATGTTCTTGCGGGCGGCGGCTTCGATTTCACCCCGCTCCTCCTCGGTCAGCGGCTTGCTCCATCCTCCCGGCACTCCCGCCGTCGGATGGACCCCCCGCCCCCCTATCTTCCGGATGATGGCGTGATTTCTCGCCCGGCAGTCGATTACTTCCTTTGCGACATCGAGCCCCACCTTGCGCACCACGCCGAGTATGTTCCGCTCTGAGGGGGGAGCATCGGGACCGACTATGAAGTCGGGTCCTCCCAGGGCATAAAAATGGGTGGTGTGGTCGGTTACGTAGAAGGTCATGTAGAAGAGCTCGCGGATCTTCTTGGCGGCGGGGGGGGGATCGACGCCGAAGAGGTCATCCAGCGCCTTGGCGGACGCTAGATGATGAGCTTCCGGGCACACGCCGCAGATCCGGCTCGTAATGAGGGGCATTTCTTCGGGAAGCCTCCCCACGCAGAACTGCTCGAAGCCGCGAAGTTCCGGCACCTGGAAGTAGACGTTTTCCACGTTGCCCTGATCGTTCAGGAATATCTCGATCTTGCCGTGCCCTTCGAGCCGGGTTATCGGGTCTATCGTTATGCGCTGCATGGTGCCTCCCTTGATAACACTAAAGTCTTCATATCTGCCACGGAGACACAGAGACGCGGAGGAAATGCAGAACAGATCGAGAACCTGGTGAAGGTTCTCTGGGCCTCTGTGTCTCTGTGGCCTGTTTTAGTTTTTGTCTTTATTGGCGGCGCCCCGAAGGATCGACTCCGCAAGGCTGTATTTGTAGAAGGTCCCTGCATAGTCGGGGATTGAGGAGATGACACTCTCGATCCGGGAGTGGATTTCGGCTTCGGATACACCCTTGACTTCGCCTATGTCGATGATGGAGCCGAGAGCTCCCAGCATTTTCGCTCCCTGATCGCCGGCTCCTTCCGGGTTTCCGTAACAACCGGTGCATGGCGTATTAACCTGAGGGCAGAGGGCGCCGCAACCGTCGCGGGTAGCCACCCCCATGCAGAGAAGTCCCTGTTCCAGCAGGCACTTCTCCGGATCGGGAATTACCTCATAGCTGCGATAGAAGCGCCCTACCTTCTTCTCTTCTTTCGTACGGGAGCATTCGTCGCATACGGTGGAGCGGCCTCCCCCGATGACGCTTCCTGCCGGAGGGAGAGTCGCTCCGCTTACTATCAGTTCCACCACGTTCCAGATCTGCTGCGATTCCGGCGGGCAGCCGGGGATGTAGTAGTCTACGGGGACAGTCTGGGCAAGGGTTCTTACAGTGTCGTGAAATGCGGGAAGCGTCAGCGTCCCTTCCGCGACCTCGGTTTTTTCTCCGGGAGTGGTGGCGGTCGGGTTGTCGATGGTGGGGGAGTCGATGTAACTGCTGACGAAGTGGCTTGTGCGGGAATGGAGATTGGAGAGGGCCGGTATGCTTCCCCCCTTCGCGCACGAGCCGAAGGCGACGAGCACCTGGGACTTGCGGCGGAGCAGGTGGGCCATCTCCTCGTTCTCCCCCGTGCGGATGGCGCCGTTGAAGAGGGTGATGGCTATGCTTTTGTCCGGGAGGGCCTCAATGTCCTTTTTCTTGGTGTCCATGAGGCAGGGGCAGAACATGAAGTCGAAATGCGCATCGACATCGAGGATCTTTTCGTTGATGTTGACCAGTGAAATTTCGCAGCCGCCGCACGATGCTCCCCAGTACATCGCCAGCTTCGGTTTCTCCGCCATGCCGACCTCCGCTCCATCAGGATTTTCAAAACCTCCGCCGGAAGCGGAGGTAGTTCCAGGATGGGTAAAGATAATCGGGGCTTATGAGGAATACTTTAGAAATTTGTGTTGAATTACAGCGGGAGGGGCTCAGAGCCCAAGATCGTTGCGGATGTCGGCGAGGTATTTTCTGATGCCTGAGGAACTTTCCAGCGACAGGACATGGGCGGCTATGGCATGTGCCCTGTGCGAGTCGATCCCGCGGATAGCCTGCTTCACAACAGGGATGTAGGGAGCGGAAACGCTGAAATCGGTGATTCCCATGCCGAAGAGGATGACGGCATTGAGGGGATCGGCAGCCATCTCTCCACATATGGAGACCGGTTTGCCCGCACTTCTTCCCACTTCGGCCACCCGCTTGATGGAGTGTAGCACCGCGGGATGATACGGGTCATAGTACTGCTTCACCTTCGGATTGTTCCGGTCCGCGGCCAGGGTGTACTGGATGAGATCGTTGGTGCCGATGCTGAAGAAGTCGACTTCGCGTATGAGGATGTCCGCAATTTGTACAGCCGCAGGAACCTCGATCATGATGCCCAGAGGAATCTCGGGATTGAAGGTGTGACCGCTGCTGCGTAACTCGTCCTTCACCTCGGTAATGATTTTCTTGATGGCGGCGATTTCGTCGGTACCGGAAACCATGGGGAACATGAGCTTGACGTTTCCGTGGGGAGAAGCGAGAAAGACCCCTGCCAGCTGGTCGCGGAAAATATCGTCCCGTTCCAGCGACACGCGTATGGAGCGCCACCCCATGAAGGGGTTGTCCTCCTTTGGGTAGGCGAAGTAGGGGAGACCCTTGTCTCCTCCGATATCGAGGGTGCGGATGCTGACAGGGAGCGGGCCGAACCCTTCGACGATCTTCCGGTAAAGGCTGTACTGTTCGGTGCGGTCGGGGAATGCTTTTCTGGTCATGTACGGAAATTCGGTGCGGTACAGGCCTACGCCTTCCGCCCCGTTGGCAAGGGCCACCCGGATGTCGCTCAGCAGGCCGATGTTGGCATACAACCGGACCCTGGCCCCGTCCTTCGTCTCGGCCGGCAGGTCCCGCAGCCCTTCCAGTTCTTTCCGCTTGACGCCATAATCGTGCTGCAGGCGCTCGTATTCGACCTTTATGCGGCTGTCCGGATTTATGTAGAGATGCCCGGAGTTTCCATCGATGATAATGTCATCACGCAGGCTGATGGCATCAAGAAGTCCGTCGACTCCAAGTATCGCCGGAATGCCAAGCGACCTGGCCATGATCGCCGCATGGGAATTGAGATCTCCACGCTCGGTGACGATGCCGAGGATCTTGTCGTGGTCGAGGATCGCCATGTCTGAGGGGAGAATGTCGGAGGCGACGAGTACGCGCTTTTCACGCAGCCGCGTCCGTGTCTGGTCGTTGCCTTCGAGGCAGTCGATGATGCGCCGGCCGATGTCCTCGATGTCCGCAGAGCGCTCCTTCAGATACGGATCTTCCATCCGGGCGAAGGCTTCGACGTAGTAGTCCACCGACTCCCTCACTGCCCGCACCGCGCCGGAATCGCGGTCGATCAGCTCAAGTATCTTCCCGGTGAAGCCGCGGTCTTCCAGCATCATGAGATGGGTGTGGAATATGGCGGCATCTTCCTTGGAGATGAGCTGGGCGACCCGCTTTTCCATGTATAGCGTGTGGATCTTGGCTCGTTCCAGGGCAAGGAGAAAGCGCCGGCGCTCCTCCTGACGTGGGAGCACTTTCTCAAGTGTGCCGTCCCCCTGGCGGTCGGGGCGCTGGTTGAGGATGTAGACTTTCCCCTGGCAGAAACCGGGAGAAGCCGGGGAACCTGCGAGAGCCTGCGGCTGCCGCCCTCCCTTTCCTGCTCCGGGGCCGCCCGGGCCGTGATCTCCTGCCTTCATCCGCTCCAGTTCGTGCTGAAAGAAGGCGCGTTCCTCCTCTTTCTTGCGGATGGAATCAAGGAGCTTGGCGTTGATGACGATGCTGCTGAGCTGGCAGGCAATGGTGGAGAGGGTGCTGATTTCTTCCCTCGTGAAGACCCGCTGCTCCTTTGTTTGAACCACAATGACGCCGAGAGGTGTCTTGCGTTCGAAGAGAGGGATGCCCAGGAATGAATGGAACTTTTCCTCACGCGTTTCGCGGAAATATTTGTAACGGGGGTGGGCGGGGGCGTTATCTGTCGCCACTACTCCCTTCTGCTCGATGACCAGACCTGTGAGACCTTCCGAAGTCCTCATCGTGATCCGGTCAACGGAGCTTTTGAGGAGGCCGCGGGTCGCCTTCAGGCGCAGCGTTTCCCCATCATCCTCCAGAAGGTATATGGAACAGACGTCGGAACCCATCCGCTTTGCGACGAGGGTAACAATGTTTTCGAGGGTTTGCGGGAGGTCGTGGGAATGGAGAATGATGCCGCTGATATCCTCAAGGGTCCGCAGCCCGAGGTTTTCCTGAATTTCGTCAGCCATCGCGGCACCCTTGGAGGTAGCTGAGTTCGTCAGCAGCCCTGCTCCCGTCGTAGAATCGCACGCCCGGAGCGGGCAGCGCGGCAATCGGTATGCAGTATATTACAAGAGGTGGGAAATTGAAACCCGGGGTCTTAGGATTTTTTGATTATGCGGGTGGAAAAGCCCCTTTCTTTCTGATATAGTCTGGGCATTTTTCAGGATCGGGAGGCCCCATGAGCAGCACATTCGACGACCAACTAGCAAAAGGAATCTCTCAGCTCGAAGCGGGCGAGGTCGCGGAGGCGACAGCCCTGTTCAGGCGCTGCACGGAGATGGAGCCGGGGAATCCGGAAGGGCATTTCAACCTGGGGGATGCACTGGCAGCGGACGAGAAGCCGGAGGAAGCCATCGCCGCATACGAAAAGGGTCTTGCCATAGCTCCGGAAGATACCCAGGCGCTCACCGCCCTGGGGGATGTCTATTTCGAGCTGGGCCGCCACAAGGATGCACTGGCACGGTACCGTAAGGTCAGCGAGATCGACCCTAAAGATCCCGACAGCTATGTCAACATAGGCCTCGTCTACAATGCGATGGAACGGTCCGATGATGCCATCAAGGCCTACAATGCCGCTCTGGAACTGGACCCGAGCAATGTCTTTGCATACAATGCACTTGGGGATGCGCTTTATGGTCTGGGCAAACGGGACGAAGCCGTAGAGGCCTTCCGCAAGGGAATAGAGATCGATCCCAACGATGCGGCCGCTCACTTCAATCTGGGAGAGCTCTACTACGACCTGGGTGAATTCGAAAACGCCGAGAAGGAATGCCTGGAAGCGGTAAGGCTCGATCCACATTTCACGCTGGCTTACCTCACTCTCGGCAGCATCTGTATGGATGGCGAGCGGGTAAAGGATGCAATCAAGTATCTTCAGCTGTACCTCAAGATGGAAACGTCGCCCCAGGCCGCAGAAATGGTGGCCGAGGTAAAGGCTGTGCTCGAAGGTCTCAAGGCGGAAGCGGAGGGGTAGAGCACGAAAATTGAGAGGTACGTTTGCAACGGCGAATTTTGCGATAAAATAGACACTGTCGCCGCCGTTATGGAGGCGTCGCTTTCCGAGGCGGCTTTGATGCATCACATGAAGGAGGTAGACAATGGCTGAAAACAGGAATGGAAACACCGCTGTTCTGGGTGCGCTCATGCTAGTGGCCGGTGGCATCATCGGCGCAGGCGTCGCGCTGCTTTTCGCGCCGAAGACCGG
Source organism: Geobacter sp. DSM 9736 (assembly GCF_900187405.1). Taxonomy (NCBI): domain Bacteria; kingdom Pseudomonadati; phylum Thermodesulfobacteriota; class Desulfuromonadia; order Geobacterales; family Geobacteraceae; genus Geobacter; species Geobacter sp. DSM 9736. Next base: position 368,289 of record NZ_LT896716.1, read on the forward strand.
GAAGGAGACACGTGAGGACCTCGGCCGGTACGCAACCAAAACGAGACGCAGAGCGGAGGAGGTCGTGGATGACCTTTCTTCCAGCATCTCGGAGATGGTGGACAAGGTCGGGGAAAAAGCGTCGGAACTGCTCGATTCGGGCAAGGATGCGGCCGGCACTGCCCGCGAGAGCCTTCTGAAGGCAATAGACGAAGGTCAGGAGAAACTGGAGAAACAGCGAAGCCGACTGGCCAAGCTGTTCAGCAAAGAGTAGAAAATAGGGGCGCCGATCGGCGCCCCTTCTCATTGGAGGATCCCACCTTTAGATGACGTGCGCGTTCACAACGTGTCACGGCATCCTTTCATGTAATTCCGATGAAATGACTGAAGGGAATGATAATGCCATGATCAGCGTCATGCCCAGGGGCACCTGTCGCCATTGCTGGTGAAGGAACTGCCGCCTCCGCTGAGATCTGGCAGGCATGGCTGCAGCCGTGAAAAAACGGTTGCAGCAGCACATTTCCCCGGTGCGGTACCCGCAGAAAAAGCGTGTATCGTGGGGGCGCTCTGCTGCGTCCTGAGTGCAGGCAGAGTCCAGAGGTATTAGAACCGAAAATCACCTGAACAACATGCCAGCCAGGTAAAGCAGCGATTATCTTCTATCGTTGCGTGGTGTCTCTCACTCTCATCCGGGGAGCGGTAAAACGGCAGCCTCACATTTTGATGGGGCGGGCTTGGTGAATGATGACAACAAAACCGGAGAAAAGGAGAACCTATGAAGAAACTGCTTGCACTTGCTTCGATTCTGGTCAGTACGGCAGCATTTGCACAAATAACCCCCCCGACAATGGGGAACCAGACCACTGTGCCTCCGCCTGTACTTGACAATCAGACCAGTGTACCTACGCCTGTTCTCGGTAATCAGACTAGTATACCTACGCCTGTTCTCGGTAATCAGACCAGTGTACCTACGCCTGTTCTCGGTAACCAGACGAGCGTACCTCCGACCTCCACTCAGGGGACGCAAACTCCCCAGGGAACGGAGCCGACATGTGCTGCCGACTGGCAGCAGGTACAGCAGATTTTCAGCACTACTGCCGGGGAGATCGAGGGCAACACACTCAGGATAGCCATTCCTCGCAACGACCTGACCGTGCGCAAAGCGGACGTGCAACTCGAACCCGCTCTTGCGCTGACCACTGTGATCAATTTCCAGTGTGGTCCGGAGAGGACAAGGATGACGGCGGATATGGTGCTTAAGGAAGAGGAGGTGCAGCCGGTGACGGATAACCTGCTGCGGCTGCAACAACAGCAGGCCCAAGGCGCTGGAATCAACCTGTCGGCTCTGCACGCGCATCTGATCAGCACGAGTCCGCCCGTAGTATTCCTTCACCTCGAAGGGACCGGCAACGCAAACGAAATGGCGAATGCGGTAAAAGCAGCGCTGGCCCTTACCGCCACACCGGTAGGCACTGCGGAGGCCGCAGCGCCGCAAACGCCTCCGACACAATGGGCAACGATTCAGAACAGCCTCGGGGTTCAAGGGAAGCAGAAAGGAAACGTGCTGGAGATCCGGGTTCCACGTACGGACAGCATTCAGGAAAATCCGTTCTTCTGTGACTCGACACAGGGGGTCCAGGAGCTTCTCGCACCTCCCCTTGGTGCCGCCAGCGAGTTCAAGTTCCAGCCGGTGGGGGATCGCGTTGCCGCGACAGGGGAATTCGCGCTTCTCGCGAGAGAGGTGAATCCTGTGGCGAGGGTTCTCAACGAGAACGGCATACGTGTCGAGGCGATTTCTAACCATCTCATCTTCGAGGAGCCACGGCTGATATACGTCCATTTCTGGACGATCGATAACCCGCAAAGGGTAGCGGCAGCGCTCCAGGCGGCCCTGGGTCAGATAAATTCGCAGCAGTGTCCGCAGGCGACCCAGGGTACTTCGCAAGGCACGACCAGCACGCCACAGGGTCCAACAACCGGCGTCACACCGGCTGGTGCGACCGGTGGCTCGACCGGTGGTGGCGCGCCACCGGACGGCACCACTACGCCACCGGACAGCACCACTACGCCACCGGACGGCACCACTACGCCACCGGACAGCACCACTACGCCACCGGACAGCACCACTACGCCACCGGACAGCACCACTACGCCGCCGGACGGCACTACACCGCCACCGGAGGAGCCGGTATAGATGAAGCGAACTCGGCGGTAACGGTAGTGGAGGCCGTTCCCGAGCAGGACGCTGACATGGAACGCCCGGAGAGATTGACTCTCCGGGCGTTTTTTTCGACTGGTGATTCGATCGGTTCTACCGTGCTCCCTCGATCTCAAGCTCATCGGCGACGAAGGTGCCGGTGACGAGCCTGGCCTTCACGACCGTGCCCGGTGCCGAAGCGGCCCCCGGGACGACAAGGTTGAAAAATTGGGCAGCAGTGATTGCAGCTTCGATTGAATTCCTCACCGCTTGTCTGGGCTCTCGATGATTTCCTCGCCATGCGGGATGAGGGTAAAGAGTGAATTTTCCTTCGGCCACGGCCGCTCCGCCTTAACGTGACCGCACCCTTTAAGGCATGAGAGGTAGGGTGTTCGGACGTAAAAGTAAGCGGCGTAATTGAAAAAATCGGGATAGTGCCACTGTTCGCTGACGGTGCGGGTGACCCTGGTCTCGGAACCGCAGAGGGGGCAGGAGAAGGGGGAGCAGATATCGAAATCGACGGAGATGTCCACGCGCTTTTCACCGTTCCGGAACGAAACGCAGACAATCTTCCACGGGGAGGACAACCCGAGCGTTGCGGAAAAGAGTGCATTGCGGTTCATGACTTCTCCAAACCTGATGAAAATGATATGCGGCTGTGTTATTTTGGTGTAACTCCAACCGCTGGTGAGGCCCGGCGATAGTGGTGAGGCCGGTATGGAATTCCCGGTTTTACAGGAACCGTGCCTACCCATAATCTGGGGGAGGAGGGGGCTGTAGAGTGCTCCGCCACTAGTGGTTTTCCAAGGCGTGTGAAGTGCGGTAAAGGGAGTTCAATGTATCCGGATTCAAGGTGGAAAGGATGTAATGATATGTTACATCTCTACTTTCTTTTACAGTTCAGCCAGGGCAGCTACGTTCCTGCATGAAAGGAAGGCATGGTTTACAAGGAAGACCAGCCGGCGGATGAGGGGACAAGGGAGCGGGTATCCCGCTCTCCGCTCGGTGTTGTTTTGATCATCACCGTTTCGGTGTTCGTTGCCGAAACCTTCACAATGGGGCTACTCAAGCTCTTGCCCGACATGGACCCTCCGGTGTCCTTCATTGTCGACGCGATGCTTCTGGTCCTGTTTCTCGTGCCGATCCTTCGCAATTTTCTCTTTAAGCCGTTCCAGGAGCTGGTTCAGAGGCGAGAGGTCGCGGAAGGCGCTCTCCGGGAATACCAGCGCAACCTGAAAAAGACGATCGAAGAGCGTACGGAGCGGCTTACGGAGGTAGTCAGCGAACTGAAGAGGGAGATTGCGGCGCGGAGGGAGACGGAGACGGCCCTGCAGAAAAGCGAGGAAAGGTTCCGTCAGCTCTTCGAGCAGACGGAGGATGCAATCATACTCTTCAAACGGGGCACCTGCGATGTTATCGATACCAATCCGGTTGCAGAAAACATGTACGGCTACTCCCGGCAGGAGTTCTTCCAACGGGGTCCTTCCTGCATGGTGAGCCGGGATGAGGTCGCCAGGTTCTGCGACCTGATCAGCGGCATCGCCCACGAGAAGCCATTCCAGATCGACCGAATGGTGCATGTCCGCAAGGACGGCAACGAGATCATAGTCTCCATGCGCGGTAAGATCGTCACGATCCAGAACGTGGACCTGGTCTACTGCACGGTTCGCGACATCACCGAACGGACCCGCCTCGAGGAGGAAGCCCAACTCATCCAGGCAAAACTCATCCACACCAACAAGATGACTTCGCTGGGGGTCCTGGTTACCAGCATCGCCCATGAAATCAACAACCCGAACAACTTCATAAAGAGCAACGCTCAGCTCATTTCCAGAGCCTGGGGTGATATCAGGAAAATCCTCGACGACTACTACCGGGAGAACGGCGATTTTTCCATGGGGGGACTCCCCTATTCAGAGATGCGCGATTCATCCGGCGACCTTCTGACCGGGATAGCGGACGGCTCTCGCAGGATCAGCGAGATCATCGAGAACCTGAAGGACTTTGCCCGTCAGGACAGTAGCATGATGAACGTAATGACGGACCTGAACAGGGCCGTCTCCCTGGCTGTCTCCATTCTCGGCTCCCAGATCCGCAGATGTACTGACCACTTCAGCCTGAATCTTGCCGATGACCTCCCGCAGGTAAGGGGCAGCCTTCAGCAACTGGAGCAGGTCGTGATAAACCTCGTCATCAATGCGCTTCAGGCCCTCCCCGCGCGATCGAAGGGGGTCAGTGTCAGCACTTCGGTCAAGAACGGGTTCGTGTCGTTACACGTCAGCGACCAGGGCGTAGGAATTCCTCCGGAGGCAGGAGAGCGGATCATGGAGCCCTTCTTCACGACCAAACTGGGGCAGGGAGGTACGGGTCTGGGGCTCTCCATCTCCCATTCCATAATAAGGGACCACGGAGGCACCATGTCCTTCGAGTCGCGGCCGGGGGAGGGTACTACCTTCACCGTCCTTTTACCGGCTGTTTTCTCCACGGCTACGGAATCCGAATCCATGAGATCGACTGTTACGGAGGTCACAACGCATGTCAGCTGACGTCAAGCCGGTTCTGCTGGTAGACGACGAACCCAATATCCTTACCTCTTCCCGCCTGGCGCTTCGCAGCCAGGGGGTGGATGCCGTGGCCACGCTGAGTGACAGCAGAGAGGTCCTCCCCTTTCTGGAGGCCAACAGCGTTTCTGCAATCGTGATGGACCTGTTCATGCCGAACCTGTCGGGGCTCGAACTGCTGCCGGTTGTTGTGGAGAGGTTTCCTCACATTCCGGTGATCGTGATGACGGCGGTGGGGGAAGCCCAGACCGCCGTTGATTGCATGAAAATGGGGGCGTGCGACTACCTCGTCAAACCGGTTGATCCGGGACAGCTCTATTCCAGTGTACGAAAGGCGCTGGAGATCCAGTCGCTTTCCAATGAGCTTTCCTCCCTGAAGGAATGTCTCTTCGACGACAGCCTCCGCAATCCCGAGGCGTTCGCAGCCATCGTCACACGCAGCGACAAGATGCACAAGGTTTTCCAGTATGTGGAGGTGGTGGCGAACTCACGGCAGCCCCTTCTGGTAACTGGGGAGACGGGTGTCGGCAAGGAACTTTTCGCCCGTGCGATACACACCCTCAGCGGCCGCCGTGGAGAATTCGTCTCCGTCAATGTGGCGGGGCTCGACGACAATATGTTCTCCGACGCCCTTTTCGGCCACAAGAGAGGAGCGTTCACCGGCGCCGATCAGCCCCGGGAGGGATTCATTGCACGGGCCGCAGGCGGAACGCTCTTCCTGGACGAGATCGGAGACATGAAGGAGCTCTCCCAGATCAAGCTTCTGCGGCTCCTCCAGGAGAACGAATACTACCCGGTCGGCTCCGACGTGCCGCGCAAGAGCGAGGCGCGCATTGTCTGCGCCACCAACCGCAACCTGCAGCAGGCGATCTCGGCGGGGGAGTTCCGCAATGACCTTTACTACCGGCTCTGCGCCCACCAGGTCCGCATCCCCCCTCTGCGGGAGCGCCGGGAGGATATTCCTTTTCTCCTCGACCACTTCCTTGCAGAGGCCGCGATGTCTTTCAACAAAAGGAAGCCGACCCCTCCACCGGAGCTGGTTACGCTTCTTTCGCTCCATCCCTTTCCCGGCAACGTCAGGGAGCTGCAGGCTCTGGTATTCGATGCGGTCGCCCGGCACGCCTCGGGAGTCCTCTCGATGGAGAGCTTCCGAAGCGCCCTGGGGGACGAACGCCCCCTGACAGCCGCTACCCCTTCCGAAGAAGACCCGCTCTACAATCTTTTCGGCCATTTCCCGACGATGAGGGAAATGGAGGATCACCTGATCCGGGAAGCCATGAAACGCGCCAACGGCAACCAGGGGATAGCGGCGTCACTCCTGGGTACGACCCGGCAGACGCTCAACAGGCGGCTCCAGTCGAAAGAAGAATCGTAGCCCCACTAACTGCTCCCTACCTTTTCGTCGAACCCCTGTCGCAGAAAGCGACAGGGGAGTTGCCTCCTTTTCAGCCCTGATCCCCCATTCCTCCTGACTTTCTCTTCCTCCGCCCGCGGTATCCGCTCAGCACCCGTTACACCGGTACAAAACCTCTCATTTTCTATCAAGCCGAAATCATTAATGAATTTCACGTCGGCGGGCGGGCATGAAGCATGAAGTAAACGGCAGACATCCAATCAAACGCAAAACGCGCAAGCAATGACATAAAGGAAGAGGAGGAGCGTCATGAAGCGGATACGTCAATCATGCATCAAAGCCGCGCTGGTCAGTCTCATTGCGGCTGCCGCCGCACCGGCCCATGCCGAACTGAAGGCCATGGGACCGGTCAATCCCGCCAACGGTTTCCCGGTCTGGTACCAGGATACCAACAGCCTGTCGTTGGACCTCTGTCTCGATCCTCTCGACGCTTTCTGCCTGCAGCCGATCCCCGTGCCGAACCCTGCCCAGCCGGTTTCCTTTCCCGGCAATTTCCCGGACGAGGGGTTCTGGTGGACAGGGGACGCCAGCGTAAATCTGGCGACCGGGGGGACGGCCGATCTCGTCCTTGCACTGGAGGCGGCGTTCGGCAACGGTGCGCCGGCAGTGGGCGACCAGATCAGTTTCGGCCGCATCAGGATCAGCATCGACGACCCGCCCGTCCCGGGGACATACCGGTTCATACACCCTTACGGCGTGCGCGAGGTAACCGTCGGTGCCGGAGAAAGGATATTCGATACCCGGGATATCGGGGCGACGGGGCAGCAGTTCACGGGTGTCCTGGACCCGGCGCAAAACGACACGGAGCAGGTTACGACGGTGGACATGTACCGCTTCGGACCATACCTGCGGTGGACCGACCCTGATTTTCCGGTCACTGACCCTGCTTCGGGCAAGCGCTATGTCGGTAATCCCAACATCCCCCATGCGGTGACAGGCAGTCCCTTCAACACTAACTTCTTCCGTGTGGAGGGGCCTGCCGGGTCGAACATCGGCGGCCCTGGTGTCGACTTCGTGCAGACATCGCTCTTTACCGTGTCGGGCCGGCTCATCGGGCTCGGAGTGGAGCCCTTTCCCGCCGCTGCAATGACGGCGGTGGTCGGGACCCCGGTGCTTCAGGAGGTGACGATGACGAATATAACCGGCAGCACCGTAGCCTTCACCGGGCAGAATGCTCTCGCCATCACCGGATCCCCCGACTTCACCATCGTCCCCGGGGTGACCGATACCTGTTCCGGGCAGACGCTCCAGGTGCCTCCTGCAACTCCATCCAGCTGCTCCTTCCAGGTCTCGTTCAATCCGGCTGCCTCCACCGTTGCCGCACGGAGTGCAGTCCTCACCATTACCCCCGACGATACGGCGACCGCTCCCCCCGTTTCCGTCACCCTGGCGGGCACAGCACGGTTCGCCCTCACCACCTCCACTGCAGCCAGTGCAACCCCTGCCGGCAGCCGCGTCGCCGGCACCGTCTCACCGGCGGGTACGGTGAACGTCGACGCCGGTGGAAGCCAGACGTATACCTTCACTCCCGAGGCCGGCTATTTTCCGCGGGTCCTGGTGGACGGGGTATTGCAGACGGTGACGGACAATACCGTCACGTTCGGCAACCTGGGCGCGAGCCACACCGTCGATGTCAAGTTCGTCCGCAACGGTGACGTGGTGGAAGACGGAACGATAAACATGAGCGACGCGATCAAGGCGCTCCGGATCGCGGTGGGGCTCGATACCCCTACCAATGACGAGAGAATCGCCGCCGACGTGGGCCCCCTCGTCGCGGGGAGACCGAAAGCCGACGGCGCCGTGCGGGCGAACGATGTGCTCCTCATCCTGCGGCGGGTAGTCAATCTTGATCCTATCTGGTGACCAAAATCTTCGAAAGAGGTGACATATGAATATTCGATTCCTACTTAGTGTAATTATATCCCTCTCCCTTGCCACCATCTTCGGCTGCGGAGGCGGCGGGTCTTCCGGGGGGCCTTCGGCCACGGTGGTTTCCGGCACGGCGGCAAAAGGCCCCATCAACGGCGGCACCGTAAACATCTATGCCGTCCGCAGCGGCGCAGTCGACCGTTCGGCCCCGTTGGGTACCTTCACCCCGACTCCTGCCAGCGGCGTTTACTCCGTCAACATCGGGTCCTATACCGGCCCTGTCCTGATCGAAGTGACCGGCGGATCGTACACAGACGAGGCGACGGGTGCACAGCTCGACATCAGCGCGGTGCCGCTTCGCGCCTTCGTCGGCAGCGCTTCCGGAAACGTCTCCGCCTCCGTGACGGCGCTCACCGAGATTGCCGCAAAACGTGTCGTCGACTCGGGTGCCCCCATAACGCCTTCCCTTATAACGAGCACCAATTCCGATGTGGGAGCCACCTTCGGCGTAGCCGACATCATCGGGACGCAGCCTGTGGATGCGGCTGCGGCGGGGGCCAGTGGTGCTTCCCAGCCTCAGCAGGAGTACGGGATGGCGCTGGCAGCCCTCTCTAAATACATGCAGCAGAACACCCGCACTCTCGGGCAGTCGGTTGCCGACTTTACAGCTCCCGCTACAGCTGACCTCCTGAGCAAGCTGAACACCGCTAGGACCGCCTTCATCGTCGACCCCGACAGGAACAGGACGGCCATAACCGGCAACAGGACCGCCACACGGGCCATACTGAAGCTGAGCACGGCGGGGGCGCTTACCGCCTCGAACAGTGTCGGCAGCGTGGAGGTAGTGATAAACCTTCCGCAGGGTGTGTCGATACCGCTTCAGGATGCCGGCACAGGGGAAATTGCCACCTCCGCCCTGACGCTTTCCGGAGCCATTCCCTCCAACGCCACCATTCTCAGCGGGAAATTTACCCCCGCTACCCTGACTTCGCCGGCGACGATCATGCTCGTTCTCGCCAGCGTCTCCGGATTCCCGGTCGGGGAGTTCGTGACTGTGAACTGCGACGTCGCCACAGGAAGCGTCGTAACTCCGGCCCACTTCATTCTCACCGGTTTCCAGTCCACGGACATACTCGGCGCGGCCCTGACCGGTGTTACTCCCGCCCTTGCCGTAACCTTTCAGTGATGTGATGGGGGCTGAAAAAGCTCCCCTTTTTCCATAAGACGGGTGCTTCGCCGCACCCGTTTTCTTTTGGGACACCTCAAGACGTTACAGCCGTACAGAATTTTACAGGTGACGAAAAGTGCAGTAAGAACGGCAACTTGTTAATGAGACCCGCTCTTTCCTCTCATGAATTTGTTACACCCGTCTCTCGGCCCACCTCACCTAAAGTAGTTTCCAAGTTATTGAATTAACGATCAGTTTCCGGCCAGAGAACCCTCGGCACGGAACGTGGAATACAGATATAAAACCGGTGCATTCGCTCCCGAGTCACTGCAGCGAGATTCGGTCACTACGGAGGTTGATACACAATGGCTGAACTGACTAAAAAACTTCTCCTTGCCCTACTGATCGTAGCAGGGGGGGCTCATGATGCCTTCGCGCTGCTGGGGGCGGTTTCCGGAAAGCCGACAGCCGGCACACCGAACCAGCTCACTGAAGTACTTCCGGGAGGAAATCCGGCAGATGTCGCCACGAGCCTGGCCCACGGCTTCCCCATCTGGTATCGCGACGAAAATGGCGTGAAGCTTGAACTCTGCCTGGACAAGCCGGCCGCGGGTGGTAACGGTATTGTCATCCCATGCCTCACGGCGGAGCCATTCACCAACTTCCCGATTTCCTTCCCTGCAAACTTCGGCTCGGAAGCCTTCTGGTGGAACGCTACGGGGGTGGCGACCTTTACTAGCCTTGACAACGGTACCTCGGTTCCGGGAGGCGACATGCTCGTCGTCATGGCCCTGGAGGCCTCCTTCGGAAATCTGCTGGGGACCCCGGAAGAGAACCAGCAGGTCGCTTTCGGCCGCATAAGGCTGCGGGCCAACGTTCCGGTAGCAGGCACCTACCAACTTACCCATCCCTACGGCACCCGTGATTTTGTAGTTCCGGGCGTGTCCGCAGGGCGGGAGATAAACCAGACCCAGGACCTGGGCATCATAAATCCCCTCGACTTTACGGTAGCCCTCTCCGACGGCCCCCCCCCACCGGCACCCCCCGCGCCGACTCCCCCTTCCACCGATGCGCAGGTCGTCAATGCGGACGGGCTCAGTGTCGGCCCCTTCCTGGTTCCCGCTGTGACTCCCTACAATCCGGTAACCCGTATCGGGGGTCCTTTGACTCTGGGGGGAGCGACCTATATCGGGGAACCGGGCGGGGCGGTGCATGTGGAGCAGGCACTTACCGCGGCTCCGGACGCGGCTCCTTTCGGGCATTCGGTTACACTCACGCTCCTCAATCCCCCCGCGGGCTTCGTACTGAACTCGGCCACCGGCAACCAGACGGTCACCATCAGCAACTTTCAGGTGATGGGGAAGCGTTTCAACGACGGACCCAACCTTCGGCCCACCGCCCGGCCCGACTCGGCTACCACCGCAATGAACCGCGCCGTCACCATCGATGCCGTGCTCAACGATCTCGATCCCGTCACCGGCGCCAACGTGCACGGAATCAACCGGCAAGCTCTGGGGCTCGTCGCCGCGGGGGGCGAAATCCTCCGCACCACTCCCGTCGCCACCGCCAACGGCGGAACCGTGCAGCGAACCACCAATCTGGTGACCGGCAAGGCAACCTTCACCTACACGCCGGCTGCCGGTTTCACCGGGGAAGACAGCTTCAGCTACGTCGTGCAGGACACAGGCGGCCTGATCTCGGAGCCGGTGCAGGTAACCGTACTGGTGGAGAACCTCTCCGCCAGCAAGGCCGAATTCAGGCCGAGGACAGGTACCTGGAGGATAGAGGGGACGAGCTCCGATACAACCTCGAATCTCATCACCATCCATGGCGGTCCGCGCGCCGTTCTCTCCGGGCCCACCGCGGCCGGAGGAGGGATAGGCCTGCGCGTCACCGATACCGAAATTGCATATCGCCTGACGGCGGAGCCGCTCCCTTCGACTGTGGCGAGCATCGATATCCGCCTCGACACCGCCGACGGTCCCGCAATCTTCAACCTCTATGACAGGGATTTCGACGGCGCGGTTACCTTTCCCCGGGAGGGGACCCTGACAACCTTCAACTTGCAGCCGCGCCCGAACGACGGTGTCAGCACCTTCTCCGATGCAGTGGCCAGGATACTGGCCGGAAGCGCCTTCCTGACCGTAAGGACAACCGCCCGCCCCACCGGCACCGGTGAGATGAGCGGAAGGATCAGCCGTCCCGTCATCGGTACGGCAGCCGTTAGGCCGGGAGGAAGATGGGCCTTCCGCGGCAAGTCCACCGCAAGCCCCGGCCCCTTCGCCTCGGTGAGCATTACGTCCTCCAACGGCATCAGCGCGCCCACCCTGCCTGTGCGGATGCGGTAACGAAGCATAACCTGAAGAACGTCTTAAGGAGTCTGTTTATGACAATGTCGCGACGTGATTTTCTGAAACTCAGCTCCGCCGGGCTTGCCGCCGTCGCCGTCGGAACCGCCGGCACACACTTTTTCTGGCGGGGTGGGGAAGCCATAGCCGCGGCGCCCATGGTGGACCTGGAGATAGTGGAGGCGTTTCATGAGATGACAGACAAGGTGCAGATTCCGGTCTGGGCCTTCAAGATGGCCGGAGACGTGCCGCGGGTTCCGGGTATGATGATTGCCGCCGTGGAGGGGGATGAGGTCGAGATCAGGGTGACCAACCGCCACAGCATAACCCATGGGTTCAGCATTCCCGGCGTAGTTACGGCCACCATCTCTCCCGGAGCAACCACGACCATCCGTTTCAACGCGCCCTCCGCCGGCACCTACCTCTATTTCGACCACCTCAACGCACCGGTGAACCGGGTAATGGGGCTGCACGGTGCTCTGGTCACCGTGCCGAGGATACCCTTTACACCTTATTCGCAGCCCACCAGCAACGTAACCAGGCTATTCCGTGATTTCGGTACGACGGACCATTTCCCCGGCAATCCCTGGGACCCGGCCCGATCCTGGATCTGGCTCGTCAACAGCTATGACCCGGTGAAGAACAATCTGGCATCTCTTTCGCCCAACCTCAGCGCTGCGGCGTTCACCGGCGGGTATGTTCCCCAATATTTCACCATCAGCGGGAAGAGCGGTTTCTTCGCGTCCCACGATCCTCACATTGCCGTCTCCGGCCACATCGGGCAGCCGGCAATCGTCCGCTGCCTCAATGCCGGATTGGTATGGCACTCCATGCACCTGCACGGAAACCATGTGTACGTCCTGACCGAGAGCAACTTCAGCGCCGGGACCCGTACTATCCAGCAGAACATAGTAGTTGTCGATGTGTGGAGCCTGCCGCCGATGATCGGGCGGGACGTGATCATTCCGTTCATCAAACCCCCCGACATCCCCCAGGACACATGGACGAGGATGTTGGCCGGCGCAAGCGACGAGATATTCCCCCTCGACTTCCCCATGCACTGCCACGCAGAGCCGTCCCAGACTGCGGCCGGGGGGAACTATCCCAACGGGCTGCTGACACACTTCATGATCGAGGGACCCACCAATCCGGCAGATGCGGTGATTCAGGTGACCAAGGCGGAGCTGCGGCTGAAGTTCGGGAAGCTTTCTCTCAGGGGAGTCACATCCCTTCCCGCCGGCTCTACCCTCGAAATCCACGCGGGTTCTACCATAGCTCCCCAGAGCCAGCCGGTGGGGACGGCCATAGTTCAGGGTGGGGGAGCCTGGTCCTTCAGCGGCAGGGCACTTCGGGCTCTCGCCACTCGCTCGGTGAGCATCACCGCCGCGAACGGAGGAGACCCGCAGCGGCTGGACATAAGGCCGACCATCAGGTGAGGGCACCTGTAGGTAGCAGGTTGTTGAAAAACAGCCATCTCGCCGCCGTCCTCGAAAGCCACCGTGTGCGGCGTAGCGCTGTTTATGCCCCAGAGGGTACTACGCCTCCGTGGGGCTTTCTGCGGGTGCGACGATCTGACTATTTTTGAACAACCTGAGTTTATAAACAGTCGTACGTAAAGGTTAAAGCGGCGACAGATTCGCGATGATTCCGTCGTCGGCGACCGATGGCCCGCAGGCGTAGTACCCACAGGGCATAAACAGTGCTACGTCGAGGAGCCTGAGTAGGAGCCGGCGGCGGAAGGGCGCGAATATGGCGCCGCTGAAAAGGAGAAGGAATCATGCCAGTAATACCGCGAGACATAGACCACCCTCTGAACGAGGCCAGCTACGACGAGATGATCCGCTTCTGGCAGCACGGCGTGGCCCAGCCGACCAGCGTTGCTCTTCTCGACCCGAACAACACGAAGGGGTTCGAGCCGCCGCCGAACCTGGCCGCCGGTCAGCCACCTTCTCCCAACGACCGCCGCCTCACCATGCTTAGCGCGAACTTCCGTAACAACGTCCTGGCTCCCATTCTCGACCCGGCCGCCCCGCTCCCTACGCCGGACAGCATCCCTACGCCGGCACGCACTTTCGAACTGAGCAATGTTGCTGGGGGAGGAGTGCTTCCTGTCCCGTATCCCACCAAAGGAGGCGCCAACACCCTCGAAGTCTGGGGATTCAACGCAAGCGGTGGTGCCGGCGAGACATGGTTCCCCGGCACCACCATTCGCGTCAGGGAGGGAGAACTGGTCCACTCCTTCCTGGGCCCCAAGTTCGGCAGCCATACCATCCATCATCACGGCGTCGAACCTACCCCCATGAACGACGGAGTCGGCCATGCCACCTTCCTGGTGGGAGAGGGGGGGTACACCTACCAATGGATTGCCCCGGAAGCCGGCACCTACTTCTATCACTGTCATAAAAACACGGTGCTCCACTTCGAGATGGGGATGTACGGCCTTCTCATTTCCGATCCCGATGTCCCCGGCGCCCCCTTCATCGACGGCGGCTCCGGCATGGTCTACCGCCGGGACAGCCTGAGGAGCTACCAGAGGGAGGTCTTCTGGGTGATCGATGATTTCGACAGCCGCTGGCATGAAGATGTCATCGGCATGGGGCATAGTGTCGGCATCGGCACCGTTGGAAACGAGTTCCTCCCAATCGGAGGGGTCCCCGAGAACTCGACGGTCCAGCTCCACCGTTTCGACCCGGACTATTTCCTCGTCTCAGGCGTGATTGCCGATCCCCAGAGCCAGGCCGGCGGCCGCCAGAACGTGATCACGAATCCATCCGTATCGCCGACCGCCCAGCGGGGGGAGACGCTCCTCTTCAGGGTCCTCAACGCCTCCTACACCTCGGTGACCATCAACTTTCCGGCGCACTTGAACCCGGAGGTGATCGCGATGGACGGCCGCACCTTGGGGCGGGCGCCCTTCGTCCAGTATTCGAACCCGTTCAGCATGTCGAGCATTGGGGGGCGGATGACCCTCTCCACCGCCCAGCGCTGGGATCTGCTTCTAAACACGAACGTTCCGGCGGGGACATACTTCGTCGATATCGAATACCGGCACTGGGTAACTCAGGAACTGCTGCGGACCATTTCCATCCCAGTAATCATCGTCAGCTGAATGCGGGGTCTGTCATGAAGTATCTGCAAACGAAAACAAGTTGGAGAAGTAGGGGAGGAGGGGGCACCTTCCTGTCGGCCTGCCTCATGCTCCTCTGCCTGGCGGCTGACGCGATAGCCCCCTACGGTGCCGCTCTCGCAGCGACACCCGCGTCTCTCAGGGGAGTTCCGGTTCCCGAGCCGAGCGACCTTTCACTGTTCATTTCCAACCGCGAAGCGGCGGTCAGGCTGGGAAAGGCCCTTTTCTGGGACATGCAGGTAGGAAGCGACGGGAAGACCTCCTGCGCCACGTGCCACTTTCATGCGGGCACCGACAGCCGCACCGGCAATTCCGTCAGCCCCGGTCTTCTCGGGGGGGACTCTGATTTCACGCTGGCGGTGAACGGCACACTCACCGCAGGGGATTTCCCGCTGACACGCCTTGCCGACCCCCACGACCGTTTTTCTGCCCGCACGCACACCAACGACGTCGTCTCTTCCCAGGGAGTTCCCCTGACCGCTTTCCAGCCGGGACGGACGGGGACCGCCGTCGAGGCGGGGCGCGCGCTTCGCGACACCGTCTTTACCAAAAACGGCAGGAATGTACGCCGGGTCGAGCCCCGCAACACTCCATCGGTGATCAACGCCGTATTCAACTTCGCCAACTTCTGGGACGGCCGGGCCAATCATTTCTTCAACGGCGTCAACCCCTTCGGCATCCAGGACGTGAGCGCCCGGATCTACGTCAGCAACAACGGGACGATCGAGCCGCTGGAGCTCAACAGGCTCACCGATCCCGTCACCGGGGCCCGGGTCAACCTCCTCGACAATTCGAGCCTCGCCTCGCAGGCGGTGGGGCCGCCCCTCAGCGACATCGAGATGTCGTGGCGCGACCGGAGCTTCCCGGAGATCGGAAAGAAGCTTCTCTCCCTCCGCCCCCTGTCGGGGCAGGTCGTACACAGAAACGACAGCGTTCTCGGGTCCCTCTCGCGAAGCCCTCAACCCGGCCTAGCAACGACATATGCGGAGATGATCCGGGAGGCGTTCCCCGCCCGGTTCTGGGACAGCACACAAACGGTGCAGCTCCAGAAGTCGGCGGCGCGCAAGGTGCTCCCCAGCCGCCAGGAGCCGCGGACCTTCCTCCTCAATGGTGGGAAGGCTCTTCCGAAACGGGCCGCGGCGGCACTTCCCGGGACGACTTCATACACGCTGATGGAGGCAAATTTCGCCTTCTTCTTCGGCTTGGCGGTGCAGCTCTACGAGGCGACTCTGGTTTCGGACGACACCCCCTTCGACCGCTTCGTTTCGGGAGACCCCACCGCGCTGACTGCACGGCAGCAGCGGGGGATGAACCTCTTTTTCTCAGGCGCAGCCGGCTGCGCCGACTGCCACGTGGGGGCAGAGCTGACGGCGGCATCCATCACCAATGCTCGCAATGCGCTGGAGCCTGGGCTCATCGAGCTGATGGCGGTAGGTGACGGAGCGCTGGCCAACTATGACATCGGTTTCTACAACGTCGGCGTTACCCCCACCGGAGAAGATATCGGCCGGGGAGCAGACGACCCGTTCGGCTTCCCTCTGGCGTTCTCCAGGCAGAACTTTCTCCAGCCACCTCCGCCATTCACCTTCCCGAAGCCGGGGTGCGTCAATGACTTCATAGGAGACCCACCGAATATCTGCCCCCCCACAGCAGGGGAGGTCACCAGGGTGGCGGTCAACGGGGCATTCAAGACACCGGGACTTCGCAATGTGGAGCTCACCGGCCCCTACTTCCACAACGGCAGCCTTCTCACCCTCCGGCAGACAGTGGATTTCTACGTCAGGGGTGGGAACTTCCGTGAGGCGAACATCGCCAATATCGATCCGGTCATCACCGACATCAATGGTCTCAAGGGCGCCGGAAAGGAGGAGGACCGCGCCGCTCTCGTCGATTTCCTCCTGGCGCTGACCGACGAGCGGGTCCGATGGGAACGGGCTCCCTTCGATCACCCTCAGCTTTTCGTACCGGATGGCCATTCGTCCAAGGTTAGCGGCGACCCGAGGCGCAAGAGGACGCTGGATGACAGGATGATGGAAATTCCCGCAGTAGGTGCGGCAGGAAGGCAGAGCCAGGGATTGCCCCCGTTGCGCCCCTTTCTCGACACAACCGGTGATCCGCAGTTTCACTACAGGAATTAAGCGGCAGGCGAAATCCGCCGGCCCGCACGAAATAGACAGCTTGCGAATCTGATGGAAGGAGAAAGACCATGGAAAAACTCAAAAGAATACTGACAGGGCTGCTGATAGCGGCGATGTTTGCCCTCCCGGGATGCGGCGGAGGAGGAGGGGGCGGGGGACCCAGCGATCTGGACGGGGATGGTGTGCCCAACGCTCAGGATGCTTTCCCCAATGACGCGGCGAAATTTTCGGCTTTTGCCACGAAGCAGCTTTCGCCTCTCTCCGGCGGCATTTTCAGCGCAGCCATAGGGATCAACAGCGCCATGAAAGTGATCGGCATGTCCGACAACGGCTCGCAGCAGATACAGGGGGTTCTGTGGAGCGTGGCGGCGGACGGTACGCAAACCGACCAGGTGAGACTTAAGCCGCTTGGCTCCAACTCCTACAGCGCCGCTTACGGGATCAACGATTCGGGGATCATCGTAGGGGAGTCATCCAAGGGGAGCGATACCGTGGCGGTATGGTGGCCGTCTGGAGCGACTGCGTCAAGCGAACCGACGGAGCTCCTGCTTCTTTCCGCCACCGGTCCCAGCGCCGCGTACTCCATCAACAACCGTGGTGTGAAGGTCGGAGAGGCGCTCGACAGCAACGGCAGGATGGTCGCTGTGGTATGGAGGAGCGGCGACACCGCCCCGGTTCCTCTCGGGGGACTCGCTTCCGACGCTACCAGTGCTGCCTTCGCGGTTAACGAGAGCATGAAAGCCGTGGGAGAGTCGGAGGTGTCGGCGGGCGGCGCGGTGCATGCCGTGATCTGGAGCATGGATGCCAACGGTGTTCTCACCGACGGCCCCACCGATCTCGGCACTCTGTCGGGCCACCTCAACAGCACCGCCCTCGGTGTGGCTACCCTCCCCAACGGGAAAACAGTCATAGTGGGGGAGTCTGAGTCGGCAACCGGCGAGGTTCACGCGGTGATGTGGCAGGAGGGCCTTCTCTTCGGGTACAATATCGTCGACCTGGGTCCCGCTGGGGCGAGGGGCAGCGCTGCAGCCATCAGCAGCCTGGGGCTGATCGCAGGGTTCACTGACACTACAGGTTCACTGGCAACCGTCTGGCACGCAATGCACAGCACTCCGGTCACTACCAACCCGGTGTTTTCCGATTCATCCCTCGGGCAGGCGCTGGGGATCAACAATGCGGGGTACCTGGTGGGGATCTCTGCCGACCGGGCGTTCGTTGCAGTGCCTACGCCGTAACAGCCGGTATCGCTGAGGCGGCCCACGGCTGGTTATTTAAGGCGCAGTCCATCCGGATTGCGCCTCTTTTTTTCTAAAAGCCAGGGAGGGGGCTTGCCCCCTCACCCCCACTTCATTTCTTTTGCTTGCCCAAAAGAAACGAAGCAAAGAAAAGGGCACCCCTGCGACCTGGCCTCTTTCGCGGTTCCCTCGCTGCGAGCACCGACGGCGCGACGATCAGATTCGCTTCGCTCAGGAGATCGTCGAAAACCCGCCGCCGGTGTTCTCACTCGGCCATGCCGAAGGGGAAAACTGCTTAGAAGCTAAAGCTTTAAGCCCTTAGGCCGCGTCCGCGGCCTCCCCCATTACAGGTTGCTCAAAAACAGTCAGATCGTCGCACCCGCAGAAAACCCCGCGGAGGCGTAGCAGCGCTACGCCGCACACTTTTCACTTGTGAAAAGTGGACCGCAGCTTCAAGCGCCCGAAGGGTGAGGCCGCAGGCCGAAGTCACAAGGTGGCTTTCGAGGACGGCGGTGAGATGGCTGTTTTTCAGCAACCTATGCATTTCGCCGAGTGAGGAGGCCGGGCGGGAAGGGGTATGCTGCCCAGGAGCGGAGCGACTTTGCAGAATCCCCCGCCCGGCTGACGAGGGAGGGCATCCCGAAGGGACGGAATGTTCCGGGGCGGATCTTTCTTTGCGTACTTTCTTTGGAGCCTAGCCAAAGAAAGTACGTGGGGTACGGGGCAACGCCCCGAAGGCTTAACTATGTACATCAGCAAGAATGCCGGCCGGGAAAGAGGCGCAAAAATAATCTGGTAAAATTTGAAGACAAGCCAACCGAGTGGAAGGAGCCGTTATGGGAAATACAGCCAGGGATGAGAACGAGCGGATCAGGCGCTTCATCGCGCTGGATAAAAACACTCTTCCGGCCGACGGCGGTTCCGGTTTCAATCGGCTTATCTTCGCCACGAGCCCTTACCTTCTCCAGCACGCAGACAATCCGGTGGACTGGCACCCGTGGGGTGAGGAAGCTTTCGCTGCCGCCCGGCGGGAGCACAAGCCTGTATTCCTCTCCATAGGTTATGCGACCTGCCACTGGTGCCATGTAATGGCCCACGAGTCGTTCGAGGATGGGGACGTTGCGGCCGTGCTCAACCGGGACTTCATACCGGTGAAAGTGGACCGGGAGGAACGCCCCGACATAGATGCCCAGTACATGACGGTGGCCCAGATGATGACCGGCAGCGGGGGATGGCCTCTCACCATCGTGATGACCCCGGACCGGGAGCCTTTCTTCGCAGCCACGTATCTTCCGAGGACTGCCCGAATGGGAATGCCCGGTATCATTACGGTACTCGACCGGATCACCCATTTCTGGCGGACGGAGCCGGACCGAGTAGCCGAGAATTGCGCTGCTATCCTGGAAAACCTGGGCCACGTCCATCGCTTCTCCCCCGGGCCCGCACCTGCCGGGGACGTGCAGCAGGGAGCCCGACGTCAGTTGGAGGAGATATACGACCAGGAATGGGGCGGGTTCGGGGATGCCCCCAAATTTCCGATGCCGTTCAATATCATGTTCCTTTTGCGCTGCTGGCGCAGAAATGGTGACCGGAAAGCCCTTGAAATGGTGGAGCATACCCTGCGGAAGATGCGTGAGGGGGGTATCTTCGACCAGATCGGTTACGGCTTCCACCGCTACAGCGTCGATCGGCAGTGGCTCGTCCCCCATTTCGAGAAGATGCTGTATGACCAGGCGCTCCTCTCCATGGCGTACGTCGAGGCCTGGAAAGCCACGGGAGACATTTACCATCTCAATGTGGCCGAAGAGGTCTTCACATACGTGCTGAGGGAGATGGCGGCGCCTGAGGGGGGCTTCTTTTCGGCGCTGGACGCCGACAGCGAGGGGGAGGAAGGCAAGTTCTACGTCTGGACTCCCGGCGAGATACGGGATCTTCTCGGTGAAGACGCAGGTCTATTCTGCCGGCTCTTTGATGTCACGGAGCGGGGAAATTTCGAGGAGAGCAACGTCCTCCATCTGCCGGCGCCTCTTGACGAAGCTGCGAAACGCGAAGGTCTCGATCTCTCACAGCTGAACGAGAAGGTGGCGTTATGGTGCGAGAGGCTGCTGGCCGTGCGGGAGCGTCGCATCCGCCCCTTCCGGGACGAGAAGATCCTGAGCGCCTGGAACGGCATGATGATCGCTTCGCTGGCGGCAGGGTATGCGGCAACGGGAAAACAATCGTACCTCACCGCCGCCGAGAGCGCGGCCATCTTCATTGCCCGGCGGCTCGTCAATGGCGAGGGGAGGCTCATGCGTAGCTTTCATCTGGGCAGAGGTGTCGTTCCCGGTTTTCTGGAGGACTATGCTGCATTCGCCTGGGGACTCTCCGTTTTGTACGAGGTGACCGGAAAGAGTTCCCATCTGGATCTTTCGGAAAAACTCTGCCACGAGATCCTGCGGCTGTTCAGGGACCGGGAGAGCGGGCTATGCTACGACACGGGAAGCGATACCGAGGAGATACTCTTGAGGATCAGCGACAGCCACGACGGCGTGGTGCCGTCGGGGAACTCACTGGCAGCTTACGTCCTGTGCAAGGTCGGGAAACTGACGGGTGATCTGGAGCTTCAAGAGGCGGGGCGCGCAATAATGGCCGGTGTTATGGGTAAGGCTGCCAGACAGCCTACAGGGCATCTTGCTCTTCTGATTGCATCCGATGCCGATGCTTTCCCCATCGAACTCACGGTGGCGGGTAAGCTTGATGAAGCAGCGACCAGGGCTCTGGTGCTGGCGGTGGGCAAGCTGTTCCTTCCCGGACTCGTCATCCGGTTCGCCGGGGAGGGGGATAAGGCCTATTCGCCCCTGGATGGCCGCCCCGCCTTCTACCTGTGCGCTGCGGGAAGGTGCCGCCCTCCCGTTGTCGACCTGACAGAGCTGGAGCGGCTACTCGCGGAGGTGGCGTAGCAATCCTGCAAACCTTTCCGTCGTTGAGGCTCCTACTTCCTGCCCGCCAGGTAATCGGCAAGGATGGACCGGCTGTGCTCATCGTCGTGGCAGTAGATGCAGAGGTTTTCCCAGTTGCTTCCGTCGGCAGGGTTGTTGTTGTGATTCCCGTCCTTGTGGTGGACCGTGAGCAGGTGGAGGTTGTGGAGCTCGAACTCCCGGCCGCATTTGGCGCAGATCCACCCGTGAAGTTTCAGTGACTTCTCCCGGTAGTTCTCCCCTCGCGACTGCCCTTCGCGCATCTTTCTGACGATTTCGTCCGCTTCCTCCTGGGTTACCGCTTTACCCGCGCCGGGGCGGCGCGGCCTGCTGGAATAGGCCGACATGATGCCTCCTTTTTCGTCTCCCACGTCATGATTATACGTTATTCGGCAGGCAAGGGAAGAGATGTGAATGCTGCAGCCCCTCGTCTTGCAGTATCCCCTTTGCATCATAGCGTGCTATCTGCTATAAACGGTAACCTTTGGGAATGGGGTGAGACGGCATGGTGAAGCTTGCGGTAAGGAACATCCTCGTACTGCTCGGTGCAGCCTGCTCTTTCTCTGCCGCTTCTGCGGCAGAGGTGAAGGAAGTCAGGGTAACGGGAAAAGCGGACGATGTGCGGATCGAAGTGGTTTCCGATTTCCCCATCAGATACACGCACTACACCATGTCGGCACCTCCCCGGGGGATCATTCACATCATCGGCGCGGAACCGGGTCAGGTGGAGCCGGTTACCGACGTCAGGGAAGGCCCCCTCTCCAGGGTGGTGGTGACCAAAAAGGACCTGAAGTCGATGATGGCGACACGGGTCGTGGCCGAACTGCGAAAAGAGGTCGATCTGGTCACCGAAACGTCCGACGGGGGCAGAAGGCTGACTGTTTCCTTTGCTCCCCTGGGAGCGGGGGGGGCAGCCAAGCCGGCTCGGAGACAGGGGGAACCAGGCACCGAACCGAATGCCGCTCCCGCTGCTGCGGTGCGGGAGCGTGTCGCAGCTAAGCCGCCGGTTGTGCCCCATGTGCGGGGCGTGAGGATCAACGGTAGAAGCGTGGAAATCGTCGGCACCGGAATCGAAGCCTACAAGGCATTCACCCTGGACGGTCCGAACCGGCTCATCCTGGATTTCGCGGGAGCCCGGAACGGCGTCGCTGCAAAAAAGATCGACATCCCCCACTCGAAGGTGCGCCGCTGCCGGCTCGGGGAGATTCCAGGGCGCCTGCGCCTGGTGTTCGATCTGGTCGACGGAAGCGGGCCCCAGTACAGTGTCGAAAAGATCGAGTCCGGGTTGCGCATCACGTTCCCCTGATCTTCTGGAAGGTTGTTGAAAAACAGCCATCTAGCCCCCCTCCTCGAAATCCGCCATGTGCGGCGTAGCGCTGTTTATGCCCCAGAGGGTACTACGTCTCCGTACGGCTTTCTGCGGGTGCGGCGATCTGTCTATTTTTGAACAACCTGATTTTTCAACAAGCTCTCTGATAGAAACCCAATGTCCGAAAAAAAGAACATAGCCCGCGCGGCGGGGGTCCTCGGCTTTGCCACCATACTCTCCCGTATCATGGGAATGGTGCGGGACATCGTCGTTTCGCGCATATTCGGGGCGGGCTTTGCCACCGACGCGTTCTTCGCCGCTTTCCAGATACCGAACATGCTTCGGCGCTTTTTTGCCGAAGGTGCACTCACTTCGGCCTTCGTCCCGACTTTCGCCGAGTACCGGACCAGAGAAGGTGAGGAGAGCGCCCGGGAGCTGGCTAATATCTGCTTTACCCTGCTCACCATAGTAATGGCCGGCATCACCCTTTTCGGCATCCTCTTTTCTCCGCAGATCGTCCATCTGATGTTTCCAGGATTCGCCTCGCAGCCGAGCAAGATGGAACTGACGGTATTTCTCAACCGCCTCATGTTTCCCTACATCTTCTTCATCAGCCTGGTCGCCCTCTGCATGGGGATTCTGAATACGCTACGCCACTTCTTCACCCCTGCCATATCGACCGTCTTTCTCAATATTGCGATGATTGTTTGCGCGCTCTTCCTCCACGACAGGTTCGCGGTGCCGATTACCGCTCTCGCCGTAGGGGTCCTCGTGGGAGGGCTCCTGCAGCTCCTCCTGCAGCTTCCCACGCTCTACCGTCTCGGGTTTCCAATCCGGCCGAACTTCAGCTTCGGACACCCGGCGGTAAAGCGGATTTCGCTGCTGATGGGGCCATCGATCTTCGGCGCGGGGGTCTACTATCTCAATATCATGGTGGGGGCAATCCTCGCGTCATTCCTTCCCCAGGGAAGCGTCTCCTACCTCTATTATGCACAACGCCTGTTCGAGTTCCCCCAGGGGATCTTCACGGTCTCCATAGCCCAGGCGGTCCTCCCTTCCCTCAGCAGCCAGGCGGCCGCCGGCCGGTACGAGGAGATGAAGGAATCCCTTGCCTTCGGAATGCGGCTCACCCTTTTCATTACGGTGCCTGCAGCCCTGGGGCTCATGGTCTGCTCGACACCCATTTTCAGCCTCATCTTCATGGGGGGAGCCTTCGATTACGAGAAGGCGGTGCGTTCTGGGGAAGCACTTTTCTACTACTCCATGGGGCTCACTGTGGTCGCCATGGTGCGGGTGCTCGTGCCCGCCTTTTACGCCCAGAAGGATACAAAGACCCCTGTCGCCACTGCTTTTGCGGCATTCCTGCTTAACGTGATATTCAGCCTGCTTCTCATGAAACCACTTCTACATGGTGGCCTGGCTCTGGCAACCACTCTGTCATCGCTGGTCAACCTGCTGCTGCTCGTTTGGCTGCTTCGCCGCAAGATCGGTCCCTTCGGAGGGAAGAGCCTTGCCCTTTCCGGCTTGAAGGCACTGCTCGCTTCGCTTCCGATGGCGGGGCTCGTCTACTTCATCATGGGCGCCATCGACTGGTCGGTTCCGGGAGAGAAGGTTTTGAAGACCGGCGTGCTCGGCGGGGCGATAGTGGCCGGAATGGCTCTGTTCATGCTCTGCGCGCACCTTTTGCGGTGCGAGGAGGCGCATGAGGTGGTGCGTCTGGTCCGTCGCAAGATTCTGAAAAAATGAGGATACCATGAAACATGCCAGAGACCGGGAAGCCGGCAGATACTGTTCGTTCTACGACACCGCGCTGGGATGCGGCGCCGTGGTGGCGGGGGGTGAAGGTCTCGTCGAGATCTTCCTTCCATTCGCCGGCAGGACGAGGGATGAGATTTCGAATGATGTCAGGGAAGCGTATCCCGCCGCCAACGGTGCAAGTCCGCTTGCCGAAGAGGCGGCTGCGCGGCTTGTCCGGTATTTTGCCGGAGAAGATGTCACCTTCAACTTCCCCCTGGATCTGGGGCGATATACCCCTTTTCAGCAGGCGGTCTACAGGGTGGTCGCCGCCATCCCCTGGGGAACCGTGCGAACGTACACCGAAGTCGCTGCACAAGCCGGGTCGCCGCGGGGGGCAAGGGGGATAGGGCAGGCAATGGCGCGAAACCTCCTCCCCATCATCATTCCCTGTCACCGGGTCGTCGGCGCCTCAGGGTGCATGACCGGGTATTCCGCCCCCGGTGGGATTTCTTCGAAGCAGTGGCTGCTGCGGCTGGAGGGGGTGAGGGTGACGGAGCGGGGAAGGGTCGGGCGGACGGAAGCGTGAAGGCACATTCGGCGGCACCAAGTTACAGATAAGGACATGTAATGGATTGGATGACTATTTTGGGTATTGCAGTGGCTCTGGCAATGGACGCCTTTGCCGTCGCCCTGGCGGCCGGAGCTGTTCTCAATCCTCTTACCAGGCGCCACCTGTTCCGTCTGGGATTTCATTTCGGCCTGTTCCAGGCGTTGATGCCGGTGGCAGGTTGGCTCATCGGCATGACGGTCCAGAAATGGATCTCGGCCTATGATCACTGGATCGCCTGCGGGCTTCTCTCCTTCGTGGGGGGGAGGATGATTCTGGAAGCTTTCGACAAAAAGGAGGAGAAAGCCGCCTCCGACCCGACAAAAGGCTTCACCATGGTCATGCTGTCGGTGGCTACCAGCATCGATGCTCTGGCGGTGGGGCTGTCTCTTGCAATGCTCGGCATAAGCATCTGGCTTCCCGCTACGATCATAGGCGTTGTTGCTGCGGTGCTTACCGTCAC
Source organism: Geobacter sp. DSM 9736 (assembly GCF_900187405.1). Lineage (NCBI taxonomy): Bacteria > Pseudomonadati > Thermodesulfobacteriota > Desulfuromonadia > Geobacterales > Geobacteraceae > Geobacter > Geobacter sp. DSM 9736. The sequence goes on from NZ_LT896716.1 coordinate 393,401, forward strand.
AGGCATGCTGCTGGGCCGCCGGTTGGGGGGGAGCTGGGGGAAGCCTGTGGAAATTCTCGGCGGCCTGGTGCTCATAGGGATAGGGGTGAAGATACTCCTGGAGCACACCCTGTTCAGTTGAATGTTCTTCACTATCTTCCATGCTGGTTGAGCGGTTCAGGTGGCGGGTGCAACCGCTCCATGCCCGTCCGGGTCGCATTGCCAAGCAAGGGGGCAGGCCCCGGGTGCCTGCCCCCCTTTTGCTTTCGTTCACAGTAAACAGCCGCCGCTGACATCCCTTTCTTTTAAATCATCCACCTTCCCTTTGAAAACCTTTCGGTGCCGAAACCGACGTGGAGGATCACAGCGCTCGCATGAAAGAGACGAGACTTCCCTTTTCCTCTTTCGTCAGCCTCAGGCCCAGCACCAGGTTGAATAGCTCGACAGTGTCTTCCAGGGTAAGACAGCGGCCATCGTGCATGTAGGGAGGACTGTCCTTGATCCCTCGCAGGGTGAAGGTTTTGATCGGCCCGTCCCCCGGTTCCGTGGTGAAACGCTCCATCTGAAGGTCATGCATCTGATGGTCGAGGTACGTGGGTGGAAGATGGCACTCTCCACATTTCCCCTTGCCGAAGAAGATCTTCTCGCCGGCCAGTTCCGCTTCGGTAGCTTTTGCGGGGTCGAGCCGACCCATGGGGCTCAGCTTCGGTGCGGGGGGGAAGTCGAGCATGTTCTGCATCTGGGCCATGTGCGGGACGAGTAGCCGTGGGATCTCCACTATCCCTTTTTTCATCGCGTGGATCGGATCTCCGTTGAAGTATGCCGTCCGCTGCTCAAATTCGGTGAAATCCTCGACGGAACGGAGGCTTCGCTTCGAGGCGTGGAGCTGCTGGTTGAACATGCCCCTCAGGCTTGTCGTATCCAGCCGGAACCGTCGCTCCTGGGGGCGGATGTCCGGGCTGAGGTGAAACTGACCCGTGGTGTGACCGTTCACGTGGCAATCGAAACATGCGACCCCGAGGCTAGGCTGCTCCGTCTTCCGGTCATCGGTGGCGTTGAACTCCTCCTGTGGAAGCGGTGTGAGGAGCAATCGCAGGCCGTCGAGCTGAACCGGAGTGATGAGATCCTTGAACAGGCGGTGGAAGTTGTTTATCGATACGACTTCACCTCGGGAGACGTCGCCGAGCTCCGGACGGTTCTGCAGGAATATCGCCGGGGGGAACTCGGGGAGAAACTCCTCCGGGAGGTCGAAATCGACGTCGAAGCGCTGAAGCCTCGGGAACATGTCGATCTGCATCTGGGGGAATACCTGGCCGCCGGTGGACTGCTTCGGGTGTGGAAGAGGGGGATACGGGAAGATGTTCCGCTTACGGATTTCCTCCGGGGTCAGACCCGCCAGCGACTCCCAAGTTTCCCCCTTTGAGAGACGTGCCGTCGGCCCTACCGCCAGCGGTTTCCCCCGCGACATCTTCGCGTCCGTCGCCAGGCGGGGCTTCAGGTCGTAACGTTTTTCCAGAAGCTCGCGCTGCGCTTCCATCACTTTCTTTTTCTCGGCCACATCCGCCTTGTAGATCTCTTCGAACGTCATCATCGGCTTCTTTGCGTTCAGAGGGTCACGGGCGAAATCGAACCCTTTGACCTTCCCCTCGTCGGGTTGACCGGCGAATGCAGAGGATGCCGGTGCAGCCTTGTCGGGAGCAAATTTTTCCGGAGCATCCTGTTCCGTTTTCTTCTGCTCCGGTCGCGTAATCTCAACCTTCCTCGGCGTCTGTGCCTCCTGCACCGCATCCGGAAGTGTCCGTGACTTTGCCGGAGCTTTCGTCTCGGTTCTCGACTCCGAAGAGAGTAGAACAGCGCAGATCAGGCTGATTACCGTAACTGCCATCGTCGGCTTCTTTCGCATCGAAGGGGCTCCTTTCTCATTTATTATGGATATTTAATATAGTGGCAGGGGTTACCGTAAAGTCAATACAGGTATGGCCGACACCTTGAGAAAGCAGAGATCGATTGCAAAGCGAATGGGGGGGCGATGTACTCTTGCCTCTTTTGTTTGCATCGGCATGAAGCGTGTCCGGAGTTCGGAAAAGGGGTATAATACAGATAGGTAGCAAATCCAATACAAGGGAGTTGAGGGCTGATGTTGGAGAAATGCAGCCACAGCATGCAGCACTGGGAGCACATGTGCTCATTGACCGAGAACGGTTGTGCTGCGATGGAAACATTGCGCCACAACATGGATCACGACTGCACCCCGTGTGAAGACAAGTCGCACCGGCATTTTGCAGGATGCACATCCAGCTATGTAGCAGCGTGACGAAACCAGATGGCTCTGTAAGTTGCGGGGCGGCTTCGAGAGAAGACCGCCCTTTTCTTTTGCACTTTCCGAGTGCGTTTGACATGAGGGGTTTCGGCATTAAAATGAAGCATGTGCGCGCGAGCAGCGGATGCTGAAGCGGCTTTCGCGCGGGCTGAAAACCGGACACCGTGAGAAAACGCCGTACACGGCAGAAAGGGCGCATGCGATGAAGGCGGGATGGAGGAATGCAGTGATGATTTCGGCAGTGGTTACGGCCTCATTTATGGGGGGCGAACCGGTGCAGGGCCTTGAGTGCGGGTTCATCACACGTGACAAGTGCGAAGAGGTCTGCCAGGGGAAGGAGATACGCGGGTGCAGGAGTTGCGGCTTCTTGTGCGAGGAGTGTGACTGCGGCCTTCCGGTTAATGACGAAATGGTCTGCTGCCACATGAAGGGTCCTTCCTGTGACAGCGCTACTGTTCCGGATGCCTTTCAGTGGCTTAGAAAAGACGAGTGCGACCGGTTCTGGGCCGGCACCGGTGAAAAAACATGCCCGAGGGAGCTGTGCGACCAGTAACAACTTACTGCTCGGGGTCCTTCAACTTATCGGGGAACTGCCGGAACAGCTTGGTTACCTTCGGGTCGATGACGATTCTGCAATAAGGCTGGTCGCGATTCAGGCGGTAATAATCCCTGTGATAGCTTTCGGCGGGATAGAAGGTAGTGAGCGGCACGACCTCTGTCACGATATGTCCCGGCCACAGCTTTCGTTCCGCGACCCGCCGCAGCGACCGCTCGGCTACCTCCTGCTGTTCCGGATCATGGAAGAAGATCGCTGATCGGTACTGGGTCCCCTCATCTGCTCCCTGGCGATTGCGGGACGTGGGGTCATGGGTCTGCCAGAAAACATCCAGAAGTTCTTCGAATGAAATCTCCTCCGGGTCGAATACGATCTGCACAGCCTCCGCATGCCCGGTCGATCCGCTGCATACATCCTCATAAGTTGGATTGAGCGCCGTTCCACCGGCATAGCCCGGCATAACCTCCATGACCCCCCTCAGACGCGCAAATACCGCTTCCGTGCACCAGAAACATCCACCGGCCAGTGTTGCAGTCTCACGGCGTTCGGACATGGTCACCTCCTGATGACAGTGAAGGGCCGATTATAGTGTTTTCATGAATTTTACCACGAAAGTGAGGGTATTGCAGGCAGGGAGACAAAAAGCTGCTGCGGGTGACGCAGCAGCAGGAAGAATGGGACTGCGTGTAGTTGTTTCAGGTGGAGCTGAACCTGTCCGATTCCTTGCCCGACCTACGTTTTCTGCGGATCGGGTCGCGTGCGATCCATGCGAGGCCGTTGGAGCGTTCGAATGCTATGATTTCGCGCCGGTCGATCAGGTCGTCCAGGGCACCCGACTCGACCCATCCGGTAGCGCCGTCGGAATATATAACCTTGATTTGCATCGTTTCTCCCTTTCCGTCCCTGTCAATAGTATACCCGAGGCACGACTCGGGGAGCAAAAAGAAAAGCCGCCCCGGTCGCGGGTGCCGGTGCGGCTTTCTATGCAGTTTCGCCTGTTTCTTCGGCAGCCCGGCTGTCTGTTACCTAATAACAGACCCGTTAGCTTTGTGTACCGGAAATTTCTTTTCGGCAACCCTTTCGGAAACAGGCTGACTTCAGTTTATCGCAGCTACGGGGGATGTAAAGGGCTTGCGCGGAAAATTCTGCAGCACTCGGTTCCTCTGTTTAAAGGGCACTGATTACTTCATTGTCGGCATAATTTTATTCGCACCCGGAAGTTTCGCTTAGCCAGGATAGTTAAGCGGCGTCAGATTCGCGATGATTCCGTGGTCGGTGACGACCGATGGCCCGCAGGCGTAGCAGCGCTACGTCGAGGAGCCTGAGGAGGAACCGGCGCGGAAGGGCGCGAATATGGCGTCGCCCCTCCTAGCTCGCCAGGAGTAGGCCCCGCGACTGGCTTCTGACCAGCGACGCATAGTACCCGTTGCGCCGCATGAGGCGCTCGTGATTGTCGGACTCGATGATCCGACCGTTCTTCAGGACGAGAATGCGATCCGCACCTACGACGGTATCGAGGCGGTGAGCGATGATGAAGCTGGTCCGTCCCTTGACGAGCCGGTCGAGAGCTTCCTGGACGAGAGCCTCGGATTCGGCATCCAGGGCGGAGGTCGCTTCGTCGAGAATCAGAAGCGACGGGCTCTTGAGCAGCGCGCGCGCAATGCTGATCCGCTGCCGTTCTCCCACCGAAATGCGGCACCCACGCTCTCCTACCACAAAGTCATACTTTTCGGGGAGCTGGGAGATGAACGCATGGGCGTTGGCGGCGCGGGCGGCAGCCTCTATTTCCGCATCGCTCGCATCGGGTCTCCCGTAGGCTATGTTGTTGCGGATGGTGTCGTTGAAGACAAGGGCGTCCTGTAGAACGACACCGATCTGCTGCCGCAGGGATCGCTGCTGGAGGGAGCGAAGGTCCTGTCCGTCGAGCTTTATGGAGCCGTCGGTGGGGTCGTAGAAGCGCTGCAGGAGCGAAACCATTGTTGTTTTTCCGGAGCCGCTGGGCCCCACTATGGCCACCGTCTCCCCGGGGCGAACATGGAGGTCGATGTTGTCCAGAATGCGGCGGTCCCTCGTGTAGGAGAAGCTGACATTGCGGAAGCTCACTTCCCCTTGGACCGATCTGACCGGGAGGGCATGGGGAGCATCCTTCAGCCGATCCTCCGCATCGAGGATCGAGAAGACAATGTCGAAGGAGATGCTCGCCTTGCGAAGGGTCTGGTAGATCCCGGTGAGGTTGTTCACCGGGCCGAAGATCCCTCCCTGATACCCGAGAAATGCCATCAGGGTTCCTACCGTCGTCTCGCCCCGCTGGATGAGCAAGACGGCGAACCCGATGGAAGCCGTCTTGGCCAGCATGATCACCAGGTTCTGGATGGCCCCTATCTTGGTGTCTGTGACCACCCCTCTCCGCACGATCCCGTGCGCCTCCGCCACGTCTCCCATGAACCGCTTCCGCTCCGCCTCCTCCATTGCGAAACTCTTCACGGTAACTATCCCCGAAAGCACCTCGTTGAACCGAGAGAAAATGATCCCCCAGCGGTTGAGCAGAGCGGATTCCCGTGCTGTCTGCTCCCGTGAGGCATAAATGCCTATGAGGGCGGGAAGCGGCGCAAAGAGTACCACCACCAGCGACAGCCGCCAGTCGAGGCGGATCATGATCACTACAGAGATGGAAAGGTAGATGAGACCTGGGAGAATATTGAAGGCGATATCGGCGACGGCTGCCACGAATCCGTTTATCCCGTGATTGAGCCTGGTCATGAGGCTCCCGACGGTTTCCCCACGATGGTAGGAGAGGGGAAGGGAGTGGAGGCGCGCCGTGGTGGCATCCAGAAGGTGATAATTGACAGCCAGCCGGATCTTCCAGCAGAGCCTGTTGGAAAATCCGTTAAGGGTCTCCCTCGCCACCGCGGCGGCCATTATTGCACCGACTGCCATGAGCAGGCTGGCGATGTTCGACCCACTTCCCAGGCGGTCGAAGACCACCTTGTAGATGAGTGGCTCCAGAGCCCCCAGGGCGGCCACCATGAGCATGAACAGAAGGATGAACGGAATCGTTTTCCTGTGCGGCCTGATGAAGGAGAGCGCCCGGCGGGCCTGCTTCCTTTTTTCATCGTTGAAACCGGCATATGTGATGAGTTTTCTAAGCATCGGAAACCTCTCTCAGTCACTTGAAAGCTTACTGCTCACCCACCCTAGTGAATCGGTATCGAAAATACAGTGACGGGAGTCACAGGGGTGCCGTTGCAGATGGGGCGGAGGCTGTTATAGTGGGATCAGGAGGTAGGAAGGGGGAATGAGACGAAACCTGTTTTTCCTCGTGATATGGCTCTGCGCGGCGCAGATTGGTTTGATCGCCACGGTTCCCGCATCGGCGAAAGGGAGTGCCGTCCGTGCAGCTGCCGCCTTTACTAAGCCGGTGTCCTTCAGCCTGCTTCAGGACTACCCGAAGGGTGAGGATATCCGGGAGGTGGAGCGGGACTTCCAGTTGATGAAGGAGCTTGGGATAAGCACCTGGCGTGGGAGCTTCAGCTGGATCGATTACGAACCGCGTCCAAAAAAATACGATTTCGCGTGGCTTCACCGATTCCTGCAACTGGCGGAACGTCACGGGCTAACACTCCGCCCCTACCTCGGCTACACACCTGCATGGGCGGCAAGGGGGGGGAAAGACGGTGAAGCCTGGAACGATCCCCCGAAACGGCTGGATGACTGGCGGGGATTCGTCACCCGGATAGTTACCGAAACCAAGCGGTACCGTAACATCGAGTCGTTCGAGATTTATAACGAGGAAAATGTCGCGCAGTGGTGGGACGGACGCGCTGCTGATTATAACCAGGTTCTCCGCGCAGGTTCCGTTGCGGTCAAGACGGTGATCCCTGCAACGGAGGTGATTTTCGGGGGCATGGTGTACCCCGACGTGGATTGGGTGGAGCAGGCGTGCGCCGTTCACGGCAACGCGCGAACCTTCGACATCCTGCCCTTCCACGCCTATCCCGAAACCTGGACTCCTAAAGAAGTGACTGTGGAGAATTACCTGGATCAGGGGGATCCCGGTTTTTTCGGCAAACACTTTCTGGCAACGGTGGATAAAAAGTGCGACGGGCAGCCGATCTGGATCAATGAGGCCGGCTTCGCCACCGCACCGGGTAAGACCGAAAAGGACCAGGCGAACTGGTGGGCGCGTGCCATAGCCACCTTCCTGGCGGACCCGCGGGTGGAGCATCTCGGGATTTACCAGATGAGGGACAGGAAGAAGTCGGAGAAGGTCATCGGCGAGAGCGAGAACTACCATCTCGGAATCACGCGCGCCGACCGCACCAAGAAGCTCGCCTTTCATCTCCTCAAGCGGCTCATTCCCCTGATGAATACCGGATATCTCACTGTGGCCGACCGGGAGCTCGCACTGGAGGTCGTCGGAGGGAAGAGGGGGGAGCTCTATCATCACCTCTTTGTGCGTCCGGACGGGGAGCAGGTGCTCTTCGTATGGGACCGGAAGGGAAATCCAGTGCTCCGGATTCGCCCCCGAGCCGCAACCGCCGTGACCGAAATCTTCCTTGACGGCACTTCGGCTCCGGTTGAGTCATTTGACGGCCGTGAGCTGGACCGGGTCAGCCTCAGTCCCGGAACCGTTAGGATCTTCCATTTCAGGTAGCGCCTGCGGATCGCCGGGTGCTGCAGCCTCCTTCTATCGAAACCTTTTCAATCAACGTTCAAGTTGGGCCCTCGCTCTCCGATAACAACTGTAGCCTCCCTTCGACAGACCTACATCCCTGCAGGAGAATCAATGTCAGATCTTCGCATGCTGCTTATCGCCCGCGAGGGTGAAGCGCGTGAAGCATACCGTGCCGCGCTGGACCGTCTCGGCGTTCCCTATGATATTGCCGCCTCCTTCGGTGAGGTCCCTGCTCTGGCCGGAGGAAACGCCTACAGCGGACTTCTGATGGATATCCTTACCCTGGTCCGGACCAAAAAGGAGGAGGAGAAGACGGTGGCATACGAATGCATCAACTTCTACCCCTCAACTCGTTTGAAGTGGGATTCCAAACGGGATCGCATCAGTCTTCTCGCTTTCGATCATGGGACTGCGGACGAGGCGGAATCTGCCCTGGAAACATTCATAGAGGAGCGGTGCCGCAGTTTCCCGCCGCGAGCCCTCCGCAGCTCCATCAGAAAGGATCTGGTGCTCAACCTGTATCTGAGCGGAAGAAGCCTGAGTGCTGAGGAGAAAACCTTTTCCCTCAACGTTTCCCGTGGGGGAGCGTTCATACAGACCATTCATTCGTACGAAAAGGGGGACGACGTCTCGATCAGGTTCAGGGAATTATTCGAAGGTACCGAGGTGAGAGGGGTGGTCTGCTGGCGGCTTGCGTGGGGGGAGCGCCGTGCGGTCCCCGGGATAGGCATCCGGTTTGAGGGGTTGTCGGAGGCTCAGGCAGCGGAGTTGGCCCGGCTACTGAAAAAATAGGAAAAGCCAGCAGCAGCCGAAGCGCTGCTGCTGGCTAAATGTTTGAAGGGGTTCGCGCGGAGATGCGTCAGGCGGTTGCACACGCCAATTCGAGCTGCAATTCCTCGATGGCCATCTCCTGCAGTTTGAACTTCTGAATTTTTCCCGAAGCGGTCATCGGATAGCTGCTGACGAATTTAACGTAGCGCGGAATCTTGTAGTTGGCTATCTTCCCCCTGCAGAAAGCCTTCACCTCCTCCTCGGTCATCTCTTCCCCCTTCTTCAGAATGATGGCTGCCATAACCTGCTCGCCATATTTCCGGTCGGGGACGCCGTAGACCTGCACGTCCGAGATCTTCGGATGGGTGTAGAGGAACTCCTCGATTTCCCGGGGATAGATGTTTTCGCCGCCGCGGATAATGATATTCTTGATCCGGCCGGTGATCTTGCAGTAGCCGTTCTCGTCCATGACCGCCAGGTCCCCGGTATGGAGCCAGCCTTCGGCGTCTATTGCCTTGGCTGTCTCCTCCACCATCTTGTAGTAGCCCTTCATGACCAGATAACCGCGCGTGCAAAGCTCTCCCTGTGTTCCGGGGGCGACGGTGGCGCCCGTCTCGATATCGACGATCTTCACCTCCACATTGGGGAGCGAGCGGCCGACAGAGGCGACCCGTAACTCGATCGGGTCGTCGGTGCGCGTCTGGGTGATGACGGGTGAGGACTCGGTCTGTCCGTAGGCGATGGTGATCTCGGTGGCGTTCATATCCCGTATGACCCGCTTCATCACCTCTATTGGACAGGGGCTTCCGGCCATTATTCCGGTCCGCAGGCTAGAAAGGTCGAAGAGCTCGAAGGCCGGATGCTCCAGCTCAGCGATGAACATTGTCGGCACGCCATGGAGAGCCGTGCACCGCTCCTTCTCCACCGTCTGAAGCACTTTGAGCGGGTCGAAAACTTCGACCGGCACCATGGCTGCTCCGTGGGTAACGCAGGCCATCACGCCGAGAACGCAACCGAAACAGTGGAAGAAGGGGACCGGGATGCAGAGGCGGTCCTTGTCGGTAAACTTCATGCACTCGCCGATGTAGAAGCCGTTGTTCACGACGTTATAGTGGGTGAGCATCACTCCCTTGGGGAAGCCGGTCGTACCCGAGGTGTACTGCATGTTTATCACTTCGTGGCAGTCGAGGCCGGCCTCCACGGCGGCAAGCTCTGCATCGGTCACCTCCTTGCCTGATTCCACAAGGCTCGAAAAGCTGAACATTCCGGATGGGGTTTGCTCTCCCAGAAAGACGACATTCTTCAGGAAAGGGAGTGTGTTGCTTGAAAGCTTCCCGGGTTCGGAGGTTCTCAGTTCAGGGACAACCTCGTAGACTGTATCTACGTAATCGGTATCCTTGAACGACTTGACGAGGAAGAGGGTAGTGGAGTCGGACTGGTTGAGAATGTACTCCAGTTCACGGGATTTGTAGTTGGTGTTTACGGTGACCAGGACTGCGCCGATTTTAGCGGTGGCGAACTGAAGCACCACCCACTCCGGGACGTTGTATGCCCAGATGGAAACATGGTCCCCCTTTTTGATGCCGAGCCGCAGAAGCCCCTTTGCCACCTGCCTGCACACGTCGTTGAACTGCCGGTAGCTGTAGCGCAGCCCTTTATCGGGATATACCAGTGCATCGTTATCAGGATACCGATCGGCTATATGGTCAAGTAGACCGCCTGCGGTAAAGGGAAGAAGTTCCGCCATCATGTTCCTCCAGTGTGCGCCGTGCTTGCGGTGGCGAGAAAGGGCAAAATTCATTAAGTAGCAGGTACATACACGAAGGGGCGTCACCTGTCAATACGCAATCTGTGAATAGCGATTCCCGATTCAGGGGGGATGGCACGATGGCGGGGAGAGGTGCGTCAAACTGCGCCGCAGAGGGGGAAAAGAGGGTTGACCGCAGTGTCCAATGCTGTATAGTATGGCCGCCCGGGGAGTATTCGCCCCAATTGATTCAGTCGTGCAAGAGTGTAAATCGGAAGTGTGAAATGAAAGACGCAAAGAACAGCACCGCCGGTGCCAGGAAATACTTCATATACACCGGGATCGCCGTAGGAACCGCCTTAAGTCTCTGGTACCTCTACCGGATACACCTCCAGCGCATCGAGCCTGGAGTGCCGGTCAAGTACGACCCTGTGTGGACTCAGTTCGTGAACATCGCCCTCATCTACTTTGCAGCAATTTTCCAGTTCAGCCTTCTGCACAAGCTGTATGGCCTTGTGATGCGTTTTGTGAGGAAAGATCGTCCCCGGTAAAAGCCGCCGGGGGAACGCCTATGGATAAAGAAACTCTCGACCGGCTCAAAAGCTGGTTTTCCGATTACTGCTCCGGATTCCGGTTCTCCTCCACGGAAGACCAGCGGAATATTGCTCTGAAGGAAATCCATACCCGCAACGTCTGTGCGGACATGGTCCGTATCGCCGGAGAGGAGAGGGTAGCCGGAAAATCTCTCCTCGTAGCCGAGACGGTTGCTCTGTTTCACGATGTGGGCAGGTTCGAGCAGTACCGGCGCTATCGTACGTATCGTGACAGCGACTCGGAGAACCACGCTCTGCTGGGCGCCCGGATTCTTCAGGAGACCCGCGTGCTCGAAATGCTGGAAGAGCCGGAGCGGCGGATCATCATTGAGTCGGTCCGGCTGCACAACCTCTTTTCGATTCCGCGTGATGTGGCCTCCGATGTGAAGCCCTTTCTCGAGCTGATCAGGGATGCAGACAAGCTGGACATCTGGCGGGTCTTCATCGAGCAGTTCAGGCTTCCCGTTGCCGAGCAGGCTTCCGCCGCTTTCCTCGGCCTCCCCCTTACGACCACCTACACGAGCGATCTGCTTGCATATCTTCACCGTGGTGAGATGATTAGCTTGTCCAGGGTGAAAGTCGTCAACGATTTCAAACTGCTCCAGATGTCCTGGATTTTCGACCTCAACTGCAAGGCGTCCCTCCGGATGGTGGAGGAGCGGGAGTACATCAGCCACCTTGCCGAAACCCTTCCCGATGATGAGGCTATCCGGGAGGTAGTGGAGGTGCTGCGGAAGCATCTGAAGGAGCGGGTTGCGTGACGGGAGGCGAAATGCACGGGTTCGAGATCATAGGTGCAGTCGGAATTGCGATGATGTTCGTCTTCTGGCTCATTTTCGCCGCCGGGTTCGTGGTATGGCTTTGGGCGCTGGTGGATATTCTGCGCCATGAATTCAGTGGGAACAACAAGCTGATCTGGCTCCTCGTCGTGATCAGTCTCCCTCTGCTTGGGGTATTGCTTTACTGGTTCATAGGCCGGGAACAGAAGGTTTCCAGTGACGTTCATGCTCCGTTTTCCGGGCATGGCGAGGATAATAAGGAAGAGGAGAGATAGAGTATGAAGAACAATGCGATGAAGTTATTCGTTGCCGCAGTGACCCTCCTGTTGCTAGCCGCCGCCCTTCCTGACAGGAGCGCCGACGCCCGGGCCGGCGGTGGGAGGTCTTCGGGGAGCCGAGGATCCCGCAGCTACTCTCCCCCAAACCGTTCCTATTCGCGCCCGGCCCCGGCGCCGTCGAGAGATGCTTTCCCCGGTTCAGCGCCGGTTCAGCGCCAGACCGGTTCCGGCGGTTTTCTCCGGAGCATGGCGGGGGGAATCGTGGGCGGGGTGCTTGGAGGAATGCTCTTCCGCAGCCTCGGGTTCGGCGGGATGGGAGGACTCGGCGGAAGCGGCATCGGCCTCTTCGAGATCATACTCATCGCCGGCATCGGATATCTGATCTACCGGATGGTGGCGAAACGCAGAGCCGCGGCCTCCGCCCCCGGTTACGGCCCGGGAACGCAGAATGTACCATCTTACGAGCGGCCCGATTACCGTGAGCAGGCGTCCATGGCTCCGGCATGGCAAGCTTCTCCAGGCGAGGCCGACGTCCAGGCGGGTATCTCCCACATCCGGCAGATGGACCCGAACTTCGACGAAGGGCGTTTCAAGGATATGGTAATGGATGTGTTCTTCAAGATTCAGGGTGCCTGGATGAACCGGAATCTGTCGGGTGTGTTGCCGCTTCTGACCGAAGAGATGCAGCATATCCTGCAGGAGGACGTGGACCGGCTTCTGCGGGAGAAGCGGATCAACCGGCTCGAGAACATTGCCGTGCGGAGCGTCGATATTTCGGAGGCATGGCAGGAGGGGGGGCAGGATTTCGTTACGGCCCTGATCTACGCCAACCTCCTCGACTATACCGTTGACGATCAGAGCGGCGCGGTAGTTGCCGGAAGCAACATCGAGCCGGTCAAATTCGAAGAGTACTGGACCTTCGCACGCCCGGTCGGGAACAATCAGTGGAGGCTGTCGGCAATTGACCAGAAATAACTTCGACTTCAGGTTTTCTCGGGACTAAAGGATAAGCCGGTTCTGCAGCCCGGCCGGAGGTTTTCAGGCGGCCTCCGGCCTTTTCGTTTCGGCAGCTTTGACTATCTGGCCATGTGCCGCATCCCGTAGAAGGCACCGCTGGCGAAGGCGATGACCCAGAGAGTGTAGATCGTGAGGCTGACTTTGTGGAAGGTCCTGTTTATCGGCTCGGCTCGGCGGAGCAGGCTGGCGAAAGTGGCCAGTAGAAAGTGGAAGGCCATCCCGCCGAGGGAAAGAATGCCGGTGACATGGTGCATCTGCGGCGCTTTACCGAATGCTAGTGCGTAGCGGTTCATCTGCAGTGTGCCCAGGTAGTCGCAAAGCAGGCCGAGCCCGAAGACCAGAAGATGTTTTCGGTGCAGCCCTTCTTTTCGGCCGCTGAACACGGCATAGGTATAGAAGAGGAGGGCGAGGCTCATGAAGAGGATGGCTCGAAGGAGCATCAGCTGAGCCTCCCCGTCTGGCGCAAGGCTTCGTAGAGAACGATTCCTGCAGCGGTAGACAGATTGAGGCTGCGGACCTTTCCGAAGATCGGAATCCGGATCGTGCTGTCACGGTTGTTTTCGAGAAGCTCCTCCGGCAGCCCCTGGGTCTCCTTGCCGAAGACAAGGAAATCCCCCTCCCGGAAGGAAAAGGAGACGTAGCTGGTTTCCCCTTTTTTGCTCGTATAGACGAAGCGCCCGCCGGGATGTGCAGCCTTGAGCTCGTCAAGGTCCTGCCAATAGCGGACATCGATCTCGCTCCAGTAGTCGAGCCCGGCCCGTTTCAGGGAACGGTCGTCGGTGGAGAAGCCGAGCTTCCCCACGAGATGCAGCACCGTGCGGGTCGCACCGCAGAGGCGGGCGATGTTTCCCGTATTGGGAGGGATCTCCGGTTCGATGAGGACGATGTTGAAGGGTATGGCAGGTTCCATAGGCTCGCGGCGGTAATGTATACCATGAAGTGCTGCCGCCGGTCTTGAAATTTTTAGCGGTGGGGGCTATTATTCAGCTTTTCTTCCGTAGCCACACAATCCCAATCCAGAGGAGCCGCAATGAAGGTAATCGTTACCGACGAGGTTGCCAGCGAAGGTCTGGCGCTGCTGTCACAGGACCCCCGCATTAAAATGGACGTCCGACTCGGCCTGAGCAAGGAGCAGCTGCTCGACGTCATCGGTGAGTACGAGGTGATCATAACCCGGAGCGGCACCACGGTCGACCGTGATGTTCTCGATGCGGGAAAGAAGCTGAAGATGGTTGCCCGTGCAGGGGTCGGCATAGACAATGTGGATGTCGATTATGCGAGCACGAAAGGGGTCATCGTCGTCAATGCACCCTTCGGCAACACCAACAGCGCGGCAGAGCACACGCTCTCCCTCCTTCTCTCCTTCTGCCGCAACGTCCCCAAAGCGAACGCGAGCCTGAAAGGAGGGGACTGGAAGAGGGCCCCCTTCACTGGGTATGAACTGAAGGGGAAGGTGGCGGGAGTCATCGGCCTCGGCAAGGTAGGGGGACGGGTTGCCACGCGCCTCAAGGCGTTCGAGTGCGAAGTGCTTGCCTGCGATCCTTATATTTCGGTCAAACGCGCTCACGATCTTGGCGTCAAGCTGGTTTCCCACGATGAAATCTACAAGCAGTGCGACATAGTCACGGTTCATACTCCCCTCAATGACGAGACGAAAAACATGATCGGGGAGCGTGAGCTGGGGATGATGAAGCAGGGGGTGATCGTCCTCAATGTTGCCAGGGGGGGCATACTCAACGAGGAGGCTCTTCTTTCCTTCCTCGAAAAAGGGAAGGTGGCCGGTGCCGCCATTGACGTATTCAGTGAAGAGCCACCTAAATCCGAAGCAGTCAAGCGGCTCATCGCCCACGACAAGGTCGTAGTCACCCCGCACCTGGGTGCCAACACCTTCGAGGCACAGGTAAATGTGGCGGTGGATGTCTCCAGGGAGATCCTCAACTATCTGGACGACCAGCCCCTGGAAAATGCGGTCAACATTCCCCGCTTCGACCTGGCGCTCATGGACCAGATGCGCCCTTTCCTCAATCTGATGAGCGCCATGTGCGATTTCGGCATTCAGCTCCTGGACACGAACCCTGCCAAGGTCACCTTCGGCTATTCGGGTACCATCGCCCACTACGACTGCACCCCCCTTACGGTGTGTGGGATAGCCGCTCTCCTCAACCGCCGGGTTGAGCAGGACGTCAACATGGTGAACGCCACCCTAATCGCTGAGAACATGGGGATCGTCATCGAAGAGACGAAATCGACACAGGTGGACGCTTTTTCCAATCTGGTCACCCTCGCCATCGAGGGTGAGGGGGGGAAGCGCCGGCTGATTTCCGGGACCCTCTTCGAGGGAGCGCCGCGGATCGTAAGGCTGCGCGACTATTCGATAGAATTCGCTCTCGACGAGCACATGCTGCTCCTCAACTATGAAGACCGGCCCGGCATGATCGGCAAGATCGGCACCATCATGGGGACGCACGGAATAAATATCGCCTCCATGAGTCTTGGTCGACGCGAGAAGAAGGGAGAGGCGATGGTCATCCTGTCTCTCGACTCGGCGGTGCCGCCGGAGGTGGTGGAAGAGGTTCGAGACTCCATTTCGGCAAGCTTCATCCGTGCGATCCACATGCGGATCGGCACCTGCAACCGCGGCTGCGGCTGCGGCGTGTAAACTGAAAACAATGCATTTCCCCCCCCGCAGACCGGAAGGCTGCGGGGGGACTGTTATCACGGGAGGAACGGTGTCCCTGGCAGGTCGTCGCAGCTTCCATATCTTTCCTCTTTTCGCCGTCGCCATAGCGCTTCTCTATTACGGGCGGTTTCTCGACAACTTTTTTACCTTCGACGACTTCAAGTACCTGGAGAACATGTACCGGACGCGGGCCGATGTCCTCATCGGCTACGGATCTCTCAGGCTCTTGAGCAATGCGTCATGGTGGCCGCTCTTTGCGCTTTCGGGCTTCGACCCCCTCGGTTACAACCTCTTCGCACTCATCCTCTTCACAGCCAACGCCATTCTGCTTTACGTACTCCTTCTGCGTCTCATACGGGACCGGCAAACTGCCTTTCTGGCGGCAGCATTCTTCGTCGCGGGAAGTGTCGGAGCCGACGCAATCTTCTGGAAGGCCACCAACAGTTCGCTCATCAGCCTGTTTTTCTACCTGGGAAGCCTCATCCTCTACGTCGAGAGCCGCCGCGACGGTTCCACCGGGAAATTCGTAACCGCCTTTCTTCTTTTTGCAGCAGCGATGTTCAGCAAGGAAGAAGCTGCCTCTCTTCCCCTTGTGGCCGCCATGGTCGACATCCTCTTCCTGGACGGCTGGCGGGACCGGCGAGGGCTCGCCAAAAGATTCACCATTCTTTCCACCGTCGTGTTCCTTTACCTGGCAGGAAACGCGCTAGTCTTCAACTACCTGCTGAACGGCCAGGCGGAGCCACAGAAGCTGTTCCGGCTCCGTCCCCTCTATTCGTTCCTGGGGGGTGGCACAGCGTTCTATCTTCACCCGGACGGCTTCATCAGGGTCAACTCGCTGCCGGTCTACCTGACGGTTCTTCTGATCCCGGTCAGTTTCCTCATTGTCCGCGACCGGCGGCTTCTCCTTTTCGGCTACCTCTGGGTCTTTCTGGCCTTCCTTCCCCAGAGCCTCACCGGACTCGGCCAGTTCGAACCTCGCGTCATCGTCAACTCCGTCAGCCGTTATCTCTACATCACATCCATAGGCTCCAGCATCGTCTTCGCCTCCATCCTGATGAGAGGCCGGGGGATTCTTCCCAAGCGTTGGTGGTATCTTCTCTGCGCAGCTGTTCTTGTGATCTTCGTATTTTTTCATTACCAGCGGGTGAAGGTGCGCGGGGAGCTATGGATGAAGTACGGGAACGACATGAAGGAGTTTGTGGCGGAGATGAAGCGGGTGGTGCCGGCGCTTTCGGGGAAATGTCACGTGCATGTGGTGAACGGTCCGGGTGGAAGAGCGTTCATTCAGCAGGCGTTACGGGCGTTTTACGCCAACCCGGAGATATACTGGATTGATGATCCTGAGCAAACCGGGGTTCCTGCGGGAGAGCCGGTTTTCGTTGTGCTCTACCAGGTTCGCCCGGAGGACCCGCTTCAGGTTTTCCAAGTGAGATAGAGAAGGCTTCAAAGGATGTAAAGAAAAAGCCCCACCGGCAGGAGGGGCTTTTTTTGCAAGATTTGAAACGATAGCTCAGGCTAGACGGCGCCCGCCGCACGCCTTCAGGCGGGCATGGGCTTCTCTCAGAATCCTTTCGGTGGTGGCCCAGTCCAGGCACTTGTCGGTAATGGATACTCCGTACCTCAGGGCGGAAGTGTCCTCCCCCATAGGTTGATTACCCCCTTCAAGATAGCTTTCTATCATCACTCCCGAAATCGAGCGGTTCCCCTCTTCGATCTGCCGAACCACCTCCTCGAGTACTAGCGGCTGCCGCTCATGATCCTTGCTGGAGTTCCCATGGCTGCAGTCAACCATGATAGTCGGGAAGAGCCCTGACTTTTCAAGCATCTGCTCGGTCTTGGCGATATCTTCCGGGTGGTAGTTGGGTTTGTGGCCTCCCCGCAGGACTATGTGTACATCCGGGTTGCCGGTCGTGCGGATAATGGATGTGAGTCCCTCCCGGTTGATGCCGAGGAAGCTGTGGGGGTGCAGAGCCGCCTTCATTGCATCAATGGCGATCTGGAGGTTTCCGTCGGTGCCGTTCTTGAATCCGATGGGAAAGGAAAGGCCGCTAGCCATCTCCCGGTGTGTCTGCGACTCGGTGGTACGGGCTCCGATGGCGCCCCACGAGAGATGGTCGGCCAGGTATTCGGGGGTGATCGGGTCGAGCATCTCCGTAGCTACCGGAAGCTGCATCGAGGTTATCTTGGAGAGCAGGCCTCGGGCTATGCCGAGCCCCTTGGAGATGAGATGAGTACCGTTCATGTCGGGGTCGTTGATGAGCCCCTTCCAGCCGATGGTGGTCCGCGGTTTCTCGAAGTAGACACGCATTATCAGGAGGAGCTGGTCGGAGAGCTCACCCGAGAGTCTCGCCAGTCTTCGTGCGTAATCCAGCGCTCCCTCTGCATCGTGGATGGAGCAGGGGCCTACAACGACCATGAGCCGGCGGTCTTTACCCTTGAGGATGTCGGTGATCTGGGCGCGGCTGCTGCTGACGAATTCGCTTGCCCTGTCGGATAGGGGGAAAACCTGCCGCAGGTCGGTGGGGGCGATGATGGGGGTGATGCTGGTGATCTTTAGGTTGTTGGTTCTGATCATGGCCTGCCTTCCTGAACGGTTTTAGGGGCCACAATCTAGCGCGTTTCGGTCGGTTTGTCAAAAAAATCGTGCCTTTCAGGCACCTGCCGCTCATTTTGAAAGGATCGGAGGGTAGCTCCTTCCATCACTGATTTTTGAGGCTGCTCGACAATTTTTCAATGGTGGTGCTTTCCGCCCCCGCGGTGAGCATGTCCGCCACAGCCCGGGCCGAGTCCCCTGAGACGGCGTCGATTCCCCGGATTGCCTCTTCCAGGAGGGTCACTGCGTAGCCGCGGTGCAATGCATCGAGCACGGTCTGACGGACGCAATAATCGGTGGCGAGACCTCCCACATAGAGCCTGACGACTCCCCTGCTTTCGACAAGCTCCTGGAAGGTTTCACCGTTCGGGGTTACTGCAAGAAAACCCGAATATCCATCCTCTCCGGTCTTCATCCCCTTGGATAGGATCGTTACTTCCGGCGGCAGTTCGAGCCCCGGATGAAACCGCGCTCCGTCGGATTCCTGCACACAGTGCCGCGGCCACACTCCGCCATCCTCCCGGAAGTGAAGCGTGTGGAGCGGGTGCCAGTCCCGTGTGGCGAAAATGGGTAGCGCGTATTTCCGGAAGAGCCGGATGTAGCTGTTCAGGAACGGTATGATCCTGTCCCCTTCGGGCACAGGTAACGCGCCCCCCGGACAGAAATCCTTCTGTACATCGATGATCAGTAATGCCGCACCGTTTGGCATGGCTGCACTCCTTCTATGCATTCTATTGTAGAGCATTCTCCGGCAATTGCCACTATCCGAACATGACGCAACGGCTATAAATTGTTTGACATATATATTATTCGAAATATATATTGCTCTAAAATTATCGGGGGAGCATGTGAAAAGTCAGGATCAGTCATACGAGTACCCATGGGCACAGCCGGTTCGGCACAATCACCGCTGGCTTCTTGCAGGCGTGATGGTTCTTGTGATCGCCACAGGCTGGCGCTATCCGGTCTTCGGTTTCGTCGTGCCCGTAGCCATGCTCACCGGGATACTGGGGAGCTTGCTGCGGGGCCGATATGTTTGCGGCAACATCTGTCCGAGGGGTAGCTTTTACGATACCGCCTTCCGCTTCGTGGGAGGGTCACGCCCGATACCTCCGTTGCTACGATCGCCTCTGTTCCGCTGGCTATTCATGGCGCTGCTCATGACCGCTCTTGCACTTCAGATCGCGCAGAAGCCCCACGATCCATTGCACTGGGGGTTCGTCTTCTGGACTGCATGTGCCGTCACCACGGCTCTCGGCATAATACTGGGAACGATATACCGGGCACGCACCTGGTGTTCCTTTTGCCCCGTCGGAACCATTGCTTCCGCGCTCGGCGGAAAGAAATACCAGCTGCAGATCGCGGATCATTGTCGCAGATGTGCCGCCTGCGAGAAGAGCTGTCCAATGGGCTTCTCCATTTCCGCCCACAGTGGCGCAGGCGCCTTGTCCGAAAAGGACTGCCTCAAGTGCTCATCCTGCACAGCTGCCTGTCCGGTCGGCGCCTTGAGCTGGCCGCAGGAGGGGAGTTGATTCAGCTTGTTCCCCTGCGGACTTTTTCCAGGAGTTCCCGCCGCAGTTGGTTTAGTTTTCCGCTGATGGATACCTTGTAGATATGTGGATTTGCGAAACGCAGGCACCCTTCGGGAAGAAGTTGGAGCTCCCGCTTGCACCGCTCGGCCATCTCGTTCAGATCGTCCGATGCCTCCTCCGCGCGTATCCCCTCTCTCATGACGACCTTCCGTAAATCGACCAGTCGTGCGCCCGCCGGGATATAGGTGTACTCCGCGTCGTTGACGGGGTTGTAGACCATCTCTCCCGGACCGCCCATTTCTACCTCCAGGGTAATGACATCCTGAATGAAGGAGCCGTCAGGGGCGACGGCACGCAGGAGCCGCTTCCGGTCGGGAAGGGTCGCCTTGGCGGCCTCGCTCGTAGTCTTCAGTCTGGGCTGATCGCCGATTCGTACCAGTTTGTACACTCCGCCCAGAGCGCCTCCTCCATCCCCCATACATGTCGCAAGTTTCGTCCCTACGCCGTAGGTATCGACCTTTCCCCCCTCCCTCACGATCGACTCGATTACATACTCATCGATCTCGTTGGAAGCTACGATCTGCACCTCTGGGAACCCCGCGTCGTCCAGCATCCGGCGTGCGGTCTTGCTGAGCCAGGCAAGATCCCCCGAGTCGAGACGTATGCCCCACAGATTGTGCCCCCGGCTTCGAAGTTCGCGCGCGACGGTGATCGCGTTGGGGACGCCGCTCTTGAGCGTGTCGTAGGTGTCTACCAGCAGAATGCACTTGTCAGGGAAAGTCTCCGCATAGGCGCGGAAGGCCGAGAGTTCGTCGGGGAAGGACATGATCCAGCTGTGGGCGTGGGTTCCTGCGACGGGAATGCCGAACTGCATCCCGGCCATCACATTGCTCGTGCTGCGAACTCCCCCCACGTATGCAGCACGGGCGACGCTGATGCCCCCGTCGGGGCCGTGGGCGCGGCGCAGTCCGAACTCGATTACGCGGGCGGTTCCCGCAGCGTGAGAGACGCGGGCGGCCTTGGTGGCTACGAGGGTCTGGAAGTTGACGATGTTGAGGAGCGCCGTCTCCACGAATTGCGCTTCCGACAGCGTCCCCTCGACGGTCAGGAGCGGTTCCCGTTCAAAGACCACGGTACCTTCAGGTACGGCGGTCACCTTGCCGCGAAAGCGGAATTCCCTGAGATAGTCGAAGAAGGAGGGAAGGAAGATGTCAAGCCTCTGGAGGTAGGCCAGCTCTTCCTCTGCAAAGCGCAGGTTTTCCAGATAGGACAATGCTGTATCGAGGCCGGCGAAGACGGCGTACCCGCCACGGAAGGGGTTTTTGCGGTAGAAGAGGTCGAAGACGGCGGGAGTCTGATGCATCCCCTTTGAGACATATCCGGCGAGCATGGTCAGCTCGTACAGGTCGGTGATGAGGGGGGAGTAGCGCATTGGAGGCTCCGTCTGGGTGCCTCAATTGTAGCACCTTCCGCTCCTTATGCACTTGCCGGTCTGCAATGAAAAAAGGCAGGGGGGCGCCCCTGCCTTGCTATCTCATTCCGTTGTTCGTCGTTACTTCCTGATGTTGTAGAAGACGTCATGCCCACGGAAGATGGCGGAGGTGTCGAGCTCGTCCTCTATCCTGAGCAACTGGTTGTACTTTGCGACGCGGTCGGTGCGGCACAGGGAACCGGTCTTGATCTGTCCGGAATTTACCGCTACGGCCAGGTCCGCCAGGGTCGTATCTTCCGTTTCCCCCGAGCGGTGAGATATTACGGTGGTGTAGCCGGCGCGCTTCGCCATTTCGATGGCATCGAGAGTTTCGGTGAGTGTGCCGATCTGGTTAAGCTTTATGAGGATCGAGTTTCCGATTCCTTTCCGGATTCCTTCCTTCAGGATCTTCGGGTTGGTGACGAAGAGGTCGTCGCCGACGAGCTGAACCCGCTTTCCGAGCCGTTCGGTCAGGAGCTTCCATCCTTCCCAGTCATTTTCCGCCATGCCGTCCTCGATGGAAACGATCGGATACTTGTTCACCAGGTTTTCATAGAAGTCGACCATCTGCGCCGGAGTCTTTTCCGGCTGGGCCTCGTTCTCTAGGAGGTACTTCCCGTCCTTCCAAAGTTCCGAAGATGCAACGTCGAGGGCGAGAAGCACATCTTCTCCCGCCTTGTAGCCGGCCTTGCCGATTGCTTCCACGATCACTTCGAGAGCTTCTTCATTGGACTTAAGGTTCGGAGCGAAGCCCCCTTCGTCGCCGACGGCAGTATTGTAGCCTTTCCCCTTGAGAACGGCCTTCAGCGCGTGGAATATCTCGGCACCCACCCGCAGGGCCTCCGAGAAACTCTTTGCACCGGCCGGCATTATCATGAATTCCTGGATGTCAACGTTGTTGTCGGCGTGGGCTCCTCCGTTGAGGATGTTCATCATGGGGAGAGGGAGCTCTTTTGCGTTGCAGCCGCCGATGTACTGGTAGAGAGGAAGGCCGACTTCTTCGGCAGCGGCCTTCGCCACTGCAAGCGAGACACCCAGAATCGCATTCGCGCCGAGTTTGCTCTTGTATTCGGTGCCGTCCAGATCGAGCATCTTCTGGTCTATCCCGACCTGGTCGCTCGCTTCGAAGCCGCAGATTTCATCGGCGATGATGTCATTTACGTTGTCGACCGCCCTGCGGACGCCTTTGCCCAGATATCTGGACTTGTCCCCGTCCCGAAGTTCCATCGCCTCACGCTCCCCGGTGGAAGCGCCGGAAGGAACCGCAGCCCGCCCCATGACTCCCGATTCAAGAAATACCTCAACCTCAAGGGTCGGATTGCCTCGGGAATCGAGAATCTCCCGGGCGTAGACATCGGTAATCTGACTCATTGATATTGCCCCCTTGCATGAAAAAAAAGTAATAAATCCAAACAGACAATTTTTATATCACACTTTGGGCAAAAGTGAAGGAATTTGTACTTCATGTTACTATTTGACATTCCCGGGATGACACGGCTATAGTAGCTCTTTCGGTCGCACTTCGAACAGCAACCACGGAACATTCACATACCTTATGCCAGACGGCGGCAGCAACGTTAACAAAACAGGCGGATCACTTCTCCTCCTTGGCGGGCGTTTTCGCGAGGTGCTGATGGAACGGCTCTCGGACCCCCGGCATGCACACAGGAACAGGATCATCCTCCTTCTCCTCACTGCACTTATCCTTACTTTCCTCATAATCCCCCGTCAGCAGCTAATGACTACCAGCTTCAAGGCCGGGGATATAGCTACCTCCGATGTCCGCGCGACCCAGGATTACCTTCTGGAAGACCGCCCGCTCACCCAGAAAAAAAGGGCAGAGGCGGAAATGGGGACTCCAAACGTCTATAACCTTAACGAAGATATGGCGCAGGAGCTTCTGCGCAGCTTTGAGAAGGCGCTCGTAATCGCCAGAGAAGGGAAAAACATAGGTGGTGGCGGGGCCGTTGATGCTGTGCACGAGGTGCTGGGTGTCAATGTTTCTCCTCGCGATGTTGCGGCCCTTGCACGGGTGCGGCCGGAGAAGGTGCTTTCAGAAGTCGGTAGGCTGGCCGGGCAGGTTTACACCCGGAACGTGGTTACGGAGAAACGGCGGTTCTCGCTGGATAGCGCCCACGGTATTCTCGTTCTCGATGGAGGCACCGGAGAAATTGCCGGAGCCGGAGATCAACCGGCGTCGGCAATCGATCTTTCCGATGCACGAAAGATGATCGGAGCGGCGCGCCCCGCCGGAGGGGAAGATTCTGCGGATATCCAGACGATCAGGGAGCTGTTGGCCCGCGCGCTTCAGCCCAACCTGACATTCGATCACGAGGCCACGGAGCACAGGCGCAGAGCCGCTGCGGCAGCGGTAGGGCCGGTGCTTTTTCAGGTCAAACGGGGAGAAATGATCGTCAGGGTCGGTGACAGGATCACCGAAGCCCAGGCTCTCAAACTTCAAAAGATATTCGATTCCCGCCACGGCGTTAACAGCGTCTTCATGGGCGCCGGAATCTTCGGCCTCCTGCTGGTCCTCTTCTATTTCCCCTACCGGTTCGCGCGGAAGAACATCCGCAAGTTCCAGCCGACGAACAAGGACATCCTGCTCTTGTCGCTGGCCACCGTATTCCACTTCCTGATGTTGAAGATCGGCCTGGTAATTTCCACTGCTCTGGGGGGGGTATTCCCCTTCGCCGGGACATCGGATTACTACTACCTCTTCCCCTTCGCGGTGAGCAGCATGCTTGTGCGGATAGTGCTCAACTCGGAGGTCGCCCTCGTCTATTGCGCCATCACCGCACCTCTTCTAGGCTTCATGTTCGACAGCAGCCTTCTGGTGGTCGTCTACGCATTGATGGGGGGAGTGGTAGGAGCGCACGGAGTTCGCCAGTGCAAGGACCGGGGAACGATCTACACCGCGGGTCTCAAGGTCAGCGTCGTCAACATGGCGCTGGTTCTCTCGTTCCAGCTTCACAACGGCGCCCTTCTCACCACCGAAACCTTGTTCTGCATCGTTTTCGCCTTCATAGGCGGCTTCTTTAACGCAGTTCTCGTAACCGGAACGATTCCGCTCATAGAAAATCTGCTCCACTACACTACGGACATCAAACTGCTCGAACTGGCCAACCTGAACAGCCGCATTCTGCGAGAACTCATGGTAAGGGCGCCAGGCACCTACCACCACAGCGTGATGGTAGGGAACATGGTGGAGGCTGCTGCCGAAGCCATTCACGCCAATCCCCTTCTCGCCAGGGTAGCCGCTTACTACCACGATGTCGGCAAGGTCAGCAAACCTCTCTATTTCATCGAGAATGTTTCGGGAGGAGAGAACCGCCACGACAAGCTGTCGCCAAGCATGAGTGCACTGATCCTGATCTCCCACGTGAAGGAGGGAGTGGAGCTGGCCCGGGAGCACAAGCTTGGTTTGCCCATCATCGACATTATCCGGCAGTCCCACGGGACCCAGCTCATCAGCTATTTTTACCAGAAGGCCCGCAACCTTGCCGGCCCCGACACTACAATCGACGAACGCGACTTCCGATACCCGGGACCCAAGCCGCAGACAAGGGAAGCGGGACTAGTGCTGCTGGCGGACTGCGTGGAAGCTGCATCACGGACGCTGGCCGATCCTACTCCTGCACGAATCCAGGGGCTGGTGCAGAAGATCATCAACAACATATTCATCGACGGCCAGCTTGACGAGTGTGAGCTGACCCTGAAGAACATTCACGAAATCGCAAAAAGCTTTATCCGGATTCTCACAGGTGTGTACCATCACCGGATCGAATATCCGGAGCCTGCCTACAAGGAGAAAGGGAACGGGGGAAGGAAGACTGCCGATGATAGCCCTGGACAATCGCCAAAGACGCCACTCGATCGAGACGAAGAGGCTAAGAAGGGCAGCGGAGAAGATCTTAGGCGCCTTGGGATATCCCGATAGCGACCTATCGGTTTCCTTTGTGGGCGACCGTACCATACGCCGCCTGAACCGGGAGTACCTGCAACGGGACAAGCCGACCAACGTCATCTCCTTTTCCCTCCAGGAGGGAGAATTCGCGGGGGTGAACCCGCAGGCACTCGGAGACGTCGTCGTTTCCGTCGACACCGCCCGTCGGGAAGCGGATGAGGGGGAGATGACCCTTCATGCCAGGCTAGTCTTTCTGCTGCTTCACGGGATACTTCACCTGACCGGGTTTGATCATGAGCGGAGCGGGCCTGTGGAGGCTGAGCGGATGGAGGCGAAGGAACGTGAACTGTTCGAGCTGCTGAAGCGTGAAGGACTGGCTTAGGCCGATGGAGAAACCCTCGGACAACAGCCGCAGTGGCCCGCCGTTGAAGCCGACGCGTTTCATCGATTCCGCGAACTGTGCCATCGAGGGCATCATTTACACTGCCAGAACCCAGAAGCATATGCGGAACCACTTCGTGTTCGCTCTGGTTGTGCTGTTGGCGGTGCTTTTCCTGAAGGTAACCGCGGTCGAGTTTACCCTTCTGGTACTGACAGTCTGCTTCGTACTCTTTGCCGAGCTTATGAACACGGCCATCGAGGTTGTGGTGGACATGATCTCTCCCGACTATCACCCCCTTGCAAAGACCGCCAAGGATGTCGCCGCAGGCAGTGTTCTGGTGGCCGCCGTCGGTGCAGGAGTGATGGGGTATCTGATCCTGTCCAAGTATATTTTTCCGCTGTACAAGGAGGGGCTCGGCATGATAGGTACCCCCACGGAGATGGGCGCGCTGGTGTCGCTCCTAATGGTGGTGATCGTAGTGGTCATACTCAAGGCCCTGTCGCACCGGGGGACACCTCTTGAAGGGGGGATGCCGAGCGGGCACGCGGCTGTCGCCTTTTCGATTGCGACGCTGGTTTCGGTCGCCACCCAGGAGCCCCTAATTTCCATCCTGACTACGGCGCTGGCAGCCATGGTGAGCCATTCCCGGTTGCTGCTGAACATACATTCGGTGCGGGAGGTTGTCCTGGGGGCGGTAACGGGGACGCTGATCACTCTGCTCGTGATGTTCCTGTTCAGGACCATGGCGTAATTTGCAGGCACATCTATTGTCAACTACACCACAGGAGGTGTAACGGGTTTGGACGACGGGCCAAGTAGGAAGAACCAGGGGTTGTGGGAACTTGTCAATCGCTTTGTTTCCGGGCGCAGAAAGATCACCGAAGAAGAGATCCACGAGCTGATGGATGCCGGGGAAGAAGAGGGATTGATCAACGAGGAAGAGAACGAGATGATCCGCGCCATCTTCACCCTGCGGGACACGGTGGTCCGGGAGATCATGGTGCCCCGCACCGATATGGCCTGCATCTCGGTTGACGCAACTGTGCGGGAAATCATCAGCCAGATTATCGGTTGCGGCCACTCCCGAATCCCGGTTTTCGACGGTACCGTGGACAATATCGTCGGGCTGGCGTATGCGAAGGATCTTCTGAAATACTGGGGAATGAACGATGCGGCAATCGTCCTCAGGAAGATCATGCGCCCTCCCTACTTTATCCCTGAGGCGAAGAACCTGGAGGAGCTGCTCCAGGAGTTCAGGAAAAAACGTGTTCACATAGCCATCGTC
Source organism: Geobacter sp. DSM 9736 (assembly GCF_900187405.1). Classification (NCBI taxonomy): domain Bacteria; kingdom Pseudomonadati; phylum Thermodesulfobacteriota; class Desulfuromonadia; order Geobacterales; family Geobacteraceae; genus Geobacter; species Geobacter sp. DSM 9736. Next base: position 419,969 of record NZ_LT896716.1, read on the forward strand.
ATCGATGAGTATGGTGGGACTTCGGGGCTCGTCACAATAGAGGATCTCCTGGAGCAGATCGTAGGGGACATTCAGGACGAGTACGACCTTGAAGAAGAGTGGCTCGTGGAGGAGCCGGAGGGGTCGGTGCTCGTTGACGCGCGGCTTCCCATCGAGGAGCTGGAAGAGTATTTCGATATTCAGATCGAGCGGGAAAAGTTCGACACGGTGGGGGGGCTAATCTTCCACCTGACCGGCAAAATCCCCAAGGCTGGCGAGGAAGTTTCCAATCATTCAATTGTGATGACGGTGCTTCAGGCAGACGAACGGAAGATCAGCAAGGTGCGGATAAGGCGGCTGGAGAGAAGGGAAGAAGGCGTACAGTAGTGGCCAAGCGCAGATTCAAAACACCGGGATCCAAGGGGATACAGCGTCGCGACTACCTGCTGGCCCTCCTGTCGGGGGTGCTGCTGGCCCTCTCTTTCCCGAAGCCGGGGTTGTCGCTTCTAGCGTGGTTCGCTTTTGTTCCGCTTCTGCTGGCCCTCGGCAGGAAGAGCCCCAAAGACGCCTTCAAGCTTGGTTTCACGACCGGCATGGCTGCGTATGCCGGGATTCTCTACTGGCTCAACATCGTCATGGTGACCTACGGCAAGCTCAACTGGGGTGTCAGCGGTTCGCTTTACCTGGTGCTGTCGGCGTATCTGGCCCTTTACGTCGGCATCGTCACCTGGGCGGTCGCTCGGGGCACTGCAGCGGGAATTTCGCCCTTCCTCTCCTTTCCGGTCTTCTGGGTTTCGATGGAGTATCTCCGCTCCTTTCTTCTTACCGGCTTTCCCTGGGCGAGCCTCGGGTATTCACAGTTCAAGACGCTGCCCCTGATACAGGTGGCGGACGTGACCGGCGTGTACGGGCTCAGCTTTCTCGTCGTAATGGGGAACGTCCTGCTCTACCTTATACTGAGAGCAGTGGCAGGAAGGGACAAGGCATCCTACCCGACCAGGGAAGCGGTCCTTTTTCTGCTACTGCTGGTCGTTACTCTCGGGTACGGTTTCAGCCGTCTCAACCGGCCCGATACAGGAAAGCCCATCAAGGTCTCGCTGATCCAGGGAAACATCGCCCAGGACGTGAAATGGAATCCGGCTTTTCAGGAAGAGACGGTGGCAATCTACGAGCGGCTCTCCCGGCGGCCGGAGACGGCGGGTAGTGATCTCGTCATATGGCCCGAAAGCGCTGCTCCTTTCTTCTTCCAGGACGATGCCAGGTATGCCGACCGGATAAGGAAGGTCGCAAGCGGCCTGAAGACTAACCTCGTTACCGGCAGCCCCGCCTACGACATGACTGCCGCTGGCCCCATGTATTTCAACAGTGCCTTTCTCATCGGCGCCGACGGACGGACCATGGGGCGCAGCGACAAGATACACCTCGTTCCTTTCGGGGAGTACGTTCCGATGGCCCGTCTGCTTCCGTTCGTAAACAAGCTGGTGACGGGGATAGGGGATTTTTCACCGGGTGCGGCGGCTGTACCTCTCGACATCGGCAAGGGGCGAATAGGCATCCTCATATGTTTCGAAGGGATATTCCCCGAGCTGGCACGAGAGTACGTCCGGGAGGGAAGCCGGGTGCTCGTCAACATTTCCAACGATGCCTGGTACAAACGCTCTTCGGCACCGCACCAGCACCTTTCCATGACGGTCTTCCGGGCGGTGGAGAACCGGGTGCCCCTGGTGCGCTCGACTAACACCGGAATCTCCGCTATCATCGACAGCAAGGGGCACATCCGCGGTATGACTCCTCTGTTCGAGGAGGCCGTTCTTGCAGGGGAAGTAAGGAGCGGCGAAGGCGGGTCGCTTTACACCGCCTATGGTGACTTCTTCGCCATAGCATGTCTCCTCCTGGGGGGCATCACACTGGTTACGGGCCTGGTAAGATTAAAAACACGATAAGGAGCAGCAATGTACCGTGAAGAAATAGCAACCATCGAAGCTCTTGCCGAGCGGATCGCCAAACTTCGGGGGTCTCTTTGACGTAGACAGGAAGCGGGAGGATATCCGGGAGCTTGAGGCAGCCATTGCCGCACCCGGTTTCTGGGACGACCAGGAACGTGCGCAGAAGGTACTCAAGGAGCGGACGGCCATGGAGAAAACGGTCGAAATATGGGACCGGCTCCAGCGGCAGGCGGACGATATCCGGGTGCTCATCGAACTAGGCGCGGAAGCGGAGGACGAGGCCACTCTCGCCGAAGTCCATCAGCTGAACGAAGAGCTCGAACAGAAGGTGGAGCAGGCTGAGTTTCAGAAGATGCTCTCCGGTCCCCATGACCGAAGCAACTGTTTCGTCTCCATCAACGCCGGGGCAGGGGGTACCGAATCCCAGGACTGGGCGGAAATGCTCCTGCGGATGTACCTCCGCTACTGCGAGCGGAAGGGATGGAAGACCGATATTACCGACTATCAGGCAGGTGACGAGGCGGGGGTCAAGGGTGTCACCTTCGCGGTGTCGGGGGAGTGCAGCTACGGATATCTAAAGGCCGAGGCGGGCATTCATCGTCTGGTGCGGATATCCCCTTTCGACAGCAATGCCAGGCGCCACACTTCTTTCGCTTCGGTCTTCGTATTTCCCGAGATAGAAGACGACATCGAGGTGAAGATCAACGAGTCGGAACTGCGGGTCGATACGTACCGGTCCAGCGGGGCCGGCGGCCAGCACGTCAACACCACCGACTCGGCGATCCGCATCACACATCTTCCAACCGGTATAGTCGTCGCTTGTCAGACCGAGCGGAGCCAGCATCTGAACAAGGCCACGGCGATGCGTGTTCTGCGGGCGAAACTCTATGAGCGTGAACTTGAGGAGCGGGAAGCGAAGGCGGCCGAAATCAGCGGCGAGAAGAAGGAGATCGGCTGGGGGAGCCAGATACGCTCCTATGTACTCCATCCTTACAAGATGGTGAAGGATCTGCGGACCGGAGTTGAGACGGGAAACCCCGATGGCGTGCTCGACGGCGATCTGGAAGATTTCATTGTGGCTTATCTGATGGGGGTCCGCCGCGAAGTTCAGGATGTCTAGCCTATTAATGCTTTGATTCGATGTTTTACGCATTGAGCTGAACCGGGTAAAAAGAGGATTATGATGCACCGCAGTACCATTCTTCTTCTGTCGCTCCTCATCCTCCTTTCCACCGCCGCTGCCGGTTGTGCGGCTCATCTGAAGGAAACGAAGGGGGTTTCGCGGCTAGGATACTCCATTCAGGTGGGGGCATTTTCCGATGTAAAGAATGCGGAGCGTCTCACGGCGCGGCTTCAGGAGAAGGGGATCGACGCTTTCTACTTCAAGCGGGACAGCCGCATCTACGCGGTACGTTTCGGCGACTATCCGACTTGGGACGCAGCGAAGAAGCACGCTAAAAAGCTCGTCTCAGACAAGATGATCGACTCCTACTTTATCGCTTCCCCTCAAAGCGAATTCATCGAGAAGGGTAAAAAAACCGAGCTGAAGAAGTATTCCTCTCCGGTGCCCCGTCCCAAACCTACGAGTGACATGGGGGGAATCGCCGCTCGCACTGCAGAACGCTTTGTCGGCATCCCTTACCGGTGGGGGGGGAACAACGTGGTGGACGGCATGGATTGCAGTGGTTTTGTTCGTGCGGTCTACAACTTGTGCGGGGTCAACATCCCGCGTACGTCACGGGAGCAGTTCGGCACCGGTGAAAACATCGACAGAGACGATCTGAAGGATGGCGACCTCGTCTTCTTCGGTGCCTCTCGAGACGAGATCAATCATGTCGGCATCTATGTCGGCAACCGTCGCTTCGTCCACGCGCCCCGGCGTGGTGCTGACATCAAGATTTCTTCCCTCGACGAGGAATATTTCGTCAAGAAATTCATCGGCGGCAAACGCTACTTCTAATTTTCAGTATCAATTACCTACAGAGGAAATCATCATGGCATTGATTAAACCGTTCCGGGCGCTGCGGCCGGCGTCCGATCTGGCCGAACGTGTGGCTGCGCTTCCGTATGACGTCATGAACGTGGAGGAAGCCCAAATGATGGCGGCAGGGAATCCCTACAGCTTCCTCCACATATCACGGCCGGAGATCGATCTGCCTTCAGAGGTCGATGTCCATTCGGAGCCCGTGTATGTGAAGGGGCACGAAAACCTTATGCACTTCATGAAAAACCGTGTTCTCATCCAGGATCAGCATGACTGCTACTACGTCTATCGGCAGAAAATGGGAGAAATCGTTCAGACAGGTCTCGTCGCCTGCGCCAGCGTTGACGACTACCAGTCGGGCGTGATTAAAAAACATGAGCTCACACGTGCCGACAAGGAAGAGGACCGCGTCATGCACATAGACCGGCTCGATGCCAACGATGAGCCGGTCTTTTACACCTATCGCCACGATGCACGAATAGCAGCTCTGGTAGCTGAAGTGACGCGGGGAGAGGCCGTTTACGATTTTACCACCGATGACGGCGTCGAGCATGCCCTGTGGGTGATCGACAAGACTGACGCTATTGCCGACCTTACGGCTCTCTTCGCAGCCATTCCGGTACTCTATGTCGCAGATGGCCATCATCGGAGTGCGGCCGCGAGCCGGGTTCGCGACCTTCGCATGAAGGCGAATCCGCACCATACAGGGGGGGAGGAATACAACTTCTTCCTTACGGTCATTTTTCCGGATGACGAGATGAACATCATGCCGTACAACCGTGCCGTGAAGGACCTGAACGGCCTCAGTCCGGAGCAGTTCATTGCCGGCGTCTCCGAGCAGTTCGAAATCGCACCTGTCGCTGGCCCGTTCCAGCCGGAGCGCACTCATCAATTCTGCATGGTCATGAATGGGAAATGGTTCGAACTCCGTGCACGTCAGGGATCGTTCAATCCCGATGATGCAGTATCGAGGCTGGATGTATCAATTCTCCAGAACAATCTTCTGAGTCCGATTCTTGGAATTCATAATCCCCGTACAGATCAGCGGATCCATTTTGTCGGCGGCATCCGGGGGCTTGCAGAGCTTGAGCGCCTTGTTGCCGGTGGTGAATACCAGGTCGCCTTCGCCCTCCATCCCACCTCGCTGGATGAATTGATGGCTCTGGCGGACGAAGGAAAAATCATGCCCCCTAAATCAACCTGGTTCGAACCGAAGTTGCGAAGCGGGCTGTTCGTCCACCTTCTTTCGTAGATACGTAAAAAATTCTAAAGAAACGAATAAGCAGTTCGATACATGCAAGTACGCAAACGGAAACGCTCCGAAAATTCATAATCAACAGCAGGAGGTTGCAGTGAGAGGTGTAGAAAAGTTGATTGTAGTTCTTCTTCTGATCGCAGGGATCATCATCCCGGCATGTGCACAGAAGGAGCAGAAGCCTGCAGGCGATAATGCGAAACAGCCCGCAGCCGCCGCACAGGCGGCCGTAAAGACTCCGTCGGGGCTGTCCTATGTTGATCTGGTCACCGGTACTGGAGCGGCCCCAACACCCGGCAAGCAGGTAAAGGTCCACTACACCGGGTGGCTTGAGGACGGCACCAAGTTCGACAGTTCGCTCGATTCAGGGCAGCCCTTCGTGTTCACACTGGGTGTGGGACAGGTGATTCCGGGATGGGACGAAGGGGTCCAAACCATGAAGACCGGCGGCAAGCGGAAGCTGATCGTGCCTCCTCAGCTCGGGTATGGTGCGGCCGGGGCCGGTGGCGTTATTCCTCCCAATGCGACCCTTATTTTCGAAGTGGAGCTTCTCGAAGTGCAGAACTGACACCTGTGGAGTGTGAGGCGGAGGTTGCAGCATGCAGCGAAAAGCATCGATAAGTATCCTCCTTCTCACACTCTTCCTACCAGGCCTTTGCAGTTTCCCTTCCTCAGTGGTGGCCGGGACCACCGGAACCACCTTCTATCTTGACGCTGCAATCATAGAGTTCGACGCGGTTGCCACCGCTAGAACCATTGACCTTCTGCTTCCTGCAGGGGTGAAGCCCGGTTCGCTCCGTCTCAAACCGGCTGGCCGGCAGGTGATTGAGATGGTGGAATTTCTTCCAATGCCTCGCAGCAAGGAACGGGAGCAAGAAGCTGCGCGGCTGTCGGAGCGCCGGGGGCACCTGTCGGACCGCCTGAAAGCGCTGGAGGCAAGGGAAGAGATCTTCCGCTCAGCCGCGAAGTCCCAGAGCGGGAAGGCGCCCCGCAAGACGAAGGGGAACCCCGAGCCGCTGGCCACCATCCGTCAAGGCACGGAATTCGCCATAGCCCAGCTGGAAGAGGTCTATCGGGCGCGTCGCAAGGCTGAGACGGAGCTGAAGGGGGTGGAGGCGCAGCTGGCCCGGCTCGGAGGAGAGGCGGAGAAAAAGGGGCAACGCGTCCGGATCAGGCTCTCCGGTAAAGGTGGCAAGATCAGGGGGAGCTACATACGTACCGACCTTGCCTGGACTCCCCGCTACGATTTCCGCCTTTCGGGAAATGGAAACGCCGATGTTGCCGTCCGGGCGACTCTTCCCGATTTCAAGGACACCGGCAGCTGGACCGTGGTACCCGCCACCATTTCGGATTCAGCATCTACCTCTTTTCCAGTGATCTCTCCGGATCGCCCCGTGGCAGCCTATCTGCTTCCGGTCGAAAAGGAAGCTTATCTGCCCGGAGCCCGTTCCCATCTTTCCTTTACCGTCACCAATACCGGGCAGACCGGGTTCCCTCCCGGCGAGGCGACGTGCTATCGGCAGGGTGAGTATGTTGGTACTCTCTCCTTCCCCGGTCTTCTTCCTGGTGAGAGCAGCACGATTTCAGCTGGAAGGTGAAGAAGCCACCTCGCTAACCTTGCCCCCTCCCTTGACTTTTCCACGTTTCTGTAGTTGAATCCAACGCCGGAACAGAATCCATAGCCTGAGGATCAATATGTTATCGTTCAAGTTCACGTGGCTTCGCCACGCTTCTCTTTTCGTGCCCCTCCTCGTCGCAGGGTGCGGCGGCAGCACGCAGGAAACAGTCGCGTTCAGCACCAGGACTCCCGCGTTCTATTATGCCCACGCGGCAGCAGTTAAAGATGGAACTGTGTATTCCTGGGGGTACAATGCCAACGGCCAGCTCGGGGCGGGCGGCACCAGTGGGAACACGCGGTATCTTGTCGATCCTGTTACTGTTGCGAGCAATGTACCGCCCCTTGAAGGGGTGACGGACGTTGCTGTGGGCGGGTCCCATACGCTGGCTTTCCGGAATGTGAGCGGGGCCACTATGTGGGCATGGGGCAATAACGGCTACGGGCAGGTGGGTACCGGGGACACTAATGTGCAGACGAGCGCCATGACCGTGAAGCGGGAGGGTGGTGCGGAGCTGATCAGTGTGAAGGGGGTGGCCGCCGGTACCGATTTCAGTCTTGCAGTGCGGTGGGACGGAACGGTGTGGTCCTGGGGGTCCAACAACTATGGGCAGCTAGGTGATAGCGGCTCTGAGAGAGCTCTTGCGAAGCCCATCAATGGTTTGAGCGGCATCCAGCAGGTCGCAGCGGGGAGCTATCACGGACTTGCGCTTACCGCCGACGGTAAAGTCTTCGGGTGGGGGCGTAATGACTATGGGCAGCTGGGGGTGGGGAGCACGGGCAGCCCTGCGACAGAGACTGCTCCGGTAGCCATCGCCTTTCCCGACGGTATCGAGATTATCGCTATTGCCGCAGGTGGACTGAACAGCTACGCCATCGACAGTACCAACCGTGTCTGGGCATGGGGCTATAACCAGTTCGGGCAGGTTGGGAAACCAAAGTTAGAGGACCAGGAGCGGCAGCCGACTCCCCAACGGGTTCCCGGACTCCCCGGTATCGTACAGATATCGGCCGGCCTCGATCACTGTCTGGCCCTGGGAGCAGACGGAACGGTCTGGGGCTGGGGATATAACGGCTACGGGCAGATAGGCCGTGCTGAAGTGCCCTCTGTTCCCGATGATAAAGATTATCCCACCCCTCAACTGATAACAGGCATAGAGGGCGCGGTAGTGAAAATCCGCGCCGTCGGCCACTACAGCCTTGCTTTTACAGCCGACTCGGTCTGGGCATGGGGCAGCAATGCCCAAGGCCAGCTGGCGCAGGGAGAAGGTGATAAAAAGCCTTCCGGCATCCCTCGCCGGGTTGGAGGGTTCTGAGGATGGGCGCAGAGAAAAGGCCGGATTTCGATCCGGCCTCTTTGTTTTTGCAGCGCCACGGGAAAAAGTGGATAGTGTCCTCGGCTGGTGCTTTTCTATAGCCGCTACTTGGCATGTGCAGGAACGGGCAGAGAGCGATATCTGAAGCTGTCATAACAACTTGCAGCCACCGGTAGCCGTCCCATCGGCATGAGCTACTTTACAAATTTCCGGTACGCCTCATGGGGGAACTCCACCTGCGGCTTCACCGGGAACCCCGACATTGCATCCCGCCCGGCCATGCCGATGGCGAGGACGTAGGTCCGTGAGTCACCGGGAGCGAGGCTTCTTGGACCCCACTGCAGCCCGAGGAAGCGGGTGTCGCTCGAGAGCGGTTTCTTTCGGTCGTCGAAATAGCCGGGGTTGTTGGAGAAGAAGGCGACGTCAGGTTTTTCCCCGAGCCACTCGATGAAGCTCGCCATGCGGGTGAAGTTATGGCTTTCGTTTATGAGGGGGTTGCCGTAATCGAATATGCCGGCATAGCTGTACTTGTCGGTATCGATGGAACCTTCGACATTGATGATGCTGTCCTGTAACCACCCTACGTCTCCCCTGGAAGTTCCGTAGTTACCCACCCATGGCTCGTCACCATAAACATACGAAAAATTGGCCTCCACTTTGCCGACGTTCCGTATTCTGGTAACGAGGGTAAAGTGAATGTCCCCCGCCGAAAACAGCGCGTAACGCTCCATGAGCAGAGTTGCATCCCCCAGTTTCACCTCGTGATTACTCATGATGGCGACCTTTTCATCAGTCGCGGACAGGATCCGGCTTCCCAGGAATTTCATCCGTGAAGGGGGGACGTTGAGCGGTTGCGGCCCATCGGTCAGGATCGCCTCGTTAACGCTGCACCAGATGTGGTTCCAGCGTGCTCCGTCATAGAAGGACATGCCGGTGGCATTAGGTGCAGTACGTTTCGCCAGTCGCAGGGAGAAGGGGAGGTTTCCCCCGACGAACAGGCCGGATGGAGCCCGGCCCGAGCCTTCGATGAACCTGCTGAAGCAGGTGACAAGCTTGGTACCGTTGGGGTAGTGGTTTATGACGTAGCCGCGCCCTGTTTTCTCATTCCAGTTGCAGGAAAGGCTCATGGGGGGGGCGGAGCTGGATTGTGCCAGCTCCGAATCATGCGGTCTCAGAAAGAAAGAGAGGAGCAGCTTCTCCTGCTCTCCGTGGAACAGGTCGTCGGTTATCCTGAAGGAGGAAATTCCATCCCCTTTCAGGAGAAAGATTCCTTCGTAACCGTTCCGCAGTTCCACGTGATAGGCAGCAGCCCCTCCCAGTGCGAGAACAATTGCTACAGCAGCAAAGAGGTAGTTCTTTTTCAGAGCCGATATCCGGAGCTTCATATTCACTGATTTCTAAGAGGGATTCCGGGTCGGCGGTTGCAGGGGTGGCGTCTTGACCGTTGTGTCCGACGGTGGGAGTCAATTGCTCATTAAAATTACCGCGACCGCAGACGAATAGCCACATAATTTTTTTTCATCCCCCATTTTGATCCACAGTAAATGTGGGAGGTATTGCCCTCACCTGCTTGTCCTGACGAAGCTACGGCCTTGCAAGCCGCGCTGCGATGTCGGCGACATGCCGTCCCTGGAAACGTGCGGCGGCCAACTCGTTTTCGCTGGGCATGCGTTCGCCACGCCCACCGGCGATGGTGCTGGCGCCGTATGGTGAGCCGCCGGTAATCTCGTCTATCCTCATCTGCTGGGCGAACGAGTAGGGAAGGCCTACGATGACCATACCGAAATGGAGCAGATTGACGTGGAAGGTGAGGATGGTTGATTCCTGCCCCCCGTGCTGCGTTGCCGAGCTTGCGAAAACACTTGCCACCTTGCCGACAAGCGCTCCTTTCAGCCAGAGCTGTCCGGTCGCATCGAGGAACTGGCGCATCTGGCCGCACATGTTTCCGTACCGCGTCGGCGTTCCGAAGATGATGGCATCATAATCGACAAGCTCATCGACGGTGCAGATGGGTACGTGGGCAAACGCCTTCTGGGCCTCCACCGCTCCCATCAGCTCCAGGACCTTCGGGGGGAGGGTTTCGGGGACACGCCTAAGTACCGCTTCCGCGTCGGCTATCTCCCGTACTCCTTCGGCAACTGCCTCAGCCATTCTGTGGATGTGTCCGTACAGCGAGTAGTATAGAACCAGAGCTTTCATGACTTCCTCCTCTGCGTCATAGATTCAGGAAGCTTAGCGTATCGTGACGCTTTCGCAAGAGTCCAGGGCATTTAGCGGCTTCCCCTTTTTCGGTTCAAGTTCTCTAACCGCTCGTCGATAAGCTTGCAAAAGACGAAGGAGCAGAATCATGAGGGAGAAGATCACGACATACGATTTCGGAACCGGGAGCAAAATGGCTCTTGCTATCACCGGTTTTATTCTTTGGTGGACACTGGGCGGACATCTGACTGAGTCGAGACTTGTTGCCGCCGGCTACGTGGTTTTGCTCATGACTGCGCTCTACTTTGTCCTGCGTCAGATGGAGCGTGCTTCCGCTCTGAGGCTCGTCGAGAAGAATTGGTCTCTGGCTGGGGAAAAGGTCGATCTCAACGAGACACTGTCCGTTCTGGAGGAGACATTCACTACTACGCTTCAATCGATAGCCGAAGCAGCAGACAACAACGACACGTACGCCAGTGGGCATAGTGCGCGTGTTGCTGACTTTTCTGTCAAGATCGGAAAAGCGATGGGACTTGCCGATGAGGAGCTGGAGTCTCTTCGGAAGGCGGCACTTTTCCACGATATCGGTAGAATATGGATTCCCGGCTATGTCCTCAGCAAGGAAGGCCCACTCAATGCTGAAGAACAATCCATGGTTCGAAAGCATCCTGTAATCGGTGCCGAACTCCTCGATTCCTCCCGGGCGCTCCCGAGCGAAACTGCAGCCGTTCTTCACCATCACGAACGCTTCGACGGTACAGGCTACCCCAACGGCCTCAAGGGACTGGCGATTCCTCTGGAGGCCCGGATACTGGCAGTGGCAGACGCATTCGATGCTATGACGTCGGATCGCCCTTACAGGAGCGCGCTGCTCATGCGTGACGCGCTCAACGAGCTTTACTCCAATGCCGGTACTCAATTCGACCCGCGTGTTGTAGAAGCCTTCATAAGTGTCCTCGACGACATTACCCAGGAAAATGACGTTGTACTCATGACTGACAAGCATTTCGGCGCGCGTCTTTACAGCACGATCGGAAATTGCTGAAACCGCTGCCGCTGTTAATCTGAAAGGGAAAGATCATCGAATACGGCAGGCATTTCCGCCTAAGCCGTATACAAAAACCTCCTAGAATTTTCGTTACTTGCCTTATTCACCCCCCTGTTTTTCCCCCCCCTTTTTGCTTGACTTACCCTGATGAACACGCTAATTTGTCGGTTTGGTAATCCGGCTGCGCAAGCAGCCCCCAGAAAGGGTGTATGGTGCAATGGAAGAGTTGAGCGAGTTGCTGCTCCAGAGAAGGCGGAAAGTCGATGCGCTGTGGGAAGCCGGAATCAACCCGTACCCCAACGATTTCAAGCCTGCGCATACTTCGGCCGACCTTCAGGCCGCTTACGGTGAAGTGCAGCAGATCGAGGAGAATCCGACCAGCTTCGTCGTCGCAGGAAGAATTCTCGCCCGCCGTTCGTTCGGCAAGGCTGCATTCATCCAGGTACAGGACCGGAAAGGGCGCATGCAGCTCTACGTCAAGAAGGATGCGGTCGGCCCCGACGTGTTCGAACAGTTTGAAACCTTCGACATAGGCGATATCATCGGTGCCGAAGGCTATCCGTTCCGCACCAAGACGGGAGAACTTTCACTTCATGTGACCAGCCTCAGGCTGCTTACCAAATCGCTACTGCCCTTGCCCGAAAAGTTTCACGGGCTGACCGATGTGGAGACCCGCTACAGGCAGCGCTACGTCGATCTTATCGTGAATCCGGAGGTGAGGGAAGTCTTCGCCAAGCGCTCCCGCATTGTAAATCTCATCCGGGAATTCATGACGGACAACGACTTCCTTGAAGTCGAAACGCCCATGATGCAGCAGATTCCCGGTGGAGCCACGGCGCGCCCCTTCGTGACCCATCATAACGCACTGGATATGGAGCTGTTTCTGCGGATTGCCCCGGAACTCTACCTGAAGCGGCTCGTAGTGGGCGGGTTCGAGAAGGTGTTCGAGATAAACCGTAATTTCCGCAACGAGGGAATTTCGGTTCGGCACAATCCGGAATTCACGATGATGGAGTTCTACCAGGCTTATGCTACCTTCGAAGACTTGATGAACTTTACTGAAGAACTCCTCTGCTATGTCTCAGAGCAGCTACTTGGAACGCTTGATATTGTGTATCAGGGCGAGGCGATTTCCCTTCAGCGTCCATGGCGGCGGCTGACCGTGCGGGAGGCGATTCTCGAGTATGGCGACATCGACTCGAAATCCCTGGACGATAGAGACCTTGCATATGCCTACGCCCAGAAGATAGGTCTCGACCTTCCCGGCGATGTAGGATATGGAAAACTGATAACCGAAATCTTCGAAGAGGTAGCCGAGCCGAAGCTTATTCAGCCTACGTTCATTACCGCCTATCCCACGGAAGTCTCTCCGCTCTCGCGTAGGAATGACCACGATCCCGAGATCGTCGACAGGTTTGAGTTTTTCTGCGCAGGACGTGAGATGGCAAATGCATTTTCCGAGCTAAACGATCCTCGCGACCAGAAGGAGCGTTTCCTCGCGCAGGTCGCGGCCAAGGCCAAGGGGGATGAAGAGGCTCACTACATGGATGAGGATTACATCCGTGCGCTTGAATACGGTATGCCTCCCACCGCCGGCGAGGGGATCGGAATCGATCGTCTGGTCATGCTGCTCACCGATTCGCCATCGATTCGCGACGTCATACTGTTTCCCCAGCTGCGAAAAGAGATAAAATAACGGTACTGGCAGCTTTATGCCTGCTGCGCCGGCCAGGGCGGCGGGAGTATCAATTCCAATATCACGGGACCTGAATGCCCTACGAACTCTTCATTGGCCTGCGTTATCTGAAAGCGAAGCGCAAGTCGACCTTCATTTCGATCATTACGGTCATTTCGACCGCGGGGGTGGCCCTCGGCGTCATGGCTCTCATCATCGTTCTGGCGGTGATGACAGGGTTTGAGGAGGACCTTAAGGATAAGATTCTCGGCACCAACGCCCACATCGTCGTTCTCAAGTCCACGGGGGGGATCGAAGGTTATGACGCACTCATGGGGAGGCTCAAGAAGATAGATGGTGTTGTTGCCGCGACCCCGTTCATCTATAACCAGGTTATGCTCTCCAGCGGGAAGAATGTCTCCGGTGTAGTTCTGCGCGGGGTGGATGTCGCCACCGATCCACTGGTTACGAACCTGAGCAAGTCACTGGTGGAGGGGAAGCTCCAGCAGCTGGAAAAGCCCGCGCAGGTACCTCTGGCAGGAAGCGAGCCTGCGCGTCCGGGTCTGATAATTGGTAAAGAGCTGGCAAAAAACCTGAACCTTTATACCGGCGACACCGTCAACGTCATCTCTCCCCTCGGAAACATCACGCCGCTAGGAATGGTGCCTAAGATGAAGCAGTTCCGCGTTGTCGGAATCTTCAATACCGGCATGTTCGAGTATGATTCGACCCTGGGGTATGTTTCGCTTCCGGAAGCGCAGGAGTTCCTGGGGCTGGGTGACACCGTCACCGGTATCCAGCTCAAGGTGTCCGATGTGTACGCGACGGGACGGATCGCGGCCCAGATCAACACCAAGATCGGTTTCCCCTATTTTGCCCGCGACTGGATGCAGATGAACAAGAACATCCTCTTCGCTCTCAAGACGGAAAAGCTAGTCATGTTCATCATCCTGACCCTGATCGTGCTCGTTGCAGCGTTCGGTATAGCATCAACCCTCTTTATGGTTGTGATGGAGAAGACCAAGGATATCGCCATACTCAAGTCTATGGGTGCCACCGGCACGAGCATCATGAAGATTTTCGTCATAGAGGGGCTGATCATAGGTATTTTCGGTACTCTCATCGGCGTGCTGGGGGGGCTGCTCGTTGCCACGAACCTGGAGCCTATCATTACCGTGGTTCAACACGTGACGGGTTTTGAGCTGTTCAGCAAGGATGTCTACTACCTTGACCATTTCCCTTCACGGGTCGTTCCCTCCGATGTGCTGCTCATTTCAGTCACTGCGGTTCTGATCTCGTTCCTGGCCACTCTCTACCCCTCCTGGCAGGCATCGCGGCTTTCCCCTGCGGAGGCTCTTAGATATGAATAGGCCGAGGTTTTTAGCAGCACCAACAGGTTCAGGCACAGGCTCGATCCTTAACCTCGGCCTTGAGCTGATCTCGGGTGTCGCCGTCTATGGCTGAGCTCCTCGATACAGTTGATCTGCGCAAGTCGTACGGATCCGGAGAAGGTAAGGTCGAAGTCCTCAAGGGAGTGACCCTTCAGGTTGAGGCAGGTGCCACTGTTGCCCTCGTCGGTGCTTCGGGAGCCGGGAAGAGCACGCTTCTCCACCTTCTCGGAGCCCTTGACCGCCCCAGTTCGGGCACCGTCAAGTTCCGGGGGGAAGACATTTTTCGCCAGAGCGATTCTGCTCTCGCGCTGTTCCGCAACAGGTCCATCGGTTTCGTGTTCCAGTTTCACCATCTCCTTCCCGAGTTCACCGCGCTCGAAAACTCGATGATGCCGCTGCTGATTTCAGGAATGAAGAGGGACGAGGCGGCAGTCATCGCTGAGGAGATGCTTTCCAACGTCGGATTGTCGCACCGCCTCACTCACAAGCCGGGGGAGCTTTCGGGAGGGGAGCAGCAGCGGGTGGCCATTGCCCGGTCACTGGTCCTGTCTCCGCAACTGCTCCTGGCCGACGAGCCGACCGGAAACCTGGACATGAAGACCAGTGAGGGTATTCACGACCTTCTGTCCGAGATTAACGGCAGGACTGGTATAACCATAATCATAGTAACCCATAACGAACTCCTGGCAGCCCGCATGGGAAGGACCATACGGCTCGTCGACGGCCGGCTGGACTAGAGGACAGGTGTGACATGAAGGTGAGGGTTTCTTGCTGAACAGACTGTTCCTCCTACTGCTTCTCTTGATACTCGCCATCCCCGCGGCTCATGCCGACGACGAGAGGGTCGTCGAAGTGCTCGTGAAGGGCAACCGGCGCATTGAGGCCGCCGCTATTGCAAATGTGCTGAAGACCACTGCCGGCAGCTATCTTTTTCCGGAGCAGGTGGACGAAGATGTCCGCGCCATCTTCCGGCTCGGCCATTTCCAGGACGTAAAGGCCGAGATCAGCCGGGGGGACAAAGGGACTGTCCTTACCTTCCTAGTCACCGAGAAGCCGGTCGTTCGTGAGATCCGCATTGAGGGAAACAAGGAAGTCTCTACGGAAAAAATCAGGGAAGTGCTGGAGATCAGGACCAATACCATCTACTCCCCCAATGATGTCGCTAAGAGCATCAAGAAGGTCAAGAAGCTCTATGCAGACGACGGTTACTACCTTGCGGAGATCGACACCCGCACGGAGAAGCGGTCCGCCAACGAGGTGAGGGTTCTGCTGACTGTAAAGGAGGGGGACAAGGTCCTCATCCGGAAGATACTCTTCGAGGGAAACAGGGCCTTTTCCGATCGCAAGCTGAAGAAGGTTATGGAAACCAACGAGAAAGGCTGGTTTTCATGGCTTACCAGTTCGGGTACCTATAAGGAAGAAGTACTGAAAAACGACGCGAACCTGATTGCCGACCTCTACTACAACAACGGGTATGTCAACGTGAAGGTGGGCGAGCCGGTCGTGACGGTAATGCCCGACAAGCGGGGCCTTGAAGTCCGCATCGGCATCACCGAGGGTGAGCAGTTCAGTGTAGGCGCTCTCGGCTTCAAGGGTGACCTTCTCGAATCCGAAGCAGAACTGGCCAAGCAACTGAAGCTTAAGACGGGGGAGATATTCAGCAGGGGAACGCTCCGTGGCGATGTATTTACCCTTACCGATATCTACGCCGACAAAGGCTACGCATTCGCCAACATAACGCCACTTTCCAAAGCCGATGCAGAGCGCAAGATCATCGACGTGACCTTCGACCTGGAGAAGGGGGAGAAGGTCTACATAGACCGCATTAACATCGGCGGCAACGTCAAGACCAGGGACAAGGTCATTCGCCGCGAGATAAAACTGGCCGAAGGGGAACTTTACAGTGCTACGGCACTTAAACGAAGCAAGCAGAACCTGATGAACCTCGGGTTCTTCGAGGAGGCGAATCTAGCCACCGCCCGGGGACGTGCCGACAACAAGCTGAATCTGAACGTCGACGTGAAGGAGAAGCCGACGGGAACCTTCAGTATCGGAGGCGGCTACAGCTCTCTCGACGGCATAATCGGCCAGGGTTCGATCCAGCAGGCGAACTTCCTCGGCCTCGGCCTCAAGCTCAACGCTGCCGCCTCCATCGGTGGGAAATCCCAGACATACAACCTCGGCCTGACCGATCCCTACTTCCTCGATACCCGCTGGACACTCGGGGCGGACCTTTACCGTACCGAACGGGATTACCTCGACTTCACCCGCCGCGTCACCGGCGGCGACATAAAGGCCGGCTATCCCCTTTCCGATACGGTCAGCACCTTCTGGGTCTATAAATTCGAGGACAAGAAGGTGTACAATCTATCGGCCGCTCTCGAAAACAACATACTGACGGGGCAGGCACAACCGGTCGAGACTTCAGCCACCACGAGTTCCGTCACCGGCAGCATCACGCGTAATACGACCGACTACAGGCTCGATCCTTCTAGAGGGATGGTGAACAACCTGTCGGTCGAGGTGGCCGGGCTGGGAGGTACGAGCCGCTATGCCCGCTACATCGGCAATACTACCGTTTTCTTCCCTGCGTGGTGGGGCACGGTGTTTTCGCTTCGCGGTGAGGTCGGGCACATTCAGGGGATCGGAAAGCAGGTGCCCATCGACGAAAAGTTCTTCCTGGGGGGCATCAACACAATCCGCGGCTATGCTGGAAGGACCGTCAGTCCGGTAAACACCAACCGCCCGTTCTTGCCCGTCGATTCATCAGGTGAAGCTGCAAGGTCCCTTAACGAGGTATATCTGGGGGGGGACACGGAAGCATTTTTCAATGCCGAGTACCAGTTTCCCCTCATCAAGGATGCAGGGCTGAAAGGCGTTCTCTTCTTCGATACGGGGAACTCCTTCGACAGCAAAGCAGCCGTCTTTGACCGATTCCTTTCGAGCTACGGTTTCGGGATCAGGTGGTTTTCTCCCATGGGGCCGCTGCGTCTGGAGTACGGCATACCGCTTAACCCCCGCGCCGAGATCGACCAGTCGGGGGGAAGGCTCGAATTTTCCATCGGCGGCTTTTTCTGACACGCAGTATAAACGCAAGAAGACAAACTCAACCTGAAGGAGATGAACATGAAAAGAGCCATTACCGCATCCGTTCTTCTGCTTTGCCTTGCATTCGCCGCTCCCGTCCTTGCAGAGGGGGGGAAGATCGGTTCCGTGGATGTCCAGAAAGTCCTCCTCTTTTCGGAGTCCGGAAAGGGTGCCAAGGAGCAACTCGCCCAGAAGGCGAACAAGTACGAACTCGACAAGAACACCAAGGAAGAAGAGCTCAAGAAGCTGAAGGCTGAACTTGAGAAGCAGAGCGTCCTTCTTTCCGAGTCTGCTCGTATCACCAAGGAGAAGGACTATCAGCAGAAGCTCAAGGAGTACCAGCGTTTTCTCAAGGACGCGCAGGATGATCTTCAGGCGAAGAATGACGAGCTGACGAGCCGGATCGTCGACGAGATAGTCAAGGTCGTTCAGGACTACGGCCGCAAGAACAAGTACACCTTCATCTTCGTAAAGAACGAAGGAATGATTTATCAGGACGAGACTGCTGACGTGACGGATGACATCCTCAAGCAGTTCAACGCTTCGAAGAAAAAGTAGCCCGGAGCGGCAGGAGCGGAAACGTGGAAAAAACTCTCAACGAACTGGCCCAATATCTGGGCGGCACACTCGTCGGCGACGGGGAGGCCAGGATCACAGGACTTGCCGGGCTCGACGAAGCCGTGGAAGGCCAGATTACCTTCCTCGCCAATCCGAAGTATGCCGGGAAGGTATCGGACACCCGCGCTTCCGCCGTTGTCCTCCCTCCCGGAGCCGAAAGATACGGTCGCAACGCGATTCAGGTCGCCAATCCCTACCTGGCTTTCGCCAAGCTCCTGACACTTTTCCATGTACGGTCTCTGCCGGTGAAGGGGGTATGCGAAGGGGCCGTTGTGGGCAGCGGCGTCATTATGGGAACCGATGTGACGGTCCATCCTGGAGCGTGCATAATGGATGGTGTGAAGCTTGGTAACCGTGCGACGGTTTTCCCGGGGGCCGTGCTTTATGAAGGTGTGGAAATCGGCGACGATACCGTGATCCATGCCAACGTGACTATAAGGGAGCGGTGCCGGATCGGCAGCAGGGTTATCGTCCACAGTGGCACAGTCATCGGCAGCGACGGCTTCGGTTATGCTCCCGACGACGCCTCCTGGTACAAGATTCCCCAGATCGGCATAGTCGTTATAGAGGATGACGTGGAGGTCGGCGCCAATGTCGCCATCGACCGCGCCGCGCTTAACGTGACACTCATCAGGCGCGGGACCAAGATAGACAATCTGACCCAGATAGCTCACAACTGCGTCATCGGTGAGAACTGCATGATTGTCTCCCAGGTCGGCATCTCCGGGAGCACCACCATCGGTTCCCATGTTACCCTTGCAGGGCAGGTCGGCGTGGCGGGGCACATTCACATCGGTGACAATACGATGATAGGGGGCAAGTCCGGAGTAACCGGCAGTATCCCTGCCAACGGAATGTTCAGCGGCATTCCCGCTATTCCGCACAGGGAATGGCTGCGGGCGATGGGTACCGTGCCCAGGCTTCCGGAAATGAAGAAAAACATCAGCGCCCTTGAAAAGAGAATTCAGGAGCTGGAGGAAAAGCTGGAGCAGTTAAGTTCGAAGTAATTGATCTACTGAAATACAGGGAGGACGAATCATGCTTGACGTAAACCAGATCATGGAGATACTGCCCCACCGGTATCCGTTTCTGATGGTGGACAGGATTCTTGAGGTCGAGCCGGGGAAACGGATCGTCGGGATCAAGAATGTAACCATCAACGAACCCTTCTTTCCGGGGCACTTTCCTGGGCACCCCGTCATGCCGGGAGTGCTTATCATAGAGGCCATGGCTCAGATAGCAGGCATCATGGCATACCTTGCGTCCAGTGAAGCGGATCGGGAAAAGGTCACCTATTTCATGGCGATCGATAACGCAAGGTTCAGAAAGCCGGTCAAGCCCGGGGACCAGCTGCGAATCGAGGCGGAAACAATCTATACCAAGCGGGGTATCTGGAGCATGGCCTGTAAGGCATATGTAGAAGATACACTCGTGACCGAAGCGGAGTTGAAGGCTACCTTCGCAGACAAATAACAAAACAGCGGTCGGGCTTCGGGTGCTGGCGCTGTCGGCTTCGGCCTGAAAATCGCGCAAGACCGGCGTCGCTTCGGTGATACCAGGCTGGCGGGTCTTGCACCTCGACCGCTTCAGGAGAGAATAATGATACATTCTACCGCGGTGATACACCCCACCGCAGAGCTGGCTGAAAATGTTGAGGTCGGACCGTACGTCGTGATCGGTCCCCATGTCAGGGTGGGGCAGGGGACGAAGATAGGCGCGCATACGGTTATCGAGTCGTGGACCGAACTGGGGGAGGAGAACATCATTTCCCATATGGCTTCCATAGGCGCTCCTCCCCAGGACCTGAAGTACAGGGGGGAGGAGACCTGGCTCAAGATCGGCGACCGCAACATAATCCGTGAGTTTTCCACCCTTCATCGGGCCACCACCGCCAAGGAATGCGTAACCAGCATCGGAAGCAACAACATGTTCATGGCTTACTCTCACGTCGCCCATGACTGCAAGGTCGGGAGCAATGTTATCATGGCCAACTGTGCGACTCTCGCCGGTCACGTTACCATCGAAGACTCCGTTACCTTTGGCGGCCTTACCGCCGTTCACCAGTTCACACGGATCGGTTCTCACGTCATGGTCGGCGGCGGGACGCTCGTAGGGACTGATGTCCCCCCGTATACGATCGCTACCGGGGGGGACCGGCGCGACGCGCAGCTGAGAGGCCTCAACCTCATCGGCCTCAAACGGCGCGGTTTCCCCGATGAAGTCATTGCGAGCCTGAAAACAGCCTACAAGATACTTGTCCTTTCCCAGTTGAAGCTTGCCGATGCCATCGAGCGGATCAAGCAGGAGGTCCCTGCTTCGCCGGAAGTGAATCACTTCATCGAGTTCATCGAGCACCCTTCGCAACGGGGGATTTGCAGGCGATGAAAAGGATACGGACGGCGGTCATAGGTGTCGGATACCTCGGGCGATTCCACGCGCAGAAATATGCTGCCATAGAGCACTCGGACCTCGTCGCGGTGGTCGATCTTGACCCGCAGCAGGGGGGGCGGGTGGCAGAGGAGGTCGGCACCAGGTACTGTGGCGATTACCGAGAGATAGCTGACCAAGTGGATGCGGTCAGCATCGTCGTGCCGACCAATTACCATCATGAGGTAGCGAAGTTTTTCCTGGAGCGGGGGAAGCATGTTCTCCTCGAAAAGCCTATCACTCGGACGCTGGAGGAAGCTGACGAGCTGATCCGCATTGCTGCGGCCAAGGGTGCTGTTTTTCAGGTGGGGCATCTGGAGCGGTTCAATCCGGCCATGGCGGCGCTCGGGGGCGTGCTCAAGGAGCCCAGGTTCATCGATGCCACACGGATAGGGCCGTTCAAGGCACGGGGGACCGACGTCAACATCGTCCTCGACCTGATGATACACGATATCGAAATCATCCAGCACCTGGTAGGAAGCAACGTGGCCCGGATCGATGCGGTCGGTGCACCGGTTTTCACCGCCGGAGAGGATATCGCAAACGCCAGGATTGTCTTCGAGAATGGCTGTGTTGCCAACGTGACCGCCAGCCGGGTGAGTTTCACCAGTGAGCGGAAAATGCGTATCTTCCAGCCCGATTCCTACGTCGTTCTGGACTTTCAGAACAGGAAATTGGCGGTGCTCCGGAAGGGAGATGGAGAATCGGCACCGGGCGTTCCTGCTGTGGACGTCAGTGAACAGAGTTTCGAACAGGTGGATGCGCTGAGGCTTGAGATCGAGGCATTTCTCGAATCCATCGCAACAGGGAAGGCTCCCGTCGTTACAGGGGAGGATGGAAGGAAGGCGCTGGAGATTGCCCTCCTCATCAACAAGCAGCTTTAACAGCTTGTTGAAAAACAGCCATCTCGCCGCGGTCGTCGAAAGCCGCCGTGTGCGGCGTAGCGCAGCTATGCCTCCGTGGGGCTTTCTGCGGGTGCGGCGATCTGACTGTTTTTGAACAACCTGCCTGATTCAACAGTCTGGTTATTACTAAATCTCGCGCTGCCGAATGCCTCTTGGTTCGGGCCGAGGCAGAGCGATCCCGAGGTGAGAACATGATTCCGATGGTTGATCTGAGAACACAGTACCTGAGCATCAAAGAGGAAATCGATAAGGGCATTCTTGAGGCGCTGGACAAGACCCAGTTCATTCTCGGTCCCAATGTTGCCGCATTCGAGCAGGAGGCTGCGGCCTATCTCGGTGTGCCTAATGCCGTTGCGGTTGCTTCAGGAACCGACGCCCTGCATCTGGCGCTAGCCGCAGCCGGCATCACGGTCGGGGACGAGGTAATCACCTCCCCCTTCACCTTCATAGCCACCGCTGAAGCAATACGGTACGTCGGTGCTACTCCCGTTTTTGTCGATATCGATCCGAAGACATTCAACATCGATCCGTCGAAAATCGAAGCTGCGGTAACGAGCAGGACTCGCGCGATACTTCCGGTGCACCTGTTCGGACAGCCGGCAGACATGGCTCCCATCGAGGAGATCTGCAAGCGGCACAATCTTCTCCTCGTCGAGGATTGCGCCCAGTCCTTCGGCGCTTCCATCAACGGAAAGATGACCGGGGCCATTGGTGCCCTCGGCTGCTTCAGCTTCTTCCCAAGCAAAAACCTCGGCTGTTACGGTGACGGCGGGATGATTACCGCCACCTCCGCGGAACTGGCAGAGAAGGTGAAAATTCTGCGCAACCATGGCAGCAAGGTTCGATATCATCACTCCGTAATCGGTTACAACAGTCGCCTCGACGAAATCCAGGCGGTCATTCTTAGAGCAAAACTAAAGCGGATATCGGCATATAACGAGGGACGCCGCCGCGTCGCTCACCGGTACAGCTCACTTCTTGCCGGCTCCCAGGTCACTCCCCCCTTCGAAGATGGCCTTGGCGTCCACGTTTACCATCAGTACACGGTGCTGACCGATTCCCGCGATGCCATCATGCAGGCCCTAACCGCAGCGCAGATAGCTTCGGCCGTGTATTACCCCATTCCGCTACACCGCCAGGAGGTCTTCGCGGCAGAATATGGCAATGTTTCGCTGCCGGTGGCTGAAGAAGTGGCTTCACGCTGCATGTCGCTCCCCATCTTCCCCGAAATGACCGACGAGCAGGTGGAGGAAGTGGTACGGGTTATCAAGGGTTGCTGAAGAAGCGTGTAATGATCGTCGCCGGAGAGGCTTCCGGCGACCTGCATGGGGCGGGCCTTATAAGAGAGGCCCGGCGCATGGACGAGCAGGTAACCTTCTTCGGGATCGGTGGCGCGAGGATGCGGGAGGCGGGAGCCGAGACTCTCGTCGATGCGTCCGACATGGCGGTCGTGGGCCTTTTCGAGGTGGCGGCTCATTTCGACGTCATCTACAGGGCCTATGCCACGCTTCGGGATATCCTCCGAAAAGATCCTCCTGATCTTCTTATCCTCATCGACTACCCCGATTTCAATCTGCGGCTGGCGAAAGTGGCGAAACGGGCGGGTGTCCGCGTCCTATACTATATCAGTCCGCAGGTCTGGGCCTGGCGGGTGGGGCGGGTGAAGAAGATCGCCCGGCTCGTGGATCGGATGGCGGTAGTTTTTCCCTTCGAGGTTCCTTTTTACGAGAAGGAGGGTGTGCCGGTGAGTTTCGTAGGGCACCCCCTGCTCGATGTAGTTCACCCTACGATGTCGCCTGAGGAAGCCCGCGCTTTTTTCGGTCTCGACTCCACTAAGCGGACAGTCGGTCTTTTTCCGGGGAGCCGACGGGGGGAGATCAAGAGGCTCCTCCCGGTGATCCTCGAAACGGCCCTCCTGCTACGCGGACGTTTTCCGGACCTTCAGTTCGTTCTGCCCCTTGCTTCCAGCCTTAACCGCCAAGACCTCGCTCCACATCTGGAAGGATCGGGGCTGAACATAACTGTCGTGGAGGGGAAAGGGTACGACGTCATGCAGGTGTGTGACGCCATTATCTCCGTATCAGGCACCGTCACCCTCGAAATCGCCCTCATTGGAACCCCGATGGTGATCATCTACCGGGTGTCCCCCTTCACGTACCAAGTGGCAAAGCGCCTCGTCCGTGTCGATCACATCGGCCTCTGTAACATAGTGGCGGGGGAACGGGCGGTGCGGGAACTCGTTCAGGATGAAGCGCGGCCTGAAATTATTGCCGACGAAATAACGCGGATACTTACCGATGATGAATATGCAGCGAGCATACGTAGCAAGCTGGTTGCTGTGCGCGGAAAACTTGGTTGCGGCGGCTGTTCTGCGCAAGTCGCCCGACTTGCTCTCGACATGTTGGCCTGAAAAAACACATGGACACCTTTAAAAGAATTCTTCGATACAGCAAACCCTATTGGTGGCGCATCGTCATTTCGGCGATCTTCTCAATGGTAGTGGGAGGGATGGACGGGCTGTTCGCCTACCTTACGGGACCGCTCCTGAAGCAGATCTTTTCGGGGAAGGATCAGCGTATCCTTCTTCTTCTCCCCCTGGCCGTCATTGGGATCTTCTTTGTCCGCGGGATGGGACGGTACATCAACGAATACTTCATCAGGACTGCTGGGCAGCTGGCGGTACAGAATATCCGCAACGACGTCTACCGCAACGGGATGTTTCTTGGCTTGCGCTTTTTCCACGCGCACCCCACGGGAACGCTCATGTCGCGGGTACTCAACGATGTGAATGCAATGCAGGAGGGGGTTGGAAACGTTATCACCGGCCTCTTCAGGGACGGTTTTGGCGCACTCTTCCTCCTGGGCATGATTTTCTACCTCAACTGGAAGCTTGCGATCATCGCATTTCTTGTAATTCCGCTCACTGTAGTACCGGCGCAGAAGATCGGCAGGCGGATCAAATCTCTTTCCTCCGCCAGCCAGGGAAAGATGGGGGACATATCCAGCATACTGCAGGAAACCTTTTCCGGTATCAAGGTGATCAAGGCCTTCGGTCTGGAGGAGCGGGAGATCGGGAAGTTTCACGCAAAGAACCTCGAGTACTACCGGTTTATGCGCAAATCCATCAAGTACGAGGGCCTCTCCGTACCGGTAATGGAACTCCTGACATCGCTCGGGATAGCCGCGGTCATCTGGTACGGAGGGTATCAGGTCATCAACGGCAGTATGAAGCCTGATGCGTTCCTGTCGTTTATCGCGGCCATGATCCTCCTCTACAACCCCATCAAGAAGCTGAACAGTGCCTACAATGTCGCTCAGCGAGCGATCGGTGCAGCAGTGCGCGTCTTTGAAATGATAGACGAACCGCGCGACATCGTAGATCATCCGGATGCGGTGTCCGCAGGACGTGTGAAGGGAGAGGTCAGGTTCGACAAGGTTTCCTTCAGGTACGGAGAAGACGATGAGCCCGTTCTTCGTGAGGTTGACCTCACAGCCGGCAAAGGGGAGATTATCGCTCTGGTCGGTCCTTCCGGCAGCGGCAAGACTACGTTTGTCTCGCTCATTCCCAGATTTTATGACGTTACCGAAGGTGGCGTCACAATTGACGGGATTGATGTGCGGCGGATCAGACTTCGGGATCTCATGCGCCAGATCGCACTGGTCGATCAGGAGACGGTCCTTTTCAACGATACCATCGCCAACAACATCAGGTACGGGAAGAGCGATGCCACTGATGCCGAGGTGGAGGCAGCGGCAAGGGCAGCCTACGCCCATGACTTCATCCTCGACATGCCGGAAGGATACGAAACCAACATCGGTGACCGTGGTGTGCGTCTCTCTGGTGGGCAGCGGCAGCGCCTATGCATTGCACGGGCGATTCTCAAGGACGCCCCGATCCTCATCCTCGACGAAGCTACAAGCGCACTCGATACCGAAAGCGAGCAGATGGTTCAGGAAGCCCTGAACAACCTGATGGCGAACCGGACGACTTTTGTCATTGCCCACCGGCTATCGACCGTTCTGCATGCAGACAGGATCGTAGTACTGGAAAACGGCAGAATCGTCGAATCCGGGCGCCATGACCAACTGGTTGCTCAGGCTGGCCTCTACCAGAAACTCTACGCAATGCAGTTCCAAACCTGATGAAAAACCTTCTCCTTACATTAAAGAAACGGTTCCCGAGCGTTCTCCCCTGGCTCGCTTATTCGGTACTACGGATGCTCTTCACCACCCTCCGGGTGCGACTCGTGAACGTGGAGATTCCCCGGGGGTACCATGAGAGAGGGGAAGGGATAATTCAGGTGATGTGGCATAGCAGGCTGTGTGTAAGCCCCTTTGCCTATCAAGGCAACAAAGGGCATATCCTCATCAGCAGCCACGGGGACGGAGAGATCATTGCAAGAATCACCGCGCTTTTCGGGTTTGAGCACATACGCGGTTCATCATCCAAAGGGGCCGATAAGGCGCTCAAGCAGATGCTGAGGCTTGCGAGGCGGAATGAAGACCTCATAGTCACCCCCGACGGGCCTCGGGGGCCGGCCGAGGTCGTTAAGCCGGGTGTAGCACAGATCGCCAAGCTCACCGGGTTACCGGTGCTCCCTTTTGCCATTTCGGCTTCCAGGAAAGTGCGTCTAAAGAGCTGGGACAGGTTCATGATCCCTCTTCCCTTTACAAAATGCTTCTTCGTCTGGGGGGAGCCGCTGCGCTGCGGCGTGGAGGAGGAGATCGAGCAGTTCCGCCAGCGGGTCGAGGGTGCCCTCTGCAAGGTCACGGCTGAAGCCGACGGGATGGCGGCAGCATGACCAACGTTATCTACACCCTCCTCCTGTGGGTGGCATTGCCGGTTGTAATTGCGTACCATTGCTTCCGATCTGTCAGCAGAGGCCGCCCGGCGGCGCTGGCCGAGCGGTTCGGGTTTGTCCCGCAGGATGAGCTCAAAGGTCTTTCCGGTGCCGAGGTGATATGGGTCCATGCCGTCTCCGTCGGTGAAACGATGGCCGTAGTTCCTCTCCTCAAGGCGCTGAAAAGACGCTGGCCGGAGCGCAAGATCCTTCTCAGCAATACGACGGAGACGGGTCGTGAGGTATCCGGCACCATCGCAGAAGTTGACTGTCGCTGCTACTTTCCTTTCGATTACCCGTTTGCGGTTTCCCGCTTGCTGCGGCGCGTGCGGCCCTCCCTGATCGTGGTAGTCGAAACTGAGATCTGGCCGAATTTTCTTCGCACAGCCCGATGCATGGGGGTACCGGTTGCGATGGTCAACGGTCGTATATCGGACCGCTCCTTCGGGAGGTACCTGAAGCTTAAGCGGTTCTTTCAGCCGGTGCTGGGCTGCTTTTCCGCCTTCTGCATGCAGAGTGACGAAGACGCCAGACGGATAGGGGAGATCGGTGCAGACCCGGTCAAGGTGCATAGTGTGGGGAACCTGAAGTACGATGTTCCTGGCGCATTGCCTTCGCCGGACGTACGCCGCGAACTGCGGCGAAGCTACCAGATCCCCGAGAACTGCATCGTCTTCACTGCCGGGAGCACCCATCAGGGTGAAGATGAGGTGGTTATTGGTGCTTTCAGAAAGGTTTCTGCCGAGATTACGGCTATGAACCTCGTGCTCGTACCTCGTCATCCGGAACGCGCTGCCGCGGTAGGTGAGCTTCTGAGCACTCTCGAAATTCCGTTCGTTCTGCGTTCTCAGCTCCACCTGCGGGAGAAGCCATTGTCGGCAGGGGAGGTGCTGCTTGTCGACAGGGTTGGGGAGCTGAACCGGTTGTATTCATTATCCGACATCGCTTTCGTCGGCGGCAGCCTGGTCCCGACCGGCGGACACAACGTCCTGGAGCCAGCAGCATGTGGTGTCCCTGTGCTGTTCGGACCTCATATGTCCAACTTTCGCGAGATAGCAGCGGATATCCTCAAGTCAGGCGGCGCCATTCGGGTGGAAGACGGCGCAGTCATGGAGGAATCTCTTCGATCTCTCTGTATGGACCCGGCTCTCCGGCAGGAGATGGGGCAACGGGGCCTGAGCTGGTTGCAGGTTTCGGGAGGAGCGGTGGATCGGCATATCGAGGTGCTTGCGCGTTTGCAGGGGCGAGAAAAATCAGAGTCCAGTCTGAATGAGTGCAGCAGTGGCAAACGTTGAGCTATACTTCAGAGAGCTGATAGAGGGAAAACGGCAATCTGTGCGGGATCGCCTCGTCCTGGCACTCCTTGTAGCAGCCACCTTTCCGTATGGCCTCATCATGCGCTTTCGTGCCTGCCTCTATGCTTTCGGTCTCCTCCGCTCATATAGGCTTTCGAAACCGGTGGTGTCGGTTGGAAATCTTACTGTGGGCGGCACCGGCAAGACTCCCTCAGTGGCCTGGATCGCGCGCTTTTTTCTTCAGCAGGGCAAACGCGTAGCCGTTCTCTCCCGTGGTTATGGCGGCACCAGTCACGGGACTACAAAGATCGTGAGCGACGGAAAGGATATTTTTCTCTCGGCTTCCGAAGCGGGAGACGAACCTTACATGCTGGCGGCTACGGTTCCCGGTCTCATGGTTGTCATCGGTCCGGATCGATACCGTGCCGGAAGGCTTGCAGAGGAAAAGCTCAACCCCGACATTTTCATTCTTGATGACGGGTTCCAGCACCAGCGCCTAAGGCGGGACTTCGACATCCTTCTCATGGACTGCACGCGACCTTACGGTAATGGACGTTTGTTGCCTGCCGGTATGCTGCGGGAGAATCCTTCGGCGGCGAAGCGGGCGGATATGGTGATTTACACGAGATGTGGCAATGGGTCAGCGCCGACACTTCATTCCGATCTCGCTTCATGTCGTGCCGGACACGGTCTGACAGGTATTGTTGCATTTGGCGAGAACGAACTGCAGCCCTTCAACGTGCTGGAGGGTTCCCGGGTGATGGCCTTCGCCGGCATTGCCGACCCCGCTTCCTTTTTCGATGCCCTGGAAGAAGCGGGTGTCCGCCTCATCACAACTCTTGCATTTCCTGACCATGCCACGTACGGTGATGAGGAGCTTGCAGCACTGGTCCGGTTGCGAGATGCATCCCGCTCACAATATCTTCTGACGACGGAAAAAGATGCGGTGAAGCTCGTAGGCATGCAGGAAAAACTTGGCGAGACGTTTGCCGTGCGGCTGGAGATGCGGTTCGAAGATGATACCCAGCTGCGGGCGTATCTTCAGAAATTTCTTTAGGTAGAGGTGTCTCTATGGCATTATCGCAGGAACTGCTCGATATCCTGGTGTGCCCCCAGTGCAAGGGTGAACTTGAGCTTTTAGGAAATAGTGCTGCACTTCTCTGCAGTCCCTGTCGTCTCAAGTATCCGATACGGGACGACATCCCGGTCATGCTCGTTGATGAAGCGGAGAAAATAGGGCAGGATTGAAGGGTGAAGATTGAAGGTTGAAGCAAAAAAAAGAATCCTCGTTCTGCGGTACCGGTTCATCGGGGACACCATTCTTACCGTTCCTTTCCTGCGAAACCTGCGTCGGGCCGAACCCGATGCGTTCATTGCATGGGTGGTTGCTCCAGGCTCCGCCGAGGTGGTGCAGGGAATTCCCTATGTTGATGAACTGATCTTCTGGGACCCTCCCACTATCCACGCCGACAGCCGCTCCACCCATCGGACCTTTCGGGACAAGGTTTCCTTTATTCGGGAGTTGCGGGCGAGAAAGTTCGACAAGGTCTATGTGCTGAAACGCTCCCTTTCCAGCGCCATCATGGCGATTCTTTCAGGGGCTCGGGAAAGGGTCGGGTTCGATACCGAAGGGCGCGGATTTCTCCTTACGAAACGTGTACCTTACAGGCACGATCAGCACGAGGTGCAGAATTTCCTGGACGTTCTGCGGGCTGACGGGGTGAAGGTCGAAGACGACCATCTTGAAGCATGGCTTACGGAGGAGGAACGACAGTTCACCGAGGATTATTTTTTGCGCGCAGGGGTAGCAGCAGATGAGCCCATTGTAGGCATCCATCCTTTTTCTGCCAATCCTCCCCGAGCGTGGCATATCGATAACTTCATCGAAGTGGCCAGACGGCTTCAGGAAAACTACGGCGCGCGGATTCTGTTCTTCGGCGGTCCCAGAGACGAGGAAGCACTTCCCGCTCTCCGTGCAGGGCTGACTACCCCACCCCTTTTTGCGGTCGGGAAGACAACGCTCCGCCAGACCATGGCACTCCTTTCTCGCTGCAAGCTTCTCGTCTGCAATGACAGCGGAATCATGCACCTAGCAGCATCGATGCAGGTGCCACTAGTTGCGATTTTTGGACCGCAGTCGCCGGTTAAGTTCGGGCCGTGGGGAGAGAATAGCCGCGTCGTGTACAGTGCTTTTCAGTGCTCTCCGTGCCGGCAAAAATTTTTTAAGGAGTGCGAGCCGACCGAGCGCGGGAGGCCTGAATGCGTCGAAGCCATCGACGTCGATGCCGTCTTCACTCAATGCACGACGCTCCTCGATTCCCGGAGGGAGAGAGGATGACACTGATTGAGCGTCCGCGCCTGTCCGCTTTTGTCATCACTAAGAATGAGGGCGCAAAGATCCTGGAGTGTCTTGGATCCCTGCAGTGGGTGGATGAGGTGGTCGTGGTGGATGACTACAGCACTGACGACACGGTCCCAAAATGCTCCAACTTCGCTAACGTTCGAGTAGTGCACCATCCGTTCGCCAGTTTCAGGGACCAGAAGAGTCATGCCATGTCATTGACTAGCAATGAGTGGGTCCTTGAGATTGATGCGGACGAGCGCGTTTCCAACGAGATGAAAAGCGCTGTACTTGCGCTTTCACAGGCTGACTTTTCCGAATTCGACGCGTTTGCCTTCCGCCGCCTCACGAACTTCTGGGGTAAGTGGATCAGGCACGGCTCCTTCTATCCCGATTACAAGGTGCGGCTGTACAACAAGCGAAACGGAGCCTGGAGCGACAGTACAATTCATGAACGTTTCGTGCCCCGGGGGAAGATCAAGCGGATTGCAGCCGATATCATCCATGATCAGGACCTCGACCTGACTGCCTACTTCCAACGGACCACCAGGTACTCCGAACTTTCAGCCCTCGATTACCACAGCCGAGGAAAACGTTCTAAGTGGCACCACTATACCCTGCGACCCGTTTATACATTCTTCTACCGCTACCTCTTCCGGCTTGGTTGTCTGGATGGCGTGCAAGGTTTCGTTGTTTCCGCGATGGGCGCTATAGGTACATTTCAGAAGTACATGCGGCTGTTTGAGTTGCAGAAGGGCCGTCGGAGGGTTTGATGGATACGGGTGGATCAACCGGACAATCATGTGCCGGTAGTGCCCCATTGGTTACAGTCATCACGGTAGTCCGTAATGGCGCAACAGTTGCTGAACGAACTCTGAAGAGTGTAATCAGCCAGCGGGACCAGCACCTGGAGTACATAGTCATAGATGGAGGGTCGACAGACGGCACTGTTGATCTGCTGAGAGAGAACGACCATGCTATTGACTACTGGATAAGCGAGTCCGATGACGGCATTTACGATGCCATGAACAAAGGCATAGCTCATAGCAGCGGTGACTACCTGCTCTTTCTCAATGCTGGAGACGAATTGGTTGTTAACCTCAAGGAGATTGAGGATTACTTCAAAGCAGGTTATGTGATTGTCTATGGCAAAGCCAGCATGCTGGAGAATGATGGGAGATTCGTATATACGAAAGGCAAAAAACTAAGAAGCCCGAACAAAATGATTACAGGCATGCGACTGTGCCACCAGGCCATCTTCTACCGTAGAGATGCGATAGGGGGGGGGTATGACGCCGGATATCGCATCTTGGCGGACAGGGTCCTTACCCATGAGCTGATGAAAAAGCATGGTATCAACAGAACTTTGTTCATCGACAAAGTAATCTGCACCTATTACGAAGGTGGATTCAGCAGGCAGAATCCCGAGCAATGGAAGGTGGAAGAAATACGATTTTTACGATCCAATGGCAGGTATTTGTATGCCGAATATCGAAGGCTAAGCTGGTTCTGGAAAAAAATGAAAAGAGCTGCACGTGATGTCTAGAGAAAAACTACCACTGGTCAGCATACTGGTCCCGGTCTACAACAGGGAAGCGCTGGTACAGGTATGTATCGAGTCGGCCCTTGTTCAGACAGTGTCAAATATCGAAGTTGTTGTTGTCGATAACGCCAGCACTGACGGCACCTTCGAGGTGTGCACGGAGCTGGCTGCACGAGATCCGCGGGTTCGGGTCTTTCGAAACGCCAGTAACATCGGACCTGTTCGAAACTGGATTCGATGCATCGAGGAGGCCCGGGGGGCATACGGGAAGGTATTGTTTTCCGATGATCTCATGGCTCCCGATTACCTGGAGAAGACGCTCCCATTTATGGAAATCAATGAAGTGGGTTTTGTCTTTACTCCGGCTTTTGTCGGTCCCGAGCCCTTCAGTGGCAACATTTCCTACCAGTTCACCGGGCGGACCGGCACCTTCCCTTCTTCCCGCTTCATCAGTACCGGCCTCTTCAATGGAGATGTTCCATTTTCACCCGGCGGTGCGCTTTTTCGGATGAACGACCTGCGTAAGAATCTGCTCCGTGAGATTCCTTCACCAACGATTAATGATTTTCTGGACCATGGAGCCGGGCCTGATTTTCTTCTCTACCTTTTAACTGCCGCACAATATCCGAAGGTGGCTTATCTACACGAACCGCTTTCTTACTTCCGCGCCCACGGCGGGTCTATAACTATGAGTTCAGTCAAACCGTATATTGCCCAGTGTTACCGGCAGGCGCGGCTTTGGTTTGCCGAGCAGTATTTGACTGATAGGTGGTTGAAGATGCTGTACGTTTATGAATGGAAACGGGAGACGAATGAAAAGGGAAAAAGGGAGTCGGTTGACCAGTTTGTCAGGCAATTCACTTTGAGTGGTCTTACGATTTCCATTCCGAGTATAGTTTACGGACTCGCCTTCTCTAAATTATTCAAAAAAGGTGTCCTGACACTGCCAGGAGGGAAGGGGAGGATAAAGGTGGCGAGTATATGAAAGTTGTCATTCTAGCGGGAGGGCTCGGCACTCGCTTAAGCGAGGAAACGGTCCTCAGGCCCAAGCCTATGGTTGAGATAGGTGGTAAGCCGATTTTATGGCATATTATGAAGATATACTCCTACTATGGATTCAACGAATTTATCGTATGTCTCGGCTTCAAGGGGTATGTGATCAAGGAATACTTCTCCAACTACTTCCTGCATATGAGCGATGTGACCTTCGACATGGCAAACAACTCGATGACTGTGCATGAACGGTATGCCGAGCCTTGGAAGGTGACGCTTGTTGATACCGGTATGGACTCCATGACCGGAGGGCGGGTCAAACGAATCGAGCCTTATATCAATAATGAAACTTTCATGCTTACGTATGGGGATGGAGTGGCTGATGTGGATATCCCTGCATTGCTTGCTTTTCATAAGAGACAGGGGAGGCTCGCTACCGTCACCACCACGCAGCCTGCCGGCAGGTTCGGCGCGTTAAGCCTTACTTCCGATAACAGGGTCGCTTCTTTCCATGAGAAACCGGCAGGGGATGGTGCGTGGATAAATGGTGGATTTTTCGTATTGGAACCCGGCGTCATGGAATTGATCGCTGGTGATTCTACGGTATTCGAAAAGGAACCGCTTGAACGCCTTGCCGCAGAAGGTGAACTCGCAGCGTTCAGGCACTCAGGTTTCTGGCAACCGATGGACACCCTGCGCGATAAGACTCATCTGGAAGATCTTTGGAATTCGGGGACCGCGCCCTGGAAAGTATGGGGGCAGCGGGCAGAAAACGATGCCAAGGGCGAGAATAATGCTGGATAAAGCTTTCTGGAACAACAGGAAGGTGTTTGTCACCGGCCACACCGGGTTCAAAGGCGCCTGGCTCAGTCTCTGGCTGCATCGAATGGGAGCGGTCGTAACGGGCTACGCTCTTCACCCGCCAACGAATCCCAACCTCTTTGAACTGGCCCGAGTAGGAGAGGTAGTGGATTCTGTCATTGCCGATGTGCGTGATGGCGAAGCGGTGGGCAAAGCCATGATCTCGGCTGCACCGGATGTTGTCATTCATATGGCGGCTCAGCCCCTTGTCCGTGACTCGTATGTTAATCCTGCTGAAACCTATGCTATCAACGTAATGGGCACGGTCAATGTGTTCGAGGCGGTCCGCCGATGCCGAAGCGTGAAAGCCATCATAAATGTGACAACTGACAAGTGTTACGAAAACCGGGAGTGGGTCTGGGGCTACCGGGAGAACGAACCAATGGGGGGGTATGACCCCTATTCGAGCAGCAAAGCCTGTTCCGAGCTGGTTACAGCTGCTTACAGAAATTCCTTCTTTAATCCGCGAGACTTCTCTTCGCACGGCGTTGCTGTCGCTTCGGCACGGGCAGGCAATGTCATAGGAGGTGGCGACTGGGCTGCCGACCGGCTGGTCCCAGACTGTGTCAGGGCCCTCTTACAGGGGGAGAAACTAGTGCTCAGGAATCCTGAGGCAGTCAGACCCTGGCAGCATGTCCTGGAGCCGCTGAGTGGTTATCTCCTGCTGGCTCAGCACCTAGTCGAGGGCGGCGCTCGCTATGGAGAGGCATGGAACTTCGGACCCCGTGACGAAGATGCGAGGCCGGTGGAATGGATTGCGCAGACTCTCTGTGCGTCTTGGGGGAATGGCGCAACCTATGAGGTTGACAGCGGTCAGCACCCGCACGAGGCGCATTACCTCAAGCTCGATTGCTCGAAGGCTGGGGGCAAATTGGGGTGGAACCCCAGATGGGATCTGGCGAAATCACTCGACCTGATCGTGGACTGGACGAAGGCTTACCAGAGAAACGAAGATATGAGAGATGTCTGCCTGAGGCAGATCAGCGAGTACGACGCAGAATGACCGAATTTCTTGTCTTACGATGCATAGGAGTATCCGATGGACATAACAGCCGAAACTGAAAAAGAGCTTCGCGACCGAGCAATAGCCGCTGCTATAGAGTATTACCAGTTTAAACATGCGGGCCGAAAGCCGTTCACACCGGGGGACCGAATCCCGTATGCCGGACGGGTGTTCGATGAGCAGGAAATTGCGGCTCTTGTAGATTCTTCTCTCGAGTTCTGGCTGACGACCGGAAGGTATGCTGAGAGGTTTGAGAAGGAACTCGGAAGTTTCCTCGGAGTTCAACACTGCTCCCTCACCAATTCCGGATCTTCTGCCAATCTTCTGGCATTCATGTCGCTGACATCCCCCAGGCTCGGGGACAGGAGAGTGAAACGCGGCGATGAGATTATAACCGTGGCTGCCGGGTTCCCCACCACTGTGGCCCCGATCATTCAATACGGCGCTGTCCCGGTTTTTGTCGACGTTACACTTCCGACTTACAACATAGATTGCACGCAGCTTGAGCAGGCACTATCGGAGAAAACAAAGGGGGTGATGGTTGCACACACCCTCGGGAATCCGTTTGATCTGCACGCCGTACGGGAGTTTTGCGACCGGCACTCTCTCTGGCTGATAGAAGACAACTGCGATGCTCTAGACTCACGTTTCTTTTTCCGCGGTGAGTGGCGGTATACCGGGACTATGGGTGACCTCGGCACATCGAGCTTTTATCCCCCACATCACATGACCATGGGAGAGGGTGGTGCAGTTTATACGGACAATACTACTCTTGCGCGACTGGTGGAATCTTTTCGTGATTGGGGCAGGGACTGCTGGTGCTCATCGGGACGCGACAATACTTGTGGCAAGCGCTTCACGCAGCAATTTGGCGAACTTCCATACGGCTATGATCACAAATATGTTTACTCCCACTTCGGCTATAACCTGAAAGTTACCGATATGCAGGCCGCGATAGGGTGCGCTCAGCTAGGTAAACTGGCGGCCTTCTCTGAAGCAAGGAGAAGCAACTGGCGCAAGTATCGTGAAGGGCTGTCCAATCTGGGCGATCGATTTGTTCTGCCTGAACCGACTGCGGGTTCGGATCCGTCGTGGTTCGGTTTCCTGCTAACGGTCAGGGAAGGCTGTGGTTTTACACGTGACAGAATCGTCGCTCACCTTGAGTCGAAAGGAGTTCAGACGAGGATGCTCTTCGCAGGGAACCTGACGAAGCATCCGTGTTTCGACGAGATGAGGGAGAGTGGTGAGGGTTTCCGAATCGCCGGAGAACTGCTGAATACGGACCGGATAATGAATGACTCATTCTGGGTCGGCGTATATCCGGGTCTCACGGACTCGATGAGCGACTTCGTTATTGAGAAGATCCGGGAGTTTTGCAGCAGATGAAGATTGTTGTAACGGGAGCAACGGGGTTTTTGGGGAGCCGTCTCGTAAGGGCGCTGCTGAAAAGCGGTCATACCCCCGTGGTGCTAAAACGGAGCTTTTCCGATCTTGGACGGATCCGTGATCTATTGCCTGCCCTCATGGCCTACGACATTGATCTCTGCGGTCTACAGTTCCCGTTTAGAGAAGTTGGCAGCATCGAAGCAGTGATTCATTGCGCAACTTGCTACGGGCGTAAGGGAGAAAGCGCTTCGGAGGTGCTTGAATCCAACCTTCTTTTCCCGTTACGGCTTATGGAAGCCGCAATAGAATCGGGCGTTCCTCACTTTATCAACACCGACACGTGCCTCGACAGGAGCATAAGCGCCTATGCTCTGGGTAAGAAGCAATTCAGTGAATGGGGGCAGCATTTCTCGGAGCTTCAGAGAATCCGGTTCGTAAACATCATGCTCGAGCATTTCTATGGACCGGGGGACGATCCCTCCAAATTCACGTCACATGTAATAAGGAGCTGTATCAGGAACATCTCGGAGCTGAAGCTGACGAAGGGGGATCAGAAGCGGGATTTCGTCTATATTGATGACGTGGTCGCCGCTTATCTGGTGCTCCTGGGTGCACTGCCGGTGAGTAACGAAACGTACCAGGAATACCCCCTTGGATCCGGGGTTTCAGTTTCAGTCAGGGATTTCGTTCAAACAGTTTATGCGATTACCGGCTCCACAACTGAGCTGAAATTCGGAGCAGTGCCGTACAGGCAGAACGAACTGATGGATTCATGTGCCGATATCAGGCGCCTTGCCGCTCTCGGGTGGCTTCCACGGGTATCGCTTGTGGAAGGTGTCGCGGCAACAGTATCGTATGAAATGGCTCACGTCTGATGATTCCTTCGAGAGCCTTGGGAGATAAGTAATGAAACTATTGATTACTGGTGGCTGCGGCTTCCTCGGAAGCAATCTTGCTTCGCATGCACTTCGCAGCGGCGACGAACTCGTAGTCTTCGACTCACTCTGCCGGAAAGGTTCAGCTGAAAACCTCCTTTGGTTAAAGGATCAGGGAGAAATGAGATTTGTGCATGGCGACATCCGGATCGAAAACGACATAAACCGGCTCGTGCAGGAGTTCAGGCCCGAGGCAGTGTTTCATCTGGCGGGACAGGTGGCCATGACGACCTCTATTGCCAACCCCCGTCTCGACTTCGAAGTTAACGTGCTGGGCACGCATAATCTTCTGGAAGCAGTTCGCCTGCATGCCTCTGAAGCAACAGTCATATATTCTTCGACAAACAAGGTATACGGAGATCTGGAGCAGTACAGGTATAATGAGACTGAAACCCGATTTGTCTGCTCAGACAAACCGAGGGGATTCGATGAAACGACCCCGCTGGAATTCCATTCTCCGTATGGCTGCTCGAAGGGGGCTGCAGACCAGTACATGCTCGATTACGCCCGTATCTTCGGCCTTAATACAATAGTATTCAGGCACTCTAGCATGTATGGCGGACGGCAGTTTGCCACCTATGACCAGGGCTGGATCGGGTGGTTCTGCCAGGTGGCAGAGGAGACTAGACGTGGTCACCTGAAAGAGCCTTTTACAATTTCAGGTACCGGCAAGCAGGTGCGGGATGTTCTCCATGCCGACGACATGATCGCCCTGTATTTTTCGGCTGTTGAGCGGCATAGGGACATAAGGGGTGAAGTGTTCAATATTGGCGGCGGCATGGAAAACAGCTTGTCACTACTGGAATTGTTCCAGCTTCTTGAGGAAAATACCGGGGCCTCTTTGAACTACACCCGACTACCTCCGCGAGGCAGCGACCAGCGCGTGTTTGTTGCGGATATATCGAAGGCAGAACAGCGCATCGGCTGGAAGCCTGGCGTCACCGCTCGATCGGGTATTCGGAGGATGCTGGACTGGACCAGTGAGTTCATCGGTCGTGAAGAAAATGGCTGCAGAGTTTAAATCAATCCTTATCATCAAACCCGGTGCCATTGGCGATGTTCTGCACATGACCCCGGTAGTGAGAGCGCTGAAGGATCGATATCCAGAGAGCAGGATCAGCTTTATCGTGAGCTCGCCTGTTACCGCATCCCTTTTTTCAGGTAATCCTCTCGTGGACGAGGTAATCGTCTTCGACAAGAAGGGAGCCCACAAGTCCCTCTCCGGATTCCTCTCGCTGTGGCGGCAGTTAAGAAGCAGGCGTTTCGATCTCGTCCTCAACTACCAGCGCAGCAATATCAAGGGATGGCTGTTGGCCTCGGCTGCCTTTCCAAGCACCGTCGTCGTCTATCACAAAACACGTGGAACGGTTGTGCATGCCATTGCCGATCACCTCAGCCCGTTGATGAAAATCGGGATCGATGCGCAGCGGGCGAGCCACCGCCTCGATTTTTTTCCTTCCGGGAAAGATAGTGAGTTCGCCGATGATTTTCTGGCAGCAGAAGGCCTTGCCGGGAAGCCGTTGATAGCCTTTAATCCGGGCACCAGCCACGCATGCAAGTGCTGGCCGATAGAGCGCTTCGCCGAGCTTGGGGACAGGCTCGTGGATGAGCTGGGGGTGGAGATCCTTATTCTCGGCAGCAGGGACGAAAAAAAGCTTGCGGATGAGATCCGGAACCGGATGACCCGATCAAGCCATGATCTTACCGGCTGCTCTCTGGGTGAACTGGGAGCAGTACTCCAGCGGGTTCAACTTCTGGTAACCGGTGATACCGGGCCGATGCACATAGCCGCAGCTGTAGGGACCAGGGTCGTGGCGCTCTATGGCCCCATCAGCCCGGTAAGGAGCGGACCGGTGGGAGAGGGGCATCGCATTCTGATCCATGAAGAACTGGAATGCTGCCCCTGCAACAGCTTCGACTGCAAGAATCCCGCGTTCCGGGAGTGCATGGAAATGATTTCCGTTCAGGAGGCCTTTGATGCCTGCGCGGAGATGTCGCAAAACAGTTCTGTCCAAGGGAGAGCAGTGTAATGATGCAGGAACTCGAACTGGTTGATCTGCCTGAGGCCTTCGATGAGTGCATAGCTTGCTGGCACAAGGATGCCTCGCGCTCCGACGGTGTGGTGGTTGCGATCAATCCGATTGCCATCGAACTGGCTTATCGAAATTTCATGCTCTGGCATGAGGAGGACAAGGCTCGCAGGACCGATGTTGCCGATAGCGAAATCGCCCAGGTGAAGCGCAACATTGACCGTTATAACCAGCAGCGCAACGACCTGATCGAGAAGCTGGATGAGGCCATACTGAGCCGGCTGCTGAGCCAGGGCGAGATGAATCCCCGGCTTCCGATCAATTCCGAGACCCCGGGCAGCATTGTGGACAGAATCTCCATACTGTCGCTAAAGGTCTGCCACATGGAGGAGGATACTCTCCGGGACGATGTTTCGGAGGAGCATCGGGAGCGTTCGCGCGCCCGGCTGGCGATCCTCCGGGAGCAGCGTTCCGATCTCGCCACAGCCCTTGCTCTCCTGATAGATGAATACCGGCTGGGTAAGAAGCAGATGAAGCTCTACCGGCAGTTCAAG
Source organism: Geobacter sp. DSM 9736 (assembly GCF_900187405.1). NCBI lineage: Bacteria > Pseudomonadati > Thermodesulfobacteriota > Desulfuromonadia > Geobacterales > Geobacteraceae > Geobacter > Geobacter sp. DSM 9736. The sequence continues at coordinate 459,196 of NZ_LT896716.1, forward strand.
ATGTACAATGATCCTTCCCTCAATCCGGAGATCTATAGAAGATCGAACAAGCAGTAACGGCAGAATGAAAATACTGATCGTTAAAATGAGCGCGCTGGGGGATATCATCCACGCATTGCCTGTGCTGGATTACCTGCATAGGGTCTCCCCCGGAATCGAAATAGACTGGGTAGTCGAGGAGCCGTTCCGGGAGGTGCTGGAAGGCAATCCGCTCGTGCGGCGGCTTTATACTGTGCGGACGAAGGTGTGGAGGAAAAAGCCCTTCGCTTCCGCTACGAGACGGGAAATCGGCGAACTCAAGGCGTCATTGCGGGAGCACCAGTACGATTTCGTTTTCGACATACAGGGCAATCTGAAGAGCGGTCTCGTCTGCTGGCTGAGCGGAGTGGAGCACCGGATCGGGTTCGAGAAGGATGCTCTTCAGGAGAGCGTAAACCTTCTGTTTACTACACGTCAGGTTCCGTTGCGTATGATTGATCGCCATATCACCGATCAATATCTGCGGCTGGTGAGCGTTCCGTTCGGCAAAGATTTCCGGGAGTTCTCCCTCATAACTGATATCTGGACTTCCGCGGAGGACGATGCTGCCGCGGAAGCGCTGCTGGCTACGCTGGACGACGGGCTCGTTTTCCTGTTCCACCAGGGGACGACGTGGCAGACGAAGTTGTGGAAGCAGGAGGGGTGGGCAGAGCTGGGAGCGGATCTGCTCCGGCGGCATCCGCATTCGAGCATTCTACTCTCATGGGGAAATGAGGATGAGCGCAGGGCGGTTGTGGACATCGCATCCGCGATTGGAAGTGGTGCCCGTGTAGTCGACCGCTATTCTTTGAAAGGCTTTGCTGCTCTGTTGAAGAAAGTCGATGTTGTCGTCGGCGGCGATACCGGTCCTGTTCATCTCGCTGCTGCCGTCGGCACCCCGACCGTTTCGTTCTATCGCGCCAGTGACGGCATGCGCAGCGGTCCACGTGGCAGCCAGCATGTCGTGATACAGGCTCAGCTTCCCTGCACCGGCTGCTTTAAAACTTCCTGCGACAAGGATGCTGCTTGCAGGGACAGCATAACTGTGGAGGCACTTACTGCCGGTATCGACAAGGTGCTTTCCCATCACTGCGCGTAGAAACAACATTGGAGGCCGTAATGCAACGTAAGGACGCGGAATCGCTTTTTGCCAAGGCTCGAAATGTTCGCGCACTGGTGATTGGCGATCTGATGCTCGACGAGTATCTGTGGGGGAAAGCCGAACGCATCTCTCCCGAAGCGCCTGTTCAGGTGGTCGATATCATCCGTGAGGATCTGCGCCTCGGGGGGGCGGGCAATGTGGTGAACAACCTGGCCGCGCTGGGGTGCAGCGTCTCGATCTGCAGCGTCATAGGCGCGGACGAGAACGGCACAACCCTGCAGCATGTCTTTACGGGCAAGGGAGTGGATGTCGCCGGAGTATTCGAAGACCCTCTTCGCACCACCAGCAAGAAGACCCGCGTGGTGGCGGCCAATCAGCAGATCGTTCGTATGGACCGGGAAACGAAGGAGCCGCTGCGCCCTGAACTGGAGGCTCAGGTTATCGAGTACGTGGAGCGTCATGCAGATGAGTTCCAGGTGCTTCTCCTGTCCGACTATCTCAAGGGGGTCCTCACCGAGAGGGTAGTTCAGGCGGCAGTAGAGGCAGGCAGGAAACGAGGCATTCCAGTAGTGATCGATCCGAAGGGGAGCGATTACAGCAAATACCGCGGTGCGACAATTCTTACGCCGAATCGGAAGGAAGCAGAGCAGGCTGCCGGGATGCCGATCGCCAACGAAGATGATCTGGGTCGCGCTGCCGAACGCATACTTCGGGAGTGCGAACTGGATGCGCTCCTCATCACCCGAAGCGAACAGGGGATGTCCCTCTTCGGGAGCGGAGGATGGCTGACCCACATTCCCACCTTCGCCCGGGAAGTTTACGATGTCACGGGTGCAGGCGATACCGTGCTAGCTGTTATGGGGGTCGCGCTCGCCTGCGGTATAGGCTATGAGGATGCCGCTAGGGTCGCCAATGTGGCGGCTGGTATTGCCGTCGGCAAGGTAGGGACTTCCACCGTGACGCCTTCCGAGGTCATCGGCCTCATCGGTCACGGACATGCCGACAGTGACGCCAAGATCAAGAACCTGGACGTCCTGGTTGAGGTGATCGAGAAGGAGAAAGGGCGGGGGAAGCAAGTTGTGTTCACCAACGGTTGTTTCGACCTCCTTCACGTGGGGCATGTGAAATACCTGCAGAAGGCGCGCTCTTTTGGTGACCTTCTCGTCCTGGGCCTCAACAGTGATGCTTCTGTCAGGCGGCTCAAGGGAGATAAGCGGCCACTCATCCCGCAGGAAGAGCGTGCCCATCTCCTCGCAGCCTTGAACTGTGTCGACTACGTGGTATTCTTTGACGACGATACGCCGCTTGCTCTCATTGAAACACTCAAACCAATGGTGCTCGTGAAAGGGGGGGATTACACGCCGGATACGGTAGTGGGCCGGGATGTAGTGGAATCTTGCGGAGGGCGCGTGGAATTGGTGGAATTTGTGGATGGTAAATCGACAACCAACATCATCGAGAAGATTCTGACCAGTTACGGAGAAGGGCAGTAAAACAGGTTGAAAAGAGGAAGAAGCTCGTATATAGTTCAAATTTTTTGAGGGTCATTCTGAAAGGAGGGTTAATGAAGAAAGCGCTGATCACCGGGATCACCGGCCAGGACGGCTCCTACCTCGCCGAATTCCTCGAGAAAAAAGGGTACGAAGTTCACGGCATCATCCGCCGTTCATCTTCTTTCAATACCGGCAGGATCAATCATATCTACCGGGACCCCCATGAAACGGGAGTCCGCCTTTTTCTCCATTACGGAGACCTCAATGACGCCAGCTCCATCAACAAGGTGCTGCGCGATGTTCGCCCCAACGAAATCTATAATCTCGGTGCCCAAAGTCATGTGCGCGTCTCCTTCGATGTGCCGGAGTACACCGGAGAAGTTGACGCACTCGGTGCCGTGCGAATCCTCGAAGCGATCCGCGAGACAGAGCTGAACACGAAGTTTTACCAGGCGTCCTCCTCGGAGCTTTACGGAAAAGTCGTTGAGACTCCGCAGAAGGAAACCACCCCTTTCTATCCCCGCTCCCCCTATGCGTGCGCAAAGGCGTACTCATACTACATCACCGTCAACTATCGTGAGAGTTACAATCTCTTCGCCTGCAACGGAATACTTTTCAATCACGAGTCGCCGCGGCGCGGCGAGACCTTCGTTACCCGCAAGATCACGCGTGCTGCCGCACGGATCAAGCTAGGGCTGCAGGAGTGCCTCTATCTTGGAAACCTGGACGCCAAGCGCGACTGGGGTTTTGCCGGCGACTACGTGGAGGCAATGTGGCTCATGCTCCAGCAGACGGAGCCGGATGATTACGTCGTCGCCACCGGCGAAACCCATGCCGTACGGGAGTTCGCAGAGAAAGTTTTTGCACGGCTCGACATGCCGCTGGAATGGAAGGGGAGCGGCGTGCACGAGAAAGGGATCGATTCGAAAACGGGCAAGATCGTCATCGAGATAGATCCGAAGTATTTCCGGCCCGCAGAGGTGGACCTGCTTCTCGGGGACCCGGCGAAGGCAAGGCGACAACTAAAGTGGGAGCCGCGGGTCGATTTCGACGGGCTGGTCAACATGATGGTGGATTCCGACCTGAAGCTCGCCGAGCGCGAAAAGCGGGCGAACGGGTGCTGAAATAGAGGTGGAGAATGAGATATTTTTTGCTTTTACTGCCGGAAGTGATGTTGTAGGATTCGGCAGCTGCATCATGAAAGGAAGCAGGACGTAGGCGGTATGAGCATCTTGGTTACCGGGGCAGCCGGTTTTATCGGATTTCACCTCACCAGAAGACTGTTGGATCAAGGCGCAGAAGTTGTCGGTTTTGATAATCTGAATGATTACTACGACGTCAACCTGAAGTTAGCCCGCCTGCAACAGCTCGACGATGAGCATTTCACATTTGTGAAAGGTGATCTCGCGGACAGGAAGGCGGTCGCCGACCTGTTCGCGGAAAACCGTTTCGACATAGTTGTAAATCTCGCTGCCCAGGCCGGCGTCAGATATTCCCTTCAAAATCCCTACTTATATATCGACAGTAACATTTCCGGATTCATCAACGTCCTCGAGGGGTGCCGGCATAATGGTGTCCGGCACCTGGTTTACGCCTCTTCCAGCTCCGTCTATGGTGCCAACACCAAGATGCCCTTCTCAGTTCGTCATAATGTGGACCATCCCGTTTCTCTATATGCCGCAACCAAGAAAGCCAACGAGCTGATGGCGCACACGTACTCCCATCTCTACGGGCTGCCAACTACGGGCCTGCGGTTTTTCACTGTCTACGGACCATGGGGGCGGCCAGACATGGCACTCTTCCTCTTTACGAAAGCCATTCTTGAGGGAAAATCGATCGACGTCTTCGATAACGGCAAAATGCAGCGGGATTTTACCTACATCGACGACATCGTCGAGGGTGTGCACCGTGCGATGTACAACACGCCCAAGCCGAACCTTGCCTGGAGTGGTGACACCCCCGATCCCAGCACGAGCCGCGCTCCTTACCGTATCTACAACATTGGTAACAACAATCCGGTGGAACTGTTGCATTTTATCGAGGTGCTGGAGGAGTGTCTCGGGAAGAAGGCGGAGAAGAATTTCCTTCCTATCCAGGCAGGTGACATGCCGGCTACTTATGCAGATGTCGATGACCTGATGAAGGATGTCGGGTTCAAGCCGGCGACGTCCATCGAACAAGGCGTCGGGAAGTTCGTCGAGTGGTATCGCCGGTATTTCAATTGCTGAAGGAGAGCCATCCGTTGGAAGAGCACCAGAGGAAGGTTTCGGTCATAGGCCTTGCGGTTGCTGTTGCTTTCGGTAAAGAAAAAGAAACCATTCGGGTTCGACATCAATGAAGCACGCATAGCTGAACTTCAGCAGGGGCACGATCGAACGGGAGAGGTGGGTCCCGAAGATCTACGTGCCACCAACATCTCTGCTCTGATCATTGCTGTAGCCCACAATTTTTATCGCGAAATGACATTGGATTCCTGTGTAAAGCTGCTAAAAAGAATTCGGTCTTCGCGGATGTCAAAGGTATATTCGATCCGGAACACGTGAGACTCAAAGAAATGCGTCTTTGGCGCCTGTAAGAATCAGGTGGACGTTTTCGGGCGATTTCCCAATAGAAAGCCAGCCATGGAACTTAAAAACAGAAAAATTCTAGTCACCGGTGCAGATGGTTTCATCGGGTCTCATCTTATCGAGGAACTTGTAAGGCGGGGTTGCGATGTCCGTGCTTTTGTTCTCTACAACTCTTTCAACTCTTGGGGATGGTTGGATCACTCAGAGGTGGAGATCAGAAAGAGCCTGGACGTTTTTTCGGGGGACATTCGTGATCCTCACGGGATAAAGGAAGCCATGAAAGGCTGTGATGTGGTGCTGCACTTGGCTGCGCTGATAGCCATTCCCTACTCCTACCATTCTCCTGATACCTACGTGGACACTAACGTCAAAGGCACATTGAATGTCATTCAGGCCGCCCGTGAACTCGGGGTGGAGAAGGTTGTACATACTTCAACCAGCGAAGTTTATGGAACCGCTCGGTTCGTACCGATAACGGAAGAACACCCCTTGCAGGGGCAGTCACCGTACTCTGCGTCAAAGATCGGCGCGGACCACATTGCCATGTCATTCCATACATCCTTTGGGACGCCAGTGTCGATCATTCGTCCCTTCAATACTTATGGTCCCCGGCAGTCGGCACGTGCGGTTATTCCGACCATAATTTCTCAGATCGCCAGCGGGAGCAGAAAGATCAAGCTCGGGTCCCTTCACCCGACACGGGATTTCAATTACATCAACGATACGGTGGAAGGATTCATCGCCATTGCGGAATCGGACCGGTCCGTGGGCGAGGTGATCAACGTGGGGAGCAACTTCGAGGTTTCCATCGGCGATACCGTCCGGACGATTGCGGATATAATGGATGTCAGCATAGAGATAGAGACCGACGACGTGAGGCTTCGCCCAGAGAGGAGTGAGGTTGAGAGGCTCTGGGCCGATAATCGGAAAGCGCTGGAGGTAACCGGCTGGCAGCCATCGTATGCTGGGTTGTCCGGGCTTAGGCGGGGGTTAACCGAAACTGTGGACTGGTTCTGCAAACCCGAGAATCTCAGACGATACAAGGCGGACCGGTACAATATATGAGGAAATCGATTGTCGAACCGCTAGTCGAGGCACTTCGGACCGTTTTGCCGCCGGTGGGTGCGGTCAGTCTGCATGAACCGTGTTTCACCGGCAATGAGTGGAACTATGTCAAGGAATGCCTTGATACCGGCTGGGTTTCTTCAGTCGGCAAATTCGTGGATCGTTTTGAGGAGGAACTTGCCTCTTTTACCGGTGCCAACTGTGCCATCGCGGTTGTGAACGGTACCGCCGCCTTGCATGTCTGTCTGCTATTGGCAGGTGTCCTCCCTGGCGATGAGGTGCTCATACCTTCACTGACCTTTATTGCCACGGCTAACGCAGTTTCCTACTGTGGTGCAGTTCCTCATTTTGTAGATAGCAACGAGAGGACCCTGGGGCTTGATCCTGTGAAGTTGGAGCAGTACCTAGCGGAGATTGTCGATCTGCAGGCTGGGAGCTGTTACAACCGCAAGACCGGGCGGAGGATCAGGGCAGTTGTACCTATGCACACTTTTGGACATCCCGTCGATCTGGATGCGCTCGTTGATGTATGTGAGCGTTTTTGTGTGGAATTGGTCGAAGATGCAGCTGAATCCATCGGGTCGTACTACAAGGGAAAGCATACCGGCAACCATGGCCGTCTCGCTGCGCTGAGCTTCAATGGCAACAAGACAATAACAACCGGCGGCGGTGGCGCTGTGATCACCAATGACGAGGAGTTGGGCCGACTGGCGAAACACCTGACAACGACGGCAAAGGTTCCTCATCCCTGGAAGTTCAACCATGACATGGTAGGTTTCAACTACCGCCTTCCAAATTTGAATGCAGCTCTGGGGTGCGCGCAGTTGGAGCAGCTCCCGCGCTTTCTGGCGGCAAAGCGCCAGCTTTTCGAAACGTACCATGGAGTGCTGAGAGGATTTGAGGGCGTCAGGCTGATGTCCGAGCCGGAGTTCACCCGGAGCAATTATTGGTTGCAAGCGATTATACTCGACGAATGTATTGCCGATCAGCGTGACATCATTCTTGAGAGGACAAATGCCAGAGGTATAATGACTCGCCCCTGTTGGACTCTGATGCAGAACCAGCCGATGTTTACGGAGTGCCCGAGGATGGAAACCCCGGTAGCGCAAAGTCTTGAGCGGCGGCTGATCAACATTCCGAGCAGCGCTATCCTTACAGACGTGGCAAGGTAAGTCATAGGAGGGGGCCATGACGAGAGAGCCACTAATACTGGTTGGCGGCGGCGGCCATTGCAAATCGTGCATCGACGTCATCGAACTTGAGGCGAATTTTGAGATCGTAGGCATTCTTGACCTTCCTGAAAATGTGGGGCAGCAGATCCTCGGTTACCCGGTGATGGGTACCGACGCCGACATTGGAGGTTTGGCCAAAGAGGTCCGGAATTTTTGTATCACACTCGGTCAGATAAGGAGCCCAGAGAGAAGAATATCCCTCTACCAGCAGCTGAAGATGTACCGATCACGGTTGCCGGCGATTATTTCACCATTGGCTCATGTTTCAAGACATGCCATTGTGGGGGAGGGAACGATTGTCATGCACCAGGCAGTGATCAATGCGGGCGCGCAGGTCGGGATCAACTGTATCATCAATACCAAAGCACTCATTGAGCATGATGCTGTTATCGGTAATCACTGTCATATTTCCACCGCCTCGGTGGTGAACGGCGGAGTGACGGTAGGCACTGGGACATTCTATGGCAGCGGTGCTGTCAGCAAACAAGGAATTACCATTGCAGAGAAAAGTTTTGTGAAAGCGAACAGCCTTGTGACGGGGATTTAAATAGAGATGGTCACGCATCCCTTAGCCGTCGCCGGAGTCATCTATCCTGGAGTTGAGTCTTTTCTCGAGGACTTCCTCGACTCTCTCAGAGCTCAGACCTACACTGCCTTCGACCTCCTCATATTCAATGATGGCGTCGATCAAGGGGTGAAGGCGCTCTTTCCCCCGCAAACCGTGTGGCTTGAGAGCGAGACCCAGATGAGCGTGGCTGAAATCAGGGACTACCTGATCGGCTGCGCACGAAAAAAGTATCTTCAGCTGATCTTCGCGGATTCGGACGATTATTTCTCGCCGAACCGGGTTGCGGAATCAGTGCGATGGCTTTCCACCTACGATTTTGTCTATAACGAGGTTTCGCTGGTAGACAAGGGGGGAGGGATCCAGAAGCCGGAGTATTTCTCATCCATTGGGGTAGCGGAAGAGTTGACACATCCGGCCCAGGTGGAGCATAGCAACATTATTGGTCTGTCGAATTCCGCGGTGAACCTAGCGCGCCTCCCGGAAGTTGCTATCCCTGCTGATTTGATAGCAGTGGACTGGTGGATCTATACAGTTTCCCTGATTAATGGCCTCAGAGGCCGGTTCCTGCGGGATGCCATAACCTTTTACCGGCAGTACGACGCGAACACCATTGGGATGAAGGAAGGCCTTACAGAAGAAAAGCTCAGGCTTGGGTTGAAGGTCAAGAAACTGCACTACGGGAACCTCGTTTGTTACTGCACATCAAGTGGCCGTGTGTCGCTCGCTGAGAGATTCCACAAAAAGTTGGACGAAATTGCGCGGTTGGAAATGCTGGTAGCTGATCAGTCTGTGTGCCGGCAGTACCTGGATAGGGTGAATGCTGATTACATCAGAATCAACGACGGCTGGTGGAGTGAAATAATTTCACTGGATAGGTTGGAGTGTCATGACGTCAAATAGTTTTTACCAGAAAGTATTGACCGGAAAATACCCGTATGTGATCGCCGAGATCGGCTCGAACCACAATGGCGACATTGCTCTGGCAAAGGAGATGATCCGCTCGGCGGCTGGTTGCGGGTGCGATGCAGTCAAGTTTCAGTCGTGGACCCCATCCTCATTGATCTGCCAGGCGGAGTATGACTGCAATCAGAGCTATGACGACTCTCCCAAAAAGCACTTCGGGTCGCTGCGAGATATGGTAGAGCGTTACTATTTGAGAGAAGAGCAGCATTTCGAACTGAAGGAGTTTTGCGATCAGATCGGTGTCGACTTTTGCTCTTCCCCTTTTGCCCCTGAGGAGGTCGACCTGTTGTGCAGGATCGACGTGCCGTTCATCAAGGTAGCATCAATGGATATCAATAACGACGCGTTACTAAGACACATTGCAGGAAAGGGAAAGCCGGTGGTGCTGTCTACGGGGATGGCGTCCATGGCTGAAATCGACAACGCAATAAAGACAATTGAAACTACCGGCAACAACGAAATCGTATTACTGCATTGCATTTCCATCTATCCGCCAGTTAATGACGACATCAACCTGCGAAACATAGTAATGCTGCAGCAGAGCTTTGGATATCCAGTCGGCTTTTCCGACCATTCCCTAGGGGTTAGTATCCCACTCGCGTCAGTCGTGCTCGGTGCCAAAGTAATAGAGAAGCATTTCACCACGGATAAAGACCTGCCGGGGTGGGACCATGAAATCTCTGCTGACCCCGGAGAGATGAAGAGCATCGTGGTGGAGTCGCATAAGATTTGCGATGCCCTTGGATCGTATAAGAGAATTGTTTCCGGGGCGGAGGAGCAGAAGAAGTCCAAGTTTCGCAGGAGCATCGTTCTGAAAAAAAATCTAGTAGCCGGCGAGGTAATCGGGCACGAGGATCTTGACTTTAAGCGGCCAGGAACGGGAATACATCCGGACGAGGTCCGCTATGTTGTTGGCAGAAAGGTGAACCGAAGCATTAATGCTGACGAATTATTGAAATGGAACGATCTTCTTTAGGCCAGAGTATGCGCGAATACAGCAAGGTTAAGATCAGTCACAAGTTGGACATCCGTTCTGCTGTGAAAAGTATCAATGAGACGGGAATTGGGTTTGCTGTCATAGTTGACGATGATGATCTTGTCGTTGGTATCCTGACTGACGGTGATTTTAGAAGAGCTGTCTTGAAAGGTTTGGACCTTAACGACAACGTGCTCAAGATCACCAACCGGGACTTCCGATCTTTGCAGTCTGGGTTCTCACAAGAGGAAGCCATTTGTCTGCTGAAAAGTGGAAATTTCACATTTTTACCGGTAATTCAGGACGGTAGACTGATCGGGATTCTTTCTGAGAATGACTTGCAACAGCCCGAGATTGGGGCGCTGAATAAGAAACTGCAGTCTGAGGTGGTAATTATGGCGGGTGGTAAGGGGACAAGAATGGAACCCTTTACGAAAATACTCCCGAAACCATTGATCCCCATCGGGGACAGGACGATGCTCGAAGTTATTATGGATGAGTATGCGAAATACGGAATCAAAGATTTTCATATCTCAGTTTGTCATAAAGCAAAAATGATCAAGGCGTACTTTGAGTACATCGAGAATGGGTACAATATTCATTACATCAACGAGGATTCTCCCCGGGGTACGTGTGGTGCACTGAAGCTGGCCGAGGGGAAGTTCAATGGTCCTTTCTTCGTCTCAAATTGCGACATTATCATCAAAAGTGACTACTCAAAAATCTTCGAGTATCATCAGTCTCAAGATTTCATGCTCACTATAGTGACATCCATACAGCACATGGTGATCCCTTATGGCGTCTGCGAGTTAAATGATGTAGGTGGATTAAGCCGGATAAACGAAAAGCCCAAATTCGACTATCTGATAAATACGGGTATGTACGTCCTGAACCCTGAAGTACTTCAATACATTCCGACGGATACCTTTTTTGACATTACTGACCTGATTAAGAAGCTTCTCGACCTTAATTTAAAAGTTGGTGTTTATCCGGTTCCCGAACAGTCATATGTGGATGTCGGTCAGTGGGCAGAGTATAAAAAAGCAATAAACATTTTGACAGTTTAGTCTCTGACCCAATACGTAAAAATGTCGAGAAATCAGACTGCAAGCGAAGCTACTAATTTCACGAAGCAGATACTCGGGTAGTACCGAAGATGTTGCAGTTCTGCCGCGGATGGAAGAGAACCAGGAAACGAACAGAGGGCGAAAGTGGCTGAAACGATTAAGATAGGGAACCAGGAAGTAGGAGGGGAAGCGCTCTTCTTCACTATAGAGGAGGGGATGGCGAATCTCGGGAACCTCGATAAGGCCCGCCAGATGGTGGATGTCGCTGCCGGCACCGGTGCTGATGCCATCGAGTTCCAAATGGTGGTGGCAAGTGATCTGTACACCGCGGGCTCGCCCGGACACGAATTCTGCCTCAAGTGCGAGTTCAGTGACACCCAGATTACAGAGCTTGTGCGCTATGTGAAAGGGAGCGGATTAGAGTGTCTGGTGGCACCTCTGAGCCACCGTTTGGTTGAGGTGCTGGTCGCAGCCGGCTGTTCCGGGTTCAACATTAATGCTTCGGACATCAACAATCCGCTGATCATCGACGCCGTTGCTTCCAGCGGAATTCCATTCTTCCTGAGCACACTGCTGGCTACGGAGCAGGAAATTGACTGGGCGGTGAGGCGAATTTTACAGCGGGGTGCATCTCGCTTCTCCCTTTTGCATGGCCAGCACACCATGATGTCTAGCGGCAACGGCGTCCAACCCGCCCAAACGGCGATTGGCTTCGTGACCACTCTAAAAGAGAGGTATGACGTGCCGGTCGGCTTCATCGACCATACCCCCTACACCTGGATGCCTGCTGCCGCCGTCTCAGCCGGCGCCGACGTGGTCACCAAGCACATGGCCTTGTCACGGGCAGACCACGGGCCGGACTGGCAGGTCTGCCTTGAGCCGGAAGAGATGGCGGATGCAGTTGCCTGGGCCCGCGGAATGCGCGTGAGTGTGAAGCGGACTGAGAAGAGGCTTGCCGATGGGGAGGAATTGGATCGCGGGAAGATGAGGAGGAGCATTGTCTCCGCAAAGCCTCTTGCAGCTGGGAGCGTGATCGGTGCCAATGATCTTGTGTTCAAGAGACCGGGTAGCGGAGTAGAGCCCCCGAGATTCACGGAGATGATAGGTAAAGTGCTTTTGCGGGACGTCGAGGAGGACGAACAGGTTTATTTTGCGGATTTTAAGGAGGAATGACAGTGGAACTGGGACTCAAGGGGAGATGCGCGCTGGTTGGCGGGGGGAGCAAAGGGCTCGGCAAAGCCTGCGCCATGCAGCTTGCACGGGAAGGGGTTAACGTTGCCATCTGTGCGAGGAGCCCGCAAATACTTGAGTCGGCGGCAGCTGAGATCAGGGCGGCGTCCGGTGCGAAGATACTCCCGATACAGGCCGACCTCTCCAACCTTGAGGACGTGAACCGAACAGTAGCGCAGACACTGGAGGAATTTGGCAGAGTCGACGTGCTCATCGTGAATTCTGGAGGGCCCCGCCCGGGGAAGTTTGGTGACCTCTCCCGTGAAGACTGGGACGCTGCTTACCGCTCGGTCCTCTACTACGCGGTGGAGTTGTACCGGCTGGTCATCCCGCAGATGAGGGAGAATAAGTGGGGGAGGATCATCAACATCGCGTCGGCCACTGTGAAGGAGCCTTCCGAGACCCTGCTTCTCTCCAACGTGTTCCGCACCGGGCTGGTAAGCCTGGCAAAGACTCTGTCGAGGGACCTAATCAAGGATAACGTCACCATCAACACCATCTGCCCCGCCGCGTTCAGGACAGATCGGGCCATTCAGCTCATGACTGAGCAGGCGAACAGTCAGGGGATTAGCATTCAAGAGGTGGAGCAAAAGATTGTGGAGGGACTGCCTCTCCAGAGGTTCAATGCTCCGGAGGAACTCGCGAACCTCGCCCTGTACCTATGCTCGAATCTTGCCCTGGGTATCACGGGGACAACGATTCAAGTTGATGGCGGGTTGCAGAAGTTCATCTTCTGAGATAGGAAGCAGTTGAAATGAAAATAACCGCGCTGATACAGGTAAGAATGAAATCCGAACGGCTTCCGGGTAAGGCGCTTCTTCCGGTGGACGGCACTCCGGTCATTGGGCACGTCGTGGAAAACCTCAGGGAGTCAAGGTACCTGGACGACATCGTCATCTGCACCACCCGGGAAAAAGATGACGACGCTTTGGAGGCCTTCGCGGTCGACAAGGGAGTCGCAGTGTACCGCGGCGACGTCGAGGACGTAATCAAGAGGTTCCACGGCGCGGCGCTGTGCCATGGCGGCGACGTCATCGTCCGCATCGCCGGCGACTGCCCGATCGTGAGCGTGGACGCGGTGGACCTTCTGGTGGAAAACCATTTGGCCGCGGGGGTAGATTATACCTCGATAGAGCCGGATGCGACACCGATAGGGTCCTTCCCGCAGGTATTCTCCTTCCAGGCGCTGGACCGGCTGACTCGCTACCCGCTCGACTTCAACTACAGTGAGTACATGCTTTACTACTTCACGAACAATCCTGAAGTGTTCTCGCTGAACACTGTCCCGGTACCGGCACAGTACCGCTACCCGCAGTACCGCCTGACCCTCGACTACGAGGAGGACCTGAGGATGTTCGAGGCACTCTTCAAAAAGCTACGCGAGTATCGTCTGTCTTTCAGCCTTAAGAACGTTCTGCTCGTGCTGCAGCGCCACCCGGCGATCGCTGAGCTCAACTCGCACTTGATCCCCAAATACAAGAACATCTACGACGGCCTGATGGACGCCATACACCGCGCGACCACCATCACTTCGCCGCTTCCGAGGTGAAGAAGTGATTTACTGTAAGAAATGCCTGCAGCCTAACACCCGCCCGAACATAAAGTTCAACGAGGAAGGCGTCTGCCCGGGGTGCCTCTACGCCGCCACCCTCGTCGATGTTGATTGGGCCAGCCGCCAAAGCATCCTCAAGGAGATCTGCGAGTTCGGCAGGGCGCACAACTCTTCGGGTTATGATTGCATCATAGGGGTGAGTGGGGGGAAGGATAGCACACGCCAAGCGCTTTATGTGAAGCATGTACTGAAGCTGAAGCCCCTGCTGGTTTCCTGCATTTTCCCCCCGGAGCAGATCACTCACCGCGGCGCGTACAACGTCGAGAACATGATCAAGCACGGCTTCGATACCGTGACCATCGGCCCCGCCCCTGGGATCTGGCGCGAGAACATGAGGCACGGCTTCTTCAAATATGGCAATTGGCAGAAATCGACGGAACTCGCACTTTTCAGCACGGTGCCAAGGCTCGCCACCGCATACCAGATTCCCCTAATTTTTTGGGGGGAGAACCCGGCGCTCACACTGGGGGAACTCGGGACCAACTCCTTGGACTATGAGGGGAACCAGATGAAGCACGGAAACACTCTGGCGGGGGGGGATCCCTCCTGGATGTTCTCGGACAACATAAAGCTCAGGGACCTGCTCTGCTACAGCTACCCCTCCGACGAAGACATGGAGCGGGCCAAACTGCGCATCATCTACCTCGGCTATTTCTGGAAGATCTGGTCCAAGAAGGACAACGGCTCCTTTTCCTGCCTGCATGGCCTCGACATCCGCGACGACCGCCCGGAGGATATGGGGGACATCATGGGAGTGGACGCTCTGGACGAAGACTGGATGAACATGAATCAGATGATCAAGTACAGGAAGTTCGGCTTCGGGCGTGTTACCGAGTTCGTCAACGAGGAGATCAGGTTTGGCCGGATGACCAGGGAGGAGGGGATCAACCTGGTTACCCGTTACGACGGTAAAATATCTGAAAAGATTATCGCAGATTACTGCAGATACCTCGAGATTTCGGTCGAGGAGTTCCACCGCGTGGTAGATTCTTTCACCAATGAGGAGATATTCCAACGGGATGCCCGGGGGGAGTGGAAGCTCAGATATCCGATCGGTGGTACCCATGCGCAATAAGATTGTGATAATTGACTATGGGGTAGGGAACGTGCACTCGGTGGCCCACGCCCTGAAGTTCCTCGGGTACCGCAATGTGGTCTCGAGGGAACCTGAGGTGATCGCGCAGTCCGATGCCTTCGTTCTCCCGGGGGTGGGGGCCTATAGTGAGGCGGCCGTGAACTTGGAGCGCTATAACCTCGTCGAGGTGCTGAATCGCGAGGTGGTGGAAAGGGAGAAGCCACTTCTTGGAATCTGCCTTGGCATGCAGATACTTGGGAACTGCTCGCAGGAGTCCCCCGGCTACCGCGGCCTTGGCTGGATCGACTTCGACGTGGTGGAGATACCCGCTGGGCAGGATCTTAAGGTTCCGCATGTGGGATGGAACACGGTCACGGCCCGGGAAGAGCACTTCCTCCTCAGGAACCTCGAGGAGGAACCCCACTTCTACTTTGACCACAGCTATTACGCCCATGCCAAGAAAGCCGCTGTTGCCGCCTACTGCGACTACGGCAGCCAGCTTCCCGCCATAGTCACCAGCGGCAACGTGGTCGGCGTACAGTTCCATCCGGAGAAGAGCCAGAACAACGGCCTGAAGCTTTTCAGAAACTTCTTCAATTATTTCGGGGTGAAGCCTTGCTAAAGAAACGGATCATTGCGACCCTCATCGTTCGTGAGGGGATCGTAGTGCAGAGCATCAACTTCCGCAAGTATCTTCCGGTAGGGAAGCCGGAAATAGCCATCGAATTCCTGAACTCCTGGGGAGTTGACGAGATCGTTGTGGTCGACATCACGGCTAGTAAGGACAGGGGGCGCAAGGACTACCGCTTCGTGAACGGCATCACCCGTTCCTGCTTCGTCCCGCTTACCGTCGGCGGCGGCATCGACTGCATTGAGGACATCCGCTCGCTGCTTAACTTAGGTGCCGACAAGATCTGCATCAACTCCCATTGCCTTGGCTCCCCAGAGTTCATCACTGAGGCAGCCGACATCTTCGGGAGCCAATGCATCGTGGTCTCTATCGACGTGGCGGGAAATTGCGAAAGCGACTATTTCGTCTACGATGCGTCGCGCGGGGTGGTGACCGACCTGCGGCCGCTAGAGTGGGCGAAGGAGGTGCAGAAACGGGGTGCCGGCGAGATCTACCTCACCTCCGTGGAGCGAGACGGGAGCAAGGCGGGCTATGACCTGAAGCTTGTTGACACGATCGCCAGCGGAGTCGAGATTCCGGTGATCGCAAGCGGCGGTGCGGGAAACGCAGGCGACATCCACGAAGTCTTCTCCAAGACCGGCGCCAGCGCGGCCTCTGCGGCCAATTTCTTTCACTTCTTCGAACACAGCGTCATAACCACCAAGGCGGCCCTTACCAGGTCCCACGACGCCATCAGGCTCAACACGCATGCCAGCTACGCCAAGGCCGACTTCGACGGCGACTTCAGGCTAAGGAAGCTGGCCGATGAGTACCTTCGTGACCTGCTGTTCGAAAGGATCCAGAAGGAAGTGATATGAACTACTGCAAGCGCTGTCTCTACCCCTCCAATCACCCACTGTACCTTACTTTCGATAACGAGGGGGTCTGCTCCGGGTGTCGAGTGCACGAGGAGAAGGACATCCTGGACTGGAACGAGCGGGCCCGAAAGCTGGCCCGCATCTTCGACGAGTACCGCAACCGATCGGGCGCCAACTACGACTGCATCATACCGGTGAGCGGCGCAAAGGACTCCTACTTCATCGTGCACACGGTGAAGAACGTCTTCAAAATGAACCCGCTGCTGGTCTCGTACAACAAGCAGTACAACACAGAGATCGGCATCAGGAACCTCGCCTACCTGAGGACCAGCTTCGACTGTGACTTCTATCAAATGACAGTCTCACCGGAAACGGTGAAGAAGGTAACCCGTGCGACCCTGAGGAAGAGGGGGAGCATCTATTGGCACTGCATCGCCGGACAAACTGTCTATCCGGTCCAGATGGCGGCTAAATTCAAGATCCCTCTGATTGTCTGGGGTGCGCACCAAGGGGTAGACCAGGTCGGAATGTTCTCACATCTGGACGAAGTAGAGATGACCCGCAAGTACCGCAAAGAGCACGACCTGATGGGGCTTGAGGCGGAGGACCTGGTGGACGACTTTGACTTCCTCGGCGAGCAAGACCTGGCCCCGTTTTTCTACCCGGATGATAAGGAGTTGGAAAGCGTCGGGGTGCGTGGTATCTACCTGAACAACTACATTCGCTGGGACAGCAAACAGCAGCATGAAGAGATGATACGGCTCTATGGCTACGAGACGGCCGACCAGACAAGGACTTTCGACCGCTACAACGATATTGATTGCTTTAACTATTCTGATTTGCACGATTACATCAAGTTCCTGAAATGGGGTTACGGGAAGGTGAACGACCATGTGGCCCGGGAGATACGATTGAAAAGGCTCACCGCAAACCAAGGGGCGGAGCTGATACAGCAATATCTTTACCGAAAGCCACAACACTTGGCAAAGTTCCTGGAGTGGATCGGGATGTCGGAGCGCGGCTTCAATTTCATCATCGACCAGCACCGCAGCTCCCAGGTCTGGGAACGGGACGGCGATTGGAATTGGCAACGTAAAGCTGCTTTCGATCAATCTCTGATTGATGATTCCTTTGATGCAGTAGCGCTTGAAAAGAAAGGAGCTTGCGAGTTCGTCCTAACCCCGAGCAGGAACCCCGCTCATAAAGAAGACCGATATGTCCTAGTCGGTAAGGGCTATGTTGATTGACCTGCCATGGTTACGGAATAGTCGATCATCCCTGTACTGCATATGCAGCCTGACTGTTCCAGTTGGTTTCAGGAGTAATAAAATGCTTAAGCAGCCTGTCATGGAGAGGATTATTACCCAGCATGATCAAATCCGTCCTTTCCTCTGAGCTGTGCAAATCTGCCAGCATCTATACATTATCTCGAATCATTAATGCCGCTATACCGTTTTTGATTATGCCCGTGCTGACGAGGTACTTGACACCAACCGACTATGGCATCGTTGCCATGTTCGGAATTCTGGTCGGCATAGTAAGTCCTTTTGTGGGGTTAAGCCTTCATGGAGCCGTGAGCGTCAAATATTTCGACAATACTGAATTGAATCTCCCGAAATATATCGGCAACTGTGTTTTTGTACTGCTGGCGAGTACGGTTCTTGTTTCAGGTGTGATGTGGCTTTTTTCAGAACCAATCGCCAAACTCTCGTCTTTTCCCACTGAGTGGCTATGGGCGGTAGTTCTTGTTGCCTTTGCACAATTTATTTCGCTTATAGCTCTAACGATATGGCAGGTTGAGAACAAACCGGCACGGTTTGGAGCATTTCAGAATCTGCAAGTGCTTGTAAATGTCGGTCTCAGTGTCTTTTTTGTTGTAGTAATGGGCAGGGGGTGGCAGGGGCGGCTTGAGGGGCAGATAGTAACGCTCGTCTTTTTTGCGGCTATTGCACTTGTTCTCCTGCGAAAAAATGGTTGGCTAAAGTACGATTTCGACAGAGGAGCTATCAGGCATGCCTTAGCTTTCGGCGTACCTCTTATACCTCATGCACTCGGTGTTCTGCTCATAATGCAAACTGATAGGATTTTTTTGACCAACATGGCGGGCATAGCAACAGCGGGAATCTATTCCGTCGCGTACCAGTTTGGTAGCATTATTGACCTGGGTGCTTCCTCTTTTAATCAGGCTTATGCGCCTTGGTTGTATCGCCAGTTGCCCGAAATCAATGATGAAGGAAAAAGGCGCATTGTGAGGATGACGTACGCCTATTTCGTTTTTGTATTTTTTGCGGCAATTCTTCTTTCTACTGTTGTGCCGTTTTTTCTTTCCTTTTACGTCGGTAAAGATTTTATTGGTGCACAGGCATATATTTTTTGGATTTGTCTGGGTTTTTCCTTCAGCGCGATGTATTACATGGTAACCAACTACATCTTTTTCGCAGGTAAAACAGGTATTCTGGCATGGGTCACTTTTATTTCCGCCATGCTGAACATCGGTTTCAACTACCTGTTTATCAAATTAAATGGTCCAGTCGGTGCTGCTCAAGCTTCAGCGCTAACTTTTTCTATTTCTTTTGTCCTTACCTGGATATTAAGCGCTAAAGTGTATCCCATGCCTTGGAATCTGTTCAAGAGAGCAGCATGCTGACATCAAAAATAATGGATTTCATAAACGAGGTAGAAGGAGTTTTTCCCGTAGACCGCTGGGAGGTCGATGGCTTGAAAGTCTGGCCTCTAATTCGTATCCACCTTTATTTTTCACTTTTTGCTCATCACCATGTAAAAGTCACTACACGACCTAGACGCAATAAATATGTTGCGGCTGTCAATAACATTGTCACCGATATTTTCAAATTTGCTTATGCGAACTACAAAGACGAGAAAAAATGCGCTGCTCTCAAGGAATCAGATGTATTGTTTTTAAGTGACGGGATATCATTTGCTAGTGTGGATGGATATTGGTATGAGAAATTTTGCGATCCTTTGATAAGCGCCTTAAGCGACAAGGAACTCTCTTCCTTGTTGATTACTCCTTCAAGCCGTTATCTTGTTCCGAGAAATACATCTTCCAAATTTATTCAGCCGGGCCTTAGCCTTGCTAAGATACAAGGAGTTCTGCATTCTAAACTCAAGCCAGCATTACGTTGTGATTTGCCGGAATTTCAAGAGTTCATCAATTTTGTAAATGATGCAGATGTGGGCATTTCTGTTCCGAACCTTGATGAGCTAACTCGATTGATATCGTGTCTCAATCAATATGTTATCTATTATGACAAGATTCTGGACAATGTCAGGCCACAAATAGCTGGTATTGTTTGCTATTACAACATTGAGGGCTTGGCTTTTTGTCTGGCGTGCAGAAAAAACGACATTCCATGTTTTGACCTCCAGCATGGATTGCAAGGACCTTTGCATGTGGCTTACGGGCGATGGAACAAGGTGCCACAGGATGGGTATGAAATGCTTCCTTCTTTGTTCTGGTGCTGGAGCGAATCAGAAGCTTCCGCTATCAGGCAATGGAGCCATGCCGCTGATAGCTATCATCACCCGATAGTGGGTGGGAACCCGTGGCTGAATTTGTGGAAACGAAACGCCAGTGAGTTGACAACCAAATACGACAAAATTATCACTAATTCCAGCAAAATGGGCTGGCAACAAAAGAGAGTAATTATCTCTCTGCAATTTGGTGTTGATGATAAAGAAACACTTCAGCCAATACTGGATACAGTAGCTGGCTCTGACTCTTCATATTTCTGGTGGATACGGCTTCACCCGTGTATGCTCGAAAAAAGAAGTGTTGTCAAAGAAATGTTTGACACTTGTGGAAACACAAACATTAATATTGATGAGGCTACCGATTTGCCTCTTTATGCTTTGCTACGCCATGCAGACCTCCATGTTACCCATAGTTCCTCAACTGTGATAGAAGCGGAAAGCTTCGGCGTTCCTTCCATAATTACAAGTGAGTATGGCGCAGAGTTTTTTCCGGATCAGATAGCTTCTGGGTGGGCTGTTTTGGCTTTAAAGAAAGATGTCATTTATGAGGCTATTGCCCGGCAAATACAGCGTTATCCCAAACGTCCGGTGGTCGATGATATAAATGAATCACCTGCCATGGAATACATGGTGGAAGTCGCTAAAAACAAACGGAAGGTAATGAAATGTCAGTAAAATTCGCAATTGTAGGTTGTGGCGCGATAGGTTCACGCCATGCTGCTGTCATCGATGCTGAAGCCAGAGGCAGTATAGTTACGTTCTGCGATACAGTCTCAGAGAAAGCTCGTCTGCTTTCCGAGAAGTATGGCAATGATATAACATGCTACACTGATTACGATGAGATGCTGGCATCGACAGATGCTACGGTAGTCAATATATGTACCCCTCATGGTCTGCATGCTGAAATGGCTATCAAAGCAGCAAATGCTGGCAAGCATATTCTTGTTGAAAAACCAATGGCTTTAACGGTAGCAGATTCCATGGCTATGATTAAAGCCGCCGAAGAGAACTCTGTTCATTTGATGGTAGTAAAACAAAACCGTTTTAATGTGCCTATTGCCTTAACAAAACAGGCCATTGATAGTGGTAAACTCGGAAGAGTTTTTATGGCTCAATGTGATGTTTTGTGGAACAGGCATGACGGCTACTATGCCGAATCCAACTGGAGGGGGAGCAAGACACTGGAAGGGGGTGCTCTCTATACTCAGGCGAGTCACTTCATCGATCTCCTTAACTGGTGGTTTGGTGATGTGGTCGCGGTTCAGGCTGAGATCGCCACCCGGAACCACTCCATCGAAATTGAGGATTGCGGTAACGCTCTGCTGACTTTCGATTCCGGGGTCATGGGGAGCCTCACCTGGACTACGTGCGTCTACAACAAAAACTACGAAGGAAGCATTACCATTATTGCAGAGAATGGCACCATCAAGATCGGAGGGCCGTATCTTAACAAGATCGAATATTGGGATGTCAAGGCCATGCCGCTGCAGGATGACATCATCTTTGTAGATAAGCCGAACGCCTATGGAAAATACCAGGGAACCAGTTCGAATCATGACAAGGTAGTTGCCAATGTCGTCTCAAAGCTCTTGAATGAGCGACATCACGTAGTTGAAGGCGATGAGGGAATCATGTCCATAAGGGCCATCGAGATGATTTATAAACATGCACGGATGGTGTGAGGAGATACGATGCACGAGCCGATCATAAAGGAATCAGCAATCAGGGATGTAGAATTCGGTGAAAATGTAGTAGTCGTAATCCCTGTCAACATGTATGAATGCAGCATCGGTGACAATTCATTTGTCGGTCCTTTTGTAGAGATCCAAAAAGGGGTTCGCATAGGACATCGCTGCAAGATTCAGTCGCATGCTTTCATATGCGAGTTGGTGACGATCGGAGACGACTGTTTCATCTCCCATGGTGCCATGTTCATCAACGATACCTTTGCTGGCGGCGGCCCGGCCAGAGGGCGGAAAGAATTATGGAGATCCACTTCGATAGGGAACAACGTATCGATAGGGACTAATGCGACCATCCTGCCGGTGAAGATCTGCGACAATGTCGTGATCGGCGCAGGTGCGGTTGTCACGAAGGATATTGCCGAGCCGGGTATATACGCGGGGAACCCGGCCCGGAAAATTGGGGGCTGTGAACGATGCCGGTAAAATTCCTCGATCTACAATCCCAGTACCATACAATCAAGCCCGACATCGATGCAGCAATCGAGTCGGTGATACGCGAGTCTTCGTTCATAGGTGGGAAACATGTTGCTGCGTTCGAGGAGCGTTTTGCAGAGTACCACCATGTGAACCATTGCATCGGGGTGGGGAACGGGACCGACGCCCTCGAAATCGCTATCGAAGCCTGCAGCCTTCCTCCAGGCTCCGAGATCATCGTGCCCGGAAACAGTTTCATCGCTACGGCAGAGGCCGTGACCAGGGCAGGCCACAGAGTGGTATTCGCCGATGTCGATCCCGGGTGCTACACACTGACGGCAAATACGGTGCTCCAGAAGGTGACTGCGAGGACCGCAGCCATTATCGCCGTCCACCTCTACGGGCACCCGTGCGACATGGGACCGCTCACGGAGTTCTGCTCCGACCGGAACCTCGTTCTGATCGAGGACTGCGCTCAGGCCCATGGCGCCGAGTACTGCGGCCGCAGGATCGGTGGGATCGGCCACATCGCCGCCTTCAGCTTTTACCCGGGGAAAAACCTCGGTGCCTACGGCGACGGCGGAGCTGTCACTACACAGGACGAGGAACTCGCCCGACGTGCGCGAATGATTGCGAATCACGGTCGCCTTGCAAAATACGACCACGAGTTCGAGGGGCGGAATTCTCGCCTGGACGGTCTCCAGGCGGCAATTCTCAACGTCAAGCTTTCCAGCCTCGACGCATGGACACGGCACAGGATAGAAGTCGCTGATGTTTACCTTCGTGAGCTCGCAGACCTCGATGGGCTCACTCTGCCGGTGCGAAATGATTGGGCGCGGCAGGTTTATCATCTTTTCGTTGTTCGAAGCCAGCGGAGGGATGCGTTAAAAACCTTCCTGGCGGGAAAGGGGATCGAGACCGGCATTCATTATCCGATAGCTCTCGCCAAACTGAGGGCGTATGCTTATCTGGGGGCGCCGGACATGTCGGCATTCTGTAACACAGCCGACTCTACACTGCTCAGCCTGCCGATCGGGGAGCACATGTCGCGGGAGCACGTCGATGAAGTTTCGTCCGCGGTGAGAGAATTCTTCGGGCGCTGACATGATCACTATCATCGATTACGGCATGGGGAACCTCGGTTCCATACGGAACATGCTCAAGAAGATAGGTGCCGAGTCGCGAATATCCGGAGACCCATCCGTCGTTGCGGAATCGGACAAGCTGATCCTCCCAGGCGTCGGATCCTTCGACGCGGGGATCAGAAACCTCTCCAATTCCGGGCTGATGCAAGTGCTCAGCGAGCGGGTCACCGAGAGGAAGGTTCCGGTACTGGGAATTTGTCTCGGTATGCAGCTCATGACCAGGAAAAGCGAAGAGGGGACTCTGCCGGGGCTGGGCTGGGTCGATGCCGAGACCGTCCGATTCAGTCCTCCTGCAGGCTCTACGCTGAAAGTTCCTCACATGGGTTGGAATACCGTGACTGCGGCGAAGGAATCGCCGCTTTTCAGCGGTGCGGAGCCGGAAGAGCGTTTCTATTTCGTTCACTCCTACTACGTGCGATGCCTGAACCGTGAGGATGTTCTCCTCACGGCGGAACATGGACAAGAATTCGATGCGGGATTCTGCTGCGGCAACGTAGCCGGTGTTCAATTCCATCCCGAGAAGAGTCACAAGTTCGGCATGCGTTTCCTGCGCAACTTCGTGGAGGTCTTCTAACATGCTTCGCACCCGCGTCATACCGTGCCTCCTCCTGAAGGGGCAGGGGCTAGTGAAAACCCAGAAATTCAAGGATCCAAAGTATGTTGGCGATCCGATCAATGCCATAAAGATCTTCAACGAAAAAGAGGTGGACGAACTCGTGCTGCTCGACATTGCAGCTTCGGTGGAGGAGCGCGAACCCAACTTCAAGATCATCGAAGAAGTGGCCAGCGAATGTTTCATGCCCCTCGGTTACGGCGGCGGCATCAGGTCGCTCGAGCAGATAAAGACGATCTTTTCCCTGGGGGTCGAAAAGGTGATCATTAATACCTCGGCCCACGACAGCCCCGATCTTGTCAGGGCTGCCTCAGACACCTTCGGCAGTCAGAGCATTGTCGTATCCATCGACGTGAAGAAGAATTTCTTCGGGAAATACGAGGTGCATACCCTGTCTGGATCGAGGAACACGAAACAGGATCCGGTTCAGTATGCCCTTGAAATGGAGCAGCGCGGCGCCGGAGAGCTGATTTTGAATTCAGTTGATCGGGACGGGATGATGGCAGGCTATGATCTGCAGCTCGTCTGCAGGGTTGCCGGGGCCGTAGGTGTTCCCGTCATTGCCTGCGGAGGTGCCGGAAACGTCGCACACCTTGCCGAAGCTGCTGCGCGGGGTGCATCGGCCCTTGCCGCCGGAAGCATGTTCGTCTTCCAAGGGAAGCACCGTGCGGTACTGATCAGCTACCCCGAACGCAAGGAACTCGAGCGGTACCTTCAATGAACGCGAGGAATCAATTGACCAGGGAATACAGAATTTGCAGCAGATGCGTAATGGACACCTCCGACCGCGGGATTTTGTTTGACGAAAACGGTGTCTGCAACCATTGCCACAATTATGAGATTATCTCGAAGAGGGTTCTTCTTCCTCCCGAGATCGCTCAGGAAAAACTGCTACAGATCATCGAGAAGATCAAGAGGGACGGAGAGAAACAGGAATACGACTGCATTATTGGCCTGAGCGGGGGGATCGACAGCTCATACCTTGCTCTGCAGGCTAAAAACTTTGGATTACGTCCCCTAGCGGTACACTTCGACAACGGATGGAACTCCGAAATCTCGGTAAAGAACATCGAGAACATCGTCAAGAAGCTCGGCTTCGACCTTTTCACCTATGTCATCGATTGGGAAGAATTCAAAGATCTGCAACGTTCTTTTTTCAAGGCATCAGTAGTCGACATAGAACTTCTGACCGACAATGCGATATTCACTTCACTATATAAGCTTGCTCGGCAGCATAAAATCAAGTATTCGCTTGAAGGCCACAACATAGTCACCGAATCGATAATGGGAAAGGATTGGAACTACTGGAAGTTCGATCTGAAAAATATCAAGGCCATTCAGAAAGAATTTGGCACGTTGAAAATAAAGAGCTTCCCCACAATGGGGCCATGGAAAAGGCTTTTTTTGCAAGTAATGAAAATAATAGAGCCTGTTTACATCCTCAACTTTCTGGAATATGACAAGAAGAAAGCAATGGAGACGCTTGAGAAGGAACTTGAATGGAAGTACTACGGTGGAAAGCACTACGAGTCGGTATTCACCAAGTTCTATCAGGCTTATGTTCTGCCGACAAAATTCGGCATCGATAAGCGCAGGGCCCATCTGTCCAATTTGATCTGTTCGGGGCAGCTGACCCGTGAAGAGGCCGTGGTTGAACTGGAGAGGGAAATTTACCCGCAGGATGAACTGAGAAAAGACAAGGAATACGTAGTTAAGAAACTTGGTTTCTCCGAAGAGGAATTCGACGACATCATGCAGCAGTCACCAAAGTCTCACATGGATTATCCGAATGACTGGGAAAGTTACCATAGAATAGTAGATTCGATAAAGAATCTTAAATGCAGTGTAAGGCGGCGGTAGGCGTTTAAGCCCTCGCTTACGTCAAAGATGGTCGGGATCGGTTGAATATGGTAATTAAATTTAACAGCAGCAATGCAATATGTAAGCTTGCTCTTATTGACATTTTGTTCTTACCTTTTTTAAGGCCTCTGCCGTTAACAATATCAATGCTACCTGTTACAATTTGGGCGGTACTCCATGTCCGTAGGAATACCTATGACAAAGTTCTTATGATGGTTTTTCTGATCCTTTCGCTTCTGAGTCTTGTCTACTCATTTCTTTTTTTCCCTGAGACTTTTTTTGATGGCGAGGTAGATCTGAATGTTTGGACGCAAAACATTATTTTTTTAGGGCTCATAGTCCTCTTCTTCGCCTATTTCGTTCTTTTCAAAGCACTGTTACCAAGATTCGGCCCGAAAAAGGTATACCGCTTCGTACTGATCTATTTCCTGTTATTGCTCGGGTTGTCTGTTTGTTTCGTTATTGATTACAAACGTTACTTTTCTGTCAGGACATTCTGGACGCTCAGCAGTTCGCCGCTTGACGTAGGGGATTTCTCGTCTCTCGTACGGTACACCGGCATGTTTAGTGATCCTAATAATTGTGCCGTCATGGTGGTTGCGCTTTACGCCATTCTGGTGCTTTATGAAACCAGTTCCCTCCTCAAGTTGTTTTTGCTTACTGTCGCCTGCCTCTTTATTTTGCTGACAACGATGAGTAGCACCGGTTTTTTATCTTTTTTTGCAGTGATACCTTTTGTCGCGTACTTTTACATAAAAGGTACTCATGATATTTGGAAAAAAGCGTTGATAGTAGTCTCGATTCTTTTATTCGTTGTGACTCTTCTATCAGTATTGACATATGTACAGAGTACTGATATTGGCAAAGTTGCACTTGAAAGGCTAAGCGGCAATACCGCGTCGACACGACTGGTTAAATTCGAGCAGATGCTCGGCTATGATGCGATCACGAGGCTGGTTGTTGGTACCGGCGGGACCGTTATCATAGGAACGGATTTGATAAGGCCGCATGTCGGACATCTGCATTTTTTTTATAACTATGGCCTATGGGCATACGTTGCATTCATGCTTCTGGTATTCAGAATAAGGCAGGGGATCCCGCTCGTTTACTACACTCCTCTTATTCCTGTTTTTCTGGGATTCAGCGCCAATACTGGTTTCATAGATTTCAGATTCAGCGTTGTTGCTTCTTTGGTTCTTGCTTTCTATTCGATAAATCCCCGGAAATTGGACAGTGTCTGATGAAGGTTCATGTATTCTCCAGATCGAGCTGGTTCGAGCCGCACAGAATAAGGCAGCAGATGTCCGTTCTTATAAGCACTGCCTATGATGTGGAATACCATTCTCCGGACAAGGGTTCTGCCTCTTCCGGACCATACTCCATCGATACGAATATCACTCTCAGGTACTTCAGGTTTTTTGAAGAATTCGCTTCTGTCCCGTTTGTTTCCATCTGGAATGCATTTCGGCTGTTTCTTTATTTCAAAAGGTGTGTGCGCAGTGATGATGTAGTCATTAATTTCTTACCAGAGTTGACCATTTTCCCTATGTCCCCTAGGGTCAAAATCATTTCTGTCGTCAACGATGATTTCGCATCGATGGCACCCAGAGTGACTTCCTTGTGGCTCAAGTTTTTGCTGTCTAGGATGACGTCGTCGTCTTACGCCGCTCTGTATGTTTCCATAGGTCTGATGAAAAAATACCCTTGTGAGAGACAGTTGCTTTTTTATCCATGGTCCGACCAAAAGCGAATGGAACGCGAAGCCCACAAAAAAACCCTACTTTACTGGGGATACATTTCGGTGGCTGTCAATCTGGCCGAGTTCGACCGGATCGCAACTCAGATAGAGGCCAAATCCTTGGGTTTGCGGATTCTCCTGGTAGGTCCTGTTGACGACGCAGTGTCGGTCCTCGTTCAAGACCTTGTCGCCAAGCATGAATGCATTTCTTACCACCCGCCTGCAAAGCTTGAGGACCTCGATCTAAAGGATGTTTTGTTCGGTGTCGAGTTATTGGACCCGGGATTTAAAAACTCACAATTTGTGGAATTTCCTAATAAAGCACCCCGGTTACTTTCATACGGAATTCCCTTGGTACACAGTGGCTGTAGGTTATTAGACAAACCTTTCTTTATTGAGTACAAAGGTAATATTGAAGATGTGGTCTCGTTTGTCAGAACGTATTCCCCTGAGATCAACTCTGCAATAGACGACTATTTCGAGGAAAACAACTCTGCAGCCCGTTTTATGGCCATCGATGAATTGATAAAGGCATGAATATGGCGATAGATTCGGAATCATTGTCATGAAAATACTTATTCTAACAACTAAATTTTGTCATCCTGACGGGTCTCCATGGCTGGTAAGTGAATTAACCGATGAATTCACACGGTTGGGGCACCAGGTTACAGTTCTAAATGTCGAGTGGACAAGATCTTCCATTCAGCTTTCGGATAGGCATCAGCAAAATGACAACCTTGAGGTCAACATCTTTCAAGCCATTCATGCCGAATTGGGTATGCTGTCTGTTGCGATACGGTGGGCCTTGTCGTCATTCAAGGCATTGCCATTTCTATTGAAGCGTTGCCTAAGCAGAGAGCGCTATGACTTGATGATAGGATTTTCTCCGTGCACGGCCCTCTACGCCATCCTGCCTCTTGCTCGATCGATTTCCCATGATTCATGCTTGATCTATTGGGATTTTTTCCCCGTTCACAATCAGGAAATCAGTGGTAAAGCACCAACTTTCTCTCTCCCCATTCTGAAATTCGTTGAGAACAAGCTGGTCGGTCTCTTTTCACGGGTCGGGTGCATGAGCGACAAGAATTTGGAGTTCTTTAACCGCTACTTCGGAGCCGTTCAGAAACAGCAGCGCAGCATCATACCTATCTGGACCTCCTTTTTCGGTGATGATCCCTCCAGTCGACCGAACCCGAGGTTTGCCCCGGCCTCTCGAAAAGTCGTACTGGTTTTCGGTGGTCAGCTTGTTGAGGGACGAGGTGTGATCGAGCTTTGCGAAGCCGTGATAATGGCCCATAGGGAAGATCCTGATATCTCGCTTGTCATTTGCGGAGCCGGGTTTCTGTCGAGCAGGGTCCTCGAGTTGCAGGAGAGGTATCCTGCCGCCATTAGGTACGCAGGGCAGCTTTCGCGGGAAGCCTACTTCGGCATTTTGGGAATGTCGCATATCGGTGTCGTGGCAACAGTAAGCAATGTCAGTGTACCAACGTTTCC
This sequence comes from Geobacter sp. DSM 9736, assembly GCF_900187405.1. Taxonomy (NCBI): domain Bacteria; kingdom Pseudomonadati; phylum Thermodesulfobacteriota; class Desulfuromonadia; order Geobacterales; family Geobacteraceae; genus Geobacter; species Geobacter sp. DSM 9736. The sequence goes on from NZ_LT896716.1 coordinate 488,156, forward strand.
TTCCAAGAGTCTTGATTATATGGCCTGTGGGCTACCGATTCTGGCCTCCGTTGAAGCTGCCAGTGATTTCGGTGATTTCGTTGAAAAGAACAATATTGGGAAGGCGTGCCCTGCCGGCGACATTGCGTCCATGAAAGCCGCAATACTCGAGATGGCCACCTCCGGAGAGAAGCTGAAGATCATGGGCAATAATGGAAACAGGTATCTGCGGGCGAATCATTCTGTTCAGCACGTTGCACATCTGATTATAGGAGACTGAAAAGTGTTCACTGGTAATGTTCTAGTTATTACTGGCGGGACTGGATCATTCGGTAACGCCGTACTGAAGCGCTTTCTTCACACCGACATCAAGGAGATCCGGGTATTCAGCCGAGACGAAAAGAAACAGGAGGACATGAGGATCGAGTTGAATTCCTCAAAGGTCAAATTCTACATAGGTGACGTACGCAACTACGACAGCGTGTCGTCGGCAATGCAGGGTGCAGATTATGTTTTCCATGCCGCTGCACTCAAACAGGTTCCTTCTTGTGAATTTTATCCGATGGAAGCAGTCAGAACTAACGTTCTCGGTACCGAAAATGTTCTTAACGCTGCACTGGCAAATAGTTTGAAAAAGGTAATATGTTTAAGCACCGATAAGGCTGTGTATCCGATCAATGCTATGGGAATCTCCAAAGCCATGATGGAAAAGGTGATGACTGCCAAGTCGAGGACGACTGACATTACCAAAACAGTTCTGTGTGGTACCCGATATGGAAATGTCATGGCTTCCCGAGGTTCGGTGATCCCCCTGTTCGTGAAGCAGATTAAGGAAGGAAAGCCTCTTACTGTTACCGATCCCAATATGACACGCTACCTCATGTCACTTGAAGATGCGGTGGATCTGGTGATCTTTGCCTTCCAAAATGCCCGGCAAGGCGACATTTTCGTACAGAAAGCTCCCGCCTCCACCATTCACGATCTCGCCCTGGCGTTGAAGGATTTATTTGATGCAGACAACGCCATCAAGATTATAGGTACTCGCCATGGAGAGAAGCTCTACGAAACGCTTCTTACACGGGAAGAACGTGTAAAAGCCGAAGATCTGGGGGGGTACTTCAGGATCGTTCCCGACGATCGTGATTTGAACTATGGTAAGTACTTCACCGAAGGGGAAGAAAAGGTTTCACAGGTCGAGGATTACAATTCCCACAATACACAGAGATTGGATATCAATGGGATAAAGGAACTGTTGTTGAAACTTCCTTTCATCAAGAACGAACTGGAGAAAAAATGAAGGCCTTGGTAACTGGTGGAGCGGGTTTTATCGGTTCGAACCTTGTCAGGCAGTTGCTGGAAGACCGCCACCGCGTCACGGTTCTCGATAACCTCATGTCGGGATATCGCAGCAACCTGGATTCCCTTTCCGATGCCTGCTTCATCGAAGGAGACATCCGCGACGAGGCTGCTGTAGCCAGGGCGATAGAGGGGTGTGAGGTAGTTTTTCATTTGGCTGCTTCCGTGGGTAACAAGCGCTCCATAGATAATGCGCTGCTGGATGCCGACATCAACGTCATGGGGACGATTAAAGTTCTCGAAGCTGCCCGCAAGGCAGGTGTCCGGAAGATAGTCGCTTCTTCGTCAGCAGGTATTTTCGGGGAATTGAAGACATTGCCTATCAGGGAAGACCATCCGGTGGAACCTGATACCCCTTATGGCAGCAGCAAGCTATGCATGGAAAAAGAGTGTCTCGCGTACGCTAAACTGTATGACATCGAAGCGGTTTGCCTGAGGTATTTCAATGTGTACGGTCCCAATCAGCGCTTCGATGCTTATGGAAATGTCATTCCAATTTTTGTTTTCAAGATGTTGCGTGGCGAGCCGTTGACCATCTTCGGTGATGGTGAGCAGACGCGCGATTTCATCAATGTCAGGGACGTGGTCCAGGCAAATGTCAAAGCCGCCATGAGCCGTGGCGTCTCCGGCGCATTCAATGCCGGCAGCGGAGGCAGGATTACGATCAATAAGCTGGTGGACCTGATCCGGGACGTCTCCAGACTGGAGCCACTGGTGGAATACGGTCCGCCGCGCGCCGGCGACGTCCGCCACAGCCTTGCCGACATTTCAGCGGCACGCGACGCTTTCGGCTTTCAACCCACTATCTCCCTGGAACAAGGGATGGCTGAGTACATGGCCTGGGCCAAGGAGGAGGCGGTCAGGACAGTCGACGTGTAGCGTTCAACATTATGGAGCGAGAGGGATAAGATGCGTATTTTGATATTGGGTGGGGATGGGATGTTGGGGCACCAACTTCTAGAGCAGTATACTCCTCGCCACGAGGTGAAGGTGACCCTTCGCCAGGACCTTGGGGCCTACACGCAAAGCAGGTTATTTACTCCGGACAACTCTTATGCTGGTGTTGACGTCCGGTCACTGGAGAGGCTGGTCGAGGTTATGGCTGACTTCCAACCTGATGCAGTTGTCAACGCGGTTGGGATCGTGAAGCAACGCCCGGATGCTAAGGAGATAATACCCAGTCTGGAGATAAACTCCCTCTTGCCGCACCGCCTGATGTTGCTCTGTAAGGGGGTCGGGGCAAGACTGGTGCACCTCTCCACCGACTGCGTCTTTTCCGGAAGGAAAGGGAACTACCTGGAGACCGACCCCTCAGATGCCGAGGACCTCTACGGAAAGACCAAATACTTGGGTGAGGTCCACGACAGCAACGCGCTGACGCTGCGCACCTCAATCATCGGCCGTGAGCTATCGCGCCGCACCTCCCTTTTCGAATGGTTCCTGGCCCAAAAGGGCACTGTGAAGGGTTTCACCAAGGCCATTTACACCGGCTTCACTACCATCGAGATGGGGAGGATCATCGAGAAGATGCTACTGGAATTCCCGCACGCCAGCGGGGTGTACCAGGTCTCCAGTGAGCCGATCAACAAGTACGAGCTCCTGCTTCTTTTTCGCGAGAAGCTCGGACACAAGATCGAGATTGTCCCGGAGGAAGTCTTCTGTTGCGACCGAAGCCTTGACTCGGCACGCTTCCGTAACGACTTCAACTATGCCCCCCCCTCATGGCCGGAGATGATCGAGGAGCTAGCTGTATGAAAGTCATGACCATTGTCGGGACCCGTCCCGAGATCATCAAGCTGAGTCGAGTAATTGCCGAACTTGACCGGCGCGTGAACCATGTCCTGGTGCATTCGGGCCAGAACTACGACTACGAGCTGAACGGGATCTTTTTCTCCGAGATGCAAATCCGCAAGCCCGACCACTTCCTGAACGCCGTGGGAGAGAGCTTAGCCCACACCATCGGCAACGTCATTGCCAAGGCTGATGATGTGATTGAACAGGAGAAGCCGGATGCCCTTCTTCTGCTCGGCGATACGAATAGCTGCCTCGCCGCGATTTCCGCGAAGCGGCGGAAGATACCGATCTTCCACATGGAGGCAGGGAACCGGTGCTTCGACCTCAGGGTGCCGGAGGAGATCAACCGCAAGATCGTTGACCACATCAGTGACATCAACATGACTTACACAGAGCATGCCCGGCGCTACCTACTTGCCGAAGGGCTGCGGCCGGAGACGGTCATTAAGACCGGGTCCCCCATGATGGAAGTGCTCAAGCACCACCAGAAGCAGATCGAAGGCTCAGATGTGCTGGAGCGTCTGGAACTGCGAAGCGGCGAGTATTTCGTGGTGAGCGCACACCGTGAGGAGAACGTGGACAGCGAGACCAACTTTGGAAATCTTTTGCAGTCGCTTTCAGCCATCGCCGAAAAGTATGACCGCCCCGTGGTTGTCTCCACCCATCCCCGGACCAGAAAGAAACTGGAAGCGATAGGTACCCAGGGTTTAGACCGGCGCATCCAGTTTATGAGGCCGCTCGGTTTCCCCGATTACGTCAAGCTGCAGATGAACGCCGCCTGCGTCATCTCGGATAGCGGCACCATCACCGAGGAATCCTCCATCCTCGGCTTCCCCGCGGTCACCATCCGCCAGGCGCATGAGCGACCGGAAGGGATGGATGAAGGCACCCTGATCATGTGCGGACTAGAATCGAAGACAGTGCAGGAGGCGGTGGAGGTGGTCATGTCCCAGTTCGCCGAGGAACGCGGGCGCTTCAGGATCGTGTCGGACTACGATACCTGCAATGTCTCCCATAAGGTGCTGCGGATCATCCTCAGCTACACGGACTACGTGAACCGGAACGTATGGAAGAAATCCTTGTAGATGAAGATTCTCGTCGTAAGCCAGTATTTCTGGCCTGAAAGCTTTCTTATAAACAACGTAGCCGTCGGACTGGTTGAACGCGGTCATCAGGTGACCGTACTTACGGGGAGCCCCAACTACCCGAAAGGGAGGTTCTTCGAGGGTTACGGGTTTTTTAACGCACCAGAGGAGTATCAGGGGGTCTATGTGGTCCGCGTTCCCTTGATCCCGAGAGGAAGGGGGGCCGGGGTACAGCTTGCCTTGAATTACCTATCCTTTGCAGCATCTGCAAGCATTGCCGGGCCGCTTTTGTGCAGGGGGAAATTCGACCAGATATTTGTTTTCGAACCGTCCCCGATCACGGTGGGGATACCTGCGCTCGTAATGAAGTCGTTAAAGTCGGCGTCGGTGCTGTTCTGGGTGCAGGATCTCTGGCCGGAAAGCCTCTCGGCCACTGGCGCGCTAAGCTCGAAAGTAGTACTGGGATGGGTTGGAAAGCTGGTGCGCGCCATTTACCGCAGATGCGACAGGATTCTGATCCAGTCGAGGTCGTTTGCCGGCTCCGTGATACAGCAGGGGGGCAGCCCGGAACGGATCCGGTATTTCCCCAACTCGGCCGAGAAGGTGTTTACATGCCAATCGGCCTCCGAGGCGGAAATCCCGGCCCTGCCAACGGGGTTCAGGATCATGTTCGCCGGCAACATAGGTGCCGCGCAGGATTTCGGTAACATCATTGCCACCGCCAAGCTGCTTAAGGAGTATCGTGACATCCGCTGGATCATTGTCGGCGATGGCCGCATGCGGCAATGGGCGGAAACCGAGATCGCGCGCCAGGGGCTGGGAGAGATTTTCAGCTTTCTGGGGCGTTATCCCTTGGAAGCCATGCCGGCCTTTTTTGCGCAGGCCGATGCCCTGCTGGTTACCTTGAGAAAAGAAAAGATTTTCGCCATGACCATCCCCACTAAGATCCAAGCCTATCTTGCCTGCGGCAGACCGGTGATTGCGGCCATCGATGGCGAAGGCGCCAAGATAATCGAGGAGGCCGGTGCCGGCTTTACCTGTCCGGCTGAGGATCCCGGCTTATTTGCCCAAGCCGTTTTGAAGATGTACCGGACCTCCTCGGTTGAGCGAGAGAGGATGGCTGCCAGCGGCAGAAAGTACTACCAACTCAATTTCGACAGCGAAGCCCTGCTTGACAAGCTGGTTTTATGGATGCAGGAATTAACCGATGCCAAGAACTGCCATACCCATGAACGATAAACAATCAATGCTTGTAACCGGGGCCACTGGGTTCATCGGCCGTGCTTTTTGTCAATTGCTGATCCAGAAGAGTTACAGTGTTCGGGGCACCATGCTCAGTCATGAAGCTTCCACGTCACTTGTTGACGGGGTGGAGCCGGTGCTTGTCGAGCCGCTGGGACCCGAAACCTCATGGAAACAGGCGTTGGTGGGGATAGATACCGTTGTCCATCTGGCTGCCAGGGTACACATGATGGATGATCCTGCCGCGGATCCCCTAGTTGAGTTTCGCAAGGCAAATGTGGCAGGCACACTTAAGCTGGCCTGCGACGCAGCTACACAAGGTGTCAGGAGATTCGTTTTCATCAGCTCGGTAAAAGTAAATGGCGAGGAATCCGCCATTCCGTACAACTCCGACTCCAGACCGGAGCCCTGTGACCCCTACGGCATCAGCAAATGGGAGGCGGAACAGGAGCTGCGCCGGATTGAAGCTGAAATGGGCATAGAGGTCGTAATTGTCAGACCGACTCTCGTGTACGGTCCCGCCGTAAAGGCAAATTTTCTGAATATCTTGAAGATAATTTCGAAAGGGGTTCCACTCCCTCTCGCTTCGGTGAACAACAGGCGCAGCCTGGTATACCTCGGTAACTTGGTGGATGCACTTGCGGTGTGTGCGGTACATCCTGGCGCAGCGGGAAAGACTTATTTGGTCAGTGATGGAGAGGATGTATCGACACCGGAACTTATTCTCCGAATTGCAAATTCTATGAATACAACTGCACGGTTGTTTCCTTTCCCAGCTGTGTTATTGTTAGCGGCCGCCAGAATGGTCGGTAAGCGTTCCGTTGTGCAGCGGCTGACTGGTTCCCTTCAGGTTGACAGTTCAAAGATCCGTAAAGACCTGAACTGGGTCCCTCCCTACACAATGATGCAGGGCCTCCAGGAAACCGGACAGTGGTTCCTGACGGGGAGATAATGATTGTGTCAGACGCAATTAGCTGTTCCGCCTCGATAGTAATTTTTAATAATCCGCCCCATATGATCCTGAATGCTGTGGAAAGCTTTAGCAGTGCCTGTGGCTTCAAGAAGTTGCTCTATGTTATCGCCAACTCACCTACTCCAGCGCTTGAACACTTTCTAAAACGGCTCCCGATAACCTGGACCTCAATCCCGACATAGGCATCGTTGCGCCTAAAGTAGTCTACAAGAATGGGGAGACGCAGTATCTGAATCGACGCCTTCCGACCGTATTGGACCTGGTCTTGAGGAGATTTCTCCCTCATCGACTTCGGTTTCTGTTCCAGGACAGGCTTGATCGTTACGAGATGAGGGACCTTGGTTACGACCATATCTGCTAGCCTTCTTTTATCTCTGGTGCATCATGCTTTGCCGCACTTCTATCCTGAAAGAAGTGGGAGGGTTCGACCCTCGTTTTTTCCTTTTCAAAGATGTCGATCTATCGAGGAAGGTTCAGGCAAAAGGGTTCAAAACCCTTTACTACCCATTCGTTACAGTGACCCACCATTGGGATCGCGCACCTTATTCGAGCACGAAGATGACGCTGGTAATGATTTGGAATGGCATCAAATACTTTAATAAATGGGGATGGAAGTTTCAATGATGAAGCGGCTGCTCGACCTTTCACTGGGATTGATTCTCGGTATTGTGTTCTTAATCCCAATTCTGTTTGTCGGCTTGTTAGTTCGGCTTACTTCCCGCGGATCAGCTTTGTACTGGTCAGAACGGGTCGGGAGGGGAAATAGTATCTTCAGGATGCCAAAGTTTCGCACTATGAAGACGAACACTCCTGCCGTTGCTACACATCTTCTCCATAATGCGGAACAATTTTTGACGCCAATCGGCGGCTTCCTGAGAAAGACCAGTCTCGATGAACTCCCTCAGCTTTTCAGCATCATCAAAGGCGACATGAGTTTCGTGGGGCCTCGACCGGCGCTATTTAACCAAGATGACCTCATCAGCTTACGTACACAAAAAGGGGTGCATGTACTGACCCCGGGGCTTACTGGCTGGGCGCAGATTAACGGCAGGGACGAGCTTCCTATCACTATTAAGGTGAAATACGACGAGTATTATCTTAACAACCAGTCGTTTCTTCTGGACCTTAAAATCTTATTGTTGACTTTAGTTAAGGTTTTGCGTAGTGAAGGTGTGCAGCACTGAAATTGGCCTCAGCTTGTTCATTCGGACGTGATTTTGGGAGGGGTAATGTTCAACAAAAGGCGGCTTCTCGTATTTTTTGTTGATGTAGGTCTTATAGCTGCTGCGTACGTTCTCGCATTCCTTCTTCGATTCGACTTTGACCTGCCTCCGGATCAATGGAAGGTGTTCCTCAAGGGGCTCGGGATAGTGCTTTCAATTAAACCCCTAGTTTTTCTTGTTTCCGGCCTTTATCGCAACCTCTGGCGGTATGCCTCGCTCCACGATGCTATGGAAATATTTAAAGTCATCACGGTTTCCTCTGTCATGACTGTCTTCGCTGTTATGTACGTCCGGTACTTTGATTCCTTCCCCCGATCGATCTTCATCCTTGACTGGTTTCTCCTTTTTTCCATGGTTTCGTCAAGTCGTCTAGTGTGGCGGATATTCCGCGAGATGTATTTCCTTCCTTCACAGCGGCCTCACAGCGGGAAGCGCACTCTAATTTTGGGTGCTGGGGAGGCGGGTAGCATGCTGCTCAAGGAGATACGGAAGCGGCGCGATTCCGAGTACAACATAATCGGGTTTGTAGATGACGATAGGGAAAAATGTGGAATGCTCCTTCACCGGGTTCCTGTCCTTGGAGACATTGACCACCTCCGGGCACTGGTAAGGAAATACAAAATCCAGGAGCTAATTGTTGCTATCCCCTCCGCCCAGGGGAAGATGCTGCGCCGCATTGTGGGATGTTGCGAGAAGGCCAAGGTAGCGGTGAAGACTATTCCAGGTATCAGCGACATCATCAGCGGTAAGGTGGCTATTTCTCAGATAAAAGATGTGGACATCGAGGACCTGCTAGGGCGGGATGCGGTAGTTCTCGATGAGCATAGCATCAGCAGCTACCTAACCGGAAAGAAGATCCTAGTAAGCGGCGCGGCGGGCAGCATCGGCAGCGAGGTCTGCCGGCAGGTCGCCCGTTTCGAACCGACGAAGATCATTCTCGTAGATGCCGCTGAAACCCCGCTTTTTTATATTGAAAAAGAGCTAGCGGAAAAGCATCCTCAACTTAGAATTATTCCGATCGTGGCAGATATTCGTAACGACGTTCGCATCGAGATGATCTTTGACCAGTTCATGCCGGAGGTTGTCTTCCATGCTGCTGCATACAAGCATGTGCCGATGATGGAGTACAATCCTGTTGAGGCGGTATCCAACAATATCCTCGGTACGAGAAAGCTTGCCGACGCAGCTCATCGCTTTGGCGTCAAAAACTTCGTAATGATTTCGACCGATAAGGCGGTGAACCCTACAAATGTGATGGGCGCGAGCAAGCGGGCAGCGGAAATATATGTTCAGGCTCTTGCCCGAAAGAGTCTGACAAAATTCACCACTGTCCGGTTCGGCAATGTCCTCGGCAGTAACGGCAGCGTAATTCCTGTATTTAAGGAGCAGATTAGTAGGGGGGGGCCCGTTACGGTTACAGACCCTCAGATCATGCGCTACTTCATGACAATACCAGAGGCGACGCAGCTCGTGTTACAGGCCGGATGCATTGGCAACGGCGGCGAGATCTTCGTGCTGGACATGGGGGAGCCGGTGCGGATTATTGACCTTGCTGAGGAGCTTATTCGGTTGTCAGGGTTCATCCCTTATGAGGATATCGATATCGTCATTACAGGGCTGCGGCCGGGGGAGAAGCTTTTTGAAGAATTGCTGATTGAGGGAGAAGGAATAAAGCCAACGAGCCACGAAAAGATAAAGATTGCAGCCGCAGTGCCTTCGAATCTGGATACTGCAAACACGGCCCTTGACGAATTGGCCGAACAGGCAGATGTCTCTGATGTGGGAGGAATTATGGAGTGCTTGAAAGCGCTGGTACCCGAATTTACTCCTTCATACAAATTCAGTGGAGACCCACCACTGGGAATGCAGAAGTTGCGTCCCGATCTGTTTGTTGCAAAAACCTCTCAAAGCAAAATCATCTCTCTCAAAAAATAGTTTGAGAATCAGCTAAATATACTGAAGGAGCACAGCGGCGCCGGTTCCGAAGAAGTTGGAGCAGCGGGTTTTAAGCACACTCATGATTTGCAATAAGCGAACATCCCTTGTCGCCGTCCTTGCCCTCGCTTTTTTCTTCAGTTTCGCGGAGACAAGCTGGGGGCTCGCCTCCAACAATATTCCTCTCGACAGCCCTATGTACTTCTACCTGGAGAAACTGGCTGGTTTCGGTCTGATCAGAGACGATATCACCGGGTTGCGTCCTTACTCGCGGGCGGAAGCGGCGAGACTCGTAATCGAAGCGGAGCGGACCATGGAGGAAAATGGAGGGGGAAGGGACAGGGTGGCAGAGTCGATCCTTAGTGAGCTCCGCATTCTGCTTGCCCGTGAGATCTCCCTCTACCGCGAACCTGATAAAGCCCCTAGGTTCGACTTCAATCCCCTGTCAGGTTACAGGGTACGCAACGTCTACCTTGACGGCGCGTCCCGCAGCTATGAGCGTCCGGTCCACGATCCAGGTGGGGATGGCGTTTTCGGCATTGGTTCGGGTCTGCGGCCCGATAACAGGTACCCCTCTCTCGTGCAGCAGCATGGTACTGAAGGAACGCCGCTTCTGGAGAACAACGAGGGAATCAGATACGTGGATGGCCATAACATAGAGATTCGCGTGGCGGGCGAGGCGTATGCAGGACACTATGTTGCGGGCCTATTGGAGCCGCTCCTCGTATCCTCTAGGAGAACCGATGATACACGGCTCTTTCTGAACAAGGCTTATTTGAAACTTGGAGGAGGAGGGCTCGAAATTGAAGTAGGACGTGACGCAAACTGGTTCGGGCTGGGATATCGTGGTGCCATAACACTTACCAATAATGCGAGAAACTTCGACCATGTCAAGTTGTCAAGCCCCGAGCCGATCAGCCTCCGTTATATCGGAGATATTAAATATGCCTTCATACTCTCCCGCTTCGACCAATCGTCTGCGGGCGGAGTCGAGCGCAGGCCGTACTTCCTTGGGGCTAAGCTTTCGGTGAAGCCTACGGAGAACCTTGAGCTCGGTCTCAACCTAGGCAGGCAGGCGGGTGGGCCGGGGGTGAACAACGGGCTGGGGGAGACAGTGCGAGGTCTAGTTGGCGGCACAAATTCAGACAACACCAACAGTATTGCCGGACTGGAAGCCCGGTACCGGATACCTTTGCTGCGTAATACCGAGGTATATGGTGAATTTTCCGGCGAGGATTCGGCTTTCTTCTGGCCAATCGTCGAGAGCTATGTAGCCGGCTTTTTCATACCCGTTTTAAGTGATTCTGGTAAAGACGACTTTCGTTTTGAGTACTTCTGGGGAGATCAAATTCTGTACACCCATAGCACTTTCCCACAAGGGTATATCTACCAAGGCAGGCCTATTGGTCACTTGCAGGGAGGTGCAGCGCAGGAGTTCTTCTTCCGTTACAGTCATTGGTTTTCCCCCCGAAACAGACTTGCTTTAGAATACATCCATGGTGAGCGTGGAAATGTCGGTCGTGTTACAGTGAATGCCGTCGGAGAGTTTGATCCAGCGGGGATCCTGCAGGCAGTCGAGCGGCGGAATTCGTGGCGGGTTGAATGGAACCTGCCACTGCGCGGTGATATTGATTTCAATGCATTGTATGGCTGGGAACGGATAAATAATGTCGACCTTAGGCCAGGTAGCGATCGGACGAACCAGGTGTTTAAGGTCGACATCAGTTACCGTTACTGACGAGATATTTGTTTCCCGGTACAATTACACAAGTCGGAGTTCACATGGTAAAAAGCATGACCGGATACGGCAAAGCCGAGACTTCCTCCTCCGTTGGCAAGCTTACGGTGGAAATTCGGACTGTAAACCATAGGTATGGCGAAGTGTCGGTGAAATTGCCGCGCACCCTTCTTTCCTGTGAAAACGTGGTAAGAAAGGCAGTTTTTGAGCGGCTCAAGCGGGGGAAGATCGAGGTTTCCATTCAGCAGGAGGCTTCCCCTGGTGCTGGGATAGTTTTGGAGCCGGATATTGAACTGGCGAGGGGCTATGCTGAAGCTTTCCGTAAGCTACAGTCTTCTCTCGGTATAGAGGGGCCGATTCCACTGTCACTGATCGTTTCTCAAAGAGATGTTCTGAATCCTCGTGAAATATCCTCTGCTGCGGAAGATCTGGAGCTTAACCTGCTGGCGGCAGTTCAGCAGGCGGTTGATTCCGTAGACAAGATGCGCATCCGTGAAGGTAATGCACTTGTTCAGGACCTAGAGGAGCGTCGCAAAGGCTTGAACTTATTGATTGCCGGAATAGAGGAAAGAGCTCCGCTGATTGTGGCTGAGCATGCAGCTCGTTTACGTGAGCGCGTCCGGCAGATGCTGGGGGATTTGCAGGTTGACGAAATGCGACTTGCTCAGGAAGTGGCGCTGCTCGCCGATAAAAGTGATGTAACGGAGGAATTGGTCCGGTTTAGGAGTCACCTGCAGCAGTTCGATGAGACGCTTCTGCTCGACGAGCCAGTGGGGCGCAAGCTGGATTTCCTTATGCAGGAGCTCAACCGTGAGGTGAATACCATCGGTTCCAAGGCAAACGACGGAGAGATGGCCGCGGTAGTTGTCCAAATCAAAGCCGAACTCGAAAGAATCCGGGAGCAGGTGCAGAATATCGAGTAGCACACTGAAAAGGCGCTTTCATGAAAAAGGAAGGAATCCTCTTCGTCATTTCGGCTCCATCGGGAGCCGGCAAAACCTCACTTTGCAAGGAAGTCGTTGACATTTTCAAGAACCTGCGGCATTCTGTCAGCTACACAACCCGAAAAGCTAGGCCCGGCGAGCTTCATGGCCGGGATTATTTTTTCATCCCCCCCGAAGAATTCCAGCGTATGGTTTCGGCGGGAGAGTTCGCCGAATGGGCCGAGGTTCATGGTAACTTCTATGGAACGGCCCTCAAGACCCTCCATGAGTACCGCACCAACGGGGTAGACGTCATTCTCGACATCGACTGCCAGGGTGCACGTCAGTTGAAGGAACATTACTCGGGAGGAGTTTTCATCTTCATCCTTCCTCCCAGTTACGGCGAGTTGCGGCGGCGGCTGGACTGTAGAAATTCTGATGCTTGCGATGTTATCGAACGTCGTCTCGAAAATGCGGCAGGAGAAATTCGTGAGTCTCGCTGGTATGATTATATTATAGTTAATGATGTGTTCAGCAAGGCGGTGGAAGAACTCAAGGCGGTGCTGGTGGCGGAGCGGTGTCGCACCTCCCGGGTGATTGAGACGGTTGCTGACATGTTTGAACTTGAGAAAGGAGTGTCCTGATGGCCCGAGTAACTGTTGAAGATTGCCTTGAAAAGGTTGATAATCGCTTTCTTCTTGTAATGCTTGCAGCAAAACGTGTAAAGCAGCTCTACAAGGGTGCTAAGCCGCAAATCGAGAACAAGGGCGGGAACAAGAATGTTGTGATGTCCCTCCGTGAGATCGCTGCTGGGAAGGTTAAGTACGAGCTTTCGTCGCGCAAGAGCCGTTGACGAAAGAGTGGTATTTTTTCGTTCAACCGGATGCGGTTAAACAATTGTCTGGCAGCACTAGAGAAGGCGGCGATATCAATCGCCGCCTTCTTCGTAAGTGGATGAGTAAAACACTCCGTCAACGAGTAAGTTTCACATATGATACGACTGAACGATATCCTCGATAAGCTGACAACCTATAATCCTGCTCCTGATCTGGAGCTCGTTCGAAAGGCGTACGTCTTTTGCGCCAAAGTGCACCAGGGGCAGACCCGTTTGTCGGGAGAACCCTACCTCGTGCACCCGATGGAAGTCGCAGCCATTCTTGCGGACCTGAAGCTCGACGTGGCTACGGTTACGACCGGTCTGCTGCACGACACTGTGGAGGATACCCTCACTACTCTGGAAGAACTGGAGGAAGTCTTCGGAGCTGAGGTAGCTCGGCTGGTGGATGGTGTCACAAAAATCGGTAAAATTCATTTCAAAACCAAGGAAGAGAGCCAGGCAGAGAATTTTCGCAAGATGCTCCTTGCCATGTCCAATGACATCCGCGTTATCCTCGTTAAGCTGGCTGACCGTCTTCACAATATGCGCACTCTTCAGTACCAGCCGGAGCCCAAACAGCGCAGTATCGCCAAGGAAACCCTCGACATCTATGCTCCTATTGCCAATCGGCTCGGAATTTCCTGGGTTAAGAGCGAATTGGAGGATATCTCGTTCCGTTACCTGGACTCGCAAGTCTACTACGATCTTGCCTCCAAAGTGGCAAAGAAGAAAAAGGAGCGTGAGGCCGACGTTGAGGAGGTTCGCGAGATTCTAGCCCAGAAACTGGTGGAGCATAATATAAAAGGAGAGGTATCCGGGCGTAGCAAGCACCTTTATTCAATCTACCGTAAGATGCAGAGCCGCAACGTGGATATTGATCAGATCTATGATTTGATCGCTATACGCGTCCTGGTTGAGGATATCCGCGAATGTTATGAAGTTCTTGGCATAATCCATTCCACTTGGAAGCCGATTCCGGGTCGCTTTAAAGACTACATAGCGATGCCGAAGGGGAACATGTACCAGTCGCTCCATACAACGGTGATCGGTCCCAAGGGGGAGCGGATGGAGGTGCAGATACGCACCCTTGAGATGCACAGGGTGGCGGAAGCCGGGATTGCAGCGCACTGGAAATACAAAGAGGGGAAGGGGTACGACGAGAAGGAAGTAAAGCGATTTGCCTGGCTGCGCCAGCTCCTGGAGTGGCAGCAGGAGCTGCAGGATTCTCGTGAGTTTATGGATACGGTGAAGGTGGAGCTCTTTCCGGAGGAGGTCTACGTCTTTACGCCAAAAGGTGATGTGAAGGCCTTTCCCAAGGGGTCGACTCCAATTGACTTTGCCTACAGTGTCCATACCGATATCGGTCACCGATGCGTGGGTGCCAAGGTTAACGGGAAGCTCGTTCCCCTGAAATATGAACTGAAGACAGGTGACATCATTGAGGTCGTCACGTCCCCTCACCATACTCCGAGCAAGGATTGGCTCAAGCTTGTAAAGAGTTCGCGGGCGAGGAACAAGATTCGCGCCTGGATCAAGACAGAGGAGCGGAAGCGAAGCATATCTCTCGGCAGAGAGATAGTCGAAAAGGATTTTCGCCGTTACTCCCTGAACTTGGGGAAACTGCAGAAAAGCGGCGAGATAAAACGTGTAGCAGCTGAGTTCGGCTTCGTTGCCGAGGATGACCTGATGGCGTCCGTGGGGTACGGAAAGCTTTCGTCCAACCAGTTGATCGGCAAGCTGATTCCTGAAGAACGACTCGCGGAGCACCAGGAGCGCAAGGAGACCCGAGTCGGCAAGGTAATAGAAAAGCTCAGGGGGAAATCGTCCAGCGCTATTCAGATCAACGGCGTGGACGACGTCATGGTCAGGTTCGGCAAGTGTTGTAACCCTCTCCCTGGCGATGATGTTGTGGGTTTCATCACTCGCGGCCGTGGTGTAACCATTCATACCGCTGACTGCCCCCTGGCTATGGAGAGCGATCCCGAGCGGCGGATCGAGGTGACGTGGAACAAGGACAAGAAGACCGCGCTACCCGTCAAGATCCGTGTAGCATGTCATGACGAGAAAGGGATGCTGGCCAATATAACTACCGCCATTACGAATTGCGAGGCAAATATCGTCAGTGCATCCATTCAGAGTACGGTGGACAAACGGGGTCTCAACACATTCGAGGTAGACGTTACCGACTTGGAGCATCTCAACAAGGTTATCAACAGCATCATGAAATTGCGTGGAGTTATTCGAGTCGAGAGGCTTAGAAGCTGACAACGATAGCGCTTACCGTAAGGGAGGAATGAAATGAAAAAGACGATCCATTCGGATAAAGCACCAAGGGCGATAGGCCCTTATTCTCAGGCTGTAATCGGAGGGGGAATGGTGTTTTGTTCGGGGCAGATCCCCCTTGATCCGGAGACGGGGGAGCTTCGAGGGGGTGGGATCAGAGAGCAGACCGAGCAGGTGATGGAGAATATTTCCGCCGTGCTGGGAGTGGCAGGTGTCTCATTCCGAGATATCGTTAAGACGACAATATTTATGACGGACCTGAGCGACTTCGCTATCGTCAACGAAGTGTACGGCAGCCGGTTTGATTCTGAACCGCCGGCACGTTCGACGGTCCAGGTCAGCGCCCTGCCAAGAGGAGCACTCGTCGAAATAGAGGTGATCGCTCTGGCCGGCTGATCGGCAGTGTCGGCAACGAAAAAAAAGCCGCCTGCAAACAACACAGGCGGCTGTCAAACTGCTAATTTTCAGGCCGGGGTCTAGAGTGCCTTCGTCACGCTTCCGGACCTGATGCAGCGGGTGCAAACCTTTACGCTTCTTACAGCCCCGTTGCTGATTGCCTTGACTTTCTGCAGGTTCGGATACCAGATCCTACGGGTCTTGTTGTTGGCATGGCTGACATTGTTACCGAAGCTCGGACCCTTACCGCATATTTCACATACTTTGGACATGTTCGTATACCCTCCGAATAAGCTGAAGCATATTTCTATACCAGAGATACTTTTGGGATGCAAGTCTATTTTAGCACTTCGTGCTCCGTTGTCTCCTGTACTGCTCAAGCAAACCTCTGTTGATACTGTTGAGGAATAAAAATGACCATACTTCGGGGAATCCTTTCGCTCCTGGTGATACTCTTTCTAATCGTTGCCGTCCTCTTCGTAGATTTCGCATACAAGACCTTCTCCCTCCGCCCCCGTGATGTCGCAGCAGACGGGATCGTCGTGCTGGCGGGAGGAAGGGGGCGTGTGGAGGAGGGGTTAAAGCTGTTTCGGGAAGGGAAGGCGCGCTGGCTGTTCCTGATCGGAGTGGACCCATCAGTCCGAAAAGGGGACTTGTTTAAGGAACGCCCAGGAGAGAGCCTTGGGGAGCGTGTCGTCCTGGAAAAGGCTTCCAGAAATACCCTGGAAAACGCCATTTATGCACGGGAGATACTGGTTGACAAGAAGATAAGATCAATCCGGTTAATAACTTCCCGATACCACATGAAGCGCGCAACAGTCATCTTCCGGAACACGCTGCCGAAGGACATAGCCATTTACTCTCACCCCGTGGACAGTAAGAAC
Source organism: Geobacter sp. DSM 9736 (assembly GCF_900187405.1). Classification (NCBI taxonomy): domain Bacteria; kingdom Pseudomonadati; phylum Thermodesulfobacteriota; class Desulfuromonadia; order Geobacterales; family Geobacteraceae; genus Geobacter; species Geobacter sp. DSM 9736. The sequence continues at coordinate 504,844 of NZ_LT896716.1, forward strand.
CTCAGAGGAGAGTGGTGGAGCCACAGTGGCAGCTTCCGGCTACTCTTCGGCGAGTTCTACAAGTACTGCATGTTCAGGTTCTTTTTTCTTTTCGCTTCAGGCGAGTTGCGACCCTCCGTCAACAGTTCTTCGAGTTGATGCCCTATAGTTCCGGCTTATCTTCGATCCTTGGAAATAGCGGCTCCGCCTTGATGATCTTTGTACCTGGGACAAGTCCTCCCCATTGCAATGCGGCGTCGGTCTGCGCACCATCAGTCCCGAGCCATGCCAAGGCCTTTGCAGCGGTTCCGGGCATGAATGCACTGAGGAGAGTGTGCACGATTCGCTGCGATTCGAGGAGGCAGTACAATACCGTTCCAAGCCTTTCCACCTTCGCCGGCTCCTTGGCGAGAGCCCATGGCGCGGTTTCGTCGATATACTTGTTCCCGGCGGAGATGGTCTCCCATATGGCCTGGAGTGCTTTACTGAACGCCAGTTCGGTCAGACATGTCTCGACCTGATCCACCATTGCACTCGTTTTTTTCAGGTGGGCCAGGTCGATGGGTTCAAGCTGTTCCGGCTTCTGAACGATCCCGTCGAAATATTTGTTGATCATGGCAGTTGATCGATTCAAAAGGTTTCCCAGGTCATTGGCCAAGTCGGAGTTGATCCGGTTGACAAGCGCGGCGTGGGAAAAGTCGCCATCAAGCCCGAACGGAACCTCCCGGAGCAGAAAATAGCGCACCGCATCCACGCCGTAGCGGTCGATGAGCATATTTGGCTCTACCACGTTCTGAAGGCTTTTGCTCATCTTCTGCCCCTCCACAGTCCACCAGCCGTGAGCAAAGACCTTTTTCGGGAGCGGCAGTCCGGCGGCCATTAGAAACGTGGGCCAATAAACTGCGTGGAAGCGTAGGATGTCCTTGCCGATGAGGTGGACATCGACGGGCCAGTATTTTCCGAAATCGCCTGACTGGTCGGGGTAACCGAGAGCTGTAATGTAGTTGGCTAGCGCATCGAACCAGACGTAGATGATGTGGCGGTCATTTCCGGGGACCGGGATACCCCAAGTGAAGGATGTGCGGGATACTGACAGGTCTCGAAGGCCTTCCCGTACAAATGCGATAATCTCGTTTCGGCGCGATTTCGGCTGGATGAAGTCAGGGTTTGCTTCGATGTGTGCGAGGAGTTGCTCCTGGTACTTGCTCATCCGGAAGAAATAGGATTCTTCCTTCAGCTTCTCCGTCGGTCTGTTGCAGTCCGGGCATTTGAAATCTATGAGCTGCGTTTCGGTCCAGAAGGTTTCACAGGGGGTGCAATACCAGTCTTCGTACTCACCGAGATAAATGTCTCCCTGCTTCATCACCTTCTCGAACAGGTGTGATACACCCTGCTTGTGCCGCTCCTGGGTAGTGCGAATGAAATCGGTGTACGAGATATCAAGCTTTTCCCAGAGCGCCTGAAAACGCTTTACTACCCGGTCCGCGAGTTCAAGAGGTGTCTCTCCCGCTGTATTGGCGGCTTTTTCCACTTTTTGCCCGTGCTCGTCAGTTCCAGTCAGGAAATGGACATCGTATCCCTGCAGCTTTCGGTATCGGGAGAGCACGTCTGCGGCAAGCGTAGTATAGGCATGGCCTATATGGGGTACATCGTTAACGTAATAGATGGGTGTGGTGATATAAAAAGTGCGGCTCATCGTTTCTCCTTCTTCTCCCGTTCTTTCCCTTCAGGACGGCGATCCCGGCGGGTCTTTCCTCCGGATGGTGCACTTTCCCGCGGCTCGGCTTGCCCCTTCTCGTTCTCCCGACCAGTTTTTTTCTGACGGTCGGAAATCTGTTCGGGTTTTATAGCTTCGCCGTCCAGTACTACCTGTCGATCGTCATCAGTGCGGACGGTTACAGTTCCTTCCAGCACATTCAGCTTTACGACCTCGCCTTCCACTCCTCCGCAGTTGACCCGTTTGCCGCATTTCGGAAGGCATTTGCGCAGGGAGCAGTAGGTTTCAAATTCGTAGCCGAGGCAGCAGAGAAGACGTCCACATTGGCCTGAGATTTTGGTTGGGTTAAGGGCGAGATTCTGCTCCTTTGCCATTTTTACCGAAACCGGTTCGAATTCACGAAGAAAGGAGGCGCAGCAGAGCTCCCGGCCACAGATGCCGATACCGCCGACCATTTTCGCCTCATCGCGCACGCCGATCTGCCTCATCTCTATTCTGGTGTGGAAGGTATGGGCGAGATCTTTCACCAGTTCCCGGAAATCAACACGGCCGTCGGCAGTGAAATAGAAGATAGCCTTGCTTCCGTCGTAGAGGTACTCGACCCTTACCAGCTTCATGTCCATGCCGCGTTCCTTGATCTTCGTCAGGCAAAAGGAGTACGCTTCCTTCTCCCGGGCGGCATTACGGGAGGCGGCATCTATGTCATCGGCGTGGGCTTTCCTGATGATGCTCTTAATTCCTTCAGGGGCATCGGTATCTGCAAATTCTCGTGGTTCTATGACGACGGTGGCAATGCTTTTCCCTCTTTCCGTCTCGACAATGACGCGCTCACCGGTTTTCAGCTGTAGTGCCCCTGCGTTGAAATCATACAGCTTACCCGCTTGCTGGAACTGAACTTTAACTATTCGTACCAAAAATTGCCTCCCAGGGCAGATGCCCCGATTTGTAAGGTTACTGAGGTGGTGTGCATGAAAGGCCGGCGTCGCCGGCAAGTCTCATCAAAAGAATGTCGAGGGCGAGTCGAGTATTCACGTTTCGCTCGATAGCCCGTCGGGCATCATCTACGTGGTGCAGTTTCTCCAGCAGCGAATCACGTGAGTTCCGCCCGGTCTGCTCTTTAACTAAATTCATCAGGTCGGAGTTCACAATCTCCTGGGTGCCTTCGTGAATCAGGAGGGCGTCCCTCAGAAAGACCGTCAGCGTTTCCAGGATTTCTTTGAGTTGGTCTTTGTCAGCAGCAAGCTCTTCCGCGCATCTGAAGAGACTGCCTATGTTCTGGAGCGAGAGGGTTGAGAGCTTGCCGACGACGGAGGCTCTCTGCTGGAGGGTGTCCTCTCGGCTGATGTCGATAGCCTTGCGCATGCTGCCGTCTGCCAGTGAGGAGGCGACTCTTGCAGTATCCGCGGTTACACCTGTTTCGACCAGGTACTTTTCGATTTCTCCTTGCGGCAGAGCAGGGAAATTGAGTTGCTGACAGCGTGAAAGGATTGTCGGCAGGATGCTCCCCGGGTTGCTGGATATGAGTATGAGGAGGGCATCCCCCGGCGGTTCTTCAAGAGTCTTGAGAAGAGCGTTACCGGCCGCGGTGTTGAGGCGGTCAGCTCCATCGATAATACATGCTTTTTTAGGCGCTTCAAAAGAGCGGTATGACAGGACCTTCTGTAATTCTCTTACCTGGTCGATCTTGATGAAGGCGCCATCCGGTTCAAGAAGGTGCAAATCCGGGTGCTGAAGGTTCGTTATCTTTCGGCATGAGGGACATGTTCCGCACCCTTCATCCCTGCCGCAGAACACTGCCTGAATAAAGGCAAGAGCTGTCTGCTTTTTGCCGCATCCTTCAATGCCGGTAAAAAGATATGAATGGGCGATCTTGCCGGAGATAAGAGCTCTCTTCAGCAGCCCTATGGTTCCGGAGAGTCCTCGTAAAGTTGAAAAAGACATTTTGGCTACCAGAACTATAGCTTGAGCCTCTTGAAGACAGCTGCGGCAACTGCGGACTCGATTTCCGCTATGCTTTTCGATCCATCAATGGTTACGAAACGAGCAGGCTGTGACGCTGCCAGTGCCAGGTATCCGTCTCGCACCCGTTGATGAAACTGGATCGATTCAAGTTCAAACCGTTCTTCCCGTGCACCGTTACAGCTGTTGATACGGGAAAAGGCCCTCTCTAGGCCTGTTTCCACCGGGCAGTCGAGCAGCACCGTCAGATCTGGCAGCGTACCGTCGACTGCTTCATCGTTAAGCCGGCTGATGAGAGCCCGATCAAGGTTCCGACCGTATCCCTGGTATGCAAGGGTTGCGTCGGTGAACCGGTCGCAGATGACGGTTTTTCCTGTTGCCAGAGCCGGCTGTATCACTTCCTGAACATGCTGAGCCCGGGCCGCCGCATAGAGGAAGAGTTCTGCCAGGGGAGTCAGGCTGCTGTTCTCAGCGTCGAGGAGAATCTCACGTATCCGGTCAGAGATGCGACAGCCTCCCGGTTCGCGGGTAACGGCCACCCGAAGTTTCAGCTCGGCCAGTTTCTCGGTGAGAAGCTTTACCTGGGTGGTTTTTCCGCACCCCTCTATGCCTTCAAAGGTTATGAACATCCCACACGCCACTTATTTCTTTCCAGAGGTTAAAAAATAAAAAGTATAGGAGAGGGGGATCAATTAATCAAGATAAAAACCAGCGCCAGTGGGCATCTCTATTGATATATTGCGGTGCTTTAGATATAGTCACCTGATCAGCAGGCGAATGAGGGAGAGAAGGGATAACGGCTCGGGACCGATGGAAGCAGATCCGGAAAAGCTGTTCGAATTACAAGATCTTATCGGGCATAGATTCACCGACTGCAGTTTGCTTGTCGAGGCTTTGACGCACCGGTCGTTTATAAACGAAACTACGGACCGTGAAACACGGGACAATGAACGGCTGGAATTCTTCGGAGATACCGTCCTTGACTTCTTTCTCAGTCAACTGCTCCTGGAGCTCTTTCCTGAGAGCCGTGAAGGAGAGTTGACAAAAATAAGGGCATCCCTTGTGGATGAGGATAGCCTGGCGATGGTTGCACGGTCCGTAGGCATCGGCAGCGTCCTCCGGCTCGGACGGGGTGAAGAACGTAGCGGCGGACGTGAAAGGAAATCTATCCTGGCAGATGCCTATGAGGCACTTCTTGCCGCAGTGTACCTGGACGGCGGTCCGGAACCTGCTCGGGTGCTCGTGAAGAAGCACCTCCAGTTCCTTCTCGACAAACGGCAATCGGTGGCTGCCCAGGATTTCAAGACCGATCTCCAGGAACTTACGCAGTCCCGGTTTGGCACTGCTCCAAAGTACATGCTGCGAAAAACCGAAGGACCTGATCACGACCGCACTTTCACTGTCGCTGTCTTTGTAGGTGCCCGCTGTATCGGTGAGGGTAAGGGCCGGAGCAAGAAAGAGGCCGAGCAGAAGGCGGCGAGCAAGGGTATTGAACTGCTTAAGCGAGAGTCGGAATGATTCGGCGCCCAGTGGTCCCTTTTTTTATCTCCCACCATGGATGCCCCCACCAATGCGTATTTTGCGATCAGAACTCTATTGCTGGCGAGAGCCGCAGGCTCCCCACTGCCGATGCCATTGTTGAGAAGATCCGAAACTACATGCGCAGTTCGGGAGGAGGGGTGGTCGATGTCGCTTTTTTCGGGGGTACGTTTACGGCACTACCGACGGACGTTCAGGAACAACTCTTGGAGCCTCTGAAGCCGCTTGTGTCGCAGGGGCATGTCGGAAGCATCCGAGTCTCGACCCGCCCAGATGCTATCGACGTGGAAAGGGTAGAACTGCTGGATCGTTATGGTGTGACCACCGTTGAACTGGGGGCCCAGTCCCTGGATGAAGATGTCCTTGTAAGCTCCGGCCGCGGTCACACGGTTGAGGACGTGTTAGCTGCGTGTGCTCTCCTGAAGGAGCGGGGATTCGCCGTGGGGCTTCAACTTATGGTGGGCCTGCCTGGAGACTCCGGTGCCCGTTCTCTGGTTTCACTTGAGCGCGCACTGGCCCTGGCTCCCGACTTTCTGCGAATATATCCAGCTCTTGTCATTTCCGGAACAGAGCTTGAGCGGCTCTACCGCCAGGGAGCATACATCCCGCTTTCGCTGAAAGAGGCCGTTGTGCGATGCAAGGTCCTGCTGACGATGGCGGAACGAGCCGGCGTTCCGGTTATACGTCTCGGGCTCCAGCCGACTGAGGAGTTATGTTCCTCCGGGGCGATAACGGCAGGACCTTTCCATCCGGCATTTCGACAGCTGGTTGAGAGTCAGAGATTTTTTGATCTTCTAGCTTCCCTTTCTCCCGAAGGCGCTACGGTTCGGGTTCATTGTGCCGCCGGGAGAGTTTCTGATGTCGTTGGACAAAGGGGAGAAAACCGCGAGAGGCTTTTTCGGGAATGCGGGGTGAGGCTGGCTGCAGTGGAGGTCGATCCGTCACTAACCGCACCTGAAGTTCAAGTCCAAACCACAATGTGGACCCGGAGAGGGCACCTTCTCCAGGATCTGCATTACCTGCCGGAGGTAGCCTGAATGTCCGAAAGCATTTTTCAATCTGGATTCGTTTCAATCATCGGACGTCCAAACGTGGGGAAATCTACGCTCCTGAACCGTATTCTCGGGGAGAAGATCGTTATTACATCAGACAAGCCCCAGACGACACGGAACCGGATTCAGGGCATACTCACACTACCTGACGCGCAGATAATATTCATCGACACCCCGGGGATCCACGCCCCCCGATCGATGCTCAACAAGCTAATGGTGGAGACGGCGCTTGCCTCCATAAAAGGGGTGGACGCAGTGTTGTTCCTGGTGGAGTCAAGCGTAGCTGCAGGTGAGAGGGAGAGGCAGATTCTAGAGGCTTTGGCAGGTGCGGAGTCTCCTGTATTTCTTGTAATCAACAAAATTGATCTTGTTTCCAGGGAAGCCCTGCTTCCCCTCATTGCCGGTTATAGCGAGCTCTTCCCTTTTAAAGAGGTTATTCCGCTTTCGGCTGCCACTGGCGATGGAGTGGAGCGGCTCGTGCAAGCCGTCCAGAGGGTGCTTCCTTCCGGCCCCCGTTATTTTCCAGACGATATTTTGTCCGACGTGCCTGAACGCTTCATTGCTGCTGAAATCATCAGGGAAAAAGTCTTCAGGCTTACCCGCGATGAAGTGCCATACTCCGTCGCGGTTGTCATCGACAGTTTTAAGGAACGGGAGGATGGCAATCTAATTTCCATCTCTGCGACCATCAATGTGGAACGCGATTCCCAGAAGGGAATCATCATAGGCCGCAAGGGGGAGATGCTGAAGAAGGTAGGGATGCAGGCCCGGCGGGAAATCGAGCAGCTCATGGGCACAAAAGTGTTCCTTGAGCTCTTTGTCCGGGTAAGCCGGCAATGGAGCGAAAATCCAAGGATGCTTAAGGAGTTTGGTTACGAATGAAACCGATAGTTGCAATAGTCGGACGTCCTAACGTCGGTAAATCCACTCTATTCAACCGGCTTATAGGACGCCGCAAAGCCATGGTGGATGATATGCCGGGTGTCACTCGTGACCGCAACTACGGTGAGGTGACACGATTCGATATTCCGTTCATTCTCATTGATACAGGCGGGTTTGAACCTGAGACAAGCGATCGTCTTCTTCAGCAGATGCGGGAGCAATCGCAGTTGGCAATTGAAGAGGCCGATGTAATCCTTTTTGTTATGGATGCGCGTGACGGGCTGACCCCTGCTGACCGGGATGTGGTGGAGATGCTTCGTCGGGTGGATAAGCCGGTGTTCTATGTCGTCAACAAGGTAGACGGCGAAAAAATGGAAGCAGCTATCGGTGACTTCTACATGTTGGGTGTCGACCTCCTTCACCCGGTCTCTGCCGAACATAACCGCGGGGTGAGCGACCTCATGGATGAAGTGGTGGCTGCCCTTCCGAAACGCGCTGCGGCTGCCGATGAGGAATCTGTTACCAAGATAGCAGTCGTAGGCCGTCCGAATGTAGGAAAATCATCATTGGTGAACCGGCTGCTCGGGTACGAGAGAGTTGTAGCCAATCCCACTCCGGGCACAACCAGGGATTCTATCGACACCTACTTTACGTGCAACCGTCGACGCTACATGCTGATCGATACCGCAGGCATCAGGCGCAAAGGGAAAACTGTTCAGAAGATCGAGAAATACAGTGTAGTCGACGCTTTGCGTTCAATAGACCGTGCGGACGTGGTTCTCATCGTCATCAATGCCGAAGAGGGCGTTACTGAGCAGGATGCCACCATTGCAGGTTATGTTTACGAGGCGGGGAAAGGGTGCATTTTCGTAGTCAACAAGTGGGATACCCTTTCCAAGGACAACAGCACCATCGGCATGTTCGTTGACAAGATTCGCATGTCTTTCAAGTTTTTAGCCTTTGCACCGATTCTTTTTATCTCAGCGAAGAGTGGGCAACGGCTGGGAAAAGTGATTCCGGAAGTGGATAGCGTTATGGAGCAATACTCCCGCCGGATTTCCACGTCGGAACTGAACAGGGCATTTTCAGAGGCTGTTACTGCACATCATGCACCACTCGCCCACGGGAGGCGCGTAAAATTTTATTTCACCACACAGGTCGGCACCAAGCCACCAACTTTCGTGGTGTTTACAAACCAGCCGGACGGAATACATTTCTCCTATGAACGTTACCTTCACAACAAGCTGCGGGAGGCTTTCGGTTTTTCAGGCACTCCACTCCGTCTTCTCTTCAAGGGACGTGAGCGTTCCTGACCCACGAAGAGGTTCACAACAAAGGTTGGTAGGGGAGAAAGAGCACTCGTTATGAGTCTTGCCGGCAGTCTCGAAGACATTGGCCTTGGCGACATCGTCCAGGTGGTATCTTTAAGCCGCAGGTCCGGAATCATTTCACTTCGGGACGCAAACCGGGAGGGTGAGATCGTATTCCGCAGCGGTCGCGTGGTGCGAGCTCGCTCCAGTGACAGGCATGTCGCGATAGGCAAAATCCTTACGGATAAGGGAAATCTCGGTGCCATGGTGCTTCAGGAGGCGCTCCTGGCACAAAAGCAGGAGAAGCATCACGAGGCGCTCGGCAAGCTTCTGGTTCGCAGATATACTCTTTCCGCCGCCGATGTTGAAGCAGCCGCACAGGAGCAGATCGAGCGGGCGGTTCGCGCCCTGCTTGAGTGGAAACAGGGTCATTTCGAGCTCGATCTGTTTGACGATGTTGGCGTAATCGATGGCGCTGCACTCGATCCGATCCCATTACTCCTGGAGCGGGGCTTCGATCCGCATCATTTCATGGCAGATGAGGAAGATGCACACCCGCCTGCAGAAGTCCAGTATGCTCAAGCCGTAAATATAGAAGCCGCTGCTGTTTTTACCCCTATAGATTTTTCACGGCACATTGTGCTCGTCGATGACGACGCTGCAATCATTGATGTTCTTGCCCCGTATTTCAGGGGTAAAGGGTTTGAGGTTACCGCATGCGCGAAGAGTGAGGAGGCTCTTATTCTCCTTGATGACCTGTATCGTAACAACGTTCGCCCCCATGTAGTGATAGACCTGATCATGCCGCGCATGGATGGTTCGGGAATTCTCGGAGGACTCGAACTGCTCGAACTGATACACAGTAACTACCCTGCTCTCAAGCTGGCAGTTATGGCTGATTATCAGAATCTGGAAGCGGAGAGGAAAGTTCAGGGGATGGGACTCCCCTTTCTGCTCAAGCCGCGGCGGGGGGAGCTTAATGACAACGACGCATGCGGAAATTTTGGCGACCGGCTCTTTGCAGGGCTGGAGCTGAAGGAGCAAGAAACGGACAGGTCGGGAGAATCACTTCACGATTTCGAGGAACCTCGGCGCAATACGGATGAGGATATCCCGGCAAAGGTAAAAGGCACTGCAGATAGGGGCATTTCACTTCTACGCAATGTGCTGCGGGAGCTTAATGACCCGTGTCTCGGAGAGGGTATAACGCTGTTGATTTTGAGATTCGCTGGGGAATTCCTCCGTCGCACTCTGGTTTTTCTGGTGGAAGACGGCAAATTCCGCGGCGTCGGTCAGTTCGGGTTTGATGGCGATGATGCATCCGCCCAGTCGGTGAAGAAGTTGTGCATTCCATCCGGCGAGTCTTCAATTCTGGCCGATGCCGTAGAGAGGCGATTTCCTGCCACTGTGTGTCCGGAAGACACACCTGCAAACCGCCTCCTTTTTTCCTGCCTCGGCGGCACGCCGCGTGAAATATTTATCGCCCCTTTAATGGGTGAGAAGGGTGTTGTGGCACTTCTTTACGGCGATAACTTTCCGACGGGTAAACCCATCACGGATACCGATTGCCTGGAGATTTTCATTTTGCAGGCAGGGCATGTTGTGGAAAACAATCTTGAGCGGCTCCTCACGGAGACATGGGGGGAGAGAATATGAAGACGATACTCATTGTAGAAGATTCCCCGGCCATGCGTTCGATGCTTTCATCTACCATCGAGTCCATGGACGGTTTCCGTACCGTTGCTGCAGCCAATGGTTTCGAGGCATTAAGGATACTGCCCCGTGAGCGGATCGACCTCATCCTGACAGACATCAACATGCCGGATATCAATGGTCTTGAACTCATCAGCTTCCTCAAGCAGAACCCACGCTACGAAAAGACCCCTCTGATCATTCTTTCCACCGAGGGGAGCGAGAAGGACCGCACGAAAGGATTGTCCCTGGGAGCAGACGAGTATCTCGTGAAGCCATTCGATCCCGCTAAGCTGCAAGCCGTAATATGCAGGTACGTCGCGTGATGCACAACATGGGTGAAAGATAGGTGGTATGAACGATACTTTGGGAAAAGCGGCAAAGGACTTCCTGGCCGAGGCGGAAGAAATAGTTGACCAGCTGAGCCTCGATCTGGTCGGCGTCGGAGATGCTGCCGAGGAGGGTGACTACAATCCTGACATCGTCAACTCCATTTTTCGTGGTGCACACTCTCTCAAAGGCCTCGCAGGGATGTTCGGTTTCAACGACATCGCAGAGTTATCTCATAACCTGGAGAATCTGCTCGATTCTCTCCGTCTTGGAAAGGTGCAGCTTAACGGGCAGGTGATGACCATCCTGTTCGACTCACTGGATCTTCTCGGCACAATGGTGCAGCATGCAGGCTCGGGAAAGGGCGAGCCCGTGGATCTGGCTTCCGCCATCGTCCGCATCAACGACTGCATCAGGTCCCCCGAGTCGTCTGGCGACGAGGATCAGCTAACGAGCCTGGGACTTTCCGATGCGGCGTTAAAGTCACTAACGGAGTATGAAGAGCATCGCCTTCTGGAAAACATCAGGAAAGGGAAAAGGCTCTATTCAGTTGTTGCTTCCTTCAGTCTCGCTACATTTGACCAGGATCTCGGAGCACTTACCGAAACCCTGAAGGATATGGGGGAGGTAATTAGTACCCTCCCCAGCGCCGGGAGTGGACATGAAGGGATCGATTTCGAGATCCTCTTCGGCACTGACCGGAGAGATGATGAGATCTCCGCTGTTGTAGGTTCGCAATTCATCACTGTACGGCTTCTTAGGGCAGGGAGTGTGAAGCCTGCCACCGATCTGCGGGGAGCCACTCCGATAACGCCGCTCCCGCTGCCTGCTCCTCCCTCGGCTTCCGTACTGCAGAATTTCCAGGATGTGCCTGTGGTAAACGATGTCTCGTCCGGAGATACGTTGTCTGCAAAGAGCATGAGCCGGACGGTGCGAGTCGACATCGGTAAGCTTGACGAACTGATGAACATCGTAGGGGAGCTTGTTCTTTCGCATTCGAAGATAAGTAGCCTGTCTTTTGCGATGCGAAAGGAAGGTTTTTCCTCCTTTGCCATGGAGCTCGGAAAAGCGGCGAAAGGGCTTGAACGAAAGCTGACTGAGCTTCAGAAGGGTGTTATGGAAATCCGAATGATACCCGTCGGGCAGCTTTTCGAAAAGATGTCGCGGATTGTGCGCAAGATTTCCCGTGAACAGGGAAAGAAGATCGATCTTCGAATGTTCGGTGCCGATACGGAATTGGACAAGCTCATTATCGAGGATATTTCAGATCCGATGATGCACATCGTCAGAAATGCCATCGATCATGGAATCGAGCCCGCGGAGGATCGTATCCGCCTTGGTAAAAGCGAGAAGGGTACGATCCGACTCTCTTCCTACCAGAAGGGAAATCATGTCGTAATAGAGGTGGAAGACGATGGGCGGGGCATCGATCTGGAAAAGGTGAGGTGCAAAGCTTTCGACAGGGGCCTGATCCCGAGTATGAACATTTGCGACAAGGACGCGTTAGAGCTCATATTCCTTCCGGGGTTCTCCACTAGTGACCAGGTTAGCGAGATATCCGGACGAGGGGTCGGTATGGATGTTGTGAAAAACAATATCGCTGCCGTGTCGGGGATGGTCGATATCGAGACGGTTCTCTACAAAGGAAGCAAGGTCATCATAACTCTTCCCATCACTCTTGCTATCATAAAGGCGCTCATCATTTCTTCTGCTGGACGGACATATGCTCTCCCGATTACATCTGTTCTTGAAACTATCATCATTGAGCCGCGGGAGATTCTGACCATAGAGCGAAAGGAAGTCATTCAACTCCGGGAAGCAACTCTGCCGCTGCTCAGGCTCGACCGTTTTTTCGAGATAACCAGAGGGAGCGCCGAGGCTTCAGAATCCTTGTATGTAGTCGTCGTGGGGGCAGCTGAGAAACGGCTGGGGATCGTTGTGGAAGACCTGCTCGGTCAGCAGGATATTGTCATTAAGTCCATGGGGGAGACGTTCAAGGGATTCCGCGGGATTTCCGGTGCCGCCGACCTTGGTGACCAGCGAACCATTCTTGTTCTCGATGTGGGAGGAATCATCGGTGAGGCTACGAGGGGAAGCGTTTAACAGTGTCCGTTGACAGAGGACTTCATGTATAAAGTGTTTTACGGCCTGAATGAAAAGCCCTTCAGCAAGACCCCTGACCCCCGCTTTCTATATCTGAGCAGAGGGCATCGGGAAGCCCTCGCCCGTCTGCAGTACGTTATAGAAGAACGGGAGATAGCATTGATGACCGGTGACATAGGGTGCGGGAAAACAACGCTTTCCCGGGCACTCATGGACTCCGTAGGAAGCGGGTATCACTTCTGTTTCGTCTACAACCCTAGGCTAACAGCGATCGAGTTTCTACGTGTAGTGGCACGAAGTCTTCACATTGCCAATCCTCCGGCTGCCAAAGATGAACTGTTAAAGGAGATTACCGATCTCCTTTTCAGGTACCATGAAGATGGACGTTGTCCGGTCGTGATAATCGACGAGGCTCAGATGATTCCCGACCGGGAAATCTTCGACGAGATACGGCTCCTGACAAATTTCCAGCTGGATCACAAGAACCTGCTGAGTATCATCGTAATGGGGCAACCAGAGCTGCGGAGCATACTCGCCGCCCCGGTTTACGAGCCCTTTCGGCAGAGGATCGCACTCAACTACCATCTTAATCCCCTCTCAGTTGAAGAAACCCAGGATTACCTGGATTTCCGCATAGAAGTAGCCGGGGGAACTCCGGGACTTTTCTTTCCCGATGCGGTACAGCGAATATACGAGCTTTCGGGGGGGGTGCCGCGCATGATTAACGTCATAGCTACCAATGCGCTCCTCGAAGGCTTCGGCAGGGATGCGGCATACATCGATGGCAGCATCATCGACGAGATGGCGGGAGAGTTGTTAGCGTGAATAACTTCATAAAGGATTCGCCATGAATCTCGCGGAGATACGTAAAAAGGCGCAGGAGGAGAAGACGGAGCGACCCTCGCCGATCAGTAGTGAAAGAACTGATGTTACGCTGGAGGAAAGCGTCAGGGAAGCGGGAAGAGGAGGTCTTCCCGGATCGACTTTGACGGCTTCACAACGGCCGCCCCAGAGTTTCGACCCGCTTTCCGTTCTTCTTGCGGGAAGAATGCTGGCTGCAGTAGAGGAGGAGCTTCCGGAAGAGCATGCGGAAGAGGGGGTCGATGATGATTTTCAGGAATTCCTCTGCTTTCGCGTCGCTACCGAGCTTTATGCCATCAACATCATGGAGATCAAGGAGATCATCAAGCCGCGCGAGGTTACCGAAGTCCCTCGGGTTCCGGCGTTCGTATCGGGTGTCCTGTCACTGAGGGGTATCATAATTCCGGTGATAGACTTGCACAGGCGCCTTGGACTGGAGGGGACTTCCGAAGGGCCGAAAGTCAGAGTCGTTGTCGTCAAGAAGGGGGAAGAATTCTGCGGCGTGGTGGTGGATGAGGTAATACAGGTGGTAAAAATAGCAGTACCCACCATCGAACAGCCACCCGCGGTACTCGACGGGATCGACAGGGATTTCGTCCAGGGTATAGGCAGGCACGAGGGGCGCATGCTTATCCTGCTGCAACTTGGAAACATTCTTGACCTTACCCTCTGCTGAGTGAAAGGTAATGATCATGAAGAGACGCAAGATCCTGATTGTGGAGGATGAGGAAAGCCTCTTGAGGCTTGAGAGCATTCTGCTCACCTCGAAAGGATTTGAAGTGATCGGCGCAATGGATGGGCCTTCGGCACTGAAGCGGGTCGTTTCGGATCGACCTGATTTGGTCCTGCTCGACGTGATGCTTCCTGAAATGAACGGGTTTGAGGTCTGCCGGCAAATAAGAGCCAATCCAATAGTCAGTCAGACTCCAGTTGTGATGCTGACTGCGAAGAAGAACGGCCAGGATTTCGAGCAGGGGAAGGAATGCGGAGCGAATGCCTACATTACCAAGCCGTTCAAGTCGGCAAAGGTCATAGAGATAATAGAACAGATACTATCCGAAAGCTGCAGCAGCGGGCCTGGTGAGTGATATGAGCGTAGAAATCGAGGAAATCCAGATTGCCTGTTTCAAGCTGGGGGAAGACCTTTTCGGGATCGACATCATGCGGATCAGGGAAATCATCCGTCCGCAGCGACTGTCGAGCCTGCCAAAGGCTCCCTCCTTTGTCGAAGGCGTCATCAACCTGAGGGGAACGATCATCCCTGTAATCGATCTGCACAAGCGCTTCGATATGCCCGGTCTGCAGGAAAGCCCTCACATCAGGCTGTTGATCGTCTCACTGGGACGTCAGCTCATAGGGCTCGTCGTCGATGATGTGACGGAAGTCATCGCAGTACCCGTAAAGGATATCAAGCCTCCTCCCCAGGTTGTGGGGGGCATCGGCGCCGAGTATCTAATTGGCGTTTGCCTTGCCCATGACAACCTTATAATGCTCCTCAACATCGATCAGCTGCTGACTGCAAAAGAAGCGGGCGAGTTGACGGGTATACAGGGTGAACGCCCTGGCGCGAGCCAGTGATTCGGAGCAGATGTGGAGCAGCTACAGGCTATAATCGACAGTCAATACTCTCCAGATGAAGAGACGCGCTGCCAAGCGGTAATCTGCCTGCTTCGGTACCCATTGCAGCAGGTTAAGGCACGTCTTTTCTACGCGATGGGTGACCCTAGCTGGCGTGTCAGAAAACAGGCGGTGGAGGCTGTATGCGGCTCCCGGTTCGACGAAAAGCTTGCAGAAGGAATCGTAGAGCTTTTGAGAGACCAGGAGAATGCGGGATTACGCAATTCCGCGGTCGAGGCGCTGGTGAGAATCGGAGGAGGAGCGGTTCCGCTACTGTCGCGATTTGTACGAGATCCGGATCATGACGTAAGGAAGCTCGTTGTAGATATTCTTGGCGGCATAGGCTCACCCGATACTTTTCCTATTTTGATCGACGCCCTCAAGGATGAGGACGACAACGTCCGTGCGGCTGCAGCGGAAAGCCTCGGGAAAACGGGTGCGGAAGCTGCAGTCCCACATCTCCTGCAGTGTCTTTGCACCGGAGATACTGTTCTTCGTTTTACCGTGCTAGATGCTCTCATCAAAATCGGCAAGCCTTTGCCCATTAACGACTTGCTTGCGCTGGCAACGGATCCCTTTCTCAAGAAGGTAATTTCCCAATGTATGGGGGCTGCAGGAGATCCTCAAGGAGTCCCGTTCCTGCTGCAGGGGCTCCGCGAAACGCGGGCGGTCAGGGAAGCGGCAGCGGCTGCGCTTCTCGATATCAGGCGACGGCTGTCGACAGCGGAGGCGGAGCGGGTCATCGATGCTCCGCTGCATCAACTGCGGGGATCTTCGGTAGTTGATGAGGTTCTGCTTTCGCTGGATTTGAGCGATGAAGCGGTTAAGGAACGGCTGATCGAGTTCCTGGGTATCATCGGCGATCATCGTGCCGCTCCCCGGCTTCTGAGGGAAGCTATAGACCCAGCCCTGGCAGGACCTTGTCTTGATGCTTTATCGGCACTTGGAGCCCCGGCGGCAGAGTTCCTCGTCAATGCTTTTGCCGATGCCACTCCAGAGCAGCGACGTTTTATCGCACACGCCTGTGGAGAGCTTCGTTTGCCCAACTCTGACGAGTTATTGTTACTCGGTATGCAGGACGAGGATCCGGTGCTAAGGCACCTTTCAGTCACTGCGGCTTGGAAGACCTGCGGAGCCCGTGCCATACATGATATTGCTGCCCTGACGGAAGATTCGGTGGAGATTGTCCGGGAATCGGCTCTGCAGGCTATGGTGTGTCTTGCTCCCTCTGCTCTAGAAACGTTGAGGTTCTATGCAGAAGCCTATGCTGCTTCGGAGGTGCCGGAGAAACGAAGGGATGCTGCCAGGCTTTGTGCGGTTCTGAAGGATTTGGATAAACTTTCGATCCTGGTAAAGGATGAAAATGTAGAGGTCCGTAAGTCCGCCGTGGCTGCTCTGGCCGAGATGGGTTCCGATTGCATCGATCTTCTTCTCATGGCTCTTGTGGACGAGGATCCGGACGTGCGGGTGGCTGCGGTAAAGGTCCTTCCTGCGACAGGACGCAAAGAGGTTCTAGATCCGCTGCTTCTCCTGTTGGAGGACCCGGACGCCTGGGTCAGGAGCGAGACCCTCATAGCCATTGGAAAGCTTGGGGACGAGACGGCATTCGAGAGCATCGCTGAGCTGATAACCATGACTGAAGCGCCGGTAGCCATCTCCGCTTTGCAGGCTTTAGCTGAAATCGACAGCCGCCGCGCCTGCGAGAAAGCACTGATAATGCTCGGTCATCGGGATGAGGAGGTTGTAAAGGCTGCAATGGCTATCCTCGAGTCTGGTGACGATGGGTGGGTGGATTCCTATCGGGACATCCTCCTGCAGCACGCCCACTGGGATGTGCGGTGCAGATTCGCTACCCTCCTGGCTCGACTTCGCGGAGCTGATGCGCTGCCCTGGCTGGAATCCGTACTGGAACATGAATCGGACGAGCAGGTCAGGCGGCATTTGTCCGAAGTAGTGGGGCGCCTGAAATGAATTTTTGCAGTGAACCCGAAGTCCCCATGACTGATGAAGAGTTTCGCCTTATCCGCGATGTAATACATGACCACAGCGGGCTTTTCTTCGATTTCGATTTCAAGTATCTGCTTGAGAAACGGCTCAGCAAGCGTTTGATCTCCCTCCAGCTGAACAACTTCACCGAATACTACCGTTTCCTCAAGTATGGCAGGACGAGAGAACAGGAACTGTCCGACACAATGGACATCCTGACCACCAATGAGACTTACTTTTTCCGTGAAGCGTTCCAGCTCAAGGCTTTCACCGAGGAAATCTTGCCCGATGTAAGGTCCCGGAAGGAGAAAAAGGGGGATCGGTCGCTAAGAATATGGAGTGCGGGGTGTTCTACGGGAGAAGAGCCCTATACGATAGCCATTCTTCTCCTTGAGATGGGCTGCTTCGATAACTGGCGGATCGAGGTAATCGGGACCGACATAAGCAACCGCGTGCTGCAGCATGCAAGAAAAGGTATATACGGGCGATATTCCTTCCGAACCACGGAGGGCCGCTATATCGACCGGTATTTCACGAAGGGTGAAGACAGCAATTTCGAGGTTTGCGACAAGGTGAAAGGACTTGTTACTATCAGCCATCTCAACCTCGTCGATCATAGCCGGCTGGCGCTGCTCGGTACCATGGATGTCGTATTCTGTCGTAACGTGATCATCTACTTCGACATAGAATCGAAGAAAAAGGTCATCGATTCCTTCTATAAGGCGCTTTCTCCTAACGGTTACCTCCTTCTCGGGCATTCAGAGTCACTTATGAACATAACTACTTCTTTTGCTCTGAAACACCTGCAGAATGATCTTGTCTACCAGAAACCCGAGACCCGCGGCGGAGTATGCCGATGAGATCTATCAGGGTGGTAGTGGTAGACGATTCCTCATACAGCCGGCGGACCATCGGGAAGATGCTGGAGGATATGCCCAATGTGGAGGTGGTCGGATACGCAGCAGACGGAGAAGAGGGACTCAGGCGAATCATAGATCTGAAGCCCGATCTGGTGACCCTCGATCTCATCATGCCAAGAATGGACGGATTCACCCTGCTGCGTATCATCATGAACACGCATCCTGTCCCGGTGATCGTCATCAGCTCACGCAACGAGGACAGCCGTGTCTTTCAGGCGCTTGAGCTTGGGGCACTGGATTTTGTCGCCAAACCAACCCCCACGATTTCAGAAGAACTCCTGTCGATCCGGGAGGACCTGCAGAACAAGGTCAGAAGCATTATAAGTCTCAACCTGGCCAGAATTTTCACCGCTGACCACCGGGCACCTGTCCCCAGCCGAGCTGACATTTTGGCGCCACGCCACCATTTTTCCACCGAAATTCAGGTGGTTGCCATAGGTGCTTCTACCGGCGGACCCAGGGCACTTCAGACCATTTTTGCGGACCTCCCCGCTTCGCCTCCCTTTGCTATCGTTGTCTCCCAGCATATGCCACCGGGATTCACAAGGGCATTCGCGGACCGCCTAGACCGGGGAAGCAGCTTTACCGTAAAGGAAGCGGAAGATGGTGATCCCGTGCGTCCTGGTAGTGCGCTCATAGCGCCTGGTGGATGCAATCTTCTCTTCGAGAAGAGGGGCGGCGAGGTTGTCGTCTCCTTGAAGGCTCCTCGTCCGGAACATCGGTATTATCCTTCAGTCGATGCCATGTTTACTTCCCTTTCCGCTCTGTTCGGTCCCCGCATGCTTGCCGTGGTTCTGACGGGAATGGGTAACGACGGTAGTGCGGGAGTAAGGGCGGTAAAATCTGCCGGAGGAGTGGTGCTGGCAGAGTCCGAGGAAAGTGCAGTAGTCTTCGGCATGCCCAGGGAGGCTGCCGCCACCGGCTTGGTGGACCGCATAGTGACTCTTGGGCAAATGGGGGATGAGATTCTCAGAATGGCATCCCGGACTGAGGATGGATCTACTTGAAGGTGCTGGCGGAATCCCTTCAGCTCTGAGCGTTGAACCACCTCGACAGTCTGAGAGCTTGCAGCAGCCGACAAAGCGCTTTCTGGGAGAGCGACAGATATGGTAGGATGCCACGTCTGATCGTAAAGATTCATCGAACATGCATCAGCTATATCGGGTCGAGCCATCCAATTATCATGAAGCCGATCAAGTCTGACCGCCCTTCTCGACCTAGCGAAGGTTCTGCTGCATATTTAGTTAACGGTCACAAGAATCTCTATCGGTAGTTTTCCATCCATGGGACATGCAACTCATGTCCATCCTGCTTCTGATTCCACACATGAAACAATGAAGGAGAAGACGTGAAACGCCTCCTGCTTTCCCTTGCGCTGCTCGGGTTTCCCGTGCTTATCTTTGCCAAGGACTTCAAGCTCGTAACCTACTACACGGAAAATGCCGGACGGGCAGTGTTCGAGCACGACGTCCATCTGAAGGCTCTGACCAACAACTGCACGGTGTGCCACAACAAGGCTTTCAACGTCGACCACAAGAAGAACCCTGTAGCCACAATGGCGGATATGGAACAGGGCAAGTCGTGTGGGATGTGTCACAACAAGACCCGTGCCTTCGGGCTTGCCGAATGTACCCGTTGCCATCCGGTAAAGGAGGTGCCCATTGTCATTCCGGATTTCGGCACCCTTACCTTCAGTCACAACGTGCACACAAAGCTATATCTTTGTCAGGACTGTCACAACAAGATATTCAAGGCTGGTCCCGGCAATCCTCACGTCACCATGGCAGAGATGGAGAAAGGAAAGTCGTGTGGCGCCTGCCATGACGACAAGGCGGCTTTCACCGTAAAGGGAAGCTGCACACGCTGTCACACGGTGCGGGATCTGTCACTTCCGGCGGCGTCTTTTTTCGGTCACGACTACCACCTCAAGAAGAACTATCAATGCGGCGATTGTCACAGCCAGCTCTTCATCGCCGGTCCCAACAGCAAGCGGTACAGCATGCTGGACATGGAGCGGGGGCAGTCGTGCGGAGGGTGTCATAACGGAACAGGTGCATTTTCTGTTAAGGGGGACTGTGGCCGGTGCCATAGGGGAGTTGGGGATGTCAGGTTCAAGGCTCACCAGGCCCTGTTCCCTCATGGGTACCATCTGAACATATACAGGTGCAGCGACTGTCACAGCGGCATCATAGTCGGGGGAGCCAGCGCGAAGCGGTATACCATGCAGGAGATGGAAAAACCGCAGTACCGGTCCTGTGGTGCATGTCATCAGGGTGATTTCGCTTTTTCTGTCTCCGGAAGCTGCGACAGGTGCCATAAGGGAACAAGGGAAATTAACTACCCGATCCAGGATGCAGGGAATGTCCTCTTCAGCCATACCTTCCATGTTGAGCGCTACCAGTGCGCCGATTGCCACTACAAGGTCTTCGCCACCGGTTCAAGACGCAAGGGTTATACAATGGCGGAGATGGTGAAAGGGGCATCCTGCGGAGCATGCCACGATGGGAAACAGGCCTTCACAGCCGCTGCCAACTGCGGAAGATGTCATCCGGTAAAGGACATAGAGTTTACGCTTGATGCCCTCTTCGGGCACGACCGGCACCTTCAGATGTATTCTTGCACCGATTGCCACAATAAGCTCTTTGTGGCAGGGCCGAAATACCAGACGAACCGGTATACCATGGTCGATATGGAGAAGGGAAAGTCGTGCGGTGGATGTCACGAGGGTAAGAGCGCCTTTTCAGTCGCCGGGGACTGCGGGAAGTGCCACCGAACCGCCCCCGAACTGACCCTGAAAGTTCAGGATGCCGGAAATACTCCGTTCAGCCATAAGGTTCATATTTCCATGTACACCTGCGGTGACTGCCACAACGGCATCTTCACAACTGGTGTTGCCGCGAAGAGGTACAACATGGCCGATATGGAAAAAGGAAAATCTTGTGGCGCCTGTCACGACGGGAAGGCCGCTTTCACGGCTGCCGCCAACTGTGCCAGGTGCCATCCGGTAAAGACCCTGAAGCTTGCCGGTGCAACATTCAGCCATGACTTCCATATCGGGCTCTACCGGTGTAACGAATGCCACAGCAAACTCTTCAACCCCACTCCGCTCAACCTGCGGCGTTCTATGAAGGAGATGGAGGGGGGCAAGTCGTGCGGCGCATGTCATGACGGAAAGACAGCCTTCTCCGTCACGGGAAACTGTACAAAATGTCATAAGTTGCAAATGATCAAGTTTGACTTCCCGGACAAGCCGCAGACCAAAAGCGTCAAGTTCAGCCACAAGGTACATATCGGCAGAGGCTACGAATGCAGCAATTGCCATTACAAGCTCTATCCTTCCGAAGGGGTAAAGAAACCGGTAACGATGGGGGAAATGTCACAGGGAAAATCGTGCGGGGCTTGCCACGGGCAGGGAATGATTTTTAATGTCAGCGACAACGCATATTGCGAGAAGTGCCACGTGGGGGAGACGGAGCCGGCTCCGGAAGAGGGTGGGCAGTAATCGGTGGTTGAGATGATTGCATGTAAACGGCACATGTGCTACAAAAACAGGCTTGCCGCACTGTGCGGGAGCCTGCGGCAGTGGTGGTTGCACTCCCCGCTAATACTACGGCCCGTCCTTAAAGGACATGGGTGGAGGTAGCTATTTTGGAAGAGCGATATGTTCCGAAAGAAGTAGAGGCGAAATGGCAGGAATACTGGGAATCGAACCGCAGCTTCAAGGTTACCGAGGATCCGGGGAAGCAGAAATATTACCTGCTGGAGATGTTCCCGTACCCCTCGGGGCGCATACACATGGGGCACGTGCGCAATTACTCGATCGGTGATGTGGTCGCTCGCTACAAGCGTATGCAGGGACTGAACGTCCTGCACCCCATGGGGTGGGACGCGTTCGGAATGCCCGCAGAAAATGCCGCGATCCAGAATAAGAGCCATCCAGCGAAATGGACTTATGAGAATATCTCCTACATGCGTAACCAGCTGAAGAGGATGGGTTTTTCATACGACTGGGACAGAGAGCTGGCCACGTGTGACCTTTCCTACTACCGGTGGGAACAGCTCGTTTTCCTCCAGATGTACCGGAAGGGTATCGCATACAAGAAGAGTTCATACGTCAACTGGTGCCCGAAATGCGAGACGGTTCTCGCCAACGAGCAGGTGGAAGACGGATGCTGTTGGCGGTGTGATAATGAAGTCAAACAGAAGGAGCTGGAACAATGGTTTTTCCGCATCACCGACTACGCTGAGGAGCTACTGGACTGGACGAACCGTATGCCGGGCTGGCCGGAGCGGGTCCTCACGATGCAGCGGAACTGGATCGGAAAGAGCTACGGGTGTGAGATCGATTTTCCCCTCGAAAATGGAAACGGCTCCATCAAAGTCTTCACCACACGCCAGGACACCCTTTTTGGCGCCACCTTCATGTCACTCGCCCCCGAACACCCGCAGGCTCTTGCGCTGACGACGGCAGACCGCCTTCCCGAGGTGCAGGCTTTCATCGAAAAGGTGCAAAAAACTGAGAAAGCGAAGCGGACCGCTGACGACCTGGAGAAGGAGGGAGTATTCACCGGCTCTTACTGCCTCAATCCGGTAACGGGACGAAAAATGCCTGTCTACCTCGCCAACTTTGTTCTTACCGACTACGGCACCGGTGCGGTGATGGCGGTGCCGACCCATGACCAGCGGGACTTTGAGTTTGCGCGTAAATACGATCTGCCGCTTCAGGTGGTAATCCAGCCTGAAGGTGAAGTTCTCGACCCTACGACCATGACCGAGGCGTTTGTTGCTGAAGGGATCATGACAAACTCCGGCCAGTTCGATGGTCTCCCCAGCAACCAGGCAAAGCAACTCATAGCGGATTTTCTGGAGAAGCAGGGGATTGGTAAGAAAACCGTCAATTTCAGGCTTCGCGACTGGGGCATCTCCCGTCAACGTTACTGGGGAAATCCTATTCCGATCATCTATTGCGATACGTGCGGAGTCGTGCCGGTTCCCGAGAAAGACCTTCCGGTGGTGCTCCCGATGGATGTTGCTTTCACCGGCGAGGGGGGAAATCCGCTGGCGAAGGTAGAGGAATTCTTCAATGTTTCATGCCCCACCTGCGGCGGTCAGGCCCGCCGGGAGACGGATACGATGGACACGTTCGTTGAATCGTCCTGGTATTTTCTCCGCTACTGCTCACCGGATGTCGAGACGAGTCCTCTTGATCGGCAGCGGGCGGAATACTGGATGTCCGTCGATCAGTACATAGGTGGTATCGAGCACGCTGTTCTTCACCTTCTCTATGCCCGCTTTTTTACAAAAGTCATGCGGGATCTCGGATACGTTGCTATTGACGAGCCTTTCGTAAACCTTCTCACTCAGGGAATGGTGATCAAGGATGGCGCCAAAATGAGCAAATCCAAAGGGAACGTCGTTGATCCCAATGCACTCATTGAGCGGTACGGCGCCGATACGGCACGTCTCTTTTCCCTCTTTGCCGCCCCTCCCGAGAAGGACCTCGACTGGAGCGACCAGGGAGTGGACGGTAGTTACCGTTTTCTCAACCGCGTATGGAAGTTCGTGAGAGAGTGCCTTCCTTTAGTAGAGGGGGTTGAAGCGTTTGCCGGCGGCCCTATCACTGAAGAAGGTAAAACATTGAGACGCGTCGTCCATAAGACGATTCGTAAAGTAACCGACGATGTTGGTGAACGTTTCCACTTCAACACCGCAATTGCCGCTATCATGGAGCTGGTCAACTCCCTCTACGGCTTTGAACAGAAAAATCTGCGTGAAAACGCGCCGGTTCTCAGGGAGGCACTGGAGAGCGTAGTACTTATGCTTGCTCCTTTCGTTCCGCATTTTTCCGAGGAACTATGGGAAAAGCTGGGGCATGCCGGAGGGATCGACCGGCGCGGATGGCCCGGGTTCGACCCGGCAGCTGCGGTAGAGGAGGAGCTCCTGGTAGTAGTACAGGTTAATGGAAAGCTGCGCGGCAGGGTCATAGTCTCTGCATCAGCTACCGAGGATGATGTGCGCAAGGCGGCCTTGGCCGACGACAAGGTCTCTTCTTTCGTTGCAGGAAAAGAGTTGAAGAAGGTCATATATGTTCCTGGCAAGCTCCTCAACATCGTTGCCGCATGAAGAATAGATCCTGGAGGTATTTCAGAGATAGCCGGTCCCTGTTCACAGCAATCCTGAAAGGGGTACTTCTTGTTGCTGTCTTCGTAATGCCAGGCTGTGGGTACCGTCTTTCGGGTGGCGAATACAACTCCTCCATCCTTCATGACAGGACGATAGCTGTTCCTCTTTTCAAGAATGCAGCATTGCGTCCCAACCTCGAAACTTTTTTAACAGCCGCGCTGCGCGATGTCATCGCTCAACGCGGCTGTTCGACCGCTCCCGACGACAGTGCGGAGCTGCTTCTGACAGGCAAGGTTCTCTCTTACTCGTCCAACGCGGTTTCGTATACCCCCGATGACCGGATTCGGGAATACCGTGCTGCCATCACCATTGAGGCCACGCTGCAAGCCCGGGAGGGGGGCACGGTGCTATGGCGAGGCACGTTGAGTGGCGGCCAGGACTATCCGGCGATGGAATTTCCCCTGAACAATCCCGCTTTGAGCGAACCACTTGGCCCTGCAACAAGGATCGCGCTCCAGCAGAACAATGAAGAAGCGGCCATTCGGGAGGTTGCCCGCAGGCTTGCGGAACAGCTCTTTGACCGGGTTACGGGCAACTTCTGATTGACCGAAATCAGGCAATCACATGAAACCTGAAGAATTCGAAAAAGCGGTTCAAGGCGGAGAAGCCGCAGCTGTATACTACCTCTACGGCGACGAGCCGTACCTGATCGAACGGGCAGCAAAGCGCCTTCTTGACCGGGTGCTTCATCCCGATTTCCGCGACTTCAATTACAACCTTTTTTACGGCAATGAGTGCAAGAGTGAGGAGATTCTCGAAGCCGCATCGACTCTCCCTATGTTCGCAGACCGGCGTGTGGTGCTTGTGAAGCGAAGCAGCGGTCTTCCCGCTGCCACCTTGGAGATGCTTACTCCTTATATCGAAAACCCCGCTCCTTCGTCATGTCTGATCTTCCAGGGAGACAAGATCGACCTTCGTAAGAAGTTCTTCACATCCCTCAAGAAGCAGGGGGCTCTCGTCGAGTTTCGGCGTCTCTACGAAAACCAGATTGTCTCTTTCATCAGGCAGGAGGTTGCTGCCGGCGGGAAGAAAATCGAGGGAGCTGCTGCTGAACTTCTGGGTTACATGGTCGGGACGAATCTGAGAGAACTAGTTTCGCAGTTGGAGAAGCTGGCGGTATATGTCGGAGACCGACCTGACATTACAGTTGTGGATGTGCGGCAGATAGTTTCCGATACCAAGGTCGAGAGTGTATTCGAGTTCGCCAACGCACTTGGGGAACGGCACCTCGGGAAGTCTCTGCGGGCACTTCATACGATACTGCGGGACGGGGAGGCGCCGCTAATGGTGCTGGCGGTTGTTACACGCCATTTCCGTCAGTTGTGGCAGGTGCGCGAGCTGACGGATCGTCGGATGCAAGCTGCGGATATCAGCAAGGCGGCAGGAATCAATCCTTATTTTCTGAAGGGGATAATGGAACAGGCCAGGAACTTCCGGCCTGTGGAGCTGAAGGAAATTTTCGAGCGTTTTTACGCCACCGACCTTGGGCTCAAGAGTGGCGGCGGGAAGCCTGCTTTTCTCATGGAGATGCTTGCGATCGACATTTGCGGAAACAGGTGAGCAGAACGAAAAAGGGCTCAAGAAATGAGCCCTTTTCTAAATATCAGTTCGGGACTATCAACCGAGGGTGTTTACCAGCTTTGTCAGGCGGGAAACGTTGCGCGAAGCGTTTGAGCGGTGGATCACTCCCTTGGTGGCGGCGGAGTCAATCACGGGAATAGCTGCTGCAAGAGCCTGCTGGGCTGCGGCTGGATCTTTCCCTGCGACTGCTTCCCGTACGAATTTTATGTAAGTCCGCAGCGTCGAGCGGATATGCTTGTTCCGTTCGTACTTCTTCTTGTTCTGCTTGATTCTCTTCAGCGCCGACTTATGGTTTGCCAAACTACACCTCCCTGGATGTTGAGCATTGATGCGTAAACTTTTTAAAGGTAGTCTTATAGCATCGGCACCAAAGGGTGTCAAGGAAAAAACCGCGAGGTGAAAACGTTCGTGGATACAGCCATACCAGAAACTGAAATAAGGATCGAGTATTACCGCGCATCGGGTCCAGGCGGGCAGCATCGAAATGTGACTGATTCCGCGGTACGTATCCGTCATCTTCCGACCGGCATTGTCGTTCATGCGTCTGAAAGCCGTTCCCAGGCGAAAAACAGGGAGGTTGCCCTGAGGCGGCTGGCAGATGCCCTGAAAAAAAGGCTTCATAAGCCAAAACCCCGTATACCAACCAAACCCACCAGGGCAGCCGGGGAGAAACGACTTCTACTCAAGAAGAGCATCGCGGCAAAAAAGAGGTTGCGGTCTACACCGGTTGATTAACCGATGCCCCTACCCGTATATGTGAACGATGCCCCATCCTTGACCTTTCATGGGCAATGGAGTATTTTGTGCCATTCCATCAGGAAAAGGGGGCAGATCATGGGCCGTCCCGGCTGGGATGAGTACTTCATGGAAATAACGCACCTGGTGGCAAAGCGTTCCACCTGTCTCCGTCGTCAGGTGGGGGCGGTGCTGGTCAAGGAAAAGAATATACTTGCCACTGGTTACAATGGAGCACCTTCCGGAATATCGCATTGTCTCGATGTCGGCTGCCTGAGAGAGGAGATGGGGATACCTTCGGGGCAGCGTCACGAGCTGTGCCGTGGACTTCACGCGGAGCAGAACGCTATAATCCAGGCAGCAAGGCATGGGACGAATATTGATGGAGCAACGCTCTACTCCACGACGATGCCCTGCATCATCTGCTCGAAGATGATCATCAACGCGGGCATCGGGCGTGTCGTATACGAAGAGGGTTATGCGGACGAGCTGGCTACTGAACTTATTCGAGCATCAGGAGTTGTTGTCGAAAAATTTGCTTTTTCCGCGAATCAAGATCAAGGGGGGGAGCTTCCATGAAATGTCCTTTCTGTGCTTCTCCTGACAGTAAAGTCGTTGATTCTCGTCCCGATAAAGGGGGCGCTACAATCCGCCGCCGGCGGGAGTGTGAATCGTGCGGCAAGCGGTTTACTACCCATGAGCGTGTAGAGGAAATTCTCCCTTTGGTGCTCAAAAAGGATGGTCGCCGCGAGCCCTTCGACAGGCTCAAGCTTGTCGCCGGGCTGCAGAAAGCATGTGAGAAAAGACCGGTATCGGTGGAGACCATAGAGCGGCTGGGTGACCGGCTTGAAGCGCGGCTTCAGGAGGGGGGGGAGCGAGAGGTGCCGAGCACGACCATTGGGGAGTGGGTGATGAACGAGCTCCACGAGATCGACCAGGTGGCCTATGTCCGATTTGCTTCGGTGTATCGCTCCTTCAAGGACATCAACGAGTTCATGTCAGAGCTCCAGGACCTGCTGAAGAAATAGTGATGGGGGAGGCTGCAGCGCATACGGAGATGATGATGCGGGCCGTATCACTGGCGCGAAAGGGGATAGGAAAGACTTCTCCGAATCCAGCTGTAGGATGTGTCATCGTCAGGGACGGGGTCATTGTAGGGGAAGGCTGGCACCGCAAAGCAGGGACTCCGCATGCAGAGGTGCATGCACTGCGGCAGGCCGGTGAGCATGCTGCGGGAAGCGACGTTTATGTTACGCTGGAGCCATGTGCCCACCATGGCAGGACTCCGCCGTGTGCAAATGCGCTCGTTGCGGCTCGCGTGGGGCGAGTGTATGTCGGCATGATCGACCCGAACCCGTTGGTTAGCGGCAAGGGAGCCGCAATCATCAGGGGAGCTGGAATACCGGTCGAGATAGGGACATGCAAAGAGGAGTGCCGGCGTATCAACGAAGCCTTCATCAAGCACGTTACCACCGGACTTCCCTTGGTCGTGCTAAAAAGCGCCATGTCTCTCGACGGTAAAACTGCCACGATGTCCGGAGATTCCAAGTGGATAACCGGTGAAAAATCTCGTGCATACGTGCACAGGCTCCGAGGAGTTCTCGATGCAGTAATGGTGGGGGCCGGCACCGTAATCGCCGACGATCCGCTTCTTACCTGTCGCACAGGGGGGAGAAACCCCCTGCGCATCATCGTGGACTCGAACCTCCGCACCCCTCTCAATTCACAGTTGGTACTGACAGCTCAGTCGGTGCCTACGATCATGGCAACTGTTGCTGGCTATGCTGAAGCTGCGCCTTTCCGTGCCGCACGAATCGAGGTTCTCCAATGCCGAGCCCGGGAGGGACGTGTAGACCTGCACGATCTTTTCCGGCGGTTAGGGGAGATGGGAATCCAATCAGTTCTGCTGGAGGGTGGAGGTACTCTTGCCGGTGAGGCCTTCCGTCTGCAACTCATCGACAAATTTCTCCTGTTCTACGCCCCGATTCTGCTTGGTGGAGCCGGTGCCGGTCCTTTTGCCGGTGCCGGGCCAGAAATGATTTCAGGAGCACTGCGGCTGCGTGATGTCACGGTGAGGCGTTTCGGGGATGATCTGCTGGTGGAGGGGTATCCGGAGGGGAAATGTTTACGGGTCTGATCGAAAATATCGGGAGATTAGTAGCGCTCAGCCGGACAGGTAGTGCTGCCCGTCTGAAGGTTGCAGCCGAGTACCCGGCAGGAGAGGTAAATCTCGGAGATTCCATTGCAGTGAACGGCGTCTGTCTCACCGTAACTACCATCGACGGTGACACGCTTTCCTTCGATACATCCCCCGAAACTCTCGAACATTCCACATTCCGGATCTTGCAGCCAGGGGCCCGCGTAAACCTGGAGCGTGCTCTCCGCGTTTCCAGCCGTCTGGACGGGCACATCGTTTCCGGTCATGTGGACTGTATTGCTACGGTGGTTGAACGCAGGCCAGTGTCGGGTAATGTCATTTTCACCTTCGCCGTACCTCCTGAACATGCGAGGTTCATTGCAGCAAAGGGATCAGTGGCGGTAGACGGTATAAGCCTTACCGTTAACACAGTGGAGGAAAATAGATTTACTGTAAACATCATACCGCTCACCGCAGACCATACAACGCTGTCTGAAAGGAAACCGGGAGATCAGGTGAATGTTGAGACCGACATCCTCGCCAAGTACATGGAGCGTCTCCTCAGCTTCCGCGGGTGCGGGGATGACGGGGGAGTGACGCTGGAACTGCTTGCGAAAAGCGGGTTTATGTGAGATAAGTGTCGTTTCGGTTGCCGGGTAGCGCGGGACAAGCAGAGGACAGGCGATGCAAGTTGCGAAGATAGAAGATGCCATAGAAGACATCCGACAAGGAAAAATGGTCATTCTCGTCGATGACGAGGATAGGGAAAATGAGGGTGATCTGACCATGGCCGCTGAAATGGTCACCCCCGAAGCCATCAACTTCATGGCCAAATACGGTCGGGGCCTCATCTGCCTGACACTTACGGCAGAAAAATGCGATGAGCTGAGGCTTCCACTCATGGTATCCAGCAACACCTCATCATTCGGTACTGCCTTTACGGTCTCCATAGAGGCGAAAAAGGGCGTTACTACCGGTATCTCCGCCGCTGACCGAGCCCATACCATCAGGACTGCCGTTGCAGATGGTGCCAAGCCTGAAGACCTGGCGAGGCCGGGGCATGTATTTCCTCTTCGGGCCAAGCCCGGGGGGGTCCTGGTGCGAGCCGGTCAGACCGAGGGCTCCATCGACCTTGCCCGCCTGGCCGGGCTTCGCCCCGCAGGGGTCATTTGCGAGATCATGAACGAGGACGGCACCATGGCCAGGATGCCGCAGCTCAAGAAGTTCGCCAAGGAACATGGCCTGAAGATCTGCACAATAGCCGACCTTGTTGCGTACCGCATGAAGAACGAACTGCTTGTCCGGCGTGCCGCCGAAGTCGTTCTTCCCACCTGTTTTGGAGGGGACTTCAAGGCGATTGCCTTCGAGAATGATGTGGACCAGCTGGAACATCTGGCGCTCGTGAAGGGGAATGTGAAGGGCTCGG
This sequence comes from Geobacter sp. DSM 9736, assembly GCF_900187405.1. Classification (NCBI taxonomy): domain Bacteria; kingdom Pseudomonadati; phylum Thermodesulfobacteriota; class Desulfuromonadia; order Geobacterales; family Geobacteraceae; genus Geobacter; species Geobacter sp. DSM 9736. Next base: position 534,853 of record NZ_LT896716.1, read on the forward strand.
AGCCCGTTCTCGTCCGTGTCCATTCCGAGTGCCTGACGGGGGACGTCTTCGGCAGCCGGCGCTGCGACTGTGCCGATCAGCTCCACGCCTCCATGGAGATGATCTCCGATGAGGGGAAGGGGGTCGTTCTCTACATGCGCCAAGAGGGGCGGGGAATAGGCCTGATCAATAAGCTCAAGGCTTATGCTCTCCAGGATCAGGGCAAGGATACCGTCGAGGCGAATCTGGAACTAGGTTTCAAGGCAGATCTACGCGATTATGGAATAGGCGCTCAGATCCTCGTAAACCTGGGGATCAAGAATATCCGTCTCATGACCAACAACCCGAAAAAGATAATCGGTCTCGAAGGGTATGGGATAAACATCATGGAGCGGGTTCCCATAGAGGCGGTACCCTCATCGACCAATATCCGTTACCTGCAGACAAAGCGGGAAAAGCTCGGACACCTGCTCGAAACCATCGACTCCAATAACATATGACGCGAAGGAGGTCCTATGCCGACATTCTATGAGGGGAAACTCAATGCTGCAGGTCTCAAGTTCGGCATTATAGTAGGTCGTTTCAACAGCTTCATCTCCGATCGGTTGCTGGAAGGGGCTCTGGATGCCCTATTGCGACACGGCGCTGCCGACGCGGATATCTCCGTTACCCGCGTGCCCGGTGCCTTCGAAATTCCGCTGGCCGCGAAAAAACTGGCCGAAAAAGGGGAATACGACGCCCTCATCTGCCTTGGTGCGGTTATACGCGGTTCCACCCCCCATTTCGACTTTGTGTCTTCGGAGATGTCGAAGGGCATTGCGCACGTTTCACTTTCCACAGGCCTTCCCATTGCATTTGGTGTACTCACCACCGATACGATCGAGCAGGCTATCGAGCGGGCGGGCACCAAGTCAGGAAACAAAGGATTCGAAGCCGCCATGACAGCCATAGAAACTGCGAATCTATGTAAGGAGCTGGTCTAGTGGGAGTACGCAGGGAAGGAAGGGAGCTGGCACTTCAGGCCCTCTACTCGATGGACATGAATCAGCTCGACATGCGGGCCACGCTCCAATCTTTCCGGGAAAATGTCCGCGCGACCGGGCTGGTCCGATCGTTCGCCGAAGAATTGGTTGCAGGGGTAATTGATAAGCGTGAGGAGATTGACCGTTTGATCGAGGAGAAATCGAAAAACTGGGCGATTTCCCGCATGGGGAAGGTCGATCTCAACATCCTTCGCCTGGCGGCGTATGAGCTATGCTACCGGAGCGACATCCCGAAGAACGTAACCATAAACGAGGCGATCGAAGTAGCGAAAAAATTCGGCACAGAGGAGTCGCCAGCCTTCGTAAATGGCATTCTGGATGAGATATCCTCCGGGATTACCGAGAAGTCTTAAGCATAACCTGGTCATCAATGTAGTGAGGGATTATGAAACAATTGAATATAGGTCTCATTGGTTTCGGTACCATTGGTACCGGTGTCGTGAAGCTTTTGGCTGCAAACGGAGGGCTAGTAGAAGAGAAGGTCGGCGCACGGCTTGTACTAAAAAAAATCGCTGACCTGGATATTACAACAGACCGAGGCGTGACTGTATCTCCTGATGTTCTAACGACCGACGTTAATCAGGTGCTTGAAGATCCCGAAATTTCCGTAGTTATCGAGTTGATAGGCGGCTACGAGCCGGCGCGCTCCTTCGTTCTGCGGGCGATCGAGCATGGGAAGCATATCGTCACCGCCAATAAGGCTCTGCTCGCAGTGCATGGGGAAGAGATATACAGTGCTGCAGCAGAAAAGGGAGTCGAAGTCCTGTACGAGGCGGCGGTCGGAGGAGGCATTCCCGTTCTTGCCGCCATAAAGGGGAATCTTGCCGGGAATAACTTCACGACTGTTCTAGGTATCCTCAACGGCACGTGCAACTACATCCTGACCAGGATGACTCAGGAAGGAGCCGACTTCAGCGAGGTTCTCAAGAAGGCCCAGGAACTGGGCTATGCCGAGACCGACCCCACCTTCGATGTAGAAGGGGTAGATACAGCGCACAAGCTTTGCATTCTTCTCTCCCTCTGTTTCGGTTCAAGGATATCCTTCAAGGATATCTATACCGAAGGAATTTGCTCCATCTCTGCCATCGACATAAACTTCGCCCGTGATTTCGGATACAAGATAAAGCTTCTCGCAATCGGCAAGAGAGACGGGGACAGAATCGAAGCGCGGGTTCATCCGACGATGGTTCCGGTAAATTATCCCCTGGCGGATGTCGACGGAGCCTTCAATGCCATCCGACTCACCGGCGACTTCGTTGGACCTGTCATGTTTTACGGCCGTGGAGCAGGAATGGACCCCACAGCCAGTGCCGTCATCGGCGACGTAGTCGATATTGCACGCAACCTGATGACCGGCATCGACCGCCGTTGCACGCCGCTAGGCTACCAGGATCACCATGTAAGGACGCTTCAGATCAAGCCGATGGGGGAAGTGGTAACCAAGTACTACATCCGGTTCAGCGCGGTGGACAAACCTGGCGTGCTTGCACGTATTGCCGGGGCTCTCGGCAAGTACGATATCAGCATCGAGTCCATGATCCAGTCGGCGCGACAGGCGGGAGAGACCGTCCCCATCGTCATCATGACACATGAGGCTCGGGAAATGGATGTAAGGGCGGCCCTGGATGAGATAGACTCGTTCGACATAATTACCGAAAAGAGCAATCTGATCCGCATCGAGGACAACCTCGAATAACGCAGTTACTGTATGTAAACAAGCGCCTCCGGGCGCTTTTTTTGTACCTACTGCGTATTCAACTCGATAATGAGGGAGCCGTTCCGTGGTGTCAGTTCGCTGAAATAGTGGATCGAGGTAAACCTGGGGGAGGGGGCGGGAACGACCGTGGAGCTGAAGCGGCTGACATAGATCAGGTAGGCAATGCCATAGGCAGCGGCAGTTGAGAGGTTCGTCTCGCTGTCTTCCCCAAGGAGCGTGCGGCTCGGCTCGTATGGAATATCCGCCCGCAGAGCGGGCCAGAATCGCTCATCTTCCTTCGGCAGTCCGACGTCGTGAGCCGAAACTATGCCGGTGAAGTAATGGCCAAGCCTCGTCTTTCGCATTTTCAGATCGAGGGTCTTGCTGTGAGCGTTGGTGACCAAGTAAACATCTTTTTCGTGATGGCGCAGAAAGAGGAGAAAATCTACTACGAAGGGGTGGACCGCGATCAGGTGATCCACTTCCCGCTTGAGGAGCGGGATGTCAAGGCCGAGCCTCTCCGACCAGTAATCGAGATCTGTCCAGTTAAGGGTTTTCTCCTGCGAATTGAACATTGCGTGTAGGAGCTGCTTCGCTTCTGCAACAGGCATCCGGTGCTTTGCCGCATAGGTTTTGGGCACGTGTTCGAGCCAGAAGTGGTCGTCGAAGTGCCTGTCGAGAAGCGTTCCATCCATGTCCAGCAGTACGGTGTCTATGTTGTTCCAGTCGATGATCATCGGATAGTCCTATGAAAAAAGGCCCTCAAAGGGCCTTTTCCTCTATGAAATTCCTTATTGTGTCGATGTTTGCATCGAGCACCTGGCAGCGGGAGGGGAGTCGCTCAATACCTTGTAGGGAAGGGGGCAGGGGGGGAGGCTCCCCGATGGCCTTTTGCACTGCATCAGCGAATTTGGCGGGGTGGGCGGTGGCGAGGCAGATGGCTGTGGCCTCCGGACCCACAAGGTCCATAGCGGCCTTTACCCCTACGGCGGTGTGGGGGTCGAGGAGATATCCTGTCTCTTGGTGAAAATTGGCGATGGTGGCGATAGTATCCTGTTCGTTCACCGATTCCGACAGAAATTCTTTCCGGACCCGGTCCTTTTCGGTGTTGGTGAATTCCATACGACCGGTTTTGGCGAACAACTCGAAGGTTTCCCGGACCCGCTTCGGGTCCTGGTCGAACAGGTAGTAGAGGTATCGTTCGAAATTGGAAGCCACCTGGATGTCCATGGAAGGGGATGCCGTTTGAACCACATCGGCAAGCGAGTAGTCTCCATCGTTGATGAAACGTGTAAGAATATTATTTTCGTTTGTCGCAAGCAGGAGCTTCTTTATGGGTAGCCCCATATGCTTGGCTACGTACCCCGCGAAAATGTCGCCGAAATTGCCGGTCGGTACTGAGAAGACAACCTCGTTCCTGCTGCGGTCAGTGGCACGGAGCCAGGCATAGAAGTAGTAGACGACCTGTGCCAGGACCCGAGCCCAGTTGATGGAATTGACTGCCCCGAGAGCATGTTTTTCCTTGAAACTGAGGTCGCTGAACATCGCCTTCACCATGTTCTGGCAGTCATCGAAAGTACCGCGAACAGCAATGTTGAAGACGTTGGGATCGGTAACGGTGGTCATCTGGAGCGCTTGCACCGGCGACGTCTTCAGATGTGGGTGGAGAATGAAGATGTTGATGTTCTCTTTTCCACGGACCCCGTAAATTGCGGCGCTTCCAGTGTCTCCGGAGGTGGCGCCTACTATGTTCATCTTCTGTCCCCGCTCCTTTAGCAGGTACTCGAACAGGTTGCCGAGGAATTGCAGTGCCACATCCTTGAAGGCGAGCGTGGGGCCATGAAAGAGTTCGAGCACATAAATGTCGTTTTTTCTCACCAGCGGAGTTATTTCCTCTGTGGTAAATGTGGCATAGGAGCGGTCGATCAGGATTCGAAGATCATTCGGGGGGATGTCGTCGGCAAACCGCGAGATGATTTCGAAGGCAAGCTCCGGGTATGAGAGCTCTCGCCAGTCTTCAAGCATTGAGAGGGGAATAAGGGGGTACTGCTCGGGAAGGAGAAGTCCTCCATCGTTGGCAAGACCCATCATTACCGCATCCTTGAAAGAAACCGGTTGTATGAGTCCTCGTGTGCTGATGTAGCGCATGCATGTCTCCGGGGATTTTTTCTGGGCTGAAATAAAGCACTGATACTAGCAGTAAATGCCTGTATTGTGAAGGGGCTTAAACTGGTGATCGGGCTGCTTCAGGTATAGATCGGTTTCATTATTTTCAAATCCCGCTACGGTTGCTGTGAGACCGTTACTGATGTAACTTCCTATTGTAGAGATGGGTTCTTAACAAAAGCGTTGACAGCCTCAATAAAGTCTATTATAACCATATTAACTATAGCTTTGGTGGAGAATTTGGCAGATGATCTCGATGCGCAGCAAATATGCCCTGAAGGCGTTGAGCTTTCTCGCAAAATCGAAGGGAAAGGATACGTTCCTCATTTCCGAGCTTGCCGAGGCCGAGAACATTCCGAAGAAATTCCTAGAGGCAATCCTGCTGACGCTTAAAAGTCAGGGTATACTCAGCAGCAGGAAAGGCCCCGGCGGCGGCTATTCTCTTGCAAAAGCACCCTCAACCATAACGATAGGCAGTATCATACGTGCTTTTGAAGGAGACCTTGCCCCTGTTCAATGTCTTTCCGAGACATCCACCGGAGTCTGCCCCGAGTGCGTAGATGGGCCGACTTGCGGCACCAGGCTTGTGATGGGTGATGTGCACAGTGCGGTTACATCGGTTATCGATTCGGTGACGCTTGCCGATATGGTGGAACGGAGCGAGTTCGAGCGGCAGAAGCTTCTTCAGCAGATGGACTACGCCATCTAAAAATTTTTGCTTATTTATCTAGAAATTCTATAGAGTAGGCAATGCGGTTAAATAGAAAGGAGAGCATCATGGGACGCGTCTATGCGGACAACTCGCAGTCTATCGGCAACACTCCACTGGTTCAGCTGAACCACTTGACGAAGGGAGCCAAGGCCACCATTCTTGCCAAGATCGAAGGGCGAAACGCAGCGTATTCGGTAAAGGACCGGATTGGCGCCAACATGATATGGGATGCCGAGCAGCGCGGGGTCCTCAAGCCGGGGGTCGAGATCATCGAGCCCACCAGCGGTAACACTGGGATCGCCCTCGCCTACGTTGCGGCTGCGCGCGGTTACAAGCTGACCCTCACCATGCCGGAGACGATGAGCATCGAACGCAGGCGTGTGCTAGCGGCTCTTGGCGCCAACCTTCTCCTCACGCCGGGACCTGAGGGGATGAAAGGTGCTGTCGCCAAGGCCGAGGAAATTGCGGCTTCCGACCCCCAGCGCTGGTTCCTGCCGCAGCAGTTCAAGAATCCTGCAAATCCGGCTGTTCACGAGAAGACTACGGGGCCTGAGATCTGGAACGACACCGACGGAAAGATCGACGTCCTCGTTTCGGGTGTAGGCACCGGCGGTACGATCACCGGCATCTCCCGCTACATCAAGAACACACGAGGGAAGAAGATCCTTTCCGTCGCCGTCGAGCCGAAGGAGAGCCCGGTGCTTACCCAGAAGCTCGCAGGGCAGGAGCTCAAGCCCGGCCCCCACAAGATCCAGGGGATCGGCGCAGGGTTCATCCCGGATACCCTTGATCTTTCCATCGTCGACCGGGTGGAGCAGGTTTCCAGTGATGATGCCATTGAGTTTGCAAGACGTCTCTCCCGGGAGGAAGGTCTTCTTGTAGGCATATCTTCCGGCGGGGCGGTGGCTGCTGCGGTTCGCCTCGCATTCGATCCGGAATTCGAAGGAAAGACGATCGTTGTTGTTCTCCCGGATGGTGCCGAGCGGTATCTCTCCACTGCACTTTTCGAGGGAATCTGATGAAGGATAAGGATGCATTTCAGTGACCAGAAGCTGTAGGCCGGAGTTGCGTGACCATCCATGCAACGCCGGCCTTTTTATTCTGAAGGAGCCGTACCGGCAAAAGTCTATTAATGTTATAGATTTTGTCTATATTGTTGTTGACTGTTTTGATTTCATTGGTTATCATCGGCTCCAGTACAAGCTAAAAGGATCTGAGTCTGGCTGACAGAGAGACTGGAGACTCGAAATGTCGCAACAACATAATCTTCGGATCGAAACACTTCTCATCCATGGCGGCACAGAGCCGGGGCCGGCCGGAGCAACCAATGTGCCCATCGTCCAGGCGTCGGCATTCGCATACGAGGCCGCAGAGGATCTTGAAGACGTCTTTCGCGGCCGGAGAGCAGGTCAGATCTATACGAGGCTGAACAATCCGACGACCGAAAGCCTGGAGCGGCGTCTTGCCCTTCTGGAAGGGGGGATTGCCGCCGTTGCCACCGCTTCGGGGATGGCCGCCATCAGCACTGCCGTTCTTACCATCCTTCGCGCCGGAGACGAGCTCCTCTCCTCCTCATCCCTCTTCGGCGGGACCTATTCACTCTTCCGCGATACACTCAGCAATTACGGAATCGTCACCAAATTCATCGATCCGACCGATACCGCGCTCCTGGAGCAGGCGGTCTCGGAACGAACCAGGCTCATCTTCATCGAAACCATCGGAAATCCGAAGATGGACGTGCCCGACATTTCGGCCATCGCCACGATCGCCCGGGAGGCCGGCGTTCCCCTCATGGTTGATGCCACAGTCACTTCTCCTTACCTTGCCAGGGGGCGCGACCTCGGGGCCGACATCGTCATTCATTCAACGAGCAAGTTCATCAATGGAACCGGGAGCGTCATCGGTGGCGCCATCGTCGATGCCGGCACCTTCGACTGGAATAGTCCGAAGTTCCCCCACTTCGAGCAGTTCGTGAAGAAGTACCGGCAGTTCGCGTTCTCCGCGCGGCTCCGAAAGCTGATGCACAAGGACCTGGGCGCTTGCCCGGCTCCCATGAACTCGTTCCTCCTCACTGAAGGGATAGAGACCCTCGCACTCAGGATGGACCGGCACTGCGAAAACGCCCTCAAGCTCGCTACCTTCCTGAACTCCCATCCGAAAGTGAAATGGGTCAACTATCCCGGGCTCGCTGATTCCCCGTTCCACGACGTTGCAACACGTCAGTACGGCGGCAAATACGGCGGTCTTCTCACTTTCGGTCTTCCCGGAAAGGAAGAAGCATTCCGGCTCATCAACGGCCTGCGCATTGCGAAAAACCTTGCCAACATAGGGGATGCGAAGACCCTCGTCATCCACCCCGCGAGCACCATCTGCTGCGACTACTCGGCAGACCAGCAGAGGCTCCTCGGCGTCTCCGACGAACTTGTCCGGGTTTCCGTCGGGCTCGAACACAGCGACGATATCATCGGCGACTTCGCTGATGCTCTCAACTCTCTCTGAAAGGAACATCTGTATGCAGCTGACTGTAAACGGCAAACCCGCAATCATCGAAGGAAAGGACTCTCTGGGCATCCAGGCGCTCCTGGAGGAACTCAAGGTGAAGGATGCGCTCTACGTGACCGTGGAGCTTAACGGCGAGATCGTCGACCGCGCCGACTTCGACGGGACCATCGTGAAAGATGGCGACACCCTGGAATTTCTTTATTTCATGGGCGGGGGAAGAGGGTAGAGGCCTAGCTATAGGTCCCATACGACTAGGACCTATTGGACCATAACTACCTGGAATCCAGTGTACCAGAAAGGTTTGTCATGCTTACAGAAGACCAGATCCAGCGTTATTCCCGCCACATCATCCTCAAGGAGGTCGGTGGTAAGGGTCAGATGAAGCTCCTCAACGGAAAGGTGCTCATCATCGGGGCCGGCGGTCTCGGGGCTCCCATCGCCCTCTATCTGGCCGCGGCCGGGGTCGGCACCATCGGGATCGCCGATGCCGACACCGTCGACGTGACCAACCTCCAGCGCCAGGTGATCCATTTCACAGACGACGTGGGGAAGCCGAAGGTACAATCGGCTGCTGAGAAGATGCGGGCGATTAACCCCGACGTGAACGTGCGGACCTACGAGGAGTGGATATCCGCCGCCAACATCGCGCAGATCATCGCCGACTACGACTTCGTCATCGACGGCACCGACAACTTCGCCGCGAAATTTCTCATCAACGACGCGTGCATCCTCGGGAACAAGCCGTATTCCCATGGCGGGATCCTCCAGTTCGACGGCCAGACCATCACCATCGTGCCGGGTGAGTCGGCGTGCTACCGCTGCATCTTCCCGACCCCGCCTCCGAAGGACGCGATCCCCACATGTTCCCAGGCCGGGGTTATCGGGGTTCTTCCGGCGGTGATCGGCTCGATCCAGGCCACCGAGGCGGTGAAGTATCTCCTCGGCAAAGGCGAGCTCCTCACGGGGCGGCTCCTCACCTACAACGCCCTCAAGATGAAGTTCCGCGACGTCACCATCCGCCGAAGCACCCGCTGCCCGGTCTGCGGGGAGAACCCCACCGTCACCGAGCTGAAGGATGAGCTCGATGCGATGAACGTCTGCGATCTGGAGAAATAGCATGCTCACCATCCCGAAGATGATCTATGATGCCCTCGTCGAGCACGCGCGCAGAGACTTCCCGCTGGAAGCCTGCGGCATCCTCGGGGGGAGTGACGGTGTCGTCACCGAACACTACGCGATGACCAACACCGACAAGAGCAACGAGCACTTCATGATGGACCCGAAGGAGCAGTTCGCGGTGGTGAAGGACCTGAGGGGGAAGGGGAAGGGCATGGTGGCGATCTACCACTCCCACCCGGAGACCCCGGCGCGCCCCTCCGAAGAGGACATCCGGCTCGCGCTTACCCCGGATGTCTCTTACGTGATCGTTTCGCTGGCGGGCCCGGAGCCTGTTGTGAGGTCGTTCAAGATCACCGAGGGGATCAGTACCGAAGAGGAAGTTTTAATTCAGTAAAGACTTGCCACGGAGCCACAGAGATACGGAGGGACTTGGCACTAAAGAGATTGTTCTCTGAGCCTCTGTGTCTCTGTGGCGGATTTCAAGGAAGATAGAAAGGATCAAGCAATGTCCCAGCAGCCCACCAAAATCGATCTCGGCAACCTCAAGGCCGGCGGCTTCATCAAGGAGCGCGGAAAGGACCTCTTTACCGTGCGGCTCCGCATTCCCGGGGGGCGGCTCCCTATCGACCGCCTCAAGAAGATCGCCGAAGTGGCTGAGAAGTTCGGTGGCGAGTTCGTCCACCTGTCGGTTCGCCAGTCCATCGAGCTCATCAACGTCAACTTCAAGGACTTCGATGCGGTGGTTGCGGAGCTCGGGGAGGCGGATCAGAAGGTCGCATCCTGCGGCGCACGCGTCCGCGTCCCGACTGCCTGCGGCGGATGCGAATACAACCCGAACGGGCTCGTCGACACCCAGAAGTCGGCCCTCGAGGTGAACGAGAAGCTCTTTGGGATTCCCACCGCCCACCACAAGTTCAAGGTCGGCTTCGCCGGCTGCCCCTTCGACTGCCCCAAGTCCGCCACCAACGACGTCGGCTTCCAGGGGGCGATCTGGCCTGAGCTCGACCGCGACGGATGCATCAGCTGCGGGATATGCGCCAAGTCGTGCACCGACGGGGCTTTGAAAATGGGGGAGGACGGGAAGCCGGTGTTCGATGCCGAGCGCTGCACCTGGTGCGGCGACTGTGTCAAGGTATGCCCTACCGAGGCCTGGAAGGCCGCGAAATGCGGCTACACGGTGAGGATCGGCGGGAAGTGGGGGAGAAACCCCCTCATCGGGACCCTCTACGCCACGTTCCTTCCCGAGGAGAAGGCCGTCGACTTCATCGCCTCCGTCCTCGCCTGGTACAAGGAGAAGGCGGAAGGGAAGGGGCGGATCCGGATCGGCGACATCATCCTGCAGGAGGGGGCGGATTCCCTTCTGGAGCATCTGCGGCGCGAATTCCCCGATTTCGTCGTCGAGAAGACGATCCCGCCGCAGATCGTGGAAACCCAGGTAGGAACGAGGAGCTGACAGATATGAACACAATCGATCTGAGGGGCGTCGCATGCCCCACGAACTTCGTAAAGGCAAAGCTTGCTCTCGAAATGGTCGAGACGGGGGAAACGGTCCAGTTTCTCATCGACGACGGCGAGCCGGTTAAAAACGTCCCCCGCAGCCTGAAGGCCGAGGGGCACAAGCTCCTCGGGCTCAAGCAGGCCGAGGAGGGGCACTACGTCCTCGAACTGGAGAAGGGGGAGGAGTAGTAACTCCCTCGTACCGCCTCCAACGAACCGCGTCCACTGACATGAAAATCGACCAGAACAGACTGAACATTCTCACTGCACACCCGACTCAGCTGCCGGCTGCCCATGACCTGCGGCGTGACGGGCGCATATTCTTCGTCGGCGGCGAGCTGTCGGTGAACGAGACGCTCGAGACGATGTTCGACAGCTTCTGCACCGAGTCCACCGATCTGTTCTACCTCTCCTTCGGCCCGAAGGAGACCTGCCAGCGCGGGATGGAGATGGCGCGGCAGATCAAGAAGAACTTCAGCGTGAGGCTCATGGGGCGTTTCGACTTCCCTGCCCCGGCGTCGTTCACCGAACATGCCTACGCTGCGGGGGTGGATATTCTCGACATTCCCCTCTGGGTGTTCGATCCCGCAGTGGCCACCCAAAGGGGCTTCGATACCGCCGCTACCATCGAGTCCCTTCGGGACGCATGCTCGGTTTTTCCCCGCTGGTCGGTGGCCTCGACACTGCTGTTCGGTCCCGAGCCTGCCGACTCGACTATGAAGGGGATCGATACCCTGCTCAAAGAGGGGATTGTGCCGCTGCCCGCCATAGCGTGGTCCGAATCGGGTGCCGCATCGGAAGGCATCGAGGCAGCCCTGAAGCACCTCGCTTGCGGGTGGAAGAGCCATGACGTTACGATAAAGCCGCTCATCCCGCTGATCCGTTACACGACGCCGCTCATCCCGCTGGAGCAGCCCGGTCTGTTCCGTGGGCTCATCGACAAGTTGCAGGATCGTCGCCATCTTGCGGCATCCGATCTGCGCAGGCACCTCAGGGTGCAAGCCGCGGAGAATTCCCTGGACTCCGCCGGACTCTGATGGAACAGATTACCTTCGACAAACCGCTCAAGGTGGACCGGCGCCCGATCTGGCTCATCCTGTTCGACCGCACCTTCCACTACCAGATCTTCGGCGGGCTGATCCTGCTGTGTGCATTCCTGTTCAACCTGACCCCTCCCCAGGGGCTCACGGTCCAGGGGTACCACGCGATGATCCTCTTCGGTGCCACCGTGTTTCTCTGGGTGTCGGGGCTGCTCCCACTTGCCGTCACCTCGCTCGTGGCAATGGCGATGATTCCGCTCCTGGGGATCATGGAAGCAAAGAAGACCTACGCCATGTTCGGCAACGAGGCAGTCTTCTTCATACTCGGAGCCTTCATCCTCGCGGCGGCGATGACCGGGTCCGGCCTTTCCACCCGCCTCGCCCGGGGCATGCTGGCGACCTTCGGCAAGACTCCCACGAGGCTCGCCCTGACGGTATACCTCCTCTGCGCCTTTCTCTCGTTCTGCATGAGCGAGCATGCCGTGGCTGCGATGATGTTTCCCATCGTGGCGGAGATCAGCCAGAGTCTCCGGCTCGACGGCGAGCGGGGGAGCTACGGAAAGCTTCTTTTCATGAGCATAGCCTGGGGATGTGTCATCGGCGGGATCGCCACCTTCCTCGGCGGCGCGCGGGCGCCGCTGGCGGTCGGGATGCTTCGGGAGACCACCGGGCTCGACTTCTCCTTTTTCGAATGGACGATGGCGGCGATCATGATCGTGATCCCGCTTCTCGCAATCGGGTTCATGCTGCTGCTCAAGCTCTTTCCACAGGATATAGCCAGCGTCGACGAGGGGCTCAGGTTTCTTAACCGAAAGAGGCTCGAAGCGGGACGGATGAGCTATGACGAGATGATCGTGGCGGTGGTGATGGTCGCAACCATCCTTGCCTGGATCTTTTTCGGCAAAGCACTCGGGCTTGCCGCAATAGCCACACTGGCTGTTGCAGTCCTCTTCACCTGCCGGGTCGTCTCGTGGCAGGCGATCGAGGAGTACGTGAACTGGGGCGTCATCCTCATGTACGGTGGCGCGATAGCCATCGCCTCGGCCCTCGAGAAGACAGGTGCGGCGCAGTGGCTGGCCGGGAAGGGGTTGGCGGGTCTGGGCCACTCCCCGTTCATGGTGATCACTATCATCTCGCTCATTTCCCTGCTTCTGACCGAATGCATCAGCAACGCCGCCGTGATCGCGATCCTCCTCCCCATCGGGATCAGCCTTGCGAAGAGCATGGGAATGGACCCGCGGGTGATGACCCTGGCGGTGACACTCCCCGCGGGGCTTGCCTACTGTCTCCCGATGGGGACGCCTGCCAACGCAATCGTGTATTCATCGGGATTCCTGAAAGGACGGGAGATGATCGTCTCGGGTCTCGTGATCATGACGATCTCGTGGCTGCTCTTTCTCGCGTCGGCCCGGTTCGTCTGGCCGCTTCTTGGATTCAAGATCTGACCCTGTTGGTTTAGGAAGGATTCGAAGATGAATGTAACTGTTGTGCCGGAAGATGTTACTCCCGCCGATATACTCCGCGCGGGGATCGAAGCCGCAAAAGGCCCGGTGTCCCTTGCCTGCTCATTCTCCCTCGAGGACGTGGCGATCATCGACATCGCCCACGAGGCGGGGCTGAAACTCGGCGTCTTCGCCATCGACACCGGCCGCCTCAACGAGGAGACCTACGAAGTGTCGGAGGCGCTCGTCGAGCGGTACCGCCTGAAGATCGACTGGTACTTCCCACGCCACGAGGATGTGGAGCGGCTCGAGCGGGAGAAGGGGCTTTTCTCCTTCCGCGAGTCGCTGGAAAACCGCCACGAGTGCTGCCACATCCGGAAGGTGGAACCGCTGTCCCGGGCGCTGTCGGGGCTGGCCGGATGGGTTACCGGGATGCGCAAAGGGCAGGGGGTAACACGGGGGGGGCTCGCGCCCATCGAGCTAGACGAGCTCAACGGCGGCATCCTCAAGATAAACCCGTTCCTCGCCTGGAACCACGAAGAGGTACTCGCATATACAAAGGAGCGGAACCTGCCGGTGAACCGGCTCCTTACACAGGGTTACTGCTCCATCGGCTGCGCCCCCTGCACCCGCGCCATCAAGCCCGGGGAGGACTGCAGGGCGGGGAGGTGGTGGTGGGAGGATCCAGAAAACAAGGAATGCGGCCTTCACCGCAGGTGAGTGCGACGTCATATTCGCGCCCTTCCGCCGCCGGTTCCTCCTCAGGCTCCTCGACGTAGCGCTGCTACGCCTGCGGGCCATCGGTCGTCGCCGACGACGGAATCATCGCGAATCTGACGCCGCTGCCCGTTATTCGCTTTCTGCGGGGGGCGACGATCTGAGGCAAAATCCGCAGCCCTGGCAATGTCGTTGTAAAGGTCGAGTCCGAAGATTTTCTTTTACCCTTCACTCTTCGAATTTCACCTTTCGACCGAATGGAGAAAAGTATGAGTAACAACCTGACCCACCTGCAGCAGCTCGAAGCCGAGTCGATCCACATCATCCGTGAGGTCGTTGCCGAGTTCTCGAATCCGGTGATGCTCTACTCCATCGGGAAGGACTCGGCGGTGATGCTGCATCTGGCGCGCAAGGCCTTTTACCCGGCGCCGCCTCCGTTTCCGCTGCTCCACGTGGACACCACCTGGAAGTTCCGCGACATGATTACCTTCCGCGATCGGATGGTCGCGGAATGCGGCCTCGAGCTCCTCGTGTATACCAACCAGGACGGGGTCAACCGGGGGGTCACCCCTTTTACACACGGCTCAGCCCTCTATACCGACATCATGAAGACGGAGGGGCTCAAGCAGGCGCTCGACAAGTACAAGTTCGATGCGGCTTTTGGCGGGGCGCGCAGGGACGAGGAGAAATCACGTGCGAAGGAGCGTATCTTCTCCTTCCGCAGCGCGAACCACCGCTGGGACCCGAAGAACCAGCGCCCCGAGCTCTGGAGCCTCTACAACACCCGGGTGAAGCCCGGCGAGAGCATCAGGGTGTTCCCCCTCTCCAACTGGACGGAGCTCGACGTCTGGCAGTACATTCACCTGGAAAACATCCCCATCGTTCCCCTCTACTACGCGGCGGTCAGGCCGGTGGTCGAGCGGGACGGGATGCTCATCATGGTGGACGACGAGCGTCTCGAGCTGAAGCCGGGTGAGACGGTGCAGTACAAGTCGGTCCGGTTCCGGACGCTGGGTTGCTATCCGCTCACCGGCGCTGTCGAGTCTGAGGCCGACACGCTGCCGCAGATCATCCAGGAGATGCTCCTCACCCGCACATCGGAGCGGCAGGGGCGCCTCATCGATCATGATCAGGCGGGAAGCATGGAGAAGAAGAAGCAAGAGGGTTATTTTTAATAGGTCTTATAGGTCCTATAAGTCGTATGGGACCTATAACAAACGAGGCTATATGGCACACCAATCCGAACTGATCGAAAAGGACATCCTGGCGTTTCTAAAGAGCCAGGAGGAGAAGTCGCTCCTGCGCTTCATCACCTGCGGCAGCGTCGACGACGGGAAGAGTACCCTCATCGGGCGTCTTCTCTGGGATTCGAAGATGGTCTTTGAGGACCAGCTGGCGGCGCTCGAGGCCGACAGCAAGAAGGTCGGAACGCAAGGGGGCGCTATCGACTACGCCCTTCTTCTCGATGGCCTGCAGGCCGAGCGGGAGCAGGGGATAACCATCGATGTCGCCTACCGCTTCTTCTCCACCGATCTTCGCAAGTTCATCGTCGCCGACACACCGGGCCACGAGCAATACACCCGCAACATGGTCACCGGCGCTTCCACCGCGAAGGTGGCTGTGATCCTCGTCGATGCCCGCAAGGGACTCCTCACCCAGACCTGCCGCCACAGCTATCTCGTCTCCCTCGTCGGAATCCGCCACGTGCTTCTCGCGGTGAACAAGATGGACCTGATCGGCTTCGATAGGGAAAAGTTCGAGAAGATCGTCGCCGACTACCGCACGTTTGCCGAGCCGCTGGGGTTCACGTCGATCACGGCGATTCCCATCTCGGCGTTGAACGGCGACAACATCATCGAGTCGAGCGACAACACTCCGTGGTACGAGGGTTCGACCCTGATGAAGTACCTCGAGACGGTCCAGGTGGAGGGTGACAACCGCCACCAGCCGTTCCGGCTCCCGGTCCAGTGGGTCAACCGCCCCCACCTCGATTTCCGCGGGTTCTGCGGCACCATCGCCGCCGGAACGATCAGGCCCGGCGACGAAGTTCGGGTCGCTTCCTCGGGACGTACGAGCCGTGTCGCCCGTATCGTCACGATGGGGGGTGATCTGGCGGAGGGGGTTGCAGGACAGGCGGTGACGGTCACCCTCAGCGATGAGATCGACATCAGCCGGGGCGACATGCTTACCCCGACCGATGCGCCCCCCCTCCATACCCGTCATCCGGAGGCACACCTGGTCTGGCTTCACGACGAACCGCTCCAGCCTGGGCAGCTCTACCTTGTGAAGACTGCCTCGGCGGTGACTCCCGGGAGGGTGACGGCTGTCCACTACGGGGTCGACGTGAATACCCTCGAGCAGAAGCAGGTGACGACCCTAGGGCTGAACGGCATCGGCGTCGTCCGGCTGGAGCTCGACCGCCCCGTGTCGTTCGACCCGTATCGGCAGAACCGCGAGACCGGAAGCTTCATTCTCATCGACCGCTACACCAACGCCACGGTTGCAGCCGGGATGGTCATCTCCGCGCCCGTCGATCCTGACGCGGTGGAGGTTACCCGGTTCGTGCCGGAGAAGGTGCACTGCGAGGAAACCGCACCCACCCGTTTCAGCCTCAGTGAGGCCTCGATCAGCGCAGGGGGGGGCGTCGACCTCACCGCCGAGGGGTGTGCCATCGAGTTCGAGATCTCCCCGGGCTTCATCGATCACCTGGGCAGGGGGAACAGGGTCCTCTTCAGGCTCAACGAGCTTGCACAGCTCCCCGCAGTAGCGCTCCTTGCATTCGAGCACCGTCTCTCGTTCGAATTCGACCGCACCCCCGACGGTCTCAGCATCCTTTTATACAGGCGGGGGATCAAACCTTCGGGCACCCTTTACGCAGATGACGGCACCGGGATCTGACGCTTCAGAAAAACTCGGAACCCGTGTTCTGGTGCTGGGCAGGTGGAGCCCTGGCGGTGAACCCGCGAAGTAGGCTGTATGCCGGCGCGGAAACCGCTCCACCGACCCCATGGTCCACAATCTTGAGCGTTCAACCTGACGGATCAGGCTTCCCTGATCCATCTTTTTTTCAAGGCCGCCAACTTTTTCCCTTGACGGATGAGGGCAAATCCATTATTGATATAATCCATAGCCTTTGTAGAAATATGCCTGCCCCTAACAGGCATTTATTTGTACCGCGTAGTCTACCAAATCTATAGACAAAGCAAGGAGGGTATGATGAAAAGGATCGCCAATGTCATTCTGGCAGCAGCTGTAGCTCTCGGTGTATCTCTCCCCGCGGCAGCCTCTGCGGACACCACGCTTCTCAACGTTTCATACGATCCGACCCGCGAACTGTATACCGACATCAACAAGGCGTTTGCCCAGCAGTGGCAGAAAAAGACAGGGCAAAAGCTCACCGTCAAGCAGTCCCACGGCGGCTCCGGGAAGCAGGCCCGGGCCGTCATCGACGGTCTCGAAGCCGATGTGGTGACGCTGGCACTCGCGTACGACATTGATGCCATCGCCCAGAAGGGGCTGATCAAGCAGGGCTGGCAGAAGGAGTTGCCTCACAACAGCTCTCCGTACACATCTACAATCGTCTTCCTCGTGCGGAAGGGAAATCCCAAGAAGATCAAGAACTGGAACGACCTGGTAAAACCGGGTGTATCCGTTATCACTCCCAACCCCAAGACATCCGGCGGGGCCCGCTGGAACTACCTTGCCGCCTGGGCCTTCGCGCTTCACGAAAAGGGTGGTACCGAGGCCAAAGCCAGGGAGTTCGTGACGAAGCTCTTCAGGAATGTGCCGGTCCTCGATTCCGGCGCTCGCGGCTCCACCAACACCTTCGTCCAGCGCGGCCTTGGAGATGTCCTCCTTGCATGGGAGAACGAAGCGTTCCTTGCCATCAACGAACTGGGCCCGGACAAGTTCGAGGTGGTTACCCCCTCTGAAAGCATTCTCGCCGAGCCTCCCGTTACCGTCATCGACAAGGTCGTTGACAAGCGAGGCACCCGGAAGGTTGCCGAAGAGTACCTGAAGTTCCTTTACACCGACGAGGGGCAGAGGATTGCAGCCAAGCACTACTATCGTCCTATCAACAGCAAGATTCCCACGAAGCTGGCAAAAGTGAAGCTCTATACCATAGATCAGGCGTTCGGCGGCTGGCAGAAAGCCCAGAAGACGCACTTCGCCGACGGGGGCGTGTTTGACAAGATCTACAGCGCCGGGAAATGATTCCACGGGGACAGCTAAAGCTGTCCCGTCTAACCATGAGTATGTGGAAGCGTGATCCCGAGCAAGAGGAAACGCAATGGCGATGAAACCTAAATTCCCGACGAAAGCTGATGTCATAGCCCGCACCCCCGATCCGGCTGTCCGCGAGATGCTGAAGCACATGGAGCAGGCGGGGATCGAGACGGCTTTCGACCGTTTCGATGCGCAGAAACCCCACTGCGGGTTCGGCCTCGCCGGGACGTGCTGCAAGAACTGCCACATGGGACCGTGCCGAATCACGCCCAAGAGCCCGCGAGGCGTCTGCGGCGCCGATGCCCACCTCATCGCCGCCCGGAACATCCTTCGCTGGACCGCCGCCGGGGCTGCCGCCCACGGCGCACGGGGGCGCGAGGTTATGCTTGCCCTCAAGGGGGCGGCGGAAGGAACCCTCGACCTCCCGATCCTCGGCCCGGAGAAGGTCGTCGCTACTGCCAAGTCATTCGGCATTTACGACGAGAAGAAATCGGTCCAGGAACTGTCAGGAGAGATATCCCTGATACTTCTCGAAGACCTCTGCCGCACGATCCCCGGACCGTACCGCACCCTGGAGGCACTGGCGCCACCCGAACGGCTTCAGGTCTGGAAGGAGCTTGACATCCTGCCGGTAGGCGCCTATCACGAAATATTCGAGGCGCTCCATCGCACCACCACCGGCACCGACGGCGATTGGGAGAACACCGCGCGGCAGGTCCTGCGCTGCGGTCTGGCCTTCGCCTGGAGCAGCGTCGTGGGGTCATCCATCGCCATGGACTGCCTGTACGGGCTTCCCAAGCGGAGCCGCGTTACCACCAACCTCGGCGCGATCACGGAAGGTTCGGTCAATATCGCGGTGCATGGCCACTCTCCCGTGCTTGTCGCCGCCATCGTGAAGGCAGCCCGGCGCTCGGACCTACTCGATGCCGCGACCGATGCAGGCGCTTCGGGAATCCGGCTCTACGGGATCTGCTGCTCCGGTCATTCGGCCCTCGCCAAGTTCGGGGATATCACCCCGCTTACCAATGCCGTCGGGGCTGAACTGGCCCTTGCCACCGGCGCCGTCGATCTGTGGGTGGCCGACGTCCAGGACGTCTTCCCCGGCATCATGGACGTGGCGGCATGCTTCCATACCCGCGTCGTCACCACGAGCGATTCCGCGAGGCTTCCCGGCGCCGAGCACATCGCCTTCGATCATCACCATTCCAATCTCGACCAGGCGGACGACCTGGCGGAACGGATCGTCCGGCGCGGAATCGGGGCGTTCGGCCTCCGGCAGCAGGGGAAGGTCTTCATTCCGAAAGCCCGGATGGACGCGGAGGTTGGTTTTTCCGTCGAAAAAATCCTTGCCACGTTCGGCAGTGGCGAGGTGCTGGTAGAGCACCTTAAGAGCGGCCGCATCCGCGGTGTTGTCAACCTGGTCGGGTGCAACAACCCCAAGGTCCTCTACGAGGAGACCATCGTGAAGGTGGCGGACGAACTGATCGCCCACGACGTGCTCCCCCTCACCAACGGCTGTGCCGCCTACGCGCTCCTCAAACTCGGCTTCTGCCTTCCCGAAGGTCTCGAAGGGGCAGGGGAGGGGCTCAACGCCGCGCTGGGCGAGCATGGTCTTCCTCCCGTCTGGCACATGGGTGAATGCCTCGACAACGCCCGGGCTTCAGCTTTCTTCCGCACCATTGCCGCAGCCACGGGGGAGCCGCTGAAAAAGCTGCCCTTGGCGTTTTCAAGTCCCGAGTGGTCCAACGAGAAGGGTATCGGGGCGGCCATGGGGTTTCGCCTGCTGGGGCTCAATTCGTACCACTGCGTCGCCCCGCCGATCTCCGGATCCGACAAGCTCTCACGGTTTTTTTACGAGGACACCCGGGAGTTGCTCGGAGCGGTGATGGTCGTTGACCCCGACCCTGTCGCGCTTGCCCGTCAAATTGTCGCCGATTTCGATGCACGCCGCGCCGGTCTCGGCTGGAAAGTTCCAGTCCCGCCGTCAGAGAAACGGCTGTCGGTGCTGCAGCACGAAAAACAACACGCTCACGCCCACCTTCACGGGCACAGCCATACCCACGAGGAGGATCATCATGATTAAGGCACTGCTTCACGGATCGAAGGCTGCGGTTGCTTCGGCAGCACTACTCGCTGCATTGCAAGTTTTCGGAGGGGTTGCCCGGGCAGCCGATATCCCTACGCTGAAGATCGGCTACCTTCCCCTTACCCATTCGATGGCCGTAGTGGTTGCTGACAAACTGAATACAGGGAAATACCGCAACGTGAAGCCTGAACTGGTGAAGTTCAGTTCATGGCCGGAACTTCTCGATGCGTTTAACTCGGGCAAAATCCAGGCTGCCTCCGAGCTGATGGCCCTCGCCCTCGCCGGAGCGGAGCGGGGCGTTCCCGGCTCGGTTGTGGCATTGAGTCACCGTCATGGCGACATCCTTACCGTGGCGAAGGACGTCAAGTCGGTCCGTGAGCTGAAGGGAAAGCGGGTGGCGATCCCCCACCGGATGTCCGTCCACAACATCCTCCTTTCCCAGGCCCTGAAAAAGGAAGGGCTTACCTTGAAGGACGTTCAGTGGATCGAGATGCCGCCTCCCGACATGCCTGCCGCCCTTGCACGGGGTGACATCAAGGGATTCATCGTTGCGGAGCCGTTCGGTACGAAGGCGATACAGGCAGGGTTCGGGAAGAAACTCCTCAATGCCAAAGATATCTGGCCCGACTACATCTGCTGCGCGCTCGTGCTCAACCCGTCGTTCAAGAAGAAATACCCGGCGGCTGCCAAGGAGTACATCGACAGCTTCACCGCCGCCGGCAGGTTCATCGACGCCAACCGCGGGGAAGCCATCAGGATCGCCCGGCAGTACATGAACATCGACGAGAAGGTTTTCGTTCAGTCCCTTACCCATGACGTGACCTACTCGGACCTTCGCCTCAAGCGCGGAGAGGTGGAGCAGCTGCAGAAATACGCCCTCGAGCTGAACCTGCTGAAAAAGCCGGTGAACCTCGACAGCCTCCTCGATACCACGTTCGTGGCTGCGCCTGCGAAGAAAGGCAAAAAGTGAAAACCGCTATCCGCACCATACTCCTGCCCGCCGTCACGTTCCTGGTCGTGCTGGCGGCGTGGCACGGAGCCTCCATCCTACAGCTCTACCCGGAGCACCTTTTCCCGTCACCGCTCACGGTAGCAAAGGGTGCGGAGGAAATTTTCAAGACCGGGGAACTGTGGCAGAACGTCTGGGTAAGCCTTCTGCGGTTCGCCGCGGGCTACGGGGCCGCCGCCTTCCTCGCGCTGCCGCTGGGGCTTCTCTTCGGCAGGTGCCTTCTGCTCTGGAGTGCCGTCGACCCGCTGATCCAGGTTCTGAGGCCCGTTTCCCCCATCGCCTGGTTCCCGCTCATAAGCCTCTGGTTCGGGATCGGGAACCTGCCTGCGGTGGTCATCATTTTCCTTGCTGCGTTTTACCCGATTCTCCTGACTACCGTAGCGGCGGTTAAGAACGTACCCCCGGTGTACCTCAAGGTGGCGAAGAACCTGGGGGCGTCGCGGCGGAAGGTGCTGTGGGATGTGATAGTCCCGGCCGCCTTCCCCCAAATCACCGTGGGGTTGCATATCGCCATCGGCGCGGCCTGGGTGTTTCTCGTGGCGGGCGAGATGCTGGGTGTCCGCTCGGGACTCGGCTACCTCATCATCGACAGCCGGAACAACCTTCGCACCGATCTCGTCATCGTCGGCATCATCTTCATCGGGGTATCCGGCCTCGTCATCGACCGGCTCATGGGACTTGCGGAGCGGTGGGTGAAACGGCAGTGGGGTGCGGCATGACGGCGAATCCATTGGTGAAGATACGTCTGGAAGGGGTAGAGAAGCGGTTTACCTCCGCCGGCGGAAGCGAGCAGACGGCGCTTTCCCGACTGGACCTGGAAATCCGCTCCGGGGAGTTCGTCTGCCTCGTCGGGCCCAGCGGCTGCGGGAAGACGACGCTCATCAACCTGCTTGCCGGATTCGAAAAGCCCTCCGAGGGGAGCGTTACCATCGACGGGCGGCCGGTTGCGGGTCCCGATCCGGACCACATCATGATCTTCCAGGATTACGGGCTCTATCCCTGGAAGACGGTACTCGGCAATGTCCTCTTCGGGCTGCAGTCCCGCAGGGTTCCGGTGGCCGAGGCACGGGAGCGGGCACTGGCCGCCCTGGATCTCGTCGGTTTGCGGCAGTCGGCGGAGAAGCACCCTCATGAGCTCTCGGGGGGGATGAAGCAACGCGTTGCCATTGCCCGTGCACTGGCCGTGGAGCCGAGCGTCCTTTTCATGGATGAGCCCTTCGCGGCACTCGACGCGTTCACGAGGCTGCACCTGCAGGACGAGCTGCTCCGGATATGGCAGGAGAAGCGCCCCACCGTTGTCTTCGTCACCCATGATCTCGACGAAGCCATTGCCCTCGGGCAACGGGTAGTGCTCATGGCGCCGTTTCCCGGAAGAATACAGCGTGTCCTCGACGTGAGCCTGCCGTATCCTCGGGAGCGCACCCGGGAAGACTTCGCGGTTGTGCGCCGGGAACTGTTCAACGAGTTCCATCTCGTGCACCAGCAGGCGTCAAGCAGCGATTACGCAATTTGAAACAGCTAGCAAGGCAGGAGAGGATAACCGTGAAAGTACGTGACAGCGGCATGCCCGAAGAGGAAATGTGGTCGACCTTTTTCGATCCCTCCTCCATTTTGAGCACGTTGGGGTTTTCAGCCGATACAGGCGATATAGTGGAATTCGGGTGCGGCTATGGGACCTTCACGCTTCCGGCGGCAGCTCTTGTTTCGGGAACGGTCAGTGCCTTCGACATCGAGCCTGAGATGGTTGCAACAGTACGTAAAAAGTGCCGCGCGCAGGGTATCCGCAACGTAGCTGCCGAAGTCCGGGATTTCGTTGCCGATGGGACGGGGCGCGATGACGATTCACAGGACGGAGTGCTCCTTTTCAATATCCTTCACCACGAGGAGCCGGTTCAGCTCATGCGGGAAGCCTGTCGGATCGTCCGCCCGGGTGGCGTGGTTGCCGTGATTCACTGGAATTACGACCCTTCCACGCCGCGGGGGCCGGCAATGGAGATACGGCCGAAGCCGGAACAATGCATTTCGTGGGGAGTGGCTGTGGGGTTCGACCGTGAAAACATCATCTCTTTCCATCTCCCGCCGTATCATTACGGCCTGCTTTTCAGAAAAAGCAGTCGCTGAGGTCTCGACATGGCGAAAAAATCACCGTCTTCCGTTCTTCCGGGTTTCGGCCCGACAATGGGGTACACGATATTCTATCTCAGCATCATCGTGCTCATACCTCTTTCCGCCCTCGTTATCAAGAGCGCCGGACTCTCCTGGAGTGACTTTGTCGAAGCTGTCGCCTCACCCCGCGTTATCGCATCCTACAGGGTGACGTTCGGGGCCGCACTCCTGGCTGCCCTCGTCAATGCCGTTTTCGGCGTTCTCGTGGCGTGGGTGTTGGCCCGGTACCACTTTCCGGGGAAGCGGCTCGTCGATGCGCTCGTCGATCTTCCTTTCGCACTCCCCACCGCCGTTGCCGGGATAACGCTTGCGACCGTATATTCACCCAACGGCTGGATCGGGCGCTACCTCGACCCCCTCGGAATCAAGGTTGCGTTCACGCCCCTTGGCATTCTCGTTGCCATGACGTTCATAGGGCTTCCTTTCGTGGTGCGGACCGTACAGCCGGTGATCGAGGAAATGGAGAGCGAGATCGAGGAGGCTTCCGCCTGCCTCGGGGCGAGCCGCTGGCAGACCTTCAGCCGCGTGTTGTTCCCGCTTCTGCTCCCATCGATCCTGACCGGATTCGCTCTCGCATTCGCGCGCGCGGTGGGGGAGTATGGGTCGATCATCTTCATTGCCGGCAACATGCCGATGGTTTCGGAGATAACGCCTCTCATCATAATCACCAAGCTGGAGCAGTACGACTATCAAGGGGCGACGGCGGTGGCGTCGGTGATGCTGGGGGCGTCGTTTCTGTTGCTGCTCGTCATCAACCTGCTGCAACGGTGGAGTCGCAGGTTTGCGGAGTAGTGGATGGTTGCGCTCATCTTCCGCCCATCTTCGCTTCGCACTCGATCGCGCGATCCTCGACGTAGCTCCGCTACGCCTGCGGTCTCGCTCACTCGGTGCAAAACGAATCTGGCCGAAATCTGCGCGCAATAAGGTTTAACCACACAAGATGAACCAGGAGCTTTAGCTGTTGGCGGTTCCGAGGAGATGGTGGAGGCTCGGTAGTGGAGGGAAAAGCCGGAGCTACGAGCGGACGCCGCCGAGCGTTGAGCGGAGGCTGCGAGGTAAGTGTTAGCGTAGAGCGCGGTGAAGCGGGCGTCGGTGCAGGTCCGCAGCTCCGGGTCGACCTGAACGAACGAGAATCCGCCATCTCCGCCTCCGGCGCCAAGTCAAAGAATTATGAGTCTTCGCCATCTCCGTCCTCCGCCGAGTCGAGGGTTGAAGTGAAAGAACGAAAGTGGGGTTTGAAGTGAAAGCAAACAGACCGAAAGAACTGACCGAACCGGCGGTAATCCGCTGGCTTCTCACCGCGGTGGCGCTTCTGTTCCTGGGGCTGATTCTTTTCCTTCCGCTGGCGGCGGTATTCAGTCAGGCATTCGAGAAGGGGTGGGATACCTACGTTGCCGCACTGCGGGAGCCGGACACCCTGTCGGCCATCAAGCTGACGCTCGTCACGGCGGCGGTGGCGGTTCCTCTCAACCTCTTTTTCGGGGTTGTAGCTGCGTGGGCCATCGCCAAATTCACGTTTCGGGGGAAGCAGTTTCTCATCACGCTCATCGATTTGCCGTTTTCCGTGTCGCCGGTCATCTCCGGCCTCATCTACGTGCTCCTCTTCGGGCTCCAGGGGTGGCTCGGACCCTGGCTTTCGGCGCACGACATCAAGATCATTTTCGCCGTGCCGGGGATCATCCTTGCCACCATCTTCGTCACCTTTCCTTTCGTAGCCCGTGAGCTGATCCCGCTTATGGAGGCCCAGGGGAAAGAGGAGGAAGAGGCCGCCATGGTGCTGGGTGCTACGGGGCTGCAGACCTTTTTCCGTGTGACCCTTCCCAATATCCGCTGGGGCATCATCTATGGGGTAATCCTCTGCAACGCCCGGGCCATGGGGGAATTCGGTGCCGTCTCCGTCGTTTCGGGCCACATCCGGGGGAGCACCAACACAATCCCCCTCCATGTCGAGATCCTCTACAACGAATACAACTACACGGCTGCCTTTGCGGTGGCTTCGCTGCTTGCCTTTCTCGCTCTCGTGACGCTCGGCGTCAAGACCGTGGCTGAATGGAAGATGAAGGAGAACCTGTCATGAGTATCGCAATCGAAGGGGTCAACAAGCATTTCGGCGTGTTCCACGCTCTCAAGGATGTCACTCTCACCATCCCGTCGGGGGAGCTCGTGGCGCTCCTCGGGCCTTCCGGGTCGGGAAAGACGACGCTTCTGCGTATGATAGCCGGACTCGATTCCGCCGACAGCGGGAGGATCCTTTTCAACGGAGAGGATACAACGAAGCGCCACGTGCGGGAGCGCCAGGTCGGGTTCGTGTTTCAGCACTACGCGCTGTTCCGCCACATGACGGTCTTCGAGAACGTTGCCTTCGGCCTTAAGGTCCGCGCCCGTTCAGCAAGACCCCCGAACGGGGAGATCAGGGAGAGGGTGATGAACCTCCTTCGGCTCGTTCAGCTCGAAGTGCTGGCGGACCGCTACCCTGCGCAGCTCTCGGGTGGGCAGCGCCAGCGGATAGCGCTCGCGCGGGCTCTCGCGGTCGAGCCCCAGGTTCTCCTCCTCGACGAGCCGTTCGGCGCCCTCGACGCCAAGGTGCGTGCGGAGCTTCGCCGCTGGCTGCGCCAACTCCACGACGAGATCCACGTGACGAGCGTCTTCGTCACCCACGACCAGGAGGAGGCCCTCGAGGTGGCCGACAGGGTCGTCGTGATGAACGAAGGGCGCGTCGAGCAGATGGGGACCCCCGACGAGGTGTACGAGCACCCGGCGAACCCCTTCGTCCTCAACTTTCTCGGAAACGTCAATCTCTTCCACGGCCGGGTCCATAACGGACAGGCTACCCTCGGCGGGATGACTCTGGAGGCGCCGGAACACTTCGGAGCCGAGAATACTCCGGCCGTCGGGTACGTCCGCTCCCACGACATCGTCGTAGAGCGACTCCCTTCCGATGATTCGAGCCTGGAGGCGGAGGTGGTGCATATCCAGGCGGTGGGTCCGTCGGTCCGGGTAGAGCTTTCGCTTCGCGAAACTACTGAAACCATGGAGGCTGAGCTCACTCGGGAAGCGTACCAGGAACTCGCTCTCGAGAAGGGGGAACAGGTTTTCGTCAGACCGCGGAAGGTGAGGGTTTTCGTGGAGGATTATCAGATTTAGGAAAGAGGTTTGGGACTGATGGCTGGCGGAGGCTTTCGTAGATAAGGTACGCAAGGCACCTCTACAAAGCGGTGCCTTGTCTCTTTTTCAGCATCTTCCACTTACTTCTTCTCAGTAAAGGTGACGTACGCTTCCCGAAGTCTCAACAGATGTTTCCTGATGTAGGATTCGCTCAATCTGTCCTTGTTGTAGAATACACGCTCCAGGTTAAAAGCCGTTTCTGGCCGAATGCCGATTGGCGTTCCCAGAAAATTCAGACTGCCTTCTCCCGCTATCTCCGTTTCCTGCTCGTAGCTGAAATTCTCGGTGCCCCGCACCTGCACCAGTCGTGGCTTCATGTCCCGCCGCGGCGTCAGAGGGATTTCGAGCTGGATGCCTCCGGCCTGATGAGACCTTCCGTCGGCTGCTTCAGAGTTCTTGTAGAAGACGGTGATTGCGGTGTCTCCGAAGAACCGTTTCAACTCCACTACCGCCCCCCTGTCTTCTGGGAAGAATTTTCCCGCTGTTCCTTCCAGGCATGTATCGAATTGAGAGAAGTAGTACCTGTATCCAGCAAGGTACGATTCCATTCGTCTGCTTCCTCTGGCGTTCTCGCCGTAAAGCTGGATCAGCCTGAAGCGGTGCTTTCCTGCGCCGGGTGTCCACATCGCCTCGTTGAGGGTGCCGTAAAGGTTGTGCACCACCATCCCCGCCCCCAGGTTGAGCATCAGCGTGGACACCGGCTTGAGCGCCTGGAAAAGCATGAGGCGGTCCAGCTGACTGTCTTTGCGATCGTTGCGGAACGCTCTTCCTGTATCGAAATTCCGGCTCCATGTAAGAGGGATGTCCGCTCGTGCATCAATTACTCCACCCTTCCAGGTGTTGATGAAGAGTTCGGGTTTGAGCGACAGAAGGTAATCAAAAGAGCTCACTTCCGTTCCCAGGTACGTTCTGAGCCCTGGCTGGATCATTAGGCTTGAGGTGAGCCAGGATGGGTTGCCGGGGCTGGTGTATTGTACGTCACCATCTTCCTCAATTTCCGGAGTCACCTTCAGGGAACTCTGGAGTCTTCCGGGGGAAGCGCTTTTCATAAAGGAGGCAAACGCTTCCAGAGGTGCCGAAATCTGGAGAATGCATATCCCTTTTTTCTTTACGATGAGACGCAGGGTCGAGAATCCTGCAGGAACAATATCCGTTGTGGTTCCTAGAACAACGCCGAGTCCATCGAGCTCGTTGTGGTTGAAAATGTTGTTTTCATATTCCACTACCAGTAGATCCGATCCACGTGTACCGACACGCACGTTCTGAAAGCCGTATTCGGTAAGCCGCGCCTGGAGGTTTGCAGCTGTCCCAAAGTGTGCTGACGGGGCTGCGTCTGTAGAGGGTGTGGTTATCTCGGTGGTGGGAACTGCTGAGATTTCCGGGGGGTGGGCTGCGGGTGTCTGGGGTAGCGGCTTGAGTGCGGCTGCGCTTTTTGTCCGGTCGGTTCCGATGGGGAACTGCATTCCGATTGCAAAGTCCGGACGCTCCGGACGGTGGCTGAAATTTGTTTTGGCGGTGATCTGAAGGTTCACCGGGTACCCGAAAAGGTGGGGTGTAACCAGGCGCAGCCCCCCATGGAACTCCTCTGCGTCGTACTCGCCGATACCATACAGCCAGTCAAAGGCTTTGGCCTCTATGCCGCCGAAGAATCCCTCCATTCTGTCAGGGCCCGTGCCGTATCCCGCTGTCAGACGCAGTATCGACACCTGTTTGCTGGCGACTCCGTACCAGGTGTTGAGTTTCTTCGCATCGTGCTGATCCTTCTTTCCGCCAGTCACATCCTGAACACCCAGTGCCAGTTGAGGAAGCCAGCTATCCTCCGGTATAAAAGGCATCTTCAGCTTGGCGTTCCCCGAAAGATCCGAGATGTACCGTGATGTGTCACTAGGTGCTTCCGTAAAGCGGGCTGTCAATTCGAGAAAGGGAAGGAGGCCGAAGGATACGAGATAGTTGTCCTGATGGTCGATAGCACCGCGCCACTTGCGTTCTTTCTGGTTTGAATAGAGAAGGTATACCTTTCCCTCCTCCGTCACTTCGGCAGTGGGTATGTTCAGGAGCCCGGTGAAGCCCTGCATTGACAGGGCGTTGTGGAATTCCTCTGCTTTCGGTTCGGTAGTGTTGAGAAAGAAAACTGTGAAGGATAGAAAGCAGAGCAGTATCCGCAACAGATCGATCTTCATGACAGGTCCTTAGCCCCGGTTTATTAACATGGCTTATTGGCGGGCACTATTGCACAAGAGGAGCCCAAAATCAAGTCGGGTCAGTACCCGGTGAGCAATCATATCTGCCGTTAAGGAGTCTCTTTCAGAAGAACCATGTAGGCGCTCGGCAGATGATGGAAGTGCCGTATGAAACCCGGTATCAAGTTGTACTGGTAGCCGCCGATACGATACACACGAAAAAAAGTACTGTATGTGGGGATCGATGGGAAAGGTTCTTCTCGACAACCTGAAGGCAGGAATGGTGCTTGCGAGCGATGTCCACGACCGCACCGGTCGGTTGCTGCTCGGTGCCGGTTCGGAGCTTTCCGAGAAGCATCTTCACATCTTCCGCACATGGGGGGTCGCGGAGGTCGAGATTACCGGCGTTGATACCGCCGATAGCACCTCGATTCTCCCCTCCGATGTAACACAGGAAGAGCTTGAGGCGGCCGAACGGGAACTTGCACCCCTTTTTCGCCTGGCGGGGGGACATCCCGCCATGAGGGAACTTCTGCGCCTGGCAGCGATACGGAGGGTTCTGCATGTCCGGTGATGCAGCAATATCGGTCGAATCCGTTGTAGAGCAGACCAAGACTGTATACTCTCTCCCCTTTTTCTACGAACGCCTCAACGAGACGATAAACCACCCCCGCAGTTCCATCGCCGACATTGCAAAGATCATGACGGAGGATCAGGGGCTTACCGCCCGGATACTCAAGCTGGCTAACAGCCCGATGTTCGGCTACTACTCAAAGGTCGACTCTATCAGCAAGGCCCTTACGATCATCGGGACTCAGCAGTTGCGGGACCTTGCCCTTGCCGGTTCGGTAATAAAGCTGTTCCGCGGGATCCCGGAAGAACTGATAAGCATGGCTTCCTTCTGGCAGCACAGCATTGCTTGCGGCATCGTCGCCCGTTGCCTGGCTGCCTATCTGCGGGAGAGCAACGTAGAGAGGTTTTTCGTCGCCGGCATTCTTCATGACGTGGGGCAGCTAGCGATGTGCACGACTATCCCCGAGACGGTGCGGGACATCTTCGAGACCAGCCGAAAGACAGAGAAGCTTTATCATGTTGCGGAGTACGAATGGCTTGGCTTTGATCACTCCGAAGTAGGTGGTGCACTTTTTCGCGCATGGAAGATCCCGTCCAGCATCATAGAGCCGGTAGCCTGTCACCATGCGCCGTGCAGGGCCGCCACATTTCCGTTGGAAGCCGCCGTGATCCACTTGTCCGACATAATCTGCCAGGGGATCGGATTCGGCCACAGCGCCGAATGGTTTGTTTGCAGTCTGGATGAGAATGCTTGGAACAGGCTGGGGATGCCGGTGAGCGTACTTTCGACGGTCCTGAAACAGGCCGAGCCGCAGATCGAAGAGACGTTTTCGATTCTGACGGAGGACCAATGACCGGCGAGGGCGCTTCTACCTCCGTCCAATTCCTCCAGGAGCGTGTCGAGTACCTGGAGGAGATGAATCGCAGGTACATGTCGATACTCGACATGCTCACCTCCAGCGGCGACTATCATGGCGAACTCGCCCGCGCCCAGGATACTCCCGGAATATTTCACGCCACCCTGAACCAGGTGCGCCGCCTTCTTCCTTTCGGTACCATGGGATGTTTGGAATCCCTTGATGACGGAAGCTTCGACCTTTCGGCCTGTTTACCGGAAGATTGCAGTGAGTCGCTGCAGCAGGAGGTGGATCGGAAGATACTGGACGGCACTTTCGCGTGGGCCCTCAACCGTAACCAGGCTATTCTTCTTCCGCTGGACGACAGCCGAAACCTGCTTCTGCACGTAATAGCGACACGTTCGCGGATTCGCGGAATGTTCGCCGGTATTCTTCCCCAGGCATCTGCATCGGTGGACGCCGCTGCGCTCAATGCCCTTTCCATAGTCTTCTATACGTGCTCTCATGCCCTCGAAAGCACCATGCTTTATAATCTCCTTCGCCAGAATATGGTCAACCTGGAGGAACGTGTAGAGGAGCGGACGCGCGAGCTCGAAGTGGCGCGTCGTCAGGCTGAGGCGGCCAATACCGCAAAAAGCGAGTTCCTTGCAAACATGAGCCATGAGATCCGGACGCCGATGAACGGTGTTATCGGAATGACTGAACTACTTCTCGAAGGGGGACTTCCACCTGAGCAGGAGCGGCAGTATCTTCGGATCATCAAGGATTCGGCTGACAATCTGATGCTCATCATAAATGACCTCCTTGACCTTTCAAAGATAGAGGCGGGTAAGCTGGAGCTGGACAAAGCGCCCTTCATGCTCCGCACGACGGTAGGAAGCCTTCTGCGATGCCTTGCGGCGCGGGCGGGACAGAAGGGTGTCGAACTAGTCTTCACCCCCGAGGCGGCTGTTCCGGACCGGTTGATAGGCGACGGCGCACGGCTTCGCCAGGTGCTGATAAACCTCGTCGGAAATGCCATAAAGTTCAGCGACAGGGGGGAGATCGAGACGTCCGTCAGGGTTGCGGAGAGCGAAGGCAGCCTTCGTCTCCACTTCTCCGTTACGGACCAGGGCATCGGTATCGCTCCGGAAGCCTGCTCACGTATATTCAACGTCTTCGAGCAGGCGGATTCCTCCACTGCAAAGAGCTTCGGCGGGACAGGGCTAGGGTTGGCGATCTGCAGGCGGCTCGTGGAGTTGATGGGGGGGGAGATATGGGTCGAGAGCCGGGTCGGTGTCGGGAGCACCTTTCATTTCACCGTCACCGTGGAGCCGGAAGAATGCTGTACCTCTGATGGCATCGTCACTACTGTGCAGGGGAAACGGGTACTTGTCGCCGACAGAACGGGACAGAACCGGAACATGCTCGCCTCCTTCATGACAGGCTGGGGGATGTGTCCGTTAACGGCCGGGAGCATAGCGGAGGTGATGCATGCCGTACAACAGCACCGGGAGTCCCTCGATCTCGTTCTCATAGATCTGCAGTTGCCTGGAGTGGAGCAGCTTGATGCATTGTGGGACCGGGTGAACCTGCCGATGATCCTTATGGGTAGCGCAGCTAATGCAGGGAGAGGAGAGACGCTTCAGCGGCGGAAATGCTCGGCGTACCTGGCGAAACCAATCGTTCATGACGAACTGCGCGAGACCCTGGAAATGCTCTTTTCGAAGGGGGACGAGGCACAACTTTTACCCGAGTCGGACCGCTCCGGCCATCAGTTGCCCTCGTTATCCATCCTGGTGGCTGATGATGTTGAAGCAAATCGTGAGCTGGCAAGAGCAATACTGGAGAAGAACGGACATCGTGTGACTCT
This sequence comes from Geobacter sp. DSM 9736, assembly GCF_900187405.1. Taxonomy (NCBI): domain Bacteria; kingdom Pseudomonadati; phylum Thermodesulfobacteriota; class Desulfuromonadia; order Geobacterales; family Geobacteraceae; genus Geobacter; species Geobacter sp. DSM 9736. The sequence goes on from NZ_LT896716.1 coordinate 566,881, forward strand.
TGTTCCCAGCGGTCGGGAGGCCATCGAAGTGACTGAGACCATAGACTTCGATGTAGTGCTTATGGACGTACAGATGCCGGAAGTCGACGGCCTTGAGGCCACCAGAACCATCAGGCGGCGTGAGGCCGGCAACGGTGGACATCTCCCCATTCTTGCATTGACGGCGTACGCAGCGAGGGATGACAGGGAAAAATGCATCGCAGCAGGTATGGACGGTTATGTGTCCAAACCCTTCAAGGCGGAGGAGTTGCTGAGCGCCGTAGCTTCGCACTGTGGCCGTTCAATTTCTCTTGTCGAGTCACCGCCGGTTGTTTCCAGAGAAGTTGAGGTCGAGGGGGAACATCTGGCCATATTCGACCGTTGTGGGCTGCTATCCCGCCTGGGCGGGCAGGAAACTCTTTTCCCCCGTTTTATCGGCCTGTTCCGGACAGGAGTCGCGGAACGATGGGAAAAGTTGTCGGAGGCCGCCCAGCGCAAGGACGGAGAAGAAATGCGGGTGCACAGCCATTCCATCAAGGGGGTTGCGGCCAACATCGGAGCCTCACGGGTTGCCGATGTGGCGAGTCGTATAGAGAAAGCGGTTCTCGCCAATGAACTGCCTGAAGCCTTGTCACTCCTTCCCGCACTCCGCAGCGAACTCGATGCGTTCGCGCGGGTTACCGAGGAGATCATGCCATGACTGCCGTCTGCATACTCATTGTCGATGATGAGCCTTTGAACCGGGAGTTGTTAGCAACAATGCTGAGCGACGGCGCACAGACGCTCCATGCTGCCGACGGGCAGGAGGCGCTGGATGTCCTGGCTGCTAATCCCGGAGTGGATCTGATTCTCCTCGATCTGGAGATGCCTCGCATGGACGGGTATGAGACCCTTCAGGTGTTGAAGAAACATCCGGTCTGGAGGGACATACCGGTGATAGTAATAACCGCTAGCAGTAATGATGTGAAGCGTACGCTGGCGTTGGGAGCCAATGATTTCCTTCCGAAACCGTGCGATGTCGAGGAACTGCAACTGCGGGTAAGGAATCATGTCAGGTCGAAAAAGCTTCTCGATCTGACCAAGGATGTGAATGTGGTCCTTGAACGGGAAGTAGCCCATAAAACCGCAGCCCTGCAGAGTGCGCTCGATTTCTCCCGTGCAACCGAATATGAGATAAGCCTTCGACTGGGCCGGACGGCTGAGTTTCGCGACCTCGAAACCGGCATGCACACCCGCCGGATCAGCGAGATGGCAGATGCGCTAGGGACCTTGGCGGGGCTGCCTGCTGAGGAATGCAAAGTGCTCCGGTACGCCGCTCCGCTTCATGATGTGGGGAAGGTAGGGATTCCCGATCGTATACTTCTGAAACCGGGAAGGCTGGACGAGCAGGAATTTGAAATAATGAAACTGCACACGCAGATCGGCGGCAAAATTCTCGCCCATGCAGAAAAATATCCGGTGTTGGACGCGGGACGTATTATCGCGCTTCAGCATCATGAAAAATGGGACGGAACGGGATATCCGTTAGGATTGAAGGGAGAGGGAATCCACCTTTACGGCCGCATAGTGATGGTGGTTGACGTATTTGACGCCCTTTGTTCCGCCCGCCCCTACAAAAAACCCTTCACACTGGAACACACCATAGGGATCCTGAAAAAGGAGAGTGGAATCTTTTTCGATCCGGCTCTTTTGCAGCTGTTTCTGGATAATTTGGAGCAGTTCGTGGTTATCCGGCGGGAGCTTGAGGATACTATGGAGGTGCAATCAATCTCACCGGCGGCCTCGGGGGCTAAATGGATGGCCGGCGGATAATGGAAAGGAGAAAGAATGGCGGAATATAGATGTCTTGTAGCGGACGATGACGAACTGGGGAGAGAACTGATAGCACAGTATCTGGATGGTTTAGCGGTATGCACTATGGCGGAAAACGGTCGCCAGGCCGTAGACAGCTTCGTGGCGGCCAAGGCCAAAGGGGAGCCCTTCGATCTTGCCATTCTCGATATCGTTATGCCGGAGATCGACGGCCATGCGGCAGGAAAGGAAATTCGGCGGATTGAGCGGCTGGAGGGAGTGCCTGTTTCACAGCAGGTAAAGATCATTATTCTTTCGTCCCGCAATGCTCCCCAGGACATAATGGAGTCTTTCATGTCGGCCCAGTCGGCGGCGCACCTCGTGAAGCCGGTGGAACCTGCGAAGCTGCGCGAGACGCTTGGAAAACTTGGAATACGAAAGCGTGCCTAGCGGCAGAGGATCATGATCTGCCTGAAGGTAATTCTGAAGCCATGTTGCGTGCCTGTCGCTAAAGATCCTTCACGCGGAAAGTCAGGGGGATGTCCACGCTTATCTCTTCACCGGGGATCGAGTCTGGAACGGCGGGAAATGTCCCGGCGTACCTGACGGCTCGTAATGCCGCATTGTCGAGCACGGTATAGCCGCTCGATTTTACAAGCTCTACATGCTTCACAGATCCGTTGCGCCTCAATACGCACACCACGAGAGATCGCCCCTCGATTCCAGACTTCAGTGCGACCAGCGGATACTCCTTGCGCCGCTCAACAAGGTGACGCACCGAAGCTGCATAGGAGTTTCTCAGGTCGAGGAGGGGAGAGCGTTCTGCGCGCGGTTGTGCCTGTATGGATCGAAAGGTTGCTGTATCTCGTTTTACCCGCCATAATTTCTCTCCTCCTTCCTCTGATCCACGCGAGATACGTTCCGGACGGGGCGCTGCGGGTGAGGAACTTACCGCAGCCAGTGAATCTCGCATCTCCGTAATCACCACTTTGTTCTCCCGCTGCTGTCCGATTTCGGAATGACGTTCCTCATTGTTGATCTGTTGGGGAGTTGGAGGAGGTGGGAGCGCGCGATGCTGTGTGATCTTCATCTGTTTTATCGGCTGTTCCTGCCCCTTCTGCTTTTCCCTATCCCACATGAGAAGCAGTGTGATCGCCAGTATCTGAAGAACCAGGAACAGCGCGAGAAACTTTCCTCCCCGTAATGTGCTTAAGCCTTTTCCTGAGTGCTTGCTTCGGGAGCGCGTTTTTATCTCCCGATAATCATTGAGATCCTTTGAATTTATGGAATTCGACATCTGCCATTCCTTTCGATAGCTCGGCAAACTGATACAGAGCCGGACAATGCACTTCGAGTTACGGATGGGAAAAGTGTAGCCTGAAATGAGCATCATTCAACTGGATCAGCTGTGGGTGAGGGTGGAGAACAATCCCGAATGGAAGCGCTAATGGGGGGCCAGGATCTCGAAAATGTATATGATGATTTCTATGGCAATGAGGGCGATTATGATGATCTCCAGGCGGGATGCCCGGATGGCGTGGCTTAGAGTGGAAAAGACTTCTGTTATGTCCATTAGTGTCTCGGATTTGTGTTTGATCTCCTGGTAGCGCTGATTGAGCTCGAACATGTTTGCCATAGTAAGATATAGACGGTCTGCCTCGGGGTTGTCCCAAGTGATCTCCGGCTTGTCGAGAATCATCACCGATGCTATGGAACTGTATTTGAAGCTTAAAATCTGTGAAGCAAGCCGTCCAAGTTTCTTGTCCGGGACGGTGAGCTTTCCCTGGTGCAGGAGCGCTATCATTCCCTCCATCTCATCGAGCACTTTGTCCACTTGCTCTTCGATCCTTTCCAGCGCCACCGATTTTGCGATAACAAAAGCAATAATATCGACAAAAGCAGTATTATAGTGGGACATCACCGCATAATCATTGGTGATGGCCAGGGCGCCGGTATTTTCTATGCGAAGCGAATAGTGGTCTTGGTATTTCAGGCTGGGAAGGTCGGCAAAAATGTCGCTGATGTTCCTCATCTCCCGGAAGAAGAGTTGCAGGACATCAGAAGGGCAGTCAAGAAACACGACGCCGCCAAAGAAATAAAGGTACACCTGTGGTTTTCCGGTTTCGCCAGGGGAGAGCGCCTGCATCGTCAATGGATCGAGCAGGAGCGGCTCTTCCCATCGGAGCTTCCTGGTAATGCCGAACCGTGGACCGAACTTGTTAAGATCGATCTCGCCAGCACATGCGTATGCTATGAAATGATGCTGCTGCATCTGCTACCTCTGGAATGGACTCGCTGAAGTTTTTGAAGATTGAATAATCTATCATGCCCCATGGGTTGTTTCCATAATATCATTGCTTGGCAGCGACCGGAAAGGTACAGAAAAGGGCACAGACAGTTCACCAGGTAGACGCCTTTTTGCTTGACAATGGGCAGTCGGCTGCGGTATACAGTCAACTTTACCGGAGGCGGGGTGAAATATCCTCCTAGGGATCCAAGGAGGTTTTTCTTGCTTCTGGTGCAACATTCAGGCGGTGTAGCTCAGCTGGTTAGAGCATACGGCTCATATCCGTAGTGTCCGGGGTTCAAGTCCCTGCACCGCCACCAATTTTCAACCCCCTCCTTTCCCAGGTGGGGGTTTTTTGCATTCTGCCGCCGCCGGAGAGGCCGGGATCAAATGCTGAAAACGGTGCTTGCGTCGATAACTGAATATGGACTTTTTGTCCCTGGTGCTGCGATAGTCGTTGCCGTTTCCGGTGGGGCCGACTCGGTGGCTCTTCTTGATATCCTCTCCAGGCTCCCGGATTACAAGTTGCGTCTTGTGATCGCGCACCTCAACCACCATCTGAGAGGCAATGAATCGGATGAAGATGAACAGTTCGTCAGAGGGTTGGGAGACCGGTACCGGGTGCCGGTGGAGACTCGAGGAGTTGACGTAGCGAAGGTTGCCCGTGATAAGGGCCAGTCACTCGAAGAGGCGGGGCGGAAATGTCGGTACGACTTTTTCGCAGCGGTCGCTGAAAAACATGGTGCTTCTGTAGTGGCAGTCGCGCATCATGCGGATGATCAGGCTGAGACGGTTCTCATGCGGCTACTGCGCGGCAGTGCCGGGACCGGGCTCTGCGGAATGCTTCCGCTGTCCCAGGATGGACGGATAGTGCGGCCCCTGCTGGGTGTTACGAGACGGGAGATAGAGGAATACCTGTCCGAGCGGGCTATTCCCTTCAGAACTGACAGCAGTAATGCCGACCCCCGGTTTCTTCGCAATCGAGTCCGACATGAACTGCTTCCCCTTCTTTCCACTTACAACCCTGCGGTGTCCAAGCGACTTACGGCTACAGCCGATGCTTTGGCCGCCGATGAGGATCTACTGGAGCGGCTTGCAGCCGAGCTTTTAGACCGGCATGCAGAGGTGTTGCCTGGCCGGGTGCTTTTGCGGGCAGCAGGGGTGAGGGAAGAACCCCGTGGGGGCAGGCTGCGGCTTTACCGTCATGCATTGCGCCACCTGAAGGGCGATCTTCAGCGAATAGGCTATTCCCATCTGCAGGAGACCGACCGACTCCTTTTTTCTCCTCGGCCGCATCTTTCGCTGAACCTGCCAGGGGTGACGGTGGAAAAAAGCTACGGTTCTGTTATCTTCACTCTTTCGGACTGCTTAACCCACTGGGAAGGCTTCGACATTGAGATCGGCGGCCAAGGGCTCTTCAGCCTCAAAGGTTGCGGATTCCTTGAAGTGACTGTCCAGGTGGATGCCCCCGGCGAAAATGGAATGAAAAGCTCCGCCCTGATCGATCTCGGAACCGCCCCTTTTCCATGGTGCATACGTACATTCCGAAACGGTGACCGTTTCATTCCTTCAGGGATGTCAGGACACAAGAAGGTGAAAGACCTTCTCATGGAGGCGAAGGTTCCCAGATCGGATCGGCGCCGAGTGCCGCTGCTCTATTGCGGTGACGATCTTCTCTGGGTCTGCGGGATACGCAGGTCGGCGGTTGCTCCAGTTACCGCTTCAACCCGGCTTGTTGCCAAGGCGATGTTCATCCCCGATAGAGGTAAACCCGCTTGTAAAAGCGGTGTTGATATGATATCTAATCCCACTTAAAGTACATTTATTCAACCACTTCAACTAAAGCGCACACGCTGCTGCGCGCTCAACGCATCAAGGGGGTATCCTTGAATCAATTTTATAAGAACCTGGCGCTCTGGCTCGTGATCAGTCTCATGATGATCCTGCTCTTCAACCTCTTCAACAAGCCGAAGCCAAACCAGGAAAGGCTCAATTACAGCGAATTCATCGCGGCTGTGGATGCGGGCAAGGTTGGATCGGTCACCATCCAGGGCAACGATGTCATCGGCAAGTTCACCGACGGCAAGGAGTTCAGGACCTACAAGCCTTCGGATGCAACCATATCCGAGACACTGCTTGATAAGAAGATAGCTGTATCGGCACGGCCCGAAGAGGAGAAATTCTCCTGGTTTTCGATTTTCGTGTCCTGGTTCCCGCTGATTCTGCTAGTCGGGGTGTGGATATTCTTCATGCGGCAGATGCAGTCCGGTGGAGGAAAGGCGATGTCGTTCGGCAAGAGCCGGGCAAAGCTCCTGACTGAAGCGCAGGGAAAGGTGACGTTTGAAGATGTTGCCGGCATCGAGGAGGCAAAGGAGGAACTGGAAGAAATCATTTCCTTTCTCAAGGATCCGAAAAAATTTACCAAGCTCGGCGGGCGAATCCCCAAAGGAGTGCTCCTGATGGGACCTCCGGGCACGGGTAAAACCCTTCTGGCCCGTGCCATTGCAGGAGAGGCAGGCGTTCCTTTCTTTTCCATTTCGGGTTCCGATTTCGTCGAAATGTTTGTCGGGGTCGGAGCTAGCCGTGTTCGTGATCTTTTCGTCCAGGGCAAAAAGAGTGCTCCGTGCATCATATTTATCGATGAGATAGATGCAGTGGGGCGTCACCGCGGCGCAGGGCTCGGCGGTGGACATGACGAGCGGGAGCAGACCCTCAATCAGCTGCTTGTAGAGATGGACGGTTTCGAATCCAACGAAGGGGTCATTCTTATCGCTGCGACCAACCGCCCTGATGTACTTGATCCGGCACTGCTCCGGCCTGGGCGTTTCGACCGACAGGTAGTAGTGCCGCGTCCAGACGTGAAAGGGCGCGAGGAGATTCTCAGGGTGCACACAAAAAAAACGCCGCTGGGATCCGGAGTCGATATGGGAGTTATCGCACGTGGAACTCCCGGATTTTCCGGTGCCGACCTTGCCAATGTGGTCAACGAGGCAGCTCTGCTGGCTGCACGAAAAGGCAAGAACGCAGTTGATATGCAGGATTTCGACGATGCCAAGGATAAGGTTCTTATGGGGGTCGAGCGGCGGAGTATGGTGATTTCCGAGGAGGAGAAAAAGAATACCGCCTACCACGAAGCAGGCCATACTCTTGTGGCGAAACTTATACCAGGCACCGATCCGGTGCACAAGGTCTCCATTATTCCCCGTGGGCGCGCTCTCGGTGTGACGATGCAGCTTCCGATCGAGGACAAGCACAGTTACTCGCGAGAGGCTCTGCTCAATCGGATCGCAGTGCTCATGGGGGGGCGCGCGGCGGAGGAGATTGTTTTCAATACTATGACCACGGGTGCCGGCAACGACATTGAGCGAGCCACCGAGATTGCCCGCAAAATGGTCTGTGAATGGGGAATGAGCGACAAACTCGGCCCTGTCAGTTTCGGTAAAAAAGATGAGCAGATTTTTCTCGGCCGGGAAATGGCAACACAAAAAAACTACAGCGAGGCTACTGCTGTCGAGATCGATGTCGAGATCAGGCGTATCGTCGATGAAAATTATGCCCGGGTTCTGCAACTTCTGAGGGACAAGATCGATGTCCTTCATAAGCTTTCTCTGGAACTTATCGTGAAAGAGAATCTCTCAGGAGACGAGGTCGACCGTATCATTAAAGAGGTTTCGCTTGCAGGAGCGCCTCAGGCTACTCCTCCCGTACCTTCTGTCTGATGAAGTGTGCCATGCGGCTGTTGTCGGTGAGGTCCCTGGCAGATGCACAGCGGGACCTCGCTGCACTGGGAATCGATCCGTTCTCCCTGCGCAGTTTCGCTCCCAAAATGCTCTACCGGGTGGTGAAGGTAGACGGGGTAAATCTCGACGATGTGGCCCTTTTAAGAAAGGAGCTTTTGGCTCTCGGAGGAGACGTCGCAGTCGGCCGCAGTGGAGTGGAGGAAACTGGCAGGACGACCGCCATCCTTATGGGATCCGACAAGCAGATGCGAAAGCTCTGCTCCTTCCTGTCCGGTTTCCAACTTGATTTTTCGACATTCGCCAACGACCTGCTCAGGCTGCTCGATAACGAGGCGAATCTACAGCGCCACTGGCATGTCGGCGGGAAAATTCTCGAATTTTCCCGCCGTTTGTGCATCATGGGCATTCTGAACCTCACGCCGGATTCTTTTTCGGACGGTAACAGGTACCGATCTGTCGACGAGGCGGTTGAGCGTGCATTGCAGATGGAGGAGGATGGCGCCGATATAATCGACGTGGGCGGAGAAAGCACCCGTCCTTTTGCGCCACCTGTATCGGAACTGGAGGAGTTGCGCCGGGTGCTGCCTGTGCTGGAAAAGCTCAACGGGCGCCTTAAGGTGCCAGTTTCGATTGACACCTACAAAGCTGCTGTAGCCAGGGAAGCGATCGCTGCCGGAGCCGCCATTGTCAACGATGTAAGTGGGTTCACATTTGACCGGCAGATGGCGGAAACGGTGGCAGAGACCGATGCCGGAATGGTGCTCATGCACACGCGCGGCCGGCCACATGAAATGCAGAAGGATACTAGGTATAAGGCACTCGTCGACGAGGTGATACATGATCTTCGCGCGGCGGTTGGCCGAGCAGTGACCGTGGGCATTGATGCACAGCGTATTGTGCTGGACCCAGGAATCGGCTTCGGCAAGGACGTACGCGGCAATCTCGAAATTCTGGGAAGGCTATCCGAATTCGGAGTGCTGGGACGTCCCATACTCATAGGAACTTCGCGCAAGGGTTTCATCGGCAAAGTCCTCGACCGTGAAACCACCGAACGTGCCTTCGGGACTGCGGCAACCGTGGCGCTTGCAGTAGCCGACGGCGCCTCAATTTTCAGAGTTCATGACGTACGGGAGATGCGTGATGTCGTGGATATGGCCTTTGCCATAACGAGGCAGATGACACCTCCACACTAGTCATGAGAGGCAAATTATTTTCTGGTGGAACGAATGACCGAGATACTGCAAAATTCCGGGTGGCTCTTCGATCTACTGGATGTGGCTGTGGTGGCTTTTCTCATCTACAAGTTCCTCCTTCTCATCAGGGGAACTGTCACGTTCCGGCTGGTCCTCGTTCTCGGGTTGTTATTCACACTTTACGCCTCGTCGCAGATCACCGGGCTAAAGACTCTCGGCTGGTTGCTCAACAACCTTTTTTCCTCCGTAATTCTCGTCCTGGTCATCATTTTCCAGCATGACCTGCGTCGTGCTCTCGTCACCATCAGCCGGAAACAGTCAAACCGCGGTGGAGATGAGGGGGGCGAAGTCATCGAGCAGCTTGTGAATGCGGCACAGGCGCTTTCCGATAAGAAGATCGGCGGCTTGATGGTGCTTGAGAGAGAGATGCCTCTCGACGGCTTCCTGGAGGTAGGTACCGAGATTGATGCCAAAGTGACTTCAGAGATCATAACCTCGATATTTCTGCCCTATTCTCCGATCCACGACGGGGCTGTCATTATTCAGAAGGGGAAATTGACCAAGGCCGGATGCTTTCTTCCGCTTACCCAGAACCCGGAGATCAGCAAGACACTTGGAACCCGCCATCGCGCTGCCATCGGGCTCACCGAAATTGTCGACGCAGTTGTCATCGTTGTTTCGGAGGAGACCGGCAAGATATCGGTGGCGATAGGGGGTGGGGTTCTGCGAGATCTGGAGCCGCCCCGCCTTCGCAAGGTGCTCCGGCAACTACTTGAGGGGAGGTGGCTGAAATGAACCTCCCGGCTCGTCTGCCTAAGAATTCCGGGCTTATTGTACTGTCGCTTTCACTCGCGTTTGTGTTGTGGCTGTTCGTTAATTATGATAGAGAATCCGAAACGGAGATGACCGTACCTGTTCGTGTAGTTAATGTCCCGCAAGGGCTGGACGTGACCAACCAGCTCCCCCACCATCTCGTAGTTCGGGTTGCGGGGCCGCGGATACAGCTGATGCGGCTGGTGCCCGAGCGGTTGACCGTTTCTCTCGATCTGGGGAATCTCCGTGAGGGGACTGTTGCCTTTCCGGACCTCGGGAATGCTGTGCCCGTTCCGCGAGAACTTCGGGTTACCAGGATCTATCCCTCGATGATAGAGATCGAGCTCAGGAAGGCGGGGCGACTCCGCCGGAATTAAAACCTCTTCTGTTGCGCGCGCAGCCTGAAGACAAGGAGAGAGTAATGAAGAAGCTTTTCGGGACCGATGGCGTTCGCGGTGTCGCCAACGTCTACCCGATGACAACTGAGATGGCGATGCAGCTCGGAAGAGCAGCGGCGTACATGTTCCGCAACGGCCACAGACGGCACCGTATCGTTATCGGTAAAGATACGAGACTTTCAGGCTACATGATAGAAAACGCCCTTGTGGCCGGTATCTGCTCCATGGGGGTCGATGTTCTTCTGGTCGGTCCACTGCCGACGCCCGGAATTGCCAATATCACTTCCTCCATGAGGGCCGATGCGGGGGTTGTCATCTCCGCCTCACACAACCCGTTCCAGGATAACGGCATCAAGTTCTTTTCACGAGACGGGTTCAAGCTGCCGGACGAGATGGAACTGAAAATGGAGGATCTGATATTCTCCAAGAAGATCGACTCTCTTCGTCCGATTGCGACCGAGGTCGGTAAGGCCTATCGGATTGACGATGCCGCGGGACGTTACGTAGTCTTTTTGAAGAGCACGTTCCCAAAGGATCTCGACCTCGCCGGTATGAAGATCGTCCTGGACTGCGCCAATGGAGCTGCCTACAAAGTCGCGCCGGCGGTTCTCGAGGAACTGGGAGCGGAAGTAATCACCATCGGAGCTAAACCGAACGGAACAAACATCAATGCCGGGTGTGGATCACTTCATCCCGAGGTTATCAGCGAAGCAGTGAAGGAGCACAGGGCGGACCTGGGAATTGCCTTGGATGGAGACGCAGACCGGGTCATCTTCGTGGATGAGTTCGGCAACGAGGTCGATGGGGACCAGATCATGGCTATCTGCGCCACCGAGATGATCCGGCAGAAGAAGCTTCGCAAGAACACAGTAGTAGCTACCGTGATGAGCAATATGGGACTCGACATCGCAATCAAGAAAGCGGGCGGAAAGATCGTCAAGACCGCGGTCGGCGATCGCTATGTAGTTGAGGAGATGCGCAAAGGGGGATACAACCTGGGGGGAGAGCAGTCCGGGCACATGATATTCCTGGATCACAACACTACAGGGGACGGGATGCAGTCGGCGCTCCAGGTTTTGGCCATCATGCGACGCAGGAAACAGACGCTCGCGGAGCTGGCGGAGGTGATGATTCCGCTCCCTCAGGTGCTTGTCAATGTGCGGGTGCCCGAAAAAAAGGACATCATGACCCATCCCGAGATCGCCAAACTCGTGAAGGACATCGAGGCAAAGCTGAAGGACGAAGGTCGCCTGCTGGTGCGTTATTCGGGTACCGAACCGCTTCTGCGCATAATGCTAGAAGGTCAGGACAAGTACCAGATAACCGGCTGGGGCAAAGAGATCGCCGATCTCGTCGAAAAGAAGCTGGGGGGAAAGTAAATGGCGAGACTGGGAGTAAATATCGATCACGTAGCAACGATCCGTCAGGCCCGGGGGGGACGCGAGCCGGACCCGGTCACGGCGGCCGCTATTGCAGAACTGGCGGGTGCTGACGGAATCACCCTCCATCTGCGAGAGGACCGGCGTCATATTCAGGAGCGGGACCTGAAGCTTCTGCGCAGGACTGTCCAGTCACGTCTCAACCTGGAGATGGCTACTGCCCCCGAGATCGTGCAGATCGCACTTGCGGTCAAGCCTGAAATGTGCACCCTGGTACCGGAGAAACGTCAGGAACTTACGACCGAGGGGGGCCTCGATGTGCGGCTCAATATGGAGCAGGTGGTCGAGGCTGTGGACCGGCTTCAGGACGGGGGCATCGCAGTCAGTCTTTTCGTAGACCCAGATCCTGCCCAGGTGAAAGCAGCCCACAAGACCGGGGCTGATTACATCGAGATCCACACCGGTGCCTATGCGGAAGCCGAGACGGCGGAGGAGGAGAACCGGGAGCTGGCGAAGATCGAGGCAGCCATCAAGCTCGCGACGAAGCTCGGCCTCGGGGTCAATGCAGGGCACGGTCTCAACTACCGGAACATCAAGAAGGTAGCCGCACTGGGCGGGATCGAAGAGTTCAATGTAGGTCATTCAATCATTTCACGCGCTGTACTCGTCGGGCTCGACCGGGCCGTGCGGGATATGGTCGAACTGATAAAATATGCCTGACTGGACCTGACATGAGCAAGCCCGTGATTCTCCTCGTCGATGATACGAGGTTGTTCCTGACTCTCGAGATGGAGCTGCTCAAGCAGGCCGGGGCAAACGTCATCACAGCGGACGGTGGCTGTGAGGCGGTGGCAATGGCACGCCGGTACCGACCTGACCTCATATACCTCGACTTCGACATGCCGGGGATGAGTGGTCCGGAGTGCTGCGCAACGCTGAAAGCCGACCCGGTACTGCGTAGAGTGCCGGTGATCATGGTAACGACCGCCGGAAGTGATGACGACGTTGCAGCGGCTCGCAGCGCTGGGTGCGACGCCTGTCTCAGTAAGCCCCTCGACCGTGCCACCTTCCTTGAGGCCGGACGCCGGTTTCTGGCTCAGATCGACCGCCGCGAGATGCGCATCCACTGCCGCATCAATGTCGTCTTCAGAATGAACTACGAGAACTTTTCAGGCACCTGTAACAATCTCGGCATGCGAGGAATGTACATAGGTTTCGATGGGGACGTGGTCAAGGGCGCGCCGGTGGAAGTGAGCTTTATCCTGTCGGGCAGCAATTCCTCACTAATCGAGGCATGGGGGAAGGTCGCCTGGGTCAACAGCGGAGAGCATCGCAACAAACAGGATCTTCCCGAGGGCTTTGGGGTTGAATTTCTCGATATGACCGAAGAATCCCGTGTTCTTATAAGGAACTTCATAGAAAATTGTTCCTGAGGCGTCATGGAGTCAAGCGAGGAGAGATAATGGACTATCAGATTGGTGAAACCGGAAGGGTGGTTGTCGTCCGTTTCTCTGATGGGGATGATTTGCTCGGAGGGCTGGCGGTGCTTGCGAGGAAGGAATATATCAGAGCTGCTGTTATCCACCTGGTGGGAGGGATTCGACGCGGCAAGTTCGTCGTGGGGCCCCGGGGGGAGGAGATGCCCCCGGAACCGGTGTGGCGCGAGCTCGAGGAAAGCCACGAAATGCTCGGTGTCGGCACGCTGTTCTGGGAAGGTGACGAGCCGAAGGTCCACATCCACGGCTCCTTCGGTAAACACGATTTCGTCAAGACAGGGTGCCTGAGGGATGACAGCGAGGTTTTTCTGGTTCTGGAGGCGATTGTGACGGAGGTAAGGGGAGTGAGCGCGGTCCGGCAGCTCGACCCTGTTTCCGGCCTGTCGCTTCTCAAGCTCCGAAACGATGATCATGCGGCGGCGTAGCTTCTGCCTACGGGGAAATCAATGATCTTCGGGACCGGAGTCGATATCGTCGATATCAGCCGCTTCGAGCGTTTCGTTCGGGAGGATAACCAGCCCCTGCTGCAACGGATTTTTACTCCGCGGGAGCACGAATACTGCGTGGCCCGAAAGCAGAGTGCTCAGCACTACGCACTGCGATTCGCTGCGAAGGAAGCATATCTTAAAGCCCTAGGTACCGGACTTAGAGACGGTATATCCTGGCGGGACATGGAAGTCGTAAACGACCACCTGGGCAAGCCGGAGCTTCTTTTATCCGGAAGGGGGGCGGAGGTGTTTCGGGAGCGCGAATTGTCCCGCTGCCATCTTAGCCTCTCTCATGACGGAAATTTCGGTGTAGCCATGGTTATACTGGAGCAGCTGCCATGAAAGTAGTCACAGCCGAGATCATGCAGCAGGTGGATCGGCGGGCGATAACCGAGGCGGGCATTCCGGGGCTTCAGCTCATGGAAAATGCGGGGCGGTGTTGCGCGGCTGAGATCATCTCCCGCTACGGTTCCTCGGGTCGTGCAATCATTGTGGCAGGTAAAGGAAACAACGGTGGTGACGGGTACGTAATCGCGCGGTATCTGCAGGAAGCAGGGTGGCGCACAGATGTCTGTGTCGTGGCGGAGCGGGCGGATATCGCTGGGGATGCCCTTGCCAATCTGGAGCGGCTTGGTAAAGGTTGCCTGAACTTCTGTCCGAATGAAGCGGCGCTTGCCGCGGCAGCCCGATCATGGCGCGAGGGGACCCTGGTCGTGGATGCCCTGTTCGGTACCGGACTCAATACCGACGTCGCCGGCAAACACCTTGCTGCCATCAGGTTGATCAATGGCTCAGGTCTTCCTGTTGTTGCCGTGGATATACCTTCCGGGGTCAACGGGACTACTGCCCGGATCATGGGCGAGGCGGTCATGGCTGATTTTACGGTGGCCTTCGGTTTTCCCAAGCTCGGTCATGTTGTTTATCCGGGCGCAGAGAATTGCGGGGTCGTCGTTACGGTGGATATCGGCATACCCGCGAAAATCCTTGCGGAAACACCCGGATATGATTATCTGGACGCCGCTGCTGCAAGGTCTCTGATCCGCCCTCGCTCTCCTGTTGCTCACAAGGGAAGCTTCGGTCATACATTCATCATAGCGGGGTCCACCGGAAAAACGGGCGCCGCTGCGATGGCGGCCAACAGCGCTGTCAGGGGAGGGAGCGGCCTCGTCACTCTGGCAGTGCCGGCGTCTCTTCACCATATCCTGGAAGTGAAGACGACCGAGTCGATGACGGTCCCGATTGATGACGATGCTACCGGAAGACTGACTGAGGGAGCCTGCGGCGCCCTGATGGATGCAGCAGCTGGGAAAGATGCCGTAGCCCTCGGGCCGGGAATAGGATGGCATCAGAGGACTGCAGGGCTGGTACGCATTCTTTCCGCCGCTCTTTCCAACCCGCTGGTTATCGATGCCGACGGGCTTAACGCACTTTCCGAACAACCGGAAGTGTTGCTGGATCGGTGCGGACGGATAACGGTGCTTACGCCTCATCCGGGGGAAATGGCGAGATTGACCGGCCTTGCTACTACAGCTGTCGAGGCCGACCGCATCGGCGTGGCTCTTAAATTCGCCCGGCAGTATGGTGTGTGGCTGGTGTTGAAGGGTGCCCGGACGGTCGTTGCTGCACCTGATGGACGGCTTGCCATCAACAGCACCGGAAATCCCGGCATGGCGTCCGGCGGCATGGGTGATGTGCTTACGGGTCTTCTGGCTGCACTCCTCTCCCAAGGGTACGAGCCCTTCGATGCCTGTTGTATAGGGGTTTACATCCACGGCCATGCCGCCGATATTGTAGCCGCGGATAAGGGCGAAACCGGTATCTCGGCGGTGGATGTGCAGGAGCGGATACCGTATGCCTTCAAACTCTTGCAGCAGGGTAGCTGACAGTGTTTCGATCTTTCCGTACATGTGTCCCAAACTAAAGAGGAGGCAGTATGCTCAAAGTTGCCGATGTGATGACGACACCTGTCATAAGTGTTCGAAAGGAGCAGAATATCAGGGAGTTGGCGGAGCTGTTTGCTCGTCATCGGATCAGCAGCCTCCCTGTTGTGGATGAAGAGGGAAGGCTCATTGGAATCGTAACCGAAACCGACTTGATAGAGCAGGACCGGAACCTGCACATACCGACGGTGGTCTCCATTTTTGATTGGGTCATCTACCTCGAGAGCGACAAGAAATTCGAGCGAGAGTTGAAGAAGGTAACCGGTCAGACCGTTGAGGACATATACACTGCCGAGGTGGAAGCCGTTACCCCCGAAACGCCTGTAAGCATAGTCGCCGACATGATGAGCAGCAAAAAGATCCATGCCATTCCCGTGGTTGACGGAGACCTCCTGGTGGGTATGGTCGCGCGCATCGACCTTATACGGTCTATGATCCAGCCCGTATGACATCGTGGACTGTCACGAGCCGAAGCTGCTCTGAAACGGTTCTGCTGGGTGAGAGACTCGGCATGCTGGTGGAGCCGGGAGATTTCGTCGCGCTCATAGGGGATCTAGGCGCCGGCAAAACAGAGTTCGCTAAAGGAGTGGCCGCTGGTCTCGGTGTTGACCCGTCAGTTGCAGTCACAAGCCCGACTTACATTCTGATGAACATCTACGAGGGTCGGCTGAAACTCTACCACTTCGATCTCTATCGGTTGTCGGGTGATGAAGACTCGGAAGCCCTTGGATTTCATGAGTATTTTGAAGGAGAAGGTGCGTGCCTGGTAGAATGGGCGGACCGGCTTGATGAGGAATTGCCGGTGGAGCGGCTGGCGGTGCAGATAATATATGAGGGAGAAAAGACCCGTACTCTCAATTTTTCCGCTACTGGAGCGCGCTATGAGGGGCTTCTCGCCGCCCTTGCGGCGCAAGAACTGTAACTGCCAGGCAAGCCTGCTGAAAATGTCACATTGTCATAAAAAAATGTTTTGACGGTACACGAGATTCTTGATAGTAAAAACTATTTCTGCATCCCATTAGTCACTCCCAACTGAAAAAATATTACCCGTTCCAAAGGAGGATTCCAGATGGCTCTCGTGGTCCAAAAGTATGGCGGCACCTCGATGGGTACGATCGAACGCATCCGTAACGTCGCCAAAAGGGTCATCAAGACCTATGATGCAGGCAACGACATGGTGGTCATCGTATCGGCAATGTCGGGAGAGACCAACAAGCTTGTAGCTCTCGCCAACGAAGTGACAGAGTTTCCCGACAATCGTGAGTATGATGTTCTCGTAGCTTCCGGAGAGCAGGTCTCCATTGCGCTACTGGCTATGTGCCTCAAGTCGATGGGTTACAAGGCGAAGTCGTACCATGGGTGGCAGATTCCCATCATCACGGACAATGTGTTCAGCAAGGCTCGTATAGAGGAGATCGACGACAAGAAGGTCCGTGCGGATCTGAAAGAGGGCACTATCATTATTGTGGCCGGTTTTCAGGGGGTTGACCGTGAGGGAAACGTCACGACGCTTGGCCGCGGAGGTTCCGATACGTCTGCAGTCGCCATGGCTGCCGCATTGAAGGCAGATGTCTGTGAAATCTACACTGATGTTGACGGCGTATATACCACTGACCCGAACATCTGTACGGATGCACGGAAAATCGAGAAGGTTTCCTACGACGAAATGCTGGAAATGGCGAGCCTCGGTGCAAAAGTGCTCCAGATCCGCTCGGTGGAGTTCGCCAAGAAGTACAACGTCGATATTCACGTCCGTTCCAGCTTCAACGACAATCCAGGAACTATGGTTACCAAGGAGGATAAGGATATGGAAGCAGTTCTCGTGTCAGGAATCGCCTATGACAAAAATGAAGCCAAGATCGCCGTTATGCGGGTGCCGGACAAACCGGGCATTGCAGCCAAGATACTATCTCCCCTTTCAGAAGCCAACATTTCGGTGGACATGATCGTACAGAACGTCAGCGAGGACAGCTTTACCGACTTCACCTTCACCGTTACTAAGGCTGATTTTAAGAAAGCGCTTGCAATCACCAAAGAGTCGGCCAAGGAAGTGGAAGCCAAGGATGTGATGACTGATGAGAACATCAGCAAAATCTCCATCGTTGGCGTGGGGATGCGCAGCCACGCCGGGGTCGCGACGAAAATGTTCGAGACGCTGGCAAAGGAAGGCATAAACATACAGATGATCTCTACATCGGAGATAAAGGTGTCCGTGGTCGTAGATGCCAAATACACTGAACTGGCTGTCAGGGTACTCCACGATGCTTTCGGTCTTGCCGGCGCTGCTGCCTGATCCGTTCATCCTCAAATGAAAGCAGAAGGTGAAGATATATGAGTCTTGTACGGATTTACGATACCACTCTGCGGGACGGCACCCAGGCAGAAGACATCTCCTTCCTCGTCGAAGATAAAATTCGAATTGCCCATAAGCTCGATGAAATAGGAATTCACTACATCGAGGGGGGGTGGCCGGGGAGTAACCCGAAGGATGTAGCGTTCTTCAAGGACATCAAGAAGGAGAAGCTGCAGCAGGCGAAAATTGCCGCATTCGGTTCCACCCGACGTGCCAAGATAACTCCGGACAAAGACCAGAACATCAGAACATTGGTTCAGGCTGAGCCGGATGTGGTTACTATTTTCGGGAAAACCTGGGACTTTCATGTGCACGAGGCGCTACGGATTTCTCTGGAAGAAAACCTGGAGCTGATTTTCGATTCACTGGAGTACCTCAAGTCCAGGGTTCCGGAGACGGTCTACGATGCTGAGCATTTCTTCGACGGGTACAAGGCTAACCCACAGTATGCGATCAAGACCCTGCAGGCCGCAGAATCCGCCAAGGTAGATTGCATTGTTCTCTGCGATACCAATGGAGGAACCCTTCCTTTCGAAGTGGCGGAAATAATCAGAAATGTTCGAAAGCACATCAAGACCCCTCTCGGCATCCATACCCATAATGATTCCGAATGTGCCGTTGCAAATTCACTGCACGCAGTAAACGAAGGAGTGGTCCATGTGCAGGGGACCATCAACGGCTTCGGTGAGCGATGCGGTAACGCCAATCTCTGCTCCATCATCCCGGCGCTGAAGCTCAAAATGAAGAGGGAGTGCATCAGCGATGAGCAACTGCGGAAGCTGCGGGATCTCTCAAGGTTTGTGTATGAGTTGGCTAACCTTTCGCCGGCCAAGCATCAGGCATATGTAGGCAATTCCGCTTTTGCCCACAAGGGGGGGGTTCACGTCAGCGCAATTCAGCGGCATCCCGAGACTTATGAGCATATGCGTCCGGAAGTAGTGGGGAACACCACCCGAGTTCTCGTTTCCGATCTTTCGGGCAGATCGAATATTCTGGCCAAGGCTGAAGAATTCGACATCAACCTCGACAGCAAAGATCCGGTAACGCTCGAAATTCTGGACAACATAAAAGAGATGGAAAACCGGGGTTATCAGTTTGAGGGCGCGGAAGCTTCCTTCGAACTCCTCATGCGGCGCGCTCTCGGTACTCACCGGAAGTTTTTCTCCGTGATCGGGTTCCGGGTGATAGATGAGAAGCGTCATGAAGACCAGAAGCCCATCTCCGAAGCTACGATAATGGTAAAGGTCGGAGGCAAGATCGAGCATACTGCCGCCGAAGGGAACGGCCCGGTCAACGCTCTCGACAATGCTCTGCGAAAGGCGTTGGAGAAGTTTTATCCGAAACTGAAAGATGTCAAGCTGCTTGATTACAAGGTGCGGGTTCTTCCTGCTGGACAGGGGACGGCGTCAGCGATCCGTGTTCTTATCGAATCCGGTGACAAGGGGACCAGATGGGGCACTGTCGGCGTTTCCGATAACATAGTTGATGCTTCCTATCAGGCCTTGATTGACAGCATCGAATTCAAGCTTCACAAGGAGGACGCCGAGGTAGCGAAAAAGTGAGCGATCGGGCACAGCGCCTGGTACTTCTGCTGGTTGCGGCGATTTTGCTTGTTTCAGTAATAGGCCACGGGACATCTTTTAAACAGATGCCCGTGGCCTTTGTTCGTTCATCCTCCGAAGAGGTGCTAGTGCGGGTAAGTGGTGATCTTCGGGAAGGCATCTATAAAATTCCTGACGGTACTACGGTAGCTGCCGCCATAAAAATGGCGGTCCCTAAAGTTCCTTTCAGTTCTGCCGATATGCCGGTGCTCAGTAGAAAGATATCGGCCGGCGAAATCATCCTCGCGGAATGGAATGACTCTAAACATATGGAAATCAAGGTAGTTAGGATGGGGGCGCGGGAGCGTATGCTTCTTGGGCTGCCCCTGCTCCCGAACGAGATGACCAGGCAGGAATGGGAGGAATTGCCGTCGATCGGGCCTGCTCTCGCACGTGCGATAATGAATCACCGTCAATGTAATGGCGATTTTCAGGGGGTGGCTGACCTTGTCCGGGTACCGGGGATCGGGCATGGCACGCTGGGTGTAATAATGGAAAAATTTTAATCAGATGTAAATGCACGATTTTAAACCGCAACCTCATTTTATTTCTAACTTTCTCTCTAATCCCTTCCCGGTTCTCCCTATTGGCATGCATGGTGAAATCCCTCTCGCTAACCTAACGAAAATAACCATCGAGTGGAGGGATAGTCATGAAATGTCCGAAATGCAAAGGCCGTATGTTCGCTGAAAAATTCTACGACTTCGTCAGATCGTTTGATGCTTGGAAGTGTACCTGCTGCGGCGAGCTCCTCGACCCGACCATCATTGCAAACCGGGCGCGGAACAATAACCTCTTTATCGGCTGAATTGAAAGGGTGTGAAGGAATGGGAGGGGCGGCATCGCCCCTCTTTTTTTTCATGAATAATCTTGAGTCGTCTTGCGCTACAGATACAATTGTAGAATGGCACCAAATATGAGGGGACTGGCAGGAGGAGTCGTTGACAAGTGAGTTGATCGCAAAGTCACGTAAATTTACAGACGATTTACTGGTATGGCTGAGGGGAAGAGGAAAAATCCTCATCATTGTACATGACAATCCCGATCCTGACTGTCTGGCTTCTGCAATGGCCCTGAGGCATCTGTTCGTCATGAAGCTAAACCGGGATGCCACGATTGCCTTTTCGGGAATGATCGGCCGCAGCGAAAACCTTGCGATGGCCAAGAAGCTGGAGATTCCTCTAACTCCCTTTGCCCTTATCGACATCAGCGACTATCAAGTCATCTGCATGTTAGATACGCAACCTGCAACAGGTAACAACTCACTCCCCCCCGGCGTGAAAGTGGATATCGTCATAGATCACCATCCTCCGCGTCCTGCCACCCAGAGCAGCCGATGGGCTGACATAAGGGATGAATACGGAGTTACCGCGACAATTCTATACGAATATCTCCAAGCCCAGGAGGTCATTATCGGCACCAAGCTGGCTACCGCTCTTTTTTATGCAATCAGGTCGGAGACACAGGATCTGGGGCGTGAGGCTAACCAGCCGGACAGGGAGGCTTACCTCCGTCTCTTTCCTCTTACCAACAAGAAGCTGCTCTACGAGATTTCATATCCTAAACTCCCGATAGAATATTTTCTCACAATAAACAGCGCCCTTGAACATTCCCGCATTTATGGTCCGCTTCTCGTGATGAATCTTCAGGAGATAATCTTCCCCGAAGTAGTTGCCGAGATGGCAGATTTCCTCATCAGGCTGGAGGATATAGAGACTGTCCTCAGCATGGGGCAGTACAGTAACGAAATGATCCTGTCCATCCGTACCATTCGCCATGACCTAAATGCAGGTGAAATCATCAGGAGTATAGTCGATGGTATGGGGGCTGCTGGTGGGCATGGCATGATGGCAGGGGGAAAAATAGACAACGTTCCTGCGGATCGGGACGTAATTGAGCGTGTAGAGCGAGAGTTGACTAAACGTCTCCTGCAGGCGTTGGGGATGGAGCAGATCAGGTCCAGGGACCTCATAGGTAAATCCGCTTCGAGACATTGACAATAAGGTCTCGCTGCTATATAAACGCGTTTACCAAACTAATCGGGAGCTTCATGCGAATAGACGGTCGTACTTCAGATCAGCTGAGAGAGATACGCATCACCAGGAATTATGTGAAGCATCCGGAAGGATCGGTTCTTGTTGAATGTGGTGACACCAAGGTGATATGCACTGCTTCCGTAGAAGAGACTGTACCTCCCTTTCTGCGCGGAAAGGGTTCCGGCTGGGTTACAGCGGAATACGCCATGCTGCCGAGGGCTACGCATACCCGCTCTCCCCGCGAGTCTTCCCGGGGCAAGGTAACAGGCCGAACCCATGAGATACAGAGGCTCATCGGACGCTCGCTTCGAGCAGTTACGGATATGTCGCTTCTTGGAGAGCGCACTGTTCTCATCGATTGTGACGTGATTCAAGCCGATGGAGGAACCCGGACTGCTTCTATCACCGGTGCTTATGTTGCTTTGGCAGATGCGCTGAGGTTTCTGCAGGAAAAAGGAGCTGTTGCTGCCTCTCCGCTTAAGGAGGCTGTTGCGGCCATCAGTGTCGGAATCGTAGGAGGGGTGCCGCTGCTCGATCTGAACTATGAGGAAGATTCGGCAGCGGATGTCGACATGAACTATGTCATGACAAGCTCCAGCCGCTTCGTCGAGGTTCAGGGCACAGCCGAGGCGGCCCCCTTTTCAATCGCCGAGATGGATGCCATGAGATCGCTGGCGATCCGAGGGATTTCCCGCCTTCTCGAAATTCAGGCGGAGGCCCTCTCGCGGTGAGGGAGCTTGTTGTCGCTACTGGAAATCAAGGTAAGCTACGGGAGCTTGAGCTTCTTCTGCACGGCACTGTGGAGCATCTGTATTCGCTTAGGGATTATCCGGGAATACCACCTGTCCTTGAGGATGGTATAACGTTCGAAGAAAATGCCATAAAAAAAGCCCGTACGGTTGCAGTTGCTACCGGCAAGCCGACTATTGCCGACGATTCGGGGTTGGTTGTCAATGCTTTGGATGGGCAGCCGGGGGTTTATTCGGCGCGGTTTGCCGGCGAGGATGCCACTGACGATGATAACAACAGAAAGCTTCTTGCGCTGATGGCAGATGTTCCCGATAACTGCAGAAGCGCTCGCTTTCAGTGTGTTATTGCTTATTGCCTTCCTGATGGCGCTTGCCGAAAGTTTTCGGGGGAACTGAGAGGCGTTCTCCTTAAGGAGCCTCGTGGAAAGGATGGATTCGGTTACGACCCGCTCTTTCTCGTGCCGGAGTACGGTAAGACTTTGGCGGAGCTTCCGTTGCACCTGAAGAACCGGGTCAGTCATCGAGGTTGTGCATTGGGTGAGTTTTTGTCCTATATAAAAGAAGCTGGTTGATCTTAAGAAGCTGCACCGTTGATAAAAAGTAGTTGCAAGGGTGCAGATGCTGTGCTATAAGAGGCATTTCCATCGGGGTGTAGCGCAGCCTGGCTAGCGCACCTGCCTTGGGAGCAGGGGGTCGGAGGTTCGAATCCTCTCACCCCGACCAATATGCGCCTGTAGCTCAGCTGGATAGAGCAACGGACTTCTAATCCGTAGGTCAGAGGTTCGAATCCTCTCAGGCGTGCCAGTTTGGCCTTTATGGTGGCTATGGTGAAGCGGTTAACACAAACGACTGTGACTCGTTCATACGTGGGTTCGAATCCCACTAGCCACCCCATGTAACAGCTAAGCCCCGTCAGACAACGGGGCTTATTCATTATCGTTTATAATCGCGAGAGTGGCGGAATTGGCAGACGCACTGGACTTAGGATCCAGCGGGCAACCGTGGGGGTTCAACTCCCCCCTCTCGCACCAGTCAAGCACATCCCGCATGGCTTCTCTCCAGAATAACTTCCGATTGTTCCCAAAGAACATTGCATTCAATTTTCAGTGAGGTCCGAGATGCAGATTACCGTCGAAAAACTCAGCAGCGTCAAAAAGAAAATCAATGTTGAAATACCTGCAGACCGTGTTGGTGCGGAGATCGACAAGGCTTACGATCGAATACGCAAGCACGCCGCAATTAAGGGATTTCGCAAGGGCAAGGTCCCACAGTCGTACCTTGAGAAGTACTATAGCGAGCGGATGCAGGAGGACGTGCTCAAGAACATTGTGAATGACACTTATTTTCAGGCGCTCATGGATCAGAAGATCTATCCTGTATCTCACCCGATGATTGAAAGCGATGACCTGAAAAAGGGGGAAACGTTCAAGTACTCTGCAATTGTAGAAGTTTTTCCTGAGATAGAAGTGAAAGATTACCTGGGCTTGGAGGTTAAGAAGGAAGAGTTTGTTCCTTCTCCGGAGGCGGTAGAAAAACGCTTAACGGAAATGCGTGAGAGCCTTGCACAGCTTAAACCCATAGAGGAAGCGCGTGCTGTGGCCTCTGGCGACTTTGTCACACTTGATTTTACCGGATTTGTAGACGGTGCGCCTATCGATAAGGGATCTGCCGAGGATTTTGTGCTGGAGATCGGTTCCGGCAAGTTCATCCCTGGTTTCGAAGAGCAACTTATAGGCATGGACCGGGGGATCGAGGGGAATATTAGCGTAAACTTCCCCGAGAATTACTCCGCCGCCGAGCTTAGTGGCAAGGAGGCTACCTTTGCTGTTCGTATCAAGGAGATAAAGGTAAAGGAACTCCCTTCTTTGGATGACGACCTAGCCAAGGAATTCGGTGAATATGAGACTCTTGAGCAGCTGAAGGATAAGATTGCCGAACTCTATGAAAAACAGGAGAAGGGTCGGATCGAGGGCGAGTTCCGTGAGCAATTGATTAGAGCGTTGATTGAGAGAAATGATATAGAGGTTCCGGAGGCGCTCGTTGAAAAGCAGGTGCAGTTGATGCTCGACAATGCAAAGAGCCGACTCGCCTCTCAAAATCTCTCTTTAGAAATGATGGGGCTCGACGAAAAGAGGTACAAATCTCAGTTTCGTGGGATTGCAGAGAATCAGGTGAAGGGTTCGCTGCTGCTTGATGCAGTCGCCAAACAGGAGAATGTCAAGGCGGAAGAGAGCGATCTTGATGAAGAGATCACAAAAATCGCCACCGAAAACAACCAGGATGTTGATAAGATCCGTAACTATTTCCAGAGCAATGAGCAGGCGCGGGAGAACCTTCTTGGGCAGATCAGAGAAAACAAGGCGGTTGAATTTCTGATAGCAAAGGCGAAGGTCAGCCTTATGCCCCGCGAGAAGATGACTGAGCAACAGGCCTGAAACAGCTACGGATGACAATTCGAGGGGGCATGCTATGCTTGTACCAATAGTGGTGGAACAGACGGGGAGGGGAGAGCGGTCTTACGACATCTACTCCCGATTGCTGAAAGACCGCATCATCTTTCTCGGCGGCCCGATAGACGACCATATATCGAACCTGGTCGTCGCGCAGCTCCTTTTTCTTGAGGCCGAAGACCCTGACAAGGATATTCATCTCTATATAAATTCTCCGGGAGGAGTTGTCACTTCCGGGATGGCTATTTACGACACGATGCAGTACATCAAGGCTCCGGTTTCTACCATATGTGTCGGACAGGCCGCCTCCATGGCCGCACTGCTTCTGGCTGGTGGAGAACCGGGAAAGCGGTTCGGACTTACGCATTCGCGCATTATGATACATCAGCCGCTTGGTGGATTTCAGGGGCAGGCGACAGACATTCATATTCACGCCCAGGAAATACTCCGCATGAAAAAGCGGCTCAACGAACTGCTTGCCCAGAATACGGGAAAGCCGCTGGAGAAGGTGGAAGCCGATACCGAGCGCGACTACTTTATGTCTAGCGAGGAGGCCAGCGCGTATGGTATCATCGACTCCATTATCAGCAGAAATGCTGCGCCGGGAGGCACCCGATGAGTAGACGCGAAGACCGGACCGACAATCTCATTTGCTCCTTCTGCGGAAAGAGCCAGGATGAGGTGAAAAAGCTTATTGCCGGGCCGACGGTTTACATCTGCGATGAATGCATCGAGTTGTGCAACGACATAATCGCAGAAGAAACCAAGCTTGAAGAGGCAATAGGCCCTGACATCAAGAAGCTGCCGAAACCGCACGAAATCAAGGAAGTCCTGGATGAATACGTTATAGGACAGGACCGTGCGAAGAAGACATTGGCTGTTGCCGTATATAACCATTACAAGCGAATAGAAGCCATGGGAAAGCCCGGTGACGTGGAGATGCAGAAGAGCAACATCCTTCTGCTGGGTCCTACCGGGTCAGGAAAGACGCTCTTGGCCCAGACCCTTGCGAGAATTCTGAGGGTTCCATTTGCCATGGCTGATGCTACGAATCTCACCGAAGCCGGATACGTCGGTGAGGATGTGGAAAATATCATTCTCAATCTGCTGCAAGCTTCCGATTACGATGTGGAGCGGGCACAGAAGGGAATCATCTATATCGACGAGATCGACAAGATTGCCCGCAAGTCTGATTCCCCTTCTATTACCCGCGATGTCTCGGGAGAGGGCGTTCAGCAGGCGCTTCTCAAGATTATCGAGGGGACGGTTGCCAGCGTACCGCCGAAGGGGGGACGGAAGCATCCGCAGCAGGAGTTCCTGAAGGTCGATACGACAAATATTCTTTTTATCTGCGGGGGCGCTTTTGCAGGCCTGGAAAATATCATCCAGCAGCGGATTGGCGTGAAAACCCTTGGGTTTGGGGCTGATGTAAAAAAGCGTATCGAGAAGCGGGCAGGAGAGTTACTTGCGGAAGTAACTCCTGAAGATCTTCTGAAGTTCGGGTTCATTCCTGAGTTTATCGGTCGTCTGCCGGTACTTGCCACCCTCAGCGAACTTGATGAGGAAGCAATGGTTCAGATACTCAAGGAACCGAAAAATGCCCTCGTCAAGCAATACATGAAGCTGTTCGAGATGGAGCACGTCAAACTCAAATTCACGGACGGATCTCTTGTTGCCATTGCAAAAGAGGCTCTGAAAAGAAAGACCGGCGCGCGTGGTCTGCGCTCCATCCTCGAAAATGTCATGCTCGACATTATGTACGAAATTCCCTCGCAGACTATGGTAAAGGAAGTGGTAATAAACGACGATGTGATCATCCGGAAGGAAAAGCCCATCATCGTCTATGAGAACGTGGCTGAGTCCGCCTGAACAGGAAAGAAATGAGCATACGACAACCGAAGACCGGCAAGACTGGAGGGAATCTGCAAAGATTCCCTCTTTTACCATTGAGAGACATCGTTGTATTCCCGCACATGGTAGTGCCCCTCTTTGTAGGGCGTGAGAAATCCGTTCTCGCTCTTGAGGCTGCCATGAATGTGGACAAGACTATTTTTCTAGCCGCTCAGAAAAATGCTCGTACCGAAGATCCCGCACCTGAGGAGATTCACCGCTCAGGAACCATCTGCACGATACTCCAGCTTCTGAAGCTTCCGGACGGGACGATTAAGGTTCTCGTGGAAGGACAAAGCCGAGGTATCATCGCGAACTTTCTTTCAACAGCGGAATTTTTTAGTGTCGACGTTGAAGAAGTCTCCGAGCCTGTCTCTCCAAACCCCGAGATGAAAGCACTGGTACGTAGTGTTTTATCTACATTCGAACAGTATGGGAAACTCACCCGGGATATTTCCGATGAGGTGCTCAACGTGCTGACGGGGATAGATGACCCCTCCAAACTTGCTGACACTGTTGTGGGGCACCTCAATGTGAAGACCCCGGAAAAGCAGCAGCTCCTTGCCACTGCTGATCCTGCGGTGCGCCTGGAAAAGATTCTTTCACTTATGGAGGCCGAAATAGAAATCCTCCAGATTGAAAAGAAGATCCGCGGGCGCGTGAAAAAGCAGATGGAGAAAACCCAGCGCGAGTATTACCTGAATGAACAGATCCGTGCGATCCAGAAAGAGCTTGGAGCAAAGGATGACCTGAAGCAGGAACTAAAGGAGCTGGAAGAGAAGATCGAGAAGATTAAGCTGTCTCGGGAGGCAAAGCAGAAAGCTCTGGCTGAACTGAGAAAGCTGAAGCTTATGTCTCCTATGTCCGCTGAGGCTGCTGTTGTCCGCAACTACATCGACTGGCTCGTGTCGCTTCCCTGGGGGAAAACTACCAGCGAGAAGCGTGATATCTCTATGGCGGAAGCGGTACTTGATGAAGATCACTTCGGGCTTGACAGGGTAAAGCAGCGGATTCTTGAGTATCTCTCCGTTAATGCACTTGTCAAAAACAACAAGGGACCGATTTTGTGCCTTGTGGGGCCTCCAGGCGTAGGAAAGACCTCCCTTGCCCGCTCCATCGCCAGAGCGACCGGTAGGAACTTTGTCAAGATGTCACTAGGTGGTGTTCGTGACGAAGCAGAAATCCGGGGGCATCGGCGGACATACGTAGGCGCCATGCCGGGTAAGATAATTCAGAACCTGAAGAAATGCGGGAGCTGTAATCCTCTCTTTCTTCTAGATGAGATCGATAAATTGAGTTCCGATTTTCGTGGCGACCCCGCGTCTGCGCTCCTTGAGGTGCTTGACCCTGAGCAGAACCATATCTTCAACGATCATTTTCTTGATGTGGACTTCGATCTCTCAAAAGTGATGTTTCTTGCGACAGCAAACTCATTGCATTCGATCCCCCGTCCCCTGCTCGACCGGCTGGAAGTAATCAAGCTCGAAGGCTACACCGAGAACGAAAAGCTGAATATTGCCAGGCACTACCTGATCAAGAAGCAGATCATAGCAAACGGTCTGCAGGAGCATGATGTAACCTTCACCGACCGCGCCATTCAGGAAATCATCCGGCTTTATACGCGGGAGGCAGGGGTCCGAAACCTTGAAAGAGAAATATCAGGGGTCTGTCGCAAGATTGCCCATCGCATCGTCAAGGGAGGCAAGGGCAAGCACCTTGTGCAACCCAGGCAGGTGCGGGAATACCTGGGGGTGCCGAAATACCGGTACGGCATCGCAGGGGAAAAGGATGTTGTCGGGGTAGTGACCGGGCTTGCCTGGACAGAGGTAGGTGGAGAACTCCTCAATATAGAAGTAGCAGTTCTTCCCGGGAAGGGGAAGCTGACGATCACCGGAAAGCTAGGAGAGGTTATGCAGGAGTCTGCCCATGCGGCCATGACCTATGTGCGTTCCCGTGCACAACTTCTGGGACTCGACCGTGATTTTTATCAGAATCTCGACATTCACATTCACATTCCGGAAGGAGCCATTCCTAAAGATGGTCCCTCGGCTGGGATTACAATGGCGACGGCACTTACGTCGGCCCTTACCCGGAAACCGGTGCGTCGGGATCTGGCGATGACCGGAGAGATAACACTTCAGGGAAGGGTTTTGCCGATAGGCGGATTGAAGGAGAAGATTTTTGCTGCAAAGCGAGGGTTCATCAAGACGGTGCTCATACCAAAAGAAAACGAGAAGGATCTGGCCGATCTCCCGCGGGATATCGTGGCAGGTGTAAATATTCACCTTGTCGGGCACATGGATGAAGTCCTTTCCCACGCAGTTCTGGAGGAGCTATCCGCTGAAGGGCAACTCCCGCTGAAAGAGGGTGCAGCTGACGGGCAAAAGGATACAGTTGTGACTCATTGAGAGGGCGACAAAATGTGTTGACAGCCGACACGAAAGCCGGTATAAAGACAGCTTTCGCAGGCATGGTATAATTTTTCAATGGCGGTTATAAGGGGTCGTAGTTAAGTCGGTTATAACGCCGGCCTGTCACGCCGGAGGCCGCGGGTTCGAGTCCCGTCGACCCCGCCATTTAAAAAGGGCGAATAGCTCAGCTGGGAGAGCGCCAGCCTTACAAGCTGGATGTCGGGGGTTCGATCCCCTCTTCGCCCACCATTTAAGCAGTAAGGCAAAAGGTTAACCGTTACCGGTTAACCTTTTGTCGTTTAAAGGGCGGTTCCTGTGTTTTTTGCTTTATGTCATGCTATTTTCTGCAGTTCTGAAATCGCAGGCCCTTCTATGACTTCACCATCCCACCGGAACCGGCTTCCGTGGCATGGGCAGTCCCAGCTTTTTTCAATCCCGTTCCAGTGTACAATGCATCCGAGGTGAGTACAGAAGGGCGAAAGGGCTGTGGTGTTCCCATCTTTGTCCCGGTAAACCGCTACCTGCTTCCCTTCCATTCTCACTATTCCACCCTGTCCAGGTGCGATGTCTTTCAGGTCCACCACCTGTGCCTTCACCAAAAAATCCTTCACATACTGTTTTGCGACGTTGGCGTTTTCTTCGACCAGGCTCGCTCTCCCCTTCAGCGGAGCAACCCTCGTTGCCTTGTACAACTCCTCCCAGCGGTTCGTTTTTCCGCATATCTCATCGGCAATGATCGAAGCGGCTAGCGCCCCGTAGATGAGGCCGTCAGTTTCGAAGCCGCTGGCAATATAGATATCTTTTGATGAAGCGGTCCGGCCGATATACGGCAGGTGGTCGGCTGGACGATAGTGTTGCGCCGACCAGCGATACTCTATAGCGTTCACATCGAAATAGGTGCGTGTGAATTCCTCCACCCTTCCGAGATAATCGACTTCCGGATCATGCTGTCCCGTCTTGTGTTTTTCGCCGATTACGACAAGGTAATGTTTGCCGTTGTGCATATATGATCGAATCGAGTGCCCGGGCTTGTCCATGCTCCAGAAAATCCCGTCCGGGTACCGCTCCGCCTTTAGCGTTGCTGCAAGGCCGTATTCCCGATAGGGACCAAGCTCCGTCTGGATGAGGTTGAAGCCCTTCGGCGTGTGTGTAGCAAGTATTATCTTGCCCGCCTTTACTCTTCCTGCCTTTGTTGCGACCGCAAGTTTCCGCTCATCTATGTCCACTGCCTTTGAATTCTCGAAGATTCGGCACCGCTGGGAAGTGATACCCCGTGCGAGTCCTCGAACGTACGCCAGGGGGTGGAACTGCGCCTGGTTATCAACCCGCAGCCCATGCAGTGCCGGAAGAGGAATTGGGGGTACTGTAACAGCACTAACCTCGAATTCCGCTTCCCTCAACGCTTCATACTCCTTCTGCATCTCAGGAATCTGCGATCGATCCAGAGCGACGAGGTACAGAGGACAGTGCCTGTATCCGCAATCGATCTGAAAGCGAGCGGTATTTGTCTCGATACGTTCCAGCGCATACCGACGTGAGTGCGCGACATCCTTTGCCCGCTCTGGTCCCCACTTTTCACGAATCGGGTAAAGGTAGCTGTCGAGGTTCGCGTAGATGTTTCCTGTGGAGTAGCCGGTGGTTCCGGAGCCGACTGTCAAGGCTTCAAGCACGACTACGGATTTACCTGATTCGGATAGCTCCATGGCGGCAGTAATGCCGGTTATGCCGCCTCCGACAATCACTACGTCAGCTTCAGTCTCACCCGACAGGGAGGGGAAAGAAATGAGGGGTGCTGTTGCCGCCCACAATGATGAAGTCATCATACTGTCCTCCTGCAAAGCCGGATTAACAATACTTTGTAGAAAGCATACAACCAGCCTCGGGACATGCAATCGACACTTGGACTGAGGAACTCTCCGTTGATTTTGCTTCGGATGTGTAAATTCCTGTTGCCATCGACATCATTGTTGTTTTAGTAATGGTGTCTAATTCTAAATCCGTCAGTGATGTCGGGGCAGGGGCTGGGAAACCGCATGATCACCAGGCACATGAAACTCCTCACCGTAGCGCTTTCAGCATTTTTTCTTGTACTGATAGCGACCTATCTCTCAATGGAACGCCTTTACATCAAAAACGTAAACATGGTGGCGAGGGAGCATCTTCAGGAGTCCCAGGACCTGTTCAATGCCCATGTGGCCTTCGATACTGAAAAGCTCACTGCCGTACTGAGCATGTTTCTGGGTAATGAGGAGTTCAAGCAGCTTTTTGCAGAAGGTGACCGTGAGAAGCTCTACAAGAAAGGCCTGCCTCTATACACCATGTTGCACGAGAGGCATGGAATAACGCACTTCTATTTTCATCTTCCCGACGGCACGAATTTCCTTCGGCTGCATGACAGGCAGCTTTACGGGGATGAAATACGCAGGGAAACGCTCAAAACAGCCGTGGTTACCGGCAAGATGGCGGTCGGCATCGAACTGGGGAAAACATCTTTCGCATTACGGATCGTTTCTCCCTATTACCATGGTTCCCGTCTTATCGGCTATGTGGAGATCGGTGAAGAGATCGACCACTTTCTCGATCTCCTTCAAAAGCGCAAGAAAGATGTTTTCGCGATACTTGCGGAGAAATCGGTGCTCAGCCGGGACGAGTGGATCGCTTCCCAGAAGAGACGGGGGCTGCCGGCCGATTGGGACGTGCTCTCGCATCATGCCTGGGTGACATTCCCCGACCAGAAGTTTCTCAAAGGAAGGTACGTAACGGAAGCAGCCATCAAACCTTTTGAATACGAGCTTTCGATCGCTCCAGGGGCGGGGGATCGTGCAGGTGATCTGATCTTCGGCGGGTTTCCCCTCTTCGATATTCAGGGAAAGCATGTGGGGGTGGTGGTGACCCTGATGGACGTTTCGTCCCAGATGCAGGGCCTGGCCCAACTGAGGCTGATGTCGATGATCATCATTTCGGTCCTGCTATTACTTGTCATGGCGCTGGCTGGGTACTGTGTTCGGCGAAGGGGTGTAGGACGGAGGTGGGAAAGGGCGTGAGGTTCCTGGCAGAGGATATCTATGACTATACAGGCACGTCTTGCCTACCGGAACCATAGCCTCCGAGCATGACCATTGCAAACCCCCCTCCCCGTGATAATGTATAGTTGCTGCATTCCCTCCACTACAGCCGTTAAGGAGCGCACCCATGCGAGCCATATGGTCCGGTTCCATCAACTTCGGCCTCGTGAACATACCGGTTAAGCTGTTCAGCGGGTCGGAGAGCAATACACTTGATCTTGACATGCTGCGAAAGAGTGACCTCTGTCCTGTAAGGTACATGAAGGTCTGCAAGTACGATGGTCAGGAGATTCCAAACGCGGAGATCGTCAAGGGATATGAGTATTCCGACGGCAGGTATGTGGTGCTTACGGACCAGGATTTCGAGAGCGCCAACGTTGAGAAGACCCACACCATCGACATCCTCGATTTTGTAGAGGAGCAGGAAATCGACAGCAGATTCTTCGAGAAGCCGTACTACCTGGAGCCGGTGAAGACGGGCATGAAGCCGTACGCCCTTCTACGCGAGGCGCTCAGACAGTCGAAAAAGGTCGGCATTGCCTCGTACGTACTGCGGAACCGGGGTAACATAGGCGTCATCAAGACCGTCGGGGAAGCCATAGTCCTCAACCAGATGCGTTATCAGGAGGAGGTGCGGGGGTACGAAGTGCTGAATCTTCCATCATCGGATAATGTGCGAAAGCAGGAGGTTGACCTTGCCCTCATGCTGATCGACCAGTACACCTCCAAGTTCGATCCCTCCAAGTATAAAGATACATACGTGGAGGATCTCAAGAAGGTTATCGAGGCCAAGGCCCAAGGAATGGAAACCAAACCCGCCGGTAAGGAACCCCGGCCAGCCAAGGTTGTGGACATGATGACCCTCCTCAAGGAGAGCCTGAAGAAGCAGAAGCCGCGGGCAGCCTGATAGCCGACGCCATATTCGCGCCCTTCCGCCGCCGGCTCCTCCTCAGGCTCCTCGACGTAGCGCTGCTACGCCTGCGGGCCATCGATCGTCGCCGACGACGGAATCATCGCGAATCTGGCGCCGCTGACCGGGATTCGATTCAGCGCAGCGCTGCTACGGCTACGTGGGGCTTTCTGCGGGTGCTGACTCGGGCTGATCCGTTCGACAACTGTCAATGCCCTGCTATGCGAGGAGCCGATGGGGCTTGAGGAATATCAGAAGAAAAGAGATTTCGAACGCACCCCCGAGCCCGCCGGCCTGGTAGACGTCTCGGACAACCCGCTCCGCTTCGTGGTGCAGAAGCATGCCGCGTCGCACCTCCACTACGACTTCCGTCTCGAACTCGACGGCGTTCTCAAAAGCTGGGCCATACCGAAGGGGCCTTCCCTCGATCCTTCAGTCAAGCGTCTTGCGATGATGGTGGAGGACCACCCGTACGACTACCGGACCTTCGAAGGGGTGATCCCGAAAGGCAACTATGGCGCCGGCAACGTGATGCTCTGGGACGAGGGCACTTATGCACCCTACGAGAGCCTGGGACGGAAGGAGGACGAAGGGGCACTGCGCGAGGGGCTTCGCCGCGGTGACCTGAAGTTCGAGCTGCACGGGCACAAGCTCAAGGGGAAATTCGCCCTTGTGAAAATAAGGAGCGGGGGAGAGAACTCGTGGCTCCTCATCAAGAAGGAGGACGCTTTTGCCTCCAGGGAGGATGTGACCCGCTTCGACCGCTCGGTTGTCAGCGGCCGGACAATCCAGGAGATAGGCCTGGAGGGTAAGGCCGCCCGGTCGGCGGAGGAAGCGGAAGAGGCCCGGGAGACGGGGGCCGTTGAAGATGTCCGGTGTATACTCAATGCTGCTCCTGCCGGCCCCATGCCCCGCGACATGAAGCCGATGCTCGCCACGCTCACCGACGAACCCTTTGACGGCAGCGAATGGCTTTTTGAGATCAAGCAGGACGGTTACCGGGCCATCGCCGAGGTCTGTGAAGGGAAGGTAATTCTCCACTCACGCAATAACCTTCCATTCAACCGTAAGTTTCCTTCCATAATCCGGGCTCTGGAAGTTATACCCGAGGATGCGGTGCTGGATGGCGAGGTAGTGGTTCTCGACGAGAAGGGGCGTTCCAGCTTTCAGCTCATCCAGAACTATAGCGAGACGGGAAAAGGGGAAGTTACCTACTTTGTCTTCGATCTCATTTACTATGCAGGGAAAGACCTGCGCGAGCTTCCCCTGGAGCGGCGAAAGGAGGTGCTCCGGGCAATACTTCCTGATCACCCTCTCATCAGGTACAACGACCATATCCTACAAACAGGCATTTCATTTTTCAACGCCGCCCGAGACAACAGCCTGGAAGGAATCGTCGGCAAGCGTATAGACAGCCCCTACATCTCGGGTAAACGAACCCGGCAGTGGCTCAAGATCAAGACGAAGCTGCGGCAGGAGGCGGTGATCTGCGGTTTCACTGCGCCCAGGGCGAGTCGCAAGCGCTTCGGCACCCTTGTCCTCGGAGTGTACGAGCATGGGGAGCTCGTTCCCATCGGCCACAGCGGCGGCGGATTCGACGAACGGGCGCTGGAGCATGTTTACGAAATGCTGAAGCCCCTGGTGCAGCACCAATCGCCTTTCCGTGAGCGGCCGAAGACGAACATGCCGGTGACCTGGGTGAAGCCGGTGCTTGTATGTGAAGTTTCCTTCTCCGAATGGACCGATGAGGGGGTCATGCGTCAGCCGGTTTTCATCGGGCTTCGGGAAGACAGAAGCCCGCGAAGCGTCGTGCGGGAGCGGGCGGTCCATGCGGTTCCGAAGAGTTTGCGTCCGGAGTCTCAACCCCCTGATCAGGGGGGGGAGAAGGAGTTTCCGGTGGCGGGAAAGCGCCTCAAGCTCACCAACCTCCATAAGGTCTTCTGGCCCGAGGAGGGGTTCACCAAGGGGGATGTGATCGACTACTACCGGAAGATTGCCCCCTGGATACTCCCCCATCTGCGGGACCGTCCCGAGTCACTCTACCGCACCCCGCACGGCATCGAGGGAAAGGGATTTTTCCAGAAGGAGATCGGCGAGATCGTTCCGGACTGGATAGCTACCCACAAGGTCGACTCTGAATCCCTGAAGAAGTCGATAACTTTTCTCCTCTGTCAGGATGAGGCGGCTCTGACTTACCTCACCAACCTCGGGTGCATCGAGATCAATCCGTGGCTTTCACGGGTTCCGAGTCTCGATTATCCCGACTATTTCGTCATCGATCTTGACCCGGAGGAGATAGGCTACGATAAGGTGGTCGAAGCGGCACTTGCCGTTCACGAAGTGCTGGAGCGGGCAGGCGCGCCTGGCTATCCGAAGACGTCGGGAGCTACAGGCATGCATATTTATATCCCTCTCGGCGCCCGTTACGATTACGATACTGCTACCACCTTCGCCCATATCATCGCGATGTTTGCCCACCAGCTTGTACCGGACATCACGAGCCTGGAGCGGAGCCCCAGCAAAAGGCAGAAAAAAGTGTACCTCGACTACCTCCAGAACCGGAGGGGGCAGACCCTGGCGGCCCCATACAGCATACGTCCGCGAAAAGGAGCGACAGTTTCAACGCCACTTCGCTGGGATGAGGTGCGGGCGGGGCTTGATCCCGGCGAGTTCACCATTTCGACAATCCATCGGAGGGTAGAGAGGGTGGGAGACCTTTTCGCCGGAGTGCTGGGTGAGGGGATCGACATAGAGAAGTGCATCCAGCGGCTGGAGGGATAGCTATTGATGAAAGGTATTTTGCCGCCATAACATTTATAAAGAAATATGAATGATATGCCGAAGGGAAAGCATGAACAGACTCTTCCTCCCGACCTATCCCTGAGAGGCTTACCCGTATGGCAGCCACCCATGTTGCGCGTTGCATGCTTTGCTTCCTCCTCATCACTCTCTTTCCGACTCTCCCCTTAGCGGCATCGCCTGCCGAAAGGATCGTCCGGGTAGGTGCCTTCTCCTACTATCCAGCCATTTTCCAGGATCGCGACGGTTCGGTGAAAGGGTTCTATGTGGATACCCTTGAAGCCGTGGCGAAACGGGAGCATTGGAAGCTCCAGTACATATTCGGGAGCTGGTCGGATGGGCTTGACCGCATCCGTTCCGGGGAAGTGGACCTTCTAACGAGCGTTGCCTATACGGAAGAACGTGCAACGTTTATGGACTATGGAAAGGTGCCGCTTCTGACGGTATGGGGGGAACTGTACGTGCCCCGGCAATCTCCCGTAGTGGATATCCGGGACGTGCGCGGAAAGACAGTTGCCGTAATGAGCGGCGACTTCAATGGGAAAAATTTCCAGAACCAGATGAAGAGCTTCGATATCCCGTGTACATACAGAGAGTACGCCAGCTTCGATGAGGTTTTACAGGCGGTCCGTGACGGGAAGGCTGACGCAGGTGTCGTCAACAACACCTTCGGGTCCGCCATGAGCCATAATTACCAGCTGAAGAGCTCGGGGTTCATCTTCAATCCCTTCGACATCCACTTTGCGGTGGCCAAAGGGAAGAACGGCGACATCATGGCTACGCTAGACCGATACTTGGGAGCGTGGCGGCGGGTGGAAAAATCCCCTTATCACCTGGCTCGGGCAAAGTGGGGACACGGAAGCGCAGGGATGATGCCGGTGCTGCCCAACTGGCTGCCGTATGCCGTCGGAGCAGCCGTTCTGTTGGCCGGGGCGGCCATCTTCTTTATCGCACTTCTGCGCTATGAGATACGCAGAAAGACCTCGTCCCTTCGCAGGAGCAAAGAAGAGCTGGAACTCTTCTTCAATCTCGTTCCTGATCTCGTGTGCATAGCATCCCCGCAGGGGCATTTCCAGGCGGTCAATACTGCCTGGGAGAAGACACTTGGGTACACCCGGGACGAGTTGCTTCAACATCCCTTGATCGATTTCGTTCACCCGGAGGATCGCGGAAAGACGCAGACGGAGATGCAGCGGCAATTAGGCGGGGAGGAGACGATGCAGTTAGTCAACCGCTACCGCGGAAAGGACGGCACATACCGGTGGCTGGAGTGGGCCGCTTCGCCGGCTCTCGGTGGAGTCCTATATGCTGTAGCGCGTGACATAACTGACAGGATGAAGATGGAAGAGCGACTCCGCCACTCCCAGAAAATGGAGGCGGTGGGGCTTCTCGCCGGAGGGGTTGCGCACGATCTCAACAACATTCTCCAGATTGTGCTGGGCAACGCGTATCTCGCCAAATCAAAGCTCGATCATGCAGGGGCTGAGACCCACCACGTCGACCAGATCGCAAGCGCAGTGGAAAGGGGGACTACGCTCACGCAGGGGCTCCTGGCCTTTAGCCGTAAGCAGAACCTTGTCGTCAACCTTACCGATCTAAACACGATAATCAGGCAGAGCATCAGCCTTGGAAGGCGTCTCGTCGAGGAGAGCGTAAAGCTGAATCATAGGCTGGCAGATGAGCCTCTTCCCGTGCGGGCCGATGAGAACCTGCTCCAGCAGGTTATCTTCAATCTCATCACCAATGCGAGGGATTCACTTCCAGGATCGGGAGAAATAACGATCCGGAGCTGGAAAGAGGAGGTCGGCAGCACATTTCCTGAGTCGGGTGTCGTATTCCCGTCCACTCGTCCTGCAGGGTGGTATGCCGGGATCGGTGTTGCCGACAACGGTACCGGAATCCCTCCCGAGAGTCTGCCTAACATTTTCGAACCGTTCTTCACCACGAAGGAGGTAGGGAAGGGGAGCGGCCTCGGTCTTGCCATGGTCCACGGAACCGTAATTCAGCATGGAGGTTTTATCCTCGTCCTTTCGGTCCCCGCAGGTGGAAGTGAGTTCAGGGTCTATCTGCCGTTGCAGGAAGAGAGTGAGGATTGTTTCACTGAGGTTGCCGTCGAAAAGGGAGTGCCCGGGGGGAGAGGTACGATACTCGTCGCCGAGGATGACGCGGATGTCCGTAAGGTTGTGGTTGCTGCTCTTTCGGATGCCGGTTATCGTGTAATCGATGCGGAGGATGGCAACAGGGCCGTGGAGATTTTCCGGCAGCGCGGAGGGGAGATCGATTGTGTCCTGGTCGATGCCATAATGCCGGGACTTAACGGCAAGGAGACACTGGATACGATCAGATGTATCAGGCCCGAGATACCCTACCTTTTTCTCAGCGGCTATAGCCACCAGATACTGTCCAGCCACGGTGTAGGCAACAGCTATACGGTGGTAGCAAAACCGGTGCGAATCCCGGACCTTCTTGTGAAAGTTTCAGAACTGCTGAAATAGATCAACTTTCAGCGCCTTCCTGCCGTGTACTCGGTCACGGCTTCCATGACAATGCCACGTACCGTCCAGACGAAGCTGTCGTTGAGGTGGAGCAGGGTGTAACCTCGCTCGCACCCGGGGACTCCCTTGAGCAGATTCTGAAGCTCGTCGGTAGGTCGTTTTGCCACCCGCACAAGCTGGTCGGTTTCATAGATATCACGGTATCGGCAATAATGAATCAGGGCCACGCACAGATCCCGCGCGTGGTTGACCCAGAACGGGTCGGTGCTTGATGGAATTATCTGTGCCGCCAGGTCTGAAGGATTCATTTTCGGCAACTGTGCCATTGGATGCCCCCTCGTTTTGCAACAATTGCGGAGTAAATTCTCGCCCTGGTTGCCGGAGATTCAGCCGATGCTGCTCAGTCTATCGACTAATGGATAATAAAACTTGAGGGTGATCTGAGGCATTGGAAAAGAACAGGTCAGCAAGCGCGAGAACCGTGCCGGAGCAATCGCTCCGGCGGCTAGGCATCACATTTCGTTGTTCAGCGGTATCTCCCGATCATTCAAACGAGTAAGAAGTGAGGGCGCTGCCCCCGAGGTGCTTTCCCATCCTGTGTGGAGCCTGTGGCCGGCAGTGCCGGAGGGAGCGGGAAGGAGTCTGCCTGCGATGCCTGCGCCCATCGCCGTCAGACTCGGGAAGAGCGCATTGAGGTAGAAGAGGGCCTTGGCCGGGAAGGTTATGATGAGACGTGGCTGGCCGAACCGGCATGCCTGGATGATCTGCCGGGCGGCATGCCGCGGTGTAGTTGAGAGTAGCGGGTTTGCCTGGGAGATGCTGAACCATGCGAATTCTTTCCGGTACTGTCCCTTGAAGTAGGCATTTACGTGGGCACCGGTCCTCATCAGCCCGGGTGCAACGGTCGTCACCTTTATGCCGTCCTTGGCCAATTCCCCTCTGAGGCCGTCAGAGAGTCCTGTGAGTGCGAACTTTCCCATTGTGTAAGCCAGAAGGTGCGGGACTGCAACGACGCCGCCTATGGAGGAGATGTTGACAATGCGGCCGAATTTCTGCCGCTGCATGTGGGGCACGACCCGAGACACCAGGCGGAGTGGCCCCCATGCATGAACGTCCATTGATTCACGATAGTCCTCCGGGTCCAAATTCTCGAACGGAGCTACCTGAACGATCCCCGCATCGTTGATGAGAACGTCGATCCGTCCGCGCCGCCGCACTATGTCGTCAACAGTGGCGCTTACTTCTTCCTCGTCACGAATATCGCATTCATAGGTGAGTACATCAGCGCCCGATCTTGCCAGTTCCGCTTTTGCACGTTCAAGCTCCTTCGGGTCCCGTGCCAGCAGGGAAAGACGAGCTCCTTCCCCGGCCAGTTGCCGTGCAAGCTCAAGCCCCAGTCCTCGGGACCCTCCGCTGATGATAACGGACCTGTTACGAAAGTCGATGCGTCTCAACTGCCTCATCCCCTTGGCGAAGAGGACTGCTCCCGCTCCCAACATAAGCCAGGGTAGCGTGCCTCGTGTCGATCTTCCTTTCATGTTTGCCTCCATGCGACCCGGACTGCCGGTGTCGCCCGTGCAGGAGTATCACCTTTCTCAAAATGATATGATGAGCCCCCGGGAAGTCAAGCTGGTGGAGGGGGCGGTCAACCGTCTTGACGGAGACATGTGAGCCGGTGTAACGTGTTTCCCCTGGAAAGCAATCTGCCGGAAAGGTGGGAAACAAGATGCACCTGCTGTTCAAGATCGTCGCTGTAATTTTCGTGCTGTTCGTACTTATGTTCATCGCCATCGTAATCGAGGAATCCTTCCTGGGCGGGCGTCGGCGCAGGAAGCTCGAACGGCGAGCGCGGGAACTAAATCGCCAGGAGCAGTCGCCGGAAAGTCCATGATCCGCTTCGGCGGGTTAACCTAAACATCGTTTCTTCTTTGTTACCGGCATTTTTGTATTGCATTTTCGCGATACATCCCGTAGGGTGTCCGGCGACTGTTCAAATTCCACGGGCCATTCCGGCCCGTCAGACCCTCATCGCCCACTGTTTCTCTGCCTTCAGCCCCTTCTGCAGTGCAGCATCCCTGGTTGGCGACGATGTCTTAACGTGCCAGTCGGTGATGCCGCAAACCTCATGTTCTGCGGCCGCTCACAATTTTCTTCGTGCCGTTTCCCGGCGGGAGTCCGCTCCAGGGCGCTTTAGCGTCTGCGCGGTGCTTTGCCGGGAGACCGAAAGGATCATTATGACGTTCGCAGAACTGGAGCTTGCTCCGAAAATTCTCAAGGCCGTTGAAGCATGCGGCTACAACCAACCAACCCCGATCCAGGAGCAGGCGATTCCGCTGGCGCTGGCAGGCCGAGATCTTGTTGCAACCGCTCAGACCGGCACCGGCAAGACGGCGGCATTCGTCCTTCCTGCCCTTCAGCGACTTGCCGCTCCTTCGCCTGTTCGGAGCAGAGGCCCTCGGATTCTGGTGCTCACACCGACTCGCGAGCTGGCAGGCCAGGTAACCGACGCTGTGAAGACGTATGGGCGCTTAATGCAGGTCCGCTGCGGCGTTATCCTCGGAGGAATGCCGTACCGGGAGCAGCTGCAGCTCCTTTCTCGTCCTGTCGACATCATCGTTGCGACTCCGGGAAGGCTTATAGATCACCTTGACCGCGGTAAGCTGGACCTTTCCAGGGTCGAGGCGCTGGTTCTCGATGAAGCCGACCGCATGCTCGACATGGGATTCAGCGAGGATGTCGACCGTATCGCTGCAGCGTTGCCTGCGGGACGTCAGACGCTTATGTTCACGGCTACGCTCGACCGCGAAACCCTCCGCCTCGCCGCAAGGCTCCTCAATGATCCGCAGCGGGTGGAGATCGCGCCTGAGCAGGTAACTCACGACCACATCGAGCAGCGCCTCCATCTGGCCGACGACCTTTCCCACAAACAACGGCTGCTTCGCCACCTCATCGGCGACGGTGAAGTGCGCAAGGCAATAATCTTTTCCGCCACGAAAAGAGATGCAGACAGTCTTGCCCTCGCTCTCAAGGAGGAAGGACACTCCGCAGCCGCGCTCCATGGAGATATGAACCAGAGAGCGCGCAACCGGACCATCGACGCCATGAAGCGCGGCAAGATCCGGCTTCTCGTCGCCACCGACGTGGCGGCGCGCGGCCTCGACGTCTCAGGCATCAGCCACGTGATCAACTACGATCTCCCGAAATTTGCAGAAGATTACGTTCATCGGATCGGCCGTACCGGTCGTGCCGGCGCCTCCGGAGTAGCTATTTCCTTTGCTTCCCTTAACGAGCTCAATTACCTAGACCGGATCGAGAAGTACCTGGGACAGAAGCTTCCCGAACAACGTATCGCAGGGCTTGAGCCAGTGCGCTCCTTTCCGCGTCCCGGAAACCGCGGCAGTTCCGGACGATTCAGCACCTCCGAAAAGCGCCACTCCGGGTACGGCTCTTCTTCGCGGAAGAACGACGCTGCTCCTGCCGGCAAGAACCGAAAATGGGGAAAGCCGAAAGCCGCCAATGCGCCGGTTGTAGTTTATCGTCATGGTGCGAGGCAGGGAAGCCAGGCCTCCTGATTTCTCTTCCGTATTGCTGCCAACCGAGGGCCTTCCTGAAAAGGAGGGCCTTTTTTACGTTAATGCCTAAAGTGCCGCAAGCTCCTGCCGATATAAAGAAAAACCCTACCCGTAAAGTACCCGAGTTCCCTTTACAATGCGCCTGAATGTATCCGAAAATTTTCTCTTTGCCTCGCGCAACCAGACCGCGCACTCCCTTACGCGCAGCAAGGCGCTCGAACGTCTTGCCACCGGCCGGCACATCAATTCGGCATCAGACGATGCCGCAGGGCTCGCAATTTCGGTCGGAATGTCGGGGAGGATGCGCAGCCTCAACCAGAACATACGGAACATGAACGACGGAATCTCTCTTCTGCAGACTGCCGACGGTGCTCTCGAAGAGGTGGCCAACATGCTGGTCCGAGGCAGGGAGCTGGCCGTGCAGGCATC
This sequence comes from Geobacter sp. DSM 9736, assembly GCF_900187405.1. Classification (NCBI taxonomy): domain Bacteria; kingdom Pseudomonadati; phylum Thermodesulfobacteriota; class Desulfuromonadia; order Geobacterales; family Geobacteraceae; genus Geobacter; species Geobacter sp. DSM 9736. The sequence continues at coordinate 609,145 of NZ_LT896716.1, forward strand.
CACCGGTACCCTTTCCGCGTCAAACCGGGCCGCGGTCCAGACGGAGCTTGCGCAACTGCTCCAGGAGATAGACCGGATTGCGGAAGGAACTCAGTTCAACGGGATAAACATTCTGAATGCAGCCAAGGTATCTACTGAGGATATGGATGCTATTCTCACTGCTCTCAAGAGTTCCTGGCTGCAGGCAAGCGAGGCGCTCATCGCCGCTCAGTACGGCCTGACGGGGGACGGAGCTACGCTGAGGATCGTGCTCGACCAGAACCCCGGACCCTTCCTCGCCTATGTCAGCGGGTTTGCAGGGGCGGGCGGGAAGGTGGTTAACCAGGAACTTCACATCGACGTCCAGGATTTTCTTCCCGCGACGCTTCCCAACGGAGGAAACGCGCCGATGTACGACGACAGGATCATCGCCCATGAGATGGTACATGCAGTAATGGGGCGCACCATGAATTTTGTCGCGCTCTCCACCTGGTTCAAGGAGGGTGCTGCGGAATTCATTCACGGAGCCGACGAGCGGCTCGCGGCGGACATCACAAATGCCGGCGGTGGCGCCGCTGGAAGAAACGCCGTCGTCGCTGCCATAAACGGCCCCTGGGTCAGCGACAGTCGCCACTATTCCGCTGGTTATGCTGCAGTCAAGTACATGGATTCACAGATAGCCGGGGGAATTCAGGCGGTCCTCAACCACCTCAACACGAATGCCGGATCCACCCTCAGTCAGGCGCTGTCGGCTCTTTCAGGGGGCACCTATGCCGACGAAGCCGCTTTTCTCGCTGATTTCAATGCAAACGGCGCCGCATACATAGCCGGCCTGAATCTGGGTGATGCTGATACCGGTTCCGTTGGAGGGGGCACCGCCACCTCCGTCGTTCCCGATCTGGGCGGCCCGGCCACTGACGACCCCCTGACGGGCTTCACCGAGATTTGGCCCACAGCCGCCGCAACTCCGTCGACAGTTGCCGTTCAGATAGGCGCAGACAGTGGCGACACCTTCGAGCTCAGGCTGGCGGCTGCAGGGGCCTCGGATCTCGGCCTCTCGGGAGTAGATGTGACTGTCGATGCTCGTGATGCTATTGACCGGTTCGATGCAGCCATAAAAACACTGAGCAGCATCAGAGGCGACATGGGTGCCGACCTTAACCGCCTTGGCCATATGCTTGCCACGGCGATGAACGAATACGAGAACCTGGCTGCCAGCAACAGCCGCATTCTGGACGCGGATGCGGCCGAAGAGACGGCACGGCTTACCAGAAGCGACATACTTCTTCAGGCCAGTACGGCTCTCATGTCCAACATCATGAACGCTCCCCGGTACGCCCTTTCCCTCCTTGCAGCATAATCAGCACGCAGGCTGTGCAGAGGTGCGCGTAAAATAGGCACCCTTTGTTTTGTATTAGCTTTACTCCCCATAGTTTTCGAGTCAATGGGGCAATAGAACGTGGATTTCTTCTTGGCATGCCACGTGCTAATTCAATTACCTGAAGCATGTTACCGACTGGCAAAGGCGCCTTCACTTTCGTGGAGGCGCCTTTTTTTTCATTCGAGGATTCTACTATGGCCCGACCAGACTACTACGACGCTCCCGAGTGCGATACCCATCAGGAAAAGGGTGCACCGAAGTTCTGCAAGAAATCCGAGCCGGGTGAGGGGACGGAGCGCTCCTGCGCCTACGACGGGGCCCGCGTCGTCCTCATGCCCGTCACCGACGTCATCCATCTCGTTCACGGTCCCATCGCCTGCGCCGGCAACTCGTGGGACAACCGCGGCGCCCGATCGAGCGGCTCCCAGCTCTACCGCCGCGGATTCACGATGGAGATGCTGGAGAACGACGTCGTCTTCGGAGGCGAGAAGAAGCTCTACCGGGCGATCCTAGACCTGGCGGAGCGCTACCCCGAGGCCCGGGCGATCTTCGTCTACGCCACCTGCGTGACCGCCATGACCGGGGATGACATCGAGGCGGTTTGCAAGGCGGCACAAGAATTTATCAATAAGGATTTTTGTTCAGGCCAAGGCGGCGACGAGGAAGCGACGCAGGCGTACGCGGAAGTACGTCGAGGAGCTTCCGACGGAGCCAACGCCGGGATGGACGAAAAGCCGCCGTTGAGGGTACCGGTCCCTGTTATTCCAGTCAATACCCCCGGCTTCATCGGCGACAAGAACATCGGCAACCGCCTGGCGGGGGAGATCCTCTTCAAACGCGTGATCGGAACTGCTGAGCCCCCCATCCTCGGCGAATATCCGATCAACCTCATCGGGGAGTACAACATCGCCGGTGACCTCTGGGGGATGCAGCCCCTCTTCGACCGGCTCGGGATACAGATACTCTCCTGCTTTTCCGGCGACGCGAAATTCGAGGAGCTCCGCTACGCTCACCGGGCGAAGCTCAACGTGATCATCTGTTCGAAGAGCCTCACCAATCTCGCCAAGAAGATGCAGAAGAATTACGGGATGCCCTACCTGGAGGAGTCGTTCTACGGGATGACCGACACGGCGAAGGCGCTCCGCGACATCGCCCGAGAGCTCGACGACGCGGTTGGGGGGCTCGAGAAGCGGATCATGCAGGACCGGGTGGAGCGGCTCCTCGAAGAGGAAGAGGCGAAGTGCCGGGAGCGGATCTCACCGTACCGTGCGCGCCTCGAGGGGAAGCGGGCCGTTCTCTTCACGGGAGGGGTGAAGACGTGGTCGATGGTGAACGCCCTGCGGGAGCTGGGGGTGGAGATCCTCGCGGCCGGCACCCAGAACTCTACCCTCGAGGACTTCTACCGGATGAAGTCGCTCATGCACAAGGACGCCCGGATCATCGAGGACACTTCGACGGCGGGGCTTCTCGGGGTGATGCGGGAGAAGATGCCCGACCTGATCGTCGCCGGCGGCAAGACCAAGTTCCTCGCGCTCAAGACGAAGACCCCCTTTCTCGACATCAACCATGGCCGTTCCCACCCCTACGCCGGATACGAGGGGATGGTGACCTTCGCGAAGCAGCTCGATCTGACGGTGAACAATCCGATCTGGCCGGTGCTCAACCGCCCGGCTCCCTGGGAGAAGGAGGGGGGAATCGCGGCGGAAGCCGAGCAGGCCGCCTCTCATGCAGAAGCCTTCCTGGCTGAGGATATCTCGGCGTCCCGCGTGGCTGTTTCCACCAAGAAGGCAACGGTAAATCCGCAGAAGAATTCTCCCGCCCTCGGGGCCACCCTTGCCTACCTCGGCATCGACAGCATGCTGGGCCTCCTCCACGGGGCGCAGGGCTGCTCGACCTTCATCCGGCTCCAGCTCTCACGGCACTTCAAGGAATCGATCCCCCTCAACTGCACCGCCATGAGCGAGGACACGGCGATTTTCGGCGGATGGGAGAACCTCAAGAAGGGGCTCAAGCGGGTAATCGAAAAGTTCCATCCCGCTGTGGTCGGTGTGATGACCTCGGGACTGACCGAGACGATGGGGGACGACGTACGGAGCGCCATCGTCCACTTCCGCAAGGAAAACCCGGATCACGACGCGGTGCCCGTGGTGTGGGCTTCCACCCCCGATTACTGCGGATCGCTCCAGGAGGGGTACGCGGCGGCGGTGGAGGGTATCCTCTGCTCCCTTGCGGAGGGTGGAGAGACGATTCCCGGGCAGGTGAATCTCATACCTGGCGCCCACCTCACCCCTGCCGACGTGGAGGAACTGAAGGAGCTAGTTGAGTCGTTCGGGCTCGTACCGCTGACGGTTCCCGACATCTCCAATGCCGTTGACGGGCACATCGACGCCGAGGTCTCGCCGCTGGCCACCGGCGGTATTCCCGTGTCGGAGATCCCGAAGGCTGGAAGGAGCCTCGCCACCATTTACGTCGGCGATTCCCTCGCCAAAGCGGCCGTTGCGCTTCGCGAACGCTTCGGCATCCCCGCGTACGGGTTCACATCTGTCACAGGGCTTTCGGAGGTCGACCGGCTGATGGCGACCCTGTCCGAGATAAGCGGCCGGCCGGTACCGGAAAAGCACCTCCGCTGGAGAAGCCGGCTCATGGACGCGATGGTGGACAGCCACTACCAGTTCGGGACGAAGAAGGTCGCACTCGCCCTGGAGGCGGATCACCTGAAGGCGCTCTCCCGCTTTCTCGACGGGATGGGGTGCGAGATAACCGCCGCCCTTTCCGCCACACGGACCCGGGGACTCGACTCACTACCCAGCGGGAACGTGTTTGTCGGGGACCTGGAGGACCTGGAGACAGCAGGGAAGGGGGCGGACCTCCTCGTGGCCAACTCCAACGGACGGCAGGCGGCGGCGAAGCTCGGGATCAAGGCGCATCTGCGGGCGGGGCTCCCAGTTTTCGACCGCCTCGGTGCCCACCAGAAGGTGTGGGTGGGGTACCGCGGGACGTTGAATCTCGTATTCGAGGTGGCGAATCTGTTCCAGGCTAATGCAAACGAGGCACAGAAGCTGGCACACAATTAAAAAGCAGGTTCAGGTTGAGGTTAAGGTTTAGGAGAAAAATGCTTTCCCTCAACCTCAACCTCAACCTCTACCTGCCTCCGAAGGAGGCTTTATGAAAGTCGCATTTACATCGACGGACGGCCAGATCATCGACCAGCACTTCGGCCAGTGCAGCAGCTTCTTTGTCTGGGAGATCGGCGCAGATGAAGCTGGCTGCGTGGGGAAGGTGGATGCACTCACGACGGCTGAGGACGAGGAGGACCGGATCTCCGCCCGGGCCAATGCAATCGCCGACTGCGCCATCGTCTATACGATGCAGATCGGCGGCCCCGCAGCGGCGAAGCTGGTGGCGCGGAAGATACACCCGATGAAGACCGCCACGGAGCTTCCCGTCTCGGAGATCGTCGCAAAGCTCCAGGAGGTCCTCAAGGGGAACCCCCCGCCGTGGCTCAGGAAAGCGTTGCACAAGGAATCAGCCGGTTCATTTCTCGACGAGGAATAACGTTCGACACGACAACAACCTACTAGTTGTTGAATCACTAAGGTTGTTCAAAAGCAGACAGATCTTTGCACCCTCACGGGCGTAGCAGCAAGGTTCTTGTGTCTGGCAGCGGCGTCAGATTCGCGATGATTCCGTCGTCGGCGACGACCGATGGCCCGCAGGCGTAGCAGCGCTACGTCGAGGAGCCTGCGGAGGAGCCGGCGGCGGAAGGACGCGAATATGGCGTCGCATCCGAACAACAATCCTAAAGGAGGATCAGTATCATGGCTTACATCACCGGACTCAGAAGGAACAAGACGGAATACACCCCGGAATTCATCGTGGACATAGACATGGAGACCTGCATCGGGTGCGCCCGTTGCTACAAGGTGTGCGCCCACGACGTCCTCACCTTCGAGGAACTGGACGAGGACGATTCGGCGAAGATGTACATGAAGGTCGCCCGCCCGGACAACTGCATCGGGTGCCAAGCGTGCGGGAGGACGTGCAGCAAGAAGTGCTTCAGCTTCGCCCCCGTCGAACTTTGACGGCTGCGGCTTTTTGGCAATAGGTTCGTTGGCCTTCCTCCCTCCTTGTACGGCGTAGCGCTGCTACGCCTCCGCGTCGGGACTCGGCCGCCTGCCTCTTGCCGAAAAATCCACAGCCGTCAGGTCTTAACCGGCCGGGTGAAGAGTTTCGGGTTCTGGCAAGGCTTCGCAACGGACTCGGCGGAGGCGTGGCAGCGCCACGCCGCACAACGATGGACGGAAGCGAAACGCCGCCAGGTTCCGGAAATCTTCACCCGTAAAGGAGAAAGCTATGTTATTAGCTGTTGCTTCTAAGGATGGTAGAGAGATCGACCAGCACTTCGGTCATGCCGAGCGTTTCCTTATCTTCGACGTGGAGCCGGATGCGGTGAAGCTCGTGGACGAGAAGCACGTTGAGCGCTACTGCTCCTACGATGCCGACCATCCGCTCCGTGCCCATATCCTCCAGGGGATAGCGAAGGCCCTGGAAGGGTGCCGAGCCGTTGTGTGCGCGCAGATCGGGCAGGCGCCGCAGGTTGAGATGGAGCGGCTCGGCCTCGATGTCTTCGTCGCCGACGGGCCGATCAAGCCGGCCCTGCAGGAGATAGTGAAGATTCTGTAGCCCTCGCTCATTGCGAGACCGATCACAAAGAGGTGATGACTCATGGAGAATTCGGCCTTCAACCACTGCAATCTTCCTCCGTGGGTCATCGCCTCGCGCCACTTCAACGAAAACCCGCACCCCCTCGAGATCCAGGGGGTGCGCCAGGCGAACCATTTCCTCTTCGAGCGCCTTCGCACCATCGCGTCTGCCGAAGAGCGGGCCCACATCTTCAACGACTACATGTCGGTCAAGTTCCAGCTCCACCAGTGGGAGAGCCAGGCAAGCTCGAGCGCCCGCAAGAGCCTGCGCAACAGCTATTTACGGTTTCTCCGTGGCTGGATGATGGACTCCAACTCTGTCGAGGGCGCCGTCCTCAAGGGGTGGGTGGAGAGCCGGATAGGCATCCCCCCCACGTTCCACAGGATACGCATCCCGTCCATCCACTCCGAACAATACATGATCTTTGCCGTCGACCGCACCAAGGGGAGCGCCCGCACGAGTGCCATCAACTCGCAGCTCGACCTGCTCTACGAATACTGCCAGTACGAACTGGCGAGAAAGCTGCCTGAAGAGCGGCACGTGCGCCTTTTCCGCGGGACGAACGACGCCGACGACTACGAGGTTCTCGAGCAGGTGGGGAGGCGGGAGCAGATCGTTCGCCTCAACAACCTCGTCTCCTTCACTTCAAGCGAGGAGAGAGCGTGGGAGTTTGGCGATACGGTATGGGAGATTCGGGCCCCCCTCGTGAAGGTCTTCTTCTTCGGCGGGCTCCTCCCTCAGTCGATCCTGAAAGGGGAGGAGGAATTCCTGGTTATTGGAGGAGAATACCGTGTGCGGCGGATTATGTGCTAGAGCGACGCCATATTCGCGCCCTTCCGCCGCCGGCTCCTCCTCGGGCTCCTCGACGTAGCGCTGCTACGCCTGCGGGCCGTCGGTCGTCGCCGACGACGGAATCATCGCGAATCTGACTCCGCTGGTGGGCCATCTTATGCGCGCTCCGTGGCGCTTTCTGCGGGTGCGACGATCTGACTATTTTTGAACAACCTGGAGTTTTCCAACTACCTCCTTATCCTGAGAAAACAACGGCGAAAGCTTCACCAGGTCCTCCGCCAGCCGCTCCAGTTCGGCCACGAGGCGGCGGTCCATCTTTTTCAGCCACCGCTTCGGGAGCTCCGCCTCGCCGTAGTAGGCGCCGGCGAGGGCGCCCGCGATCGCCCCGGTGGTGTCGGCGTCCCCACCCTGGTTCACCGTCCCCACGACACATTCCTCGAAACTGCGCGATATGAAGAAGTGATGGAAGACCGTCTGGAGGGTGTCGACGACGTACCCGGTGGCAAGGCCGCGGTAGTGGTCGAAGGAAAAGGACGGATGTGACTGGATCAGCGTGTCGACCTCCCGCTTCAGCCTGTTTTTGGAGAAACCGAGGAGTGCAAGGTGAATCAGTCTCCCGAATGTGATGCAGGCGGCATCAGACAGAGGGTGGTTGTGGGTGAGCCTTGCCTGGGACAGGGCACACTGCTCGAGGAGGGTAGCGTCGCCTAGGCAGAAGAGGGCTGTTGGTAGCATCCGCATCACCGCGCCATTCCCGGCATCCCACTGGTTGAACGGTGCCTCCAGCTCACCCTTGAGCATGTAGCGGCGAATCCCCCTCCTGCAGGTCTCCCCAACGTCGACCGGCTTCGACCTGAGCCATGCTGCGAAGCTGTCGGCGATGCCGGTGAGGGACCACCCCCCGGCTGCCACTGTCGCCCGTGCGATGCACAACGACATCTGCGTGTCGTCCGTGACCTCGCCGGGCTTGAGACGTAGCCATCCCCCTCCGACGATGTCGTCGAGGCGGCCGTAGCGGCTTGTAATCTCCCCGGAGGTGAGGAACTCGGCGGGGGCGCCCAGGGCATCACCAAGAGCAAGCCCTACGAAGGCACTACGTGCCCGGGAAAGCATTTCAGTAGTTTGATTCATGTTCCCCGACGGTGCAATTACCGCACCCCGGCGGCCGCTGACCCGGAAGGCCGTGCATGAGTGAAAGGACCTCTTTTTTCGAAGCCGTGGCGCGGTGCAGGTGCACACTTTATAGGCAGACGCCGGAAATGAGGCAGTGCTTTGGCGGCGGAGGGCGGCAGCGCAGGATGTAATTTGCTGGTTATCAGGAGATTACGGAAGCTGGTCCGCGCTGGCATGGTTAATGCCATAGGTGGACAGAAGCATCGACAGTGGCAACGAAGCCCGACGCGAGGAGCGTCGGGCTTTTTTTTCGGCAAGGGCGCCGGGTGAATTTCATCCGGCGCCTTTCTCGTAAGGAGGAACGAATATGGCACACGCATGCGGTTCGGCTAAGAAGGTCCAGGGTCACCCCTGTTTCGGCGGCGATCACAGGAAAAACGGCAGAATGCATCTGGCGGTGGCTCCGAAGTGCAACATACAGTGCGGTTACTGCAGCCGCCGGCACGACTGCGCCAACGAGTCTCGCCCAGGTGTGACGAGCCGGATTCTCACGCCTCAGGAGGCGCTCGTCAAGGTGCGTGAGGTGATGGCGAGTCCGATCCTCGGTCCGATGATAAAAGTGGTGGGGATAGCCGGCCCGGGGGACCCGCTGGCCAACGAGGAGACCTTTGAGACGTTTCGGCTCGTTCGGGAGGAATTCCCCCACCTCATCGCCTGCATGAGCACCAACGGCCTCCTCCTGCCGCAAAAGATCGACCGGCTCGCTGAGCTCGGGCTCTGCAGTCTCACCGTAACAATCAACGCACTCGATCCCGAAGTCGCCGCCGCGATCTATCGCAGCGTGACATTTGGCGGGCACAGGTACACGGGGAGCGAGGGGGCGGCCCTCCTCATCGCGAACCAGCTCGAAGGGCTCAAGCTCGCGGCGCAGCACGGGATGACCATCAAGGTGAATACCGTCCTCATCCCGGGCGTCAATGACGGGGAGGTGCAAAGGGTCGCCCGGAAGGTAAAGGAGCTGGGGGCCCACGTCATGAATGTTCTTCCCCTCATCCCGCAGGCCTCCTTTGCTCACATGACGCCGCCGGACGAGGCGCTTCTTGACAAGATGCGCAGGGAGAACGAGGCTATCATCGGGCAGTTCAAACATTGCCGCCAGTGCCGCGCGGATGCGGTGGGGCTTCTCGATGGAGCGGCTGTTTCCGCCGCCGGTGCCGCGTAAGGAGGCAAATCTGGAGATAGCTCCTTTTAAGAAAGAAGATGCTGCTGTTTTTCTAGTCCATGCATGTGCGGAAGGCTGGTTATGCGAGCCGTGGGAAATTGATTTTCTCCTCAACGCCTTCCCTTCCGGGTGTCTCACCGCTCGGAAGGGGGGTGTTCCGTTCGCTTTCGTTACTGCTGTTTCCTATGGATGTCATGGCTGGATCGGGAACCTTCTGGTTCATCCAGCCGAGCGGGGAAGGGGGGTTGGGCTCACGCTGATGCAGAGAGCGCTGGCAGAACTTCGAAAGGTACGGACGGAAACGGTGTGGCTCACCGCTTCTGCCGCCGGCAGGCCCCTGTACGAGCGGCTTGGTTTCCGGGAAATAGACACGGTAAGGCGATGGGTGGGGGCCGGATGCGGAAACGCCCGAACTCTTCAGGGACAAGGGGACGTACCCGTTTTGCCCGCGGACCGTCTCGGCTGGGGGGAGCCCCGAACCCAACTGGTCGACGCGATTACCGCCCGTGCCGTTGTGTATTCCGGACCCGCAGGTTTTCTCATGGCGCAGCCTGCGGCCGGATATATCCAGATCGGCCCATGGGCTGGAGATAGTCTGCGCCAGACATTCCATCTGTTTGATAAGCTCCTTTCACATTTGGGGAAGAAGCGGGTCGTGCTGGACTCGCCTGCCGGCAATGATATCGAGGGGGATCTCCGCATGCGCAATTTTTATGCTACATCCTCTGCGAGTCTGATGTTCAGGGGGGAAAGGCCGGAGTATCGACCCCACACATCGGTGCCTTGGGCAGCCTCGGAAGCATGGGGTGAGGTCGCCAGTATTTACAGCGACAAAGAGTTGCGGTGAGGGTTAGAAGGGTGTAATCTTGCTTGTCGCATTCAGTATGAATAAAAAAAATTGACTAAAATTTAAGCAATTTAACGGTTGCCTGCTTAAAGAATAATCTGGTATCATTCGGCTGCTCAAAAAGTAGCCGTGGATCGCCAGTTCAGGGGTTCATGTTCTTTGCTGTTTCCGTTCTCCGTTTATCTCAATTTCAGTATCGAGGTTTCAAATGCTCATTGTGGCCTGCATAAAGCAGGTACCCGACACGACCCAGGTGCAGATCGATCCGGTTACCAATACCCTGGTCCGTGAAGGGATACCCTTCATCGTCAACCCGTACGACACACATGCCCTGGAGGAGTCGCTCCGGCTCAAGGACCGTTTCGGCGTGCGCGTGGCCGCCATGTCCATGGGACCTCCCAATGCGGAGGCCACCCTGCGAAAGGCGCTGGCCCTCGGGGTGGACGAGGCTATCCTGCTTTCCGACCGCGTCTTCGGCGGGGCCGACACCCTTGCCACTAGCAATGTCCTGTCCGCAGCCATCACCCGGCTGAACGAGCAGGAGGAGGTCGGTCTCGTCATCTGCGGCAAGCAGACCATCGACGGCGACACGGCCCAGGTGGGTCCCGGCATCGCCACACGTCTTGGTCTCACCCAGCTCACACTGGTGGACCGAATCGAGCATTTCGACCCGAAGGGGCGTACGGTAAGGGTGCGGCGAAAGCTGGAAGGCAGACACGAGATCGTCGAGGCGCCCCTTCCAGCGATGCTCACGGTGGTAAGGGAGCTTAACCGCCCCCGCTACCCGACCGTGCCGATGCGTCTTGCCTCTGCCGATTCCGAGGTCACCGTCTGGAACAATCAGGTCCTCAAGCTCGATGAAATGAGCATCGGCCTGAAAGGCTCTCCCACCTGGGTGAGCAGGATATTTTCTCCCGAGCGGGACAAGGGGGAAATCATCGGCGACGGGTTGAACGATCCGGAGGGAACTGCGAAGTTGCTTATCGACAAGCTTCTCGCCAAGGACCTGCTGGCTCTTTGACGGCTGCGGCTTTTGGCAATAGGTTCGTTGGCCTTCGCTCTTCCTTGTGCGGCGTAGCGCTGCTACGCCTCCGCGTCAGAGCTCGGCCGCCTGCCTCTTGCCGAAAGATCCACAGCCGAAGCTGATAGCTGCAACAATACCGAAAACCTGAAAAGGATTTCTATGACTGAACCGAAGAAGTTGAAGAAGCCCCGCGGCAAGGCGTGTCTCATCGAGGGGAAATGCATTGCCTGTGGTGCCCGTTGCGAAAGCTCCTGCCCTGTCGATGCGGTGACCATGAACGATGCGGGAGAGCCGATCATCGATGCCGAAAAATGTATCGGCTGCGTCAAGTGCGTCAAGGTCTGCCCCGCCCAGGCCATCGAAATGTTCTTCACCCCGGAGGAGCAGAAGATCCTTGACGAGATAATGAAGCAGGAGGGTGGGTCGGCCGAGGAGCCGGACGACGAAGAAGCCGCGCTGGCAAAGACCCTTTCTGCTTATACGGGTGTCTGGGTTTTTGTGGAACAGACCGAAGGGGAGGCCGCCAAGGTTTCGTGGGAGCTGCTCGGCAAGGGGCGGGAGCTTGCTGATGCTCTCGGCGTCGAGTTGTGTGCCCTGGTGGTGGGAGACAAGGTCGAGCATCTATGCAATGAGGCCTTCAGCTGGGGGGCGGACAAGGCGTATCTCGTCGACGCTCCCGTATATAGATTTTACCGCACGGAAACTTACCTTAAAGCTGTCTGCGCCCTCGTTAACAAGTACAAACCCGAAATAATTCTTATGGGTGCGACAGGTCTCGGCCGCGATCTTGCCGGCGCCGTCGCGACAGTTCTCAAGACGGGCCTCACCGCAGATTGTACCGGCCTCGGTATCGACGACAAGCGGAACCTCATGCAGACCCGTCCCGCCTTCGGCGGCAACATCATGGCTACCATCATGTGCGACAAGTTCCGTCCGCAGATGGCGACGGTGAGGCCTCATGTGATGGCGATGCCGGAGCGCAGAGAGGGGACGGGGGAGATCATCCGTGAAGAGTGCCCGGTGAGGGAAGAGGATGTCCTGGTCAAGGTTCTGGAGATCATCAGCGACAAAAAAGGGAAGGAACAGATAGATATCGCCGGAGCCGAGTTCATCATCTCCGGAGGCCGCGGCATGATGGGGAAGGAGAACTTCGCGCTTCTCCAGGAGCTCGCCGACGAGCTGGGAGGTGTTGTCGGAGCTTCCCGCAGCGCCGTGGACGCCGGCTGGATGCCCCAGGAACGGCAGGTGGGGCAGACGGGAAAAACTGTGCGTCCGAAGATATACATCGCCTGCGGCATATCCGGCGCAATTCAGCATCTGGTCGGAATGCAGGACTCCGATTTCGTCATCGCCATCAACCGGGACAAAGAAGCCCCGATCTTCGAGGTCGCAACCTACGGAATCGTAGGCGATCTCTTTCAGGTCGTACCGGCCATCATCAAGCGCGTACGGGAGCTGAAAGCAGAGCGCCAGAAGAACGTAGCCTAGGCAATGCCATAATCAGGTCGCTAAAAAACCAGGTTGCTCAAAAGCGGTCAGATCGTCACACCCGCAGAAAGTTGCCGCGGAGGCGTAGTACCCTCTGGGGCATAAACAGCGCTACGCTGCACAAGGCGGGCTTTCGAGGACGGTGGCGAGATGACTGGTTTTCAGCAACCTGCCGATTCGCAAGAGGTATACATGACACCCAACAACCCCGCAATCTTCGCCCCCCTTTTCATAGCCGCCCTTGTTTTTTTCGCCTGGAGCTGTTACCGGCGTTTCAGGCTCCTGTCGCTGGGACAGTCGGAAAACCGTTTCGAGCGCCCCGACCTGCGCATCTGGGACATGCTCCTCTACGCCTTCGGCCAGAAGAGGGTGGTGGAGAAAGCCTTCGGCATCAATCACTTCGTTATCTTCTGGGGCTTCGTCATACTCCTGCTGGCCAACGCGGATTTCCTGATTCAGGGGATGTTCCCCGGGGTCGGGCTGCATCTTCTCCCGGCGGGGGTGCACCACGCGCTTCTCTTTGCCTTCGATGCCGTTTCGCTCCTTACTCTCGTGAGCATAATGCTCGCTTTCGGACGGCGCATCTTCGTGAATCCGGACTACCTCAACACACCCTATGTCAAGGCCCGGAGCCCCGAAGCTTTCATGATCCTGTCCTTCATCGCTCTGCTCATGATCGCCTACTTCGGTCTTCATGGGGCCGAAATGGCGACGGGTAACGCAGCCGTTACGTCTGCCGCTCCGGTCTCTGCGTTTGTTGCTTCGCTCTTCGCGGGGCTCTCTCCGGAGACCCTCCACATGGTAGCCACGGTATCCTGGTGGGTCCACGCGCTGGTACTCCTGGCATTCATCTGCTACCTGCCGGCAAGCAAGCACATGCATATTCTCACGGCGATACCGAACTGCTTCATGCAGACCCTCGGCCAGCCCAACACGCAGCCCAGGGAAGAGTTTGCTCCGGAAAAGAGTTACGGCGTAGGCCGTGTGGATCAGTTCACCTGGAAGGACATGTTCGACGGATATACCTGTACCGAGTGCGGCCGCTGCCAGGCCGCCTGCCCGGCTACGAATACAGGGAAATCGCTCAATCCTCGCCAGGTGGTGCATACGGTCAAGGCCAACCTGCTCATGAACGGCCCCCTCCTGGAGAGTGGAGGGAAGCCCGTCGTCCCGCTGATCGGCGAGGAGGGGGAGGGGACTAACACCCACGAGACCATCTGGTCGTGCACCACTTGCGGCGCCTGCCTGGAAGCCTGCCCCGTCTTTATCGAGCAGATGCCGAAGATCGTCAAGATGCGCCGCCATCTCGTGCAGATGGAGTCCAGTTTCCCCGAGGAGCTACTGAATCTCTTCGAGAACATGGAGCAGCGAAGCAATCCCTGGGGAATCGCACCGACGGAGCGCACCAAGTGGACCTCCACTATGGACGTGAAGCAGTTCAACGCGGACGAGACAGAGTACCTCTTCTACGTCGGGTGCGCAGGCTCCTTCGATTCCCGCCAGAAGCACGTAACCGTGGCCCTTGCCACCATATTCGACGCAGCAGGCCTTTCCTGGGGAATTCTCGGCCGGGAGGAGAAGTGCTGCGGCGAGAGTCTTCGCAGGCTCGGGAACGAATATGTCTTCGACCGGATGGCGCGGGAGAATGTACAGCTCTTCAAGGAGAAAAAGATCCGTAAGATCATTACCCAGTGTCCTCACTGTTTCTCGACCCTGAAAAACGATTACCGCCAGTACGGCTTGGAGGTGGAGGTTATCCATTATACGGAGCTGCTCCAGGACCTCCTCGGAGAGGGTAAGCTTCGCCTCAAACAGACCGTTAAAAATATGGGGAAAGTAGTCTTCCATGACTCCTGCTACCTGGGAAGGCACAACAATATCTATGACGCTCCACGCAATGTCATAGCGGCGGCTACCGGGACCGCTCCAGTGGAACCGGACCGGAACCGTAAAAACGGCTTCTGCTGCGGCGGCGGCGGCGGCAGAATGTGGATGGAGGAACATACCGGGGAGAGGATCAATATCAACCGCGTGACGGAGATGCTTGAAAAAAATCCGGATACCATCTGCGTCTCCTGCCCCTACTGCCTTACCATGATCGAGGATGGCCTTAAGGACAAGCGAGCGTCCCAGACAAGGGTGAAGGATGTGGCGGAACTCGTTGCCGAAGGTCTTCGCCCCCTCTGACCGGCGGGTCCGGCTGTTGGCCATGCTTGTAATCGTCCAGAATGATCCCCAAGTTCCCCTCGGCGCGTATGCGGATATGCTCCGCGAAGAGGGGACAGGCTTCTCCCTTTTCCGCCCCTTTGCGGGGGAGGAGCTTCCTCCGGCCGCCGAAGTGTCTGCAGCCATCATCCTCGGGGGCGCCATGGGGGTGCATGACTGCGGCCTTCATCCCTTTCTCGTACGAGTGAAACGATTCATCTCGGAACTTGTGGCTGGTGAGATTCCTCTCCTGGGGATCTGCCTGGGAGGGCAGTTGCTGGCCGATGCTCTCGGGGCCGAGGTCATAGCCGGTTCCCCCTGTGGAGAGAAAGGCACCCTTCCGGTGAGCTTGACGGAGGAGGGAGCCTGCGACCCGTTATTTTCCGGCATTCCCAGAGAGTTTGTCACGTTTCAATGGCATCAGGACAGCTTTGCAATCCCCGGGCAGGGGGTCCTGCTTGCATCTTCGATTGTCTGCCCAAACCAGGCCTTCCGGTACGAGAAATGTGCGTACGGCATCCAGTTTCATCCGGAGGTGACCCGCGAGATAGTGGAAGAGTGGGCGCTCTGGAGGCCTGAGACTGCGCAGCATCTTTCCTGCTTTCTGGTTGACTTCGATTCCCATCATTCTGTTTATGCTGCTGCTTCACGGAAACTGCTTAAAAACTTTCTGCGGATTGCCTCCCTGCATCCAGGATGTCTCAAGAACGCGCTGATCGCGCCTGTTTCTGCCTAATATTGCGGCAGCCGTGTCGACACCTTCCGCTCCTGCCGCTCTAACGGCCTTTTCTCTGCTGGCATGCCATGTGCTATCCCCATTTCATGGTTTACAGCGGCAACGAAGCCTCACAGCCATTCCGGCGTGGGGCTTTTTTCGTGGAAAGGAGGCAGCCATGAGAGAATGCACCGGAGAAGTCATTATAACGGACACTACGCTGCGTGACGGCGAACAGGCCGCAGGCGTGGTATTCAGCCTGGGCGAGAAAATGGCCATTGCCAGGATGCTTGATAGCATTGGCGTGCAGGAGCTTGAATGTGGTATACCAGCGATGGGTGAGGAAGAGCGGGCTTCCATACGAGCACTGGTCGATATGGGCCTCTCCGCTCGGCTCATCACGTGGAACAGGGCTGCCAAGGCCGACATAGAAGCAAGTCTCGACTGCGGCGTCAATGCCGTCGATCTCTCTCTGTCCGTCTCCGACATCATGATCGAGCGAAAGCTGCGAAAGAACCGCGAGTGGGTAAGGAATCAGCTGAAAGAAGCCCTCGGTTTCGCGAAGCAGCACAATCTCTATGTCTCCATAGGAGGGGAAGATGCGAGCCGCGCCGACATCTACTTCCTTATAGAACTCCTTGAGATAACGAAGGCGTTCGGTGGCGACCGTTTCCGTTTCTGCGATACCCTCGGTATTCTCGATCCCTTTTCCATGCATGAAAAAATCCGTGCCTTGCGGCGGGCGGTGCCTGACATGGACTTGGAGGTTCACACTCATAACGACCTCGGCATGGCAACGGCCAACGCCATCGCCGGAGCAAGGGGGGGAGCCCGGTTCGTCAGTACTACCGTCAACGGGCTAGGGGAACGGGCTGGAAATGCCGCACTCGAAGAGGTCGTTATGGCGCTCAGGCATGCCTGCGGGACCGATTGCGGCATCGAAACCAGGAGGTTGGGAGAACTCTCACGTCTCGTTGCGGACGCATCACGCAGGGTTGTGTCTGAATGGAAACCGGTGGTCGGAGAGCGCGTGTTTTCGCACGAATCGGGGGTGCACGCAGACGGGGTGCTCAAGGACCCGTCCAATTATGAAGGCTTCGACCCGGCAGAGGTAGGCCTGAGCAGGTTTTTTGTGGCGGGGAAGCACTCCGGTGGGAGCGGCCTGGCCGAGCGGTACCGGCAGCTTGGTATCTCTATCGGCAAGGGTGAGGCCTCCGTTCTCCTGAAGAAGGTGCGAGGGCTTGCCCAGCAGTTGAAGCGCCCACTTGACGACCGCGAGCTCATCGATCTTTATGGCTGTTTTTCGTGCAGACTGCATGCGGCCTGACCGGAGAGGCCGATATCCGGGTGCTGATGAATTCCTCCTTGATTGACCGGAAAAGGAAAGTTACATGAAGCTGATCAAACTGCTGGTCGTGGCCTGCACCTTGTTGACGACTGCGGCTGCACATGCCGAGCAGGTCACCATAGCGGCGGCGGCCGACCTGAAGTTCGCCATGGACGAGATCGTTGCCAGCTTCAGGAAGATGCATCCCGGCGACAAGATCCAGGTTACCTACGGCTCCTCGGGGAAGTTCCATACCCAGATACAACAGGGCGCCCCTTTCGACCTGTTTTTCTCCGCCGACATCACCTTCCCACAGGAGCTGGTGAGGTTGGGACTGGCAGCGTCTGAAGCCGCTCCGTATGCGCTCGGGCGGATCGTGCTCTGGAGCAATACCCTGGACGCGAGCAGGATGACGCTGGTTAGTCTGGCCGATCCCAGAATCACCCGGATCGCCCTGGCGAATCCGAAACATGCGCCGTACGGAAAACGGGCAGAAGAGGCGCTTCGGGCATCTGGCCTCTGGGATAAACTGCAGCCGAAACTGGTATTCGGCGAAAATATCGCTCAGACGGCCCAGTTCGTACAGAGCGGAAATGCACAGATCGGAATCATAGCTCTGTCGCTGGCGCTAAACCTTGAACTGGCAAAAAACGGGGGCTACTACCTCATCCCGGGAAACCTGCACAACCCGCTGGAACAGGGCTTCATCGTCACCAGGAAGGGGGCTGGGAAGGCCTCCGTCGGACGATTTGCCGAGTTTATGGGCACCAAATCAGCACGCGATGTATTGAAGAGGTACGGGTTCATCCCTTTGGGTGAAAAAACAGGCAAATAGGAAGGAACTATTGTGCTGCTGACCGACGGCGATATTCAGGCAATATGGCTTACCCTCAGACTGGCGGCTGTTGTGACAGCCATACTGCTTGTCCTGGGAACTCCTCTCGCGTGGTGGCTGGCAAGCACACGCTCGCGGCTCAAGGGTGCTGTCGGCGCCGTGGTAGCATTGCCTCTGGTGCTGCCCCCTTCAGTGCTCGGTTTTTACCTGCTTCTGGCGATGGGGCCAAACGGCCCGGTCGGCCACCTGACCGATATGATGGGACTCGGTACCTTGCCATTCACCTTCTGGGGGCTCGTGGTCGCCTCTGTTTTCTACTCATTTCCTTTCATGGTGCAGCCGCTGCAGAACGCCTTCGAGTCAATAGGTGATCGTCCCCTGGCGGTAGCTGCGACACTGGGAGCTTCCCGGCTCGATGCTTTCTTTACCGTGGCGGTCCCCCTCGCGCGTCCGGGATTCGTGACCGCCTCCATCCTGACTTTCGCCCACACCGTTGGAGAATTCGGCGTCGTGCTGATGATCGGCGGGAACATCCCTGGAGTTACGAAGGTAGCATCGGTGCAGATCTACGATCACGTAGAAGCCTTGGAGTACGCCCATGCCCACCGGATGTCAGCCGTGATGCTGATCTTTTCTTTCCTGGTGCTGCTCGCTCTCTACGTCTGGCGTCCCAATGCCCGTAGCGTCATCCGGGGGGAATAAATGCACCTTACCCTTAACGTACGGAAAATGTACGGAGACTTCACCCTGGCGGCGGATGTGGTTGTCTCCGGCGAGAGCGTCGGCATCTTCGGTGCCTCAGGCAGCGGCAAATCGACCATTGTTGGGATGCTTGCCGGGCTGGTGAAGCCGGATGCCGGGGAGATCGTGCTGGATGGTGAGTGTCTTTTCAGCAGCGAGAAGGGAATCGACCAGTCCCCCGGCAAGCGCCGCATAGCCGTAGTTTTTCAGCAGCACGAGCTTTTTCCCCATCTGAATGTGAAGAACAATCTGCTCTACGGCTACAGGCGTTGTAAGGCGGAGCATCGAAGGATCGACTTCGATCACCTGGTGGACGTTTTGCAGATCGCTCCATTTCTCGACCGGGAAATCGACAGCCTTTCCGGCGGAGAGAAACAGAGGGTGGCGATCGCTCGTGCAGTTCTTTCCAACCCGCGCCTCCTGCTGATGGACGAGCCACTTTCCGCTCTGGACGACAACCTGCGATTCCAGATCATTCCTTATCTGAAGAGTGTGAGTGAAGAATTCGCCATTCCCTACTTCTTCATCTCTCACTCCCTGGTTGAGATGCGGCTGATGGCGGAGCAGGTGCTCGTGGTGAAGGGAGGGAGTGTTGCCGAACAGACGACGCCGGATCTGCTTGCCCGCTCCAGAATGGGACGAAGCCCGGTAGGATACATAAACCTGCTTCGCCTCACCGACCCTCGCCCGGATAATGGCCTCCATGTCTATCGCTGGGGAGGGACCGATCTGGTTGTTTCAATGGGAGGTACGGCTCAGGAATCGGTTTTCGAGCTCTCTTCGAAAGACATGATCCTCTTCAAGAAGCACCCCGAAGCTATCAGCGCCAGGAACCTCCTCAGATGCAGGGTTACAGGTACTTTCTCCAGTGGAAACCGGGCGGGGGTGGAGCTGGACTGTTCCAGGGAGCGCCTTGTGGCGGAAGTGGTACCCTCTGCACTAGCCGATCTCGATATCTGCGAAGGGAGCGAGGTCTTCGTCGCCATCAAGGCCTCGGCTTTCCGCCCGCTGTTCTAGCTTCGAGTCCCGCCGGTCTGCTGATTTCGTCGCACCGTTTGCATAAAAAAGAGGCATGTTGGGGCCGTAATGGTGATGCGGCCCCTTTTTTCTTTCAAATTTTTTAATTCTGTAACGTCAACTGCCTGTAATTCCAGCAGTGCAAATTAGGTTTACCTAGTGGCATGCCTCGTGCTTTTTGGTTGAAGCAGCAGACGAGAGATTTTGATGTGATACGGACCAGGCAATGGCGCCTTTTCTCCAGGAGGGGAAAGGCGCCTTTTAGTTTGACTTTGGAGGAAAGGGGGTTGAAGACCCGGAGAGGTCGCTGAAGGGCAGTTCCTATTACACATTATTACAAAGGAGTATGACATGAAGAAGACAACCAAGATTGTTACCCTTGCAATGACGCTCATGATGGCTGCCGCAGGCTCGGCGATGGCCACCCCCTCTACCCAGATCTGGATTCCTTCCACGGACATTCAGCCTTTCGGAGTGGTCCACCTCAATATCGACAATTACTTCCGTGCATCCGGCGTCTCGAAAGCGGCATCACCCACCGGGAGGGATGCCAATGTCATGATGATCGGACCTACGGTAGGTATTCTCCCCTTTGAAAAGGTTCAGATGGAGATCGGGGCCGACTACATGGTGGTGGGAGGGGAGCCCAACGACAACCACCCGTTCGCGTTCAACGCAAAGCTGGGTACTCCGGAGAACTCGCTTTTCGATTTTTCGCCTGCTCTTGCGGTGGGGATATACAATGCGGGGCCTTCCCAGTCCGCTGCCAATGCTCCGCTAATCCTGAGCGGCCAGAACATAGTATACGGACTTGCAGCCAAGACCCTGCCCGTCATTGGCAGGATTTCCGCCGGTGGCTACCGCGGCGGCAAATCTGCACTTGTTGACGCCAATAATCCCGCTAAATCCGCAAATGAGGGCGTTCTTCTCTCCTGGGACCGGACCATGAGCGAGATTTCGGATAAGCTCTGGATGGCAGTCGACTACATGAGCGGCAACAACGTCAACGGCGCCATAAATTTCGGTGCTTCCTGGGCCTTCTCCAAGAATGTCTCGGTCATCTTCGCCTACGATGTCTACAAGGAGAAGGCGCTTGCCGGGAATAACACCTTCACCACGCAGGTCGACATCAATTTCCCCTAGTTTCCCGGCATGTGTCGCGGCAGGGGAGAGCAGGTTCCCCTGCCGGGGCAGCAGCGCAACCTGCATAACCACGGAGGCAGGCAATGAAGCTCATAGAAGCGGTAATCAAACCCTTTAAACTCGATGAAGTCAAAGACGCCCTCAACGAGATCGGCATTGAAGGAATTACGGTGAGTGAAGTCAAAGGATTCGGGAGGCAGAAGGGGCATACCGAGCTCTATCGCGGCGCTGAATACGTGGTGGACTTCATCCCGAAAGTGAAACTGGAGATTGCGGTGGACGACGAGCTCGTGCGGAAGGTCATCGACACGATAGAAGCCACTGCAAAGACCGGACGAATCGGCGACGGAAAGATCTTCGTGCTTCCCCTGGAGGAGGCGGTGAGGATCCGCACCGGGGAGACGGGGCATGACGCCATCTAGAGAAGGTTGTTGAAAAACAGCCATCTCGACGCCGTCCTCGAAAGCCGCCGTGTGCGGCGTAGCGCTGCTACGCCTCCGTGGGGCTTCCTGCGGGTGCGACGACCTGGCTATTTTTGAACAACCTCAGTTTTTCAGCAGGCGAACAAGAACCATATAAACGCTGACGGAGGTTCATATGAAGCTTAGAATCTGGATGACATATCTCATTGCTCTGCTTACCCTGGCGGCTCCTGTAGCGGCTTTAGCCGAGGAGGCAAAACCTGCCGCGGTCCAGGCTGTGACTGCCGCGACCGCACAGGAGGCGCCGGCTGCAGCGCCGGCTGCTGCTCCTGCCGATGCGGAGAAGCCCAAAACCGTCGATCCGGTGCTCAACACCGGTGATACTGCATGGATGCTCGTTTCGAGCGCCCTCGTGCTCTTCATGATTCCCGGCCTCGCTTTCTTCTATGGTGGCATGGTGCGGCAGAAGAACGTCCTCTCTACACTGATGCATTCCTTCGTGGCGATGGGGATCGTGGGGGTGCAATGGGCGGTGATAGGCTACTCCCTTGCGTTCGGTCCCGATGTCGGGGGAGGTCTCCTCGGAGATTTTTCCAAGGCCCTCCTGAACGGTCTCATCTCCTTCAAGGATGGCGCCCCCGTCTACACGCTCTTCCAGAACGTGGCCAGCGAGCCCGGCTCCATTCCCGAATACGTCTTCGCAATGTACCAGTGCATGTTCGCCATGATCACGGTTGCTCTGATTTCGGGCGCACTTGCCGAGCGGGTGAAGTTCTCCGCCTACTGCCTCTTCGTCCTGCTCTGGACCACACTGGTATATGATCCGCTGGCTCACTGGGTGTGGATGGTTGATGGCTGGCTCTTCAAGAAAGGCGCCCTCGATTTCGCAGGCGGTACCGTCGTCCATCTTTCATCCGGTATCTCCGCTCTCGCTGTTCTTATATTTCTTGGAAAGCGTCACGGATTCCCGCACGAGAGGATGGCGCCACACAGCCTTCCGCTGACGATGCTCGGAGTCGGAATGCTGTGGTTCGGCTGGTTCGGCTTCAATGCGGGATCCGCGATTGTCGGCGTGAACAACTCGGACGCTGCCGGAGGGCTGGCGGGCCTCGCTTTCGCAACTACAACCATTGCTCCTGCAGCTGCAGGTCTTTCCTGGATGCTCGCCGAATGGATTCATGCAGGCAAGCCTTCTGCCCTGGGCTTCGGATCAGGGGTCGTCGCCGGCCTGGTCGTCATCACTCCCGCCGCCGGATTCGTGCAGCCAGGAGCCGCAATCATCATGGGGCTGGCTGCCGGTGTGGTATGTTACCTGGGTGTCCTAATGAAGGCACGGCTCAAGTATGACGATTCTCTGGATGCCTTCGGTGTGCATGGTATCGGCGGCACCTTCGGCGCGATCCTTACGGGCGTTTTCGCATCGGTCGGTGCTACCGGCCTAATGTCCGGCAATTTCAGCCAGTTCATGACCCAGTTGATTGCCGTTGTTGCTGCAGGCGCCTATGCTTTCCTGGTGACCATCGGCATTGCTTTCCTCCTGGACAAAACCATCGGCCTGCGAGTGGAGAAAGAGGATGAAATCATGGGCCTCGATACGACTCAGCATTCGGAGAGTGCCTATAACTGAAACGTCCGTCCTTCATTGTTATGGCCGCCTTGATGGCGGCCTTTTTTTATAGGAAGGGTGCCGCTTTTTTTAGCACCCACTGCACGAAACGGTGCAGAACAGGGCCGTCATGCCGAAAGTTATGGGCGTGCCGTCAGTCAAATCAAAGGCTTATGCTGATGG
Organism: Geobacter sp. DSM 9736; assembly: GCF_900187405.1. Taxonomy (NCBI): domain Bacteria; kingdom Pseudomonadati; phylum Thermodesulfobacteriota; class Desulfuromonadia; order Geobacterales; family Geobacteraceae; genus Geobacter; species Geobacter sp. DSM 9736. The sequence continues at coordinate 631,889 of NZ_LT896716.1, forward strand.
CATATCTTATGCCTCTTTCTGAAGCAGCGATTCCTGTCTCGACTGCAGCCCGGCTGGACGGCCCCACGGAGGCCACGGAGCACGATGGAGAACCTGCTCGCGACATACCTGGAACCCGAAGATGGGGACACCGAACGGTTTCTCGATCAATTGGCAGTCAACGAGAAGATGTCGGAGCTGGGGCGGCTGACGGCAGGCATCGTGCACGAGTTGAATACCCCGCTTTCGGTGATAGTTTCCGCGGCGCAGCTGATCCTGCGGGAGCGGGATGTCCCGGAATACGTTGCCGAACTGGTGGAGCGGATCGGGGTCGAAGCGCAACGGCTGGCTCAGTTAACGAGAGGTATTCTCTCCTTTGCGGGCAACGGTGGCGGGAGCTGCGAAGCCGACATCAACGACGTGCTGCGCGAGGTCATGACCTTTCTGAAATACGAGGCGCAAAAGCGATCGATCACCGTGACCGAGTCGCTCGATTACAGCCTCCCTGCCATCACTACCGACAGCAACAGATTGAAGCAGATATTCATCAACCTCATCATGAACGCTCTTCAGGCAATGGAGGGGGGCGGTAATCTCAAACTTCAAACGACGTGGGGAAACGGGCGGGCAGAAATCGTGGTTGCCGATAGCGGGCCGGGGATCCCTGTGGAGCATCTCCACCTGATTTTTGATCCGTTCTTTACGACCAAGGCGCCGGAGAAGGGCACCGGCCTCGGGCTTTACATCACGAAGAGGCTTACGGAATCCCTCGGGGGTGACATCCGTGTGAACAGTACCCCGGGAAGGGGCGCAACATTCGTTATCTCCTTTCCCCTCTCTTCTACTTGACCGGCAATGGGTATCTTTCAGCCGCAGATACCTACCAGATTGACCTTCTCCCATCTCACCTCACAGCTGATCGAGCAGCAGAAGTGGTTCCTGCCGTTGAGCCTGCGTAGAATCATCTTTTCATTAGGTCCCAGCTGACCGCAAACTGCACATTTCACATTCATGATACGCTCCTGAAGTTTTGAATTAATATACTTTAACACGGGCCGCTTTTCAGTCAACGTGAGCCGGGAATTTCTCCACCGGCAGCCGACCTGCGCGGATTGACAGCCGTATGCTGAGGTCTACACTGTAATCAGGTCGACATTACACACCCGAGAGATCGGACGGTCCTATGGAGAAAGGAGGCAGCAATGAAGCGAATCGTACTTTTGTCGGCGGTACTGGTTTCCCTTGCCTTGTCCGGCTGTGCCAGCAAAGCGGGGACCGCGGGGGTGGGGGTTCTCGGAGGGGCGGCAGCCGGTGGGGGCGCCTATGAATACAGGTTGAATCAGGAGATGCAGAGGATCGAAGACGAGCATAAGGCAGGCAAGATGGAGAAGGAGGAGTACGAAGCACGGAAGGACACCATAAACAGGCTGAGTATCATCAAATAGTCCGGATGCAGGGAAGGCAGTGGCCAAGCCACTGCCTCCCCGAACCCTGCTGTCCGGTCATGTCCCCAACGCCTGCCGCAAATCCTGTTCGGGGGTAGTGGTCGGACCCAGTGCATAATTCTCCACCAGGAAGTTCAGCACCGCCGGCGAAACGTACGCCGGCAGCGAAGGCCCGAGCTTGATCCCCTTGATCCCCAGGTGCAGGAGCGTCAGCAGGATAACATGTGCTTTCTGCTCGTACCAGGAGAGGATCATGGAGAGGGGGAGGTCGTTTACCCCGCAATTGAAGGCGTCCGCCAGGGCCAGAGCTATTCTGACGGCGGAATAGGCATCGTTGCATTGACCCACATCGAGCAATCTCGGGATTCCGCCGATATCTCCGAAATCGAGACGGTTGAACCGGTTCTTGCCGCAGGCGAGGGTGAGAATGACGCAGTCTTTCGGAACCTGCTGCGCCAGGTCTGTGTAGTAGTTACGTCCCGGCTTCGCTCCGTCGCACCCTCCTATCAGGAAGAAGTGCCGAACAGCGCCGCTCTTGACGGCATCCACCACCGCTCCCGCCACTTTGAAGACGGCCTCGTGGCCGAATCCTACAAGTATTTCCTTCCCCGGATTTTCCGGGAGGTCGGGAAGAGCCAGTGCTTTCTCTATGACCGGAGTGAAATCGTACCCTTCCAGGTGCGGGATGCCGGGCCAAGCGACCTCTCCCCAGGTAAATACCCGGTCGGCGTAGGAGGCGTCGGGCCTCTGGATGCAGTTGGTGTTGAAGATGACCGCGCCGGGGAAATCGGGAAGTTCCCTGGTCTGGTTCTGCCATGCCCCTCCGAAGTTGCCGGCGAAGTGCTCATATTTTCTGAGGCCGGGATAGCCGTTTGCGGGGAGCATTTCACCATGGGTATACACATTTATGCCCTTTCCCGCGCTCTGTTTCAGGATTTCCTCCAGCATCGGCAGGTCGTGTCCCGAAACCACGATTCCTTTACCCGCACGGGTGCCGAGGTTGACCTTCATCGGCTCCTGGTCTCCGAAGCGCTCCGCATGTCCCTGATATAGGAGTTCCATCGTCCGCAGGTTCATCTTTCCGCACTCCAGGGAGAGCGCCACGAAATCCTTGAGCTGGAGTTTGGGGTCTGCCGTGGCGGCCAGGGCCCGATGGATGAAGGCGTAGATATCCTCATCTTCCTTACCCATTTCCGTTGCGTGCCAGGCGAACGCTCCCATCCCCATAAGCCCGTAGATCAGGATCTCGATGGTGGACAGAACGTCCGGGTCTTGATGCCACGTCAGCACTCCGTGCTTCCGCCCCTGGGCGACCAGCCCCTCTATGTTTTCCGCCGGAGTCCACCTTGCGGGTTCAGCGTCCAGCGGCCGTGCTGGTTCGTTCTTTCGCTCCCGATAGGCCTGCTCATAGAGGGTGCGTGCTTTTTCCTTGATCCTGTAGCAGTTATACAGCCTGCGGGAGATGTCCTCCGGGTCGAAGTTCACGTTCGTCACCCGGGTGAATAGCCCGTCGAGCATGAACAGGTCTATCTCCCGGTCCTTTGCCCCCAGTTCTCTCGCCCGGTGGGCATAAACCGCCACCCCCTTCAGCCCCTGGATCATCAGGTCGAGAAGGGCGGAGACCTTCGGGTCCTTGCCGCAGTTTCCCATTACTTCGCATCCGACTCCACGCGCCGCCTGCTCACACTGTCTGCAGAACATAGCTGATTCCATGGGAAGCTCCTTTATCGCAAATTTCTTTCTGGAAGTATGGCAGGAAGATGCGGATTTTCAATGTCTGCTGCTTCTTCTAAGTTTTTGACATTTTTACCGAAGCATTGTAGTTTGAAAAAAATTTTATTGGAGGGTGCTATGAAAAGAACTGTAGGATTGGTGCTTGTTGGTGCATCGCTTTTTCTCGGCGGCTGTATGGCAAAGATGACGGGGCCAGGCGGTGCCGGGGTCGACGTTTCCAAGATGACGCAGACCGAGATGGACTGCTTCATCCACGTACTCGGATTCGGCCCTTTCAAGAACGCGGTCCTCAAGCAGAAGGCTGATGTTGTCCAGTACAGCTTCGAGAACTATTTCGTTTGGGGAAGAGTCTGCGCGGAAGGGTACAAGAAGTAATTCATAAGAAGTTCCGTCCCGTAACAGCTTCAAGTCAGGAGAGCTGCTGTTACGGGACCTCGATTTCACCTGGAAGCTTCGCATTCCGACAGCCGTTTCTTCAGTTCCTTCTCTTTCTCCCACCTCTCCGACACGTCCCTCATGATTGCGCCGCTCCCGGTGATGGTTCCGTTCCCGTCGCGGAGCAGCACGATGCTGAATTCCGTCGAGAGCCGGCCACCGTCCGTGCGGATAGCGGGTACTGCCAGAAGGCGGGTGGAGTACCTGGTCATTCCCGTCTCCATGACCCGCCGATACCCCTCCCAGTGCCGCACGCGCTGGTTTTCCGGGATGATGAGGTCGAGGGATTTTCCGAGCGCCTCCGCTTCCGAATAGCCGAAGATCCGCTGCGCTCCGCTGTTCCAGAAGCGGATGATCCCATCCACGTCTGCCGCGAGAATTGCATCGGGGGCCTTCTCCACCAGCTGCCTGAGCAGGTCAATGTCCGTCATGATTCTCGGCCCCCGCGTGATCCTGCCCTGCATTGCCGTGACCCACGGGACCTACCGCTGCCTTGTGGAGCCCTTCCAGGTAATGGGTATATTCGACGTACGCAGCTACGAATGCGCGTCCCTTCTCTACGCTCTCGTCCTTATGCAGGAGAGCTTCGGCGACCTTCTCGTAGCGGGTGCGGATGCCCTGCTTGACGGCTTCGGTGAGGCCTTCTACCAGCTGGTCGGCAGATCCTGCGGCGAGACTGCGGTCCCCTGCGGCGATAACCGCATCGATCTCTCCGGCGGGCTTGAGGCCGGTGAAGGGAGCTCCTTCCCCCGCACGATGGATTCTTACCAGCGTCTCGTAGAACCTTTTCCTGGCCCTTTCCTGATCCTTTTTACCCTTTGCGGCGAGTGCTGCGGCGAAGGCTTCCTTCACCTCACTCTCGTCACCGGCATGTACCCATTTGAGCACCGGTGTGACCACTCCCGCTTCCAGCGCAACCTCTGCGTCCCGTACCACCGGTCCGTCCAGGGTGTCGCAGTGCGCGTAAGCATTGCCCTGGAGGCCGAAGATGAGGGCCGCTGCAGCCATTGCCACCGTGAGTCCCCGTATGCATCCGTTGCTTGGTGTCATGTCAATTTCCCTCCTTATCAGAGAATCGAACCTTTTACTGTCAATCAGGATTATACCTCACAACAGGTTCTGACGAAGCCGTCAGCGAGATTTCAAGAGAACCGAGAATTCCTTCTGAAAGCTTGCGGGCTCCATTCCGGCTTTGGACATGAGGCCTCCCCAACTGGTCGATCCGCTTTTCACCTGCTGAAGAAGCTGTCGCGCCGTTTTTTTAGTTTTAATTGCGAGAAGCGAGGAGATGATCACCTCCTGATTGGTTCCACCGGATCTGCGAAGGGCGGAAAGCTCCTGCTCGTCGAGCAGCCGGTTGTTTACGAGGAGGTCGTCGACAACCGCTTCGGCGAGTCTGGCATCGGGCTGCCTTGCGGCTGCTGCCCCCGCCAGCTTCCCTCCGAGACTTTTGGTGTTTATGCCGAGATGTGCGAGGACGTCGTTCCAGCTTGCCTTGGTCTGTTTCGTCTGGAGGAGTGAGTCAGCCGAACGTCCCGACCGGGAAGCAATGCCGTGGGCCAGCCAGAGATCGTCGGAGGAGGTTCCGCGCTGCTTGCTCAGGACGATGCTCTTCTTGTCCACCTTATACGCAGCCGCGAGAAAGGAGTTTTGAGCGTTGGCTAGAAAATAGGGGTCCGCAGCCGTGGGGCGCGCCGCGTCGTAGGAACGGTCGGTGAAGCAGTGGCAGGTGATGGCCGGGGTCGCGAAGACCGGCAGGGGCGCGCAAAGGAAGATGGCCAGACAGAAGTGGTAAGGGATATGTCGGAGGCTGATCATTTTGATTCCTTTCAGGTGTTCCGGTTACAGCCCCGGGGAACGACGAAGGGGGAGCTTGGCGCTCCCCCTTTGTCCTTCTCTGCCTGCACTACCCGAGGATCTGCTTGAGGTCCCCTTCGGCGGTTCCGATGGGGGCGATGTTGAAGTTCTCCACGAGGAAGTTGAGGACGTTGGGGGTGATGAACGCCGGCAGGCTCGGCCCCAGCTTGATGTTCTTGATCCCCAGGTGGAGGAGCGTCAGGAGGATCGCCACCGCCTTCTGCTCGTACCAGGAGAGGATCATCGAGAGGGGGAGGTCGTTGACGCCGCACTTGAATGCCCCCGCCAGGGCCACTGCGATCTGGATGGCACTGTAGGCGTCGTTGCACTGCCCGATGTCGAGGAGCCTTGGAATTCCGCCGATATCGCCAAAATCGAGCTTGTTGAACCGGTACTTCCCGCATGCGAGGGTGAGGATGACGCAGTCGTTGGGGACTTTCTCGGCGAACTCGGTGTAGTAGTTGCGCCCGCTTTTCGCGCCGTCGCACCCCCCGATGAGGAAGAAGTGGCGGATCTGCCCGGCCTTCACCGCGTCGATCACCTTGTCGGCCACGCCCAGGACCGCATTGTGCCCGAAGCCGGTGAGGATCTCCTTGCCGGGGTTGTCGGCGAAGCCGGGGAGTTCCAGAGCTTTTGCGACCACTGCGGAGAAATCCCATCCGTCGATGTGCTTCACGTCGGGCCACTGTACGAGGCCCCAGGTGAAGAGACGGTCCTTGTAGCTGTCGGCCGGGCGCTGGATGCAGTTGGTGTTGAAGATGATGGCGCCGGGGAAGTTGACGAATTCCTTGGCCTGGTCCTGCCATGCTCCGCCGAAGTTCCCTGCCAGGTGCGCGTACTTCTTGAGCCCCGGGTAGCCGTGGGCTGGGAGCATCTCACCGTGGGTGTAGATGTTGATGCCGGTTCCTTCGGTCTGTTTGAGGAGTTCCTCCAGCATCCGAAGGTCGTGCCCCGAGACCAGGATCGCTTTCCCAGCCTTGGTTCCAAGCTGCACCGGGGTCGGCACCGGATGTCCGTAGCTGTCGGTGTTGGCCTTGCTGAGGAGCTCCATCGTTACCAGGTTGATCCGCCCGCACTCCATGGCGAGGCCCACGAAGTCCATCAGCCCCAGGCTCCTGTCCAGGGTGGCGGCAAGGGCCTTGTGGGTAAAAGCGTAGATTTCGTCATTTTCGAGGCCTATCACGAGGGCGTGGTGGGCGTAGGCGGCATATCCCTTCATACCGTAGAGGATGATGTCCTGGACGGATTTTACGTCGGGGTCGATAGTGTCGTCCTTTACTCCGTGCTGAGCCCCGAGAGCCACGAGTTCGGCGGTGGAAGCGGGTGCGAAGGGCTTGGCTGCATCGGGAACTTCACCGGCGAACGCGCCGCCGTTGGCCCTCTCGTAGAGGCTCTGTGCCTTGTCCCGAACACCGGCCGCCTGTCGGACCAGCTTTGCCACTTCTTCGGCGCTGAAGTCGACGTTGGTGACGGTGGTGAAAAGTCCGTCAAGCATGAACCGGTCGATCTCCTGGTCTTTCACCCCTTTGGCGCGCGCCTTGTCGGCCCAGAAGGCGATCCCCTTCATTGCGTAGACAAGCTGGTCCTGAAGAGCCGCCACGTCGGGCTGCTTACCGCAGACCCCGATCTTGCTGCAACCGCCGTTGGCCGCCTGCTCGCACTGGTAACAGAACATGTTCATACTTTTTTCCTCCCTGATTGAATTGGTTGCTTCGGTGGATATTCCGAGCCACTCCATGATTTTTTTCATCCCGTTCTCCTGTCTTACGTCCCGATGCTGCGGAAGGTGTTGTCATCGTATGGGGAGAAATTAGCGGGAATTCGGCGA